>JAIQET010000091.1 GCA_020073645.1 Terriglobia bacterium | reverse complement strand
CCATCCCACCAGTGGGGGCGTCACGGCTTCGACGGAGATGCTTGCGGCCAAGAGGCATGCCGGGGTGCACACACCCGTAATCGCGTGCAAAATGATAATTGCCAATCAACAGATGGCATACGCAGCCTAATTAATTAGGCAGCCGCTTTCCACAGCTTCGCCCTTGGGCTGTGAGCGAGCGTCACACAGAGGGCTGGTCTTCCCTGCCACGTCTGAGTAGGGGGGATGAGATCATCAGGCTAGCGGCAACCGTTTCTTGTCCGTTCTGAGCGGGGGCCGCGAACGTCCCAGGGTAATGCCTGGGGCATGAACGTGAATAAGCATGTAGTCTCTTGACCAGTAACATTTTCGGACGCGGGTTCGACTCCCGCCGCCTCCACCACATTTTTTCAACTGCTCTTAATTTAGGCTAGCGGGCGCCCTGGACTGTCGGGAATCCATTTCGACTTCACCCAGTACCCGCCGGATTGCGGACCCAAAGTCCCCCAAAGCGGATCGACAAAATTACGTTGTGATTGGTGGCGCGGAAGTGAGTCCCCGGGCTGGCTGGGTTGGGATTGCTTAGCGTCGCAACCGTGGCGCGACCCCTACCTGCCGGCCTCACCCATGCTCGACCGAGAGGAAACTAGTTTTCCCAAACTCGAGTGGCTTTCTTTGCCGTCTCGTGCTCTTTCCTGAGGAGACGGGCCACATCGCCCAGCGGCATGACATAGGAGTTTGACGCCACTTCCCACAGCGGCCTCTCACCTCGAGCATAGAGAAGGTGGGATTTTTCCAGCAGGTCTTGCTCCTGCTCGACTGACCGCTGAGACGCACGCTCCTGATGGCTGGACATCCGGAACACACGTGGTTCACTGCTTAGAACAGAACCGCCAACCGAAGTTTGTCCGAGGGCTGCTGTAGCACAAAGAAAGCACATCACAAACAATGTAGTCTTCATCGCATTGATCTCCGCCCCTTGCGCTCAATATCCCGGGGGCAACAAACTCAGACTTGGAGCTATGCGGTATTTCCAGCCGCCAGGGGGAGCTTCCAGAACGAGCGCAAATGCTCCACATTGATTGGAAGCAAGCTCCATACCAAACTCGGGAGGGCCAGAACTCGGCTTTAGCGGCCTATCTTGGGGGCCAAGACGCAATTGTTTGCACAATTGTGGAGGGGGACGGGCCTTTCACCCCGGTGCGCTGCCATCCAGCCCGGAGAACGCCAAGTCGCGGTTCCTGATGTAAATTACGAGAGATCCCTTGTAAGCGATTGATTATTAAACTACCTGCTTACGCTTCCAATGAGGCTGAAATGGGCCCTGCCCGTCCAATTTCTGGTCCAACCTTTGGTGTGTGTTCTCCGGTCATCTTCAGGGCCGGTGCGGCGGTTTGTTAGTTTGGATACCGGTAGCGGACCGCTGCCTCCTCTCCCCGTGCGTCGCGATATAGTTCTGAATTCACTCCTTTGCGAGATCTTGTGCACCAGGTCGAAAAATCACCGGCGGGTTTCCAGGAAATCCTGAACAAGCCCATTCGCGATTTGGGTCTGAAGCTCGACGGATCGCCGCTGGACCGCTTCGTGCAGCAGTTGTACCGCGAACTGGAGCGCAAAAAGTTCAGCAAGTTTCGTCCGGCTTGTTACCTGACCGACGAGTGGGGCTGTCCCTCCGGCGAGCCGGTAATTGGCATTCCGTTCTATCTCGCCAATCCCGATCTCGCCTCTCTCGAAAAAGAAATGAACGATCTCGAGGATGCGCGCGAGATCATGATGTATCTGCGGCATGAAGCCGGACACGCGCTTAACTACGCCTACAAGCTCTACCGCACCCCGGAATGGAAACAGCTGTTTGGTTCCTTTCGCCGTCCCTACCGCGACCAGTACCGGCCGGTTCCCTTCTCGCGCAACTTCGTGCGCCATCTCGCGGGCTGGTACGCGCAGAAACATCCCGACGAAGATTTCGCGGAAACCTTTGCCGTGTGGCTCACCCCCCGTTCTGGATGGCGGAAGCGCTACCGCGGTTGGGGCGCGCTGGCCAAGCTGCGGTATGTGGATCGGATTGCGCGCGAGTTGGCCAAAACGGATCCCATCCGCCGCCGCGGCCGCATGGACATCACGGTGGATGAGATGGAGTCCACCGTCGCCGAGTTCTACCGCCAGTCCACCGCGCAGGAGACGCCGATTGCCGACCTCGCGCTGGACACCGATCTGCTGGACATCTTCAACGTCTCCAAGAGGCGCAAGACCGGTCGCCCGGCGCAGGACTTCCTGCACGAGCACCGCAAAGAGGTGATCGACAAGATCGCATATTGGTCCGGCGCGCAGCGTCCGTTGATCAAGCAATTGCTGGAGGCGATTGAGAAAAGAATCGGCGAGCTGGGCCTGGTGTCCGACCGAACCCGCGAGTCCGAACACCTGACGGAAATCACCGTGTACGCCACAGCCTTGGCCACCAACTATATGACCCGGGGAAAGTTCATTCAGCCATGAGGAACATCGCGTGCATTTATATAATGAGAACAGACGCAGCCCTGGGCCGGAGGCCTGAATGATCGACGCCAAACTGAAAATCGCCGTGCTTTACGATCTCTGGGAAGACCCATCGGCTGTTCCGGAGCCGGTCGAAAGACCGGCCCGCACCTCCAAGCCGCGCAAGAAGACCAAGCGGGAGAAGGAAGATCGAGAAGAAATCTTCGAGGCGCTGGAAAAACTCGGCCACCAGCCCTTCTATCACGTGCTCGACGGCGGCCTGCCGTCCCTGCATGCGGTGGCCAAGTGCGGAGCCGATCTGATCTTCAACCTGACCGAAGCGTTTGCTGGCGACGACACCAAGGAGATGAACGTCGCCGCCTATCTCGATCTGCTGGGCTTGCCCTTCACCGGCGCTGGTCCGCATGCGACCTTCCTGGCCCAGGACAAGGCCACCGCCAAGAAAATGTTCGCCTTCCACGGCATCCGCACTCCTTATTTCGCCACCGCCTATCGCGGCCGCATCGATCACGCCCATGACATTTCCTTCCCCCTCATCGTGAAACCATTGCTGGAAGACGGTTCCATTGGAATCGACTCGGAATCCGTGGTCAGCAGCGTCAAGGAACTCATGGAACGGGTGGAATACCTCCAGAACGAGTTCGATTCGCCGGCCATCATCGAGGAATACATCGAGGGCCGCGAGATCTACGCTGCCATCCTCGGCAGCTACGAGCATGCCCACGCACTGCCGCTGGTCGAACTTGACCTTTCCCGCCTGCCCAAAGGCACGCCGAAAATCGCCAGTTGGGACGTCAAGTTTGAGAAAGACACAGAAGTACACAAGCTGACCAAGTCCGCTGTGGCGGAAGATCTTGATGAGGACACCACTTCCCGGTTGTCGGAGACCGCGCTGGCTGCCTACCGCGCCGTCAAGTTGCGGGATTATGGTCGCATTGACATGCGCCTTTCCCCCAAAGGCGACGTGTACGTGATCGAAGCGAACCCGAATCCCTGGCTTTCCAGCAAGCACGAGTTCGCCATGGCCGCCAAGGCTTCCGGCCTTTCTTACACCCAATTAATCGGCGAAATTGTGGACTTGGCAATGGCCCGATACGCCCCGCGCAGCGGGTCGGCAGCAACTCCCTGAAGCACCCACCCCACGCTGAGAACTGGGAACCGTGAACTGAGAACTAAGAGAGACAAAATACAACGCCGCGCGGAATCTAAGGGACCGCGCATCCACACCGCAACCGCAGCGAACGAGGATTCGACTCCTGAACCACTCCTAGAAATTCGTGAGATCCATCAATTGCAGTGGGAACGCCGCCGGCACCGTCGGTACGGTCAGCGTCTGGGTGGTCCTTCCCGCCTGGCTGGGATCAAACGGTACAAAGCCCAAGCTCAGCGCTGGGGACCCGGGCAACAGCGAATAGTCATCCCCGGTGGGATTCGCAAACAGCGGATCCAGGTTCTTCGAATGCACATCCTCCCCCAGTACCTGCCACTCTGACAAGGTGTAATCGGTTGGCTGGTGGTTGTTGGGATCGGTAGTCATGAAGATAGGCGACTTGCCCACCGTGTTCCAATAAAGGTTGTTGTCCAGCAGGAAGCGGGTCGTACACGGCACAGGTTGGCCGCTGCCGCCTACGTCGTAGCACGACCAATTGCCGCCCTGCGGCATCCCATGGTCGAAATAAGCAATATTGTGGGTGAAGGTAAAAGAAGACGGATTGTCCCCGCCCCGCTGGATGGTGTGTGGGTCGCCCAAGGCAAAGATATTGTTGTCCACGAGGTTGTTCTGCGGGTACGTGTCGCTGGTGGCATCAGAGAGATTGTTGAAGAAACTGGCGGAAGAAGTCCGGTACACCAGGTTATTCCGCGCCACCATATTGGACGTGCCCTGGTCAAAGTACAGTCCGTGCCCGCCGTAGCCGTCGCTGTCCTGCCAGTTGTGTACTACGTCATGCACCACATTGTTCAGAGCCTGATTGCCGGTGGTGGCTGACGACGCGAAATAGATGCCTCCCATGTCGCTGGTCACGCCCTGGCCCAGGTTGTACACCAGGTTGTACGAAACCATGTTGTCATGGGCCAGGCCGGCGCCATTGCTGATGCCGTAGGTAAAGCCAACGGAGATAGCCCCGCTGTAGAAGTCGTGAACATCATTATGTGTGATGGTGTTGTGGTGCGAGTTGCCCACCCAGATGCCGGTGCCAATGCCACTGGGCTGGACGCGGCCACCGCCCGCCACCACGTTGTTCTGCGCGAGAACGTATTGCGCCACCGTGGCGTCGGTGTCTTTTCCATTGGGCCAGGCCCCGATCCGGATGCCGCCCGCTCCCAGATCGTACAGAGCGCTGTTGATCACCTGATTGCTGGGCTTGCTGTTGATCGGTCCCGTGCCCACGAACTCGATACCCCAGCCCTGCGTGTGCGCAATCGTGCAACTGTCGAACGTGATGTTGCTCGAAGTGTTGAAGCTTAAAGCTGCCGTCACTTTGGGGATTCCCTGCTGATCGCCCAACCCCGTGGCCGGCGGCAACCAGTTGTCATGGGCAAAAGTGAGCCCGCTGAACGTGACGTACTGCAGATTGTAGGCGACGATCAGCTGCGACTGCTGCGGCACAATAATCTCCGCAGTCGCGGGAGTTTCTCCCGCCTGCGCCAGATAGGTGAGCGTCCAGGTTCCGTTGCTGCTGCTGCAGGCAGGAGGATTGGTGCAGCGATCCACATACCACTGCCCCGGCTGGTTCAACGCTTCCTTGACGTTCTCAATCAGGTAACGGTGTCCGGCGACAAATCCGTTGTCCACCCACTGAAAAGTCGGGCCGGTGAGGTAGGCAATACGATTCACCGAGTCCACCGATTGCAACCGCATGCGGCTCATCGTCCACTTTTCAAAGTCCAGGATCTCCACGTCACCCAGCGCCAGGCTGTGGTAGTTCGCGGCCACATCATTTCCGCTGAAATAGAAGCGATCGAAGCATTCCCACTGGCCGCCCGTCTGGATGCCGCAATTGGCTGACTCGGTCGACTGGTAAACCGGCCCGGCGTTGTAGAGATACCCCCCGACCGTAGTGCGCGGCCGGTAGCGGCGCTCTCCGTTATAGAACAGCGCCTCGAAATCCTGGTAACTGCCGGAACTGAGCGGGGCCGTCCACACATTGCCCGCACTGTTCTTCCATCCGGTGATCAGCTTTCCGCCACTGATCACCGGAGCTTCGCAGGGATAGTTCTCATAAATGATGGGGGAGGTTGCACTGCCGGAGTCACTCGCATTAAAGACTACAGGCGCACCAAGAAAATAATTTCCGCCACGGATCATGACCGTATGTTTGCCGCCGGGTTCGCCCTGCACCGCGCCACGCGCATGATCGAGAGTGGCAAAGGGACCATCGCTGCTATCGCTGTTTGGTGCGTCCAGAGTTCCGCTCCAGTTGTCGTTGCCATTGGGGGCAACGTAGAAATCGGCGATTCCGCTGCCGCATCCGCTGCCGCCACCCGAACCGCCCCCAGTCCCGCCGCCGTCGTGGCTATGACCTGAGTTGGAGTTGCTGCTTTGCGATGTGGCATTGGAGCTGCCGCAACCTATGAGTACGAGGGGGGAAAGCAGCACTAGCAAGGCTGCTATCAGTCTGGTTCGCACTGGAGCCTCCAGAATCTGCTCGCAAATGTCTAAGATCGACTAAGTTGAGGGTAGTCCCGGTGCTGTCTCAGGGGCAGGTCACGAAGGGCCAAGCGGAAGGTGGTGCAGTTAGTTGTGGGAAGCGCGGCGGTGTGTACTAGTGGCCAATGAACCGTCGTGTCCGTCCGGCGCCGGCCCGCGTCAACCAGGCGGCTGTTTGGAAGGTGTTCCCCTGCGCTGAGAACCGGAAACCGGCAACTGAGAACTGACCTGACAAGAACCTGCTTAGGTCAGAGCCAGATTTCTTCCCCAACGCGGATCGCCTTGAGCGCACACGCCCCGCAGGCTGCGTGTTCCCTCCCGACCGGCGTTCGCGGGTACAATAGACGCCAAAAGGATACTGACTACCCATGTCATCCACCCGCACTGCTCGCCCCGAGACCGCCGCGACGGAGATACCTCCCGTTCCACTGACCATCGAAGGCTACAGCGTGCTGCACCAGATGATGCGCTTTCGCTGGCCGGCCTGGCGCCAACTGCGTCCCGCGCAAAAGACCGAGCTCATCCACGAAGCCACCGCCCTCCTGGGCAAGATGGAGCAGAATCCCGCCGGCCAATCCGCTCTGTATTCCCTCATCGGACACAAGGGCGACCTGATGTTCGTCCACTTCCGCCAGTCGTTTGACGAGCTCAACCAGGCGGAATTGTGCTGGTCTCGCTTGCGGCTGGGAGACTATCTCGAGCCCACCACTTCTTACTTGTCGGTCATCGAGCTCGGACTCTACGAATCCACCATCAAAGCCTACAAGGCGCTGGCGGAGCGCGGCGTCGAACTGCATTCGGAAGAGTGGAAGCGCGAGATCGCCGACACGGTCGCGCGGCAAAAAGAGGCCATGCATCCGCGCCTCTATCCCGACCTGCCCAAGCACCGCTACCTCTGCTTCTATCCCATGGACCGCCGCCGCGGCGAAGACAAGAACTGGTACACCTTGCCCATCGAGGAGCGCGCCCGGCAGATGAACGAGCACGGCTTGGTGGGCCGCCGCTATGCCGGCGAAGTACGGCAAATCATCACCGGCTCGATCGGCTTCGACGACTGGGAGTGGGGCGTAGACCTGTTTGCGGATGATCCGCTGGTGTTCAAGAAGTTGATCTACGAAATGCGCTTCGACGAGGTAAGCGCCGTCTACGCGCTCTTCGGACACTTCTACGTCGGCGTCCGCTGCCCCGCAGCAGGATTAGGAAAGCTGCTACGCGGCGAGCTACCAAAATAGCAACTCGCCTGTAGAGACGCAGCTTGCTGCGTCTCTCCCAAGGCGGACTCAGCGGATGTTCTAAGCAAACCCTGTCGCAAGCCTTCCAGCTCTGGAGAAAACATGACCTCCCCCGGACTCATCGAATACAAAGACGCCAGCCCGGAAGTGCGCGCCGTGTACGACGACATCATGGCCACCCGCAAGACCGACTGGATCAACAATTTCTGGAAGGCCCTCGCCCACGATCCCGCGACCCTCAAGCGCACCTGGGAAGACATCAAGCAGATCATGGCGCCGGGAGCGCTCGACCCGCTCACCAAGGAGATGATTTACGTCGCGGTCAGCGTCAGCAACCAGTGCGGCTATTGCATCGCCTCCCACACCGCTGCCGCCAGAAAAAAGGGCATGACCGATGCCATGTTTCACGAACTGATGGCGGTGGTCGGCATGGCCAACGAGACCAACCGGCTGGCAGCGGGATACCAGGTGGAGATTGACGAGCAGTTCAGGAGCTAGTGGGCGGCCAGCTCCGACTTCGGCTCTACCTATGTTGAGAAACCTCGGGGTGCCTCGCGGTTTCTAACTTATACTTAACCCGCTGAAGGGCGGGCCACCCGGCCGTTTCATAGTTGTAGAATTGAGGCCGTGTCATTAAGTGCCAATGCACGCGACTACTGCGAGGCCCTCTGGGGTCAGCGCTTGCGTGAGATCATCCGGAAGCGCGATTCGGAACTTGAGCAGCGTCGGCAAGGTCTAGCAGACCCCTCTGATATCTACAAGCGCATCGGTTTCTGGAACTACTTCCAACCCAACCTGGATCATGTAGCCGAAGTCGGAAGGGTTCGCGCGGAGTGTTTGCGCAAGGCATATTCTCAAGATGGACAAAAGCTTTCACAAGCGGTTATCGATGAAATCCTGAGCGATGTTAGTCTACACATCGAATCTTCGGCTACGTCGCTTCTGACACACGCACGGAACGAGCACCAACTTTCAACAGATAGACCTGGAACAATAAATCCCTCCGGCCCGGATCTTCTTGGTCAGGTGAGCAACAAATTGGTTGTGCTACAGCGTGACACGACGGAAGAGCTCAGTAGGACGCTCAAGATCATGATGTACGAAGAGCAGGGCAAGCCCGTTGGATCTGACGAGCGCCAGGTTCCCATTGTCATGGACGCAGGAAGCAAAGCGTCGGTCTCGTCCGAAGAGCTGGTGCCGAAGATCTTCGCGCTAATCGGGCTCAGTGCCTCGTTCCGCTCATACAGGGCAGACCAACCCTCTGATTCTGACGAGAAGCGATATCAGGAGCTTTGGCTAGAAGTTGATGCAGACCTTGCCAAACTGAGAGCTCAAGGATTGATTGATGCGCCGAACCCGAATCCCCACAGAACACTGTCGGCCATGTGGGCATGGATTTGGGCCGAGGGTGGTGGAGGCAAAACGCGCAAGGAGCGGCCATCGGTTTTGTATGCTGATCTAGTTTCCAGGCTTAAACAAATGCCGCAAGGTGCGCGCTCGAACGCTATCGAAGCGGGCACATTGTCGCAGCGGGCAGGGTTGTTTGTGATCGTGGACAAGATGTTGCTTCAAAATGAACTGGTCGGCCTCATCTTCTGCGATCTCGACAACTTCAAAGCTGTTAATGATCGCCACGGCCACAGCGAAGGGGATAGATGCCTAGAGGTAGTTGCGAACGTTCTGCAAAGCGTATCGCGCTCGCGAGGAGAGGCCTTTCGGTATGGCGGGGACGAATTCGTTATTCTTCTGCCCAATGTCAATCATCAAGAGGCTACCGCTACGGCTGACAGAATTCGGACGGAGATTGAGACGGCGGCTGCCGAGTTTGGGGTTACAGCGAGCATCGGCGTCGTATGTTCCAGTGATCGTGATCTTCAAGACTCCAAGTCCCTTCTAGCTGCTGCCGATGAAGCCGCGTATGTATCGAAGTTCTCCGGCAAGAATAGAGTGTCCACGTGGCCCCTTGATCCACTGATTCGTGAAGAGGTGAGGCAGAAAAGGAGTGAAGCTGAGGGACGGTAAATCTGCAAGTCGTCCAATAGCGGCAGTGGTTGTTCAAACCGCAGACCAATGGAGCATGCTCTCTGCTCAAGGGCAGCTTCCTCTACCTTTGCGCTTCCCCGCCTTCGCCCTCGGAAACCGGTATTCATGTTTCCTCATGTCCACCCGCCGTCCGCGGAAAGCTACACCTTCCGCTTCCAGCCTCAGGCGCTGTTCGATCGCCGAATCCCCGCGCAATCTGATCTCTCCTCCAGCGCCCAGCACGCGATGCCAGGGCAGTCCGAAGGAGCGATGCAGCGTCCAGGCCACTTGCCGCGAGGCCCCGGGATATCCCGCGCCCCTAGCGACGGCTCCGTAGGTCGAGACCTTGCCTCGCGGAATCTTCCGAATGGCGGCAACAATCTTTTGGCGCATGTCTGACATTGATTAGTGGCCTTTCAGGTGGCGTCATCCCGAAGCCCGGCGCAGTTCAGCCGGGCGAGAGCTTGCCCTGAGCGAAGTCGAAGGGGATCCTGCGAGTAGTGGCGGAGCCTGTGAACCCCCGATCGTGCCGCTGCACGCTAGAGCCTTCGCCCTGTCGGGCTCAGGATGACGCCGAACAAATGGGCCAACCCACGAAGCCTGCATGGTCACAGCGCAATCCATCCCGCGCGGATCAGCCACAGCGATCCCACCGAGACCAGCAGCCACAACAGCACCCCTTGCAGCAGCGGGCGGTGCCCGACCTGCTTCAGAGTCGCCACCGAAATGCCTCCACCGATCAGGTAGAGCGTAACGGTCAAGCCGATCTTCGCAATCTTGCTGAGCATTCCATAAGCGGGTGCACCCGCGGGCAGATACGTGTTGCAAACGGCAGCCAAACAGAACAGAGCGATGAACCACGGCCACTGGATCTTGGCTTTGGCGCCACGGTACACCGCCGTCCCCACCGACATCGGCACAATCCACAGGGCGCGTGCCAGTTTCACAGTCGTACCCACGGCAAGAGCGACCGCGCCGTACTTCGCCGCAGCCCCCACCACCGAACTGGTGTCGTGAATCGCCAGCGCAGCCCAGAGTCCGAATTGTGTCTGGGTCATTTTCAGCGCGGCTCCGATCGAGGGGAAGATCAGCAGCGCAATCGAATTGAGCACAAACACCGTGCCCAGCGAAACCGCCATCTGCTCTTCGCTGGCATCGCTGATGGGGCCGACCGCCGCGATCGCGCTGCCGCCGCAAATAGCTGTGCCGGTAGAAATCAGAAACGCCGACTTCTGTTGCACCTTGAGCAGCGCCCCCAGCGACATCCCCGCGATCATGGCGAAGCTGATGCTGAGCAGCGTATACAGGAAGCCGGTACGGCCGGCGCGGATGACTTCGTGCAGGTTCATCCCGAACCCCAGTCCTACCACTGACGCTTGCAGCAGATACCGGGACAGTCTCTTCGAACCCTGCTGGAAGGGATGCGTCAGGGTCAATCCAAAGACGAGGCCGATCGCCAGAGCCAGCGGTGGCGACACGAATCCGCTGGCAGCGGCAACCAGGCCAAGGACAAAAATCAGCTTGGAGAACATGCAGTCAGGATTTTCCAGATGTTCGTCAAATAAA
This sequence comes from Terriglobia bacterium, assembly GCA_020073645.1. Classification (GTDB taxonomy): domain Bacteria; phylum Acidobacteriota; class Terriglobia; order Terriglobales; family Acidobacteriaceae; genus JAIQET01. The sequence continues at coordinate 254 of JAIQET010000091.1, read as the reverse complement.
CAGGGCGGGTAAGGCACCCGCCCGCCAGGATTCGAACTCGTCGTCGCACAGCCGAACTATGCCGCTGCACCCTTACTGTAGGACTCGACCGCCTTATCTTCGTTTTCGTAAACTTCAAAAACCGTGAGCAGCTTGGTGACCTGCAGCAGGTCGCCCACGCGCTGCGTAAGACTGGCCAGCTTCACGGAACCGCCGGCGTTGTGTGCGGTCGTGTAAAGGGACACCAGCGTTCCCAGCCCGCCGCTATCGATGTA
>JAIQET010000019.1 GCA_020073645.1 Terriglobia bacterium | reverse complement strand
ATGGCTCAATCGGGCAGTTGACGAGTGCGATCAGTTGCTGATGCCGATCAAGAGTTACAGATTCCTCGATCCAATCCGCGCTGACCCGCGCTTCGCTGCACTCCTCCGCAAGATGAACCTGGAACCCTGAGCCGAGGTCAATCGTGCCACGCACACTGACTTATACGACTATGTCCTAACCTGTATTTTCAGCGCTTCTCGTCCTGCGCCCGCAGCCAGTCCAGGAACATCTGCTCGATGGGTTTGTCGTAGGTCATCATCACGTGACGGACGGTGTGTCCGCTGACGAAATGGCAAACTTCTTCCGCCAGGTTCTTGGCATGGTCGCCGGCACGCTCCAGTGACTGGGTCATGAAGATGACCTGCAAGCTGGCCTGGCGCGGCAGGTTTTCCGGGTTCTCGATGTGCCGCAGGAAGATCAGGTTTCGCAGACGGTCCATCTCCGCGTCGGCGCGCAACACCTCTACAGCTTTCTTGACGTCCCGCTGGGAAAAGGCGGTGCCAACATCGCTCAGCATCTTTTCCAGCACCGTGGCCATATGAGTGAGGTCGCGCGCGTCCTGCGGATCAATGCGTGAACCAGCTGCCTGCGCGCTGCTGGCAAAGCTGAGCAGCAGGTCGCCGATGCGCTCCACGCCGATCATGATTTTCATGCAGGCCAGCAGCTCACGAGCCTCTGCCTCTGTGACCTGGGTGATGGCATCGGTGACCCCGGCGTCAATCTCCCGGTCGAGCGTGTCCAGCTCCTTCTCGCGCTCGCGCAGTGTGCTCAGCAGCGGGGAAGAACCCGTGGCGATGCCTTCCGCCGCGGTTCCGGCGGCTTCTTTGGCGACCCGGCAGGCTTCAATGGTTTGCCGGACCAGGTGCGCGAATGAGGGTTCCGGTTCCGGACTCTTGAGGCTGGCGGTACTCATGCCCGGCTCCCTCCGCGCGGCGACCGGTGCCGGTCGCACGCGATCATCTCTTAGCCGCCCGTTTAGATTGATGTTCAAGGCTCAAAGATAGGTTGTTTTCTTGACCCCATGGTTAAAGCCCTGTGAATTTTTGTGCCACCCAATCAAACTCCGGACTCAGGATTGCTCCGACTCCGGAGCAGCAGCCTCGGGGAGCGTGAACAGGAACATAGACCCATGGTTCAGCTCGCTCTCGGCGCGAATGATGCCTCCATGAGCGAGCACAATGTGCTTGGCGATGGCCAGCCCCAACCCAGTTCCGCCCGACTCCCGGGAACGCGCCTTATCCACCCGGTAGAAACGCTCGAACAGACGCGGCAAGTGTTCCGAGGGAATCCCAGGTCCGAAATCACGAACGTAGAACTCGATTCCGCTCTGTGACGTGCGCGCCCCCAGCACAATTCGCCCCCCCGAGGCCCCGTACTTCAGCGCATTGTCCACCAGATTGGCGAATACCTGGTGAATAGCGTCGCTGTCAGCGCTCACCTGGGCCCGCGCCGTGTCCTCCACCTGTAGTTCAATTCCGTGGCTGCGTGCGACCTCCTGGAAGCTTTGCACCGCGTCTTGTAGCAGCTCTCCCGACATAACCGGCTGTATATCGAACCGCTGCTCCCCCGATTCCACCCTGGCCAGGGTCAGCAGATCCTCCGTCAGCCGCGACATGCGGGTGGCGTTCTTGCGAATGACCTCCAGGAACTCGCGCGAGTGGTTGTTTTCCGCTGAGCTGTCGAGCAGCGTCTCGGCATAGCCCTGAATCGAAGTCAGTGGTGTGCGCAACTCGTGCGACACGTTGGCGATGAAGTCCCGCCGTGTCTTCTCTACCCGCTCCGTCTCCGTCAGGTCGCGCAACACCGCCACCGCGCCGCCGCCGGGCAAGGGGGCCGCGGTCACGTCGAAGGTGCGTCCGGGAAGAATTGAGCCCGCCCGGGCGGTACTCACCTTGCCGCTCTCACTGGCGCTGCGTACCGCGCGCAGGAAATCCGGATCGCGCACGGTTTCCACCACCGGCGCATTCAGCCGGGTCCGCTGCGGAACCAGCCGGTCCATGCTTTGATTGGCCCACTGCACGCGCCGGTCCGCGCCCACTGCGATCACTGCGTCCTGCATGCTGTTCAGCAGAGTTTCCAACCGGCGCTGGCTGGTCTGCAGTGCGACAAAGCTGGTCTCCAGTTGGTGCGCGGTTTTGTCCAGCACGGCCGCCACCTGGCCGATTTCGTCTCCGGAGCCTTCCGCAATCCGCGCCGCCAGATCGCCATCGGCAATCCGCTCGGCGAACTGCACGATGCGCTGCAATCGGTGCGCTGTCGAGTGCGCTGCAAATCCCGCCACGATCAGGGCCGCAACAAATGCCAGCCCCGAACCAAACAGCAGGGTGCGATGCACACGCGCGGTGGCGGCCTCCACATCGGACAGAGGGTAGGCCAACCGGACTGCTCCTCCCGAGATAGGGGCAGCCACATACAGGAACGGAATCCCCAAGGTGTGACTGCGCCGCGTGTCCGTGCCCACCTCGCCTTTCAATGCGGCCACGAACTCGGGCCGGTGAGCATGGTTCTCCATGGCACCGGCGTCCGCTTCCGAATCCGCCAGCACCTTGCCTTGTGCATCAATGATCGTGGCTCGCGTTCCCGCGGCCTGCCCCTCTTGTGACGCTGCATCCTGCAGCCCATGCTGGCGGTCGGTGTTCACGCGGTTGGCGAACATCACCGTCTTCTGCCGCAGGTTGCGCTCGATCTCTCCCCGCAGCGAGGCTTCCCAGGCGGGGCGCACCGCGAAGTCAAGCGTCACCGTAGCCGCCGCGATCACCACCACAAAAGCCGCCAGCAGCTTGAAGAAGATGCGGTTCCTCACTTGGGGACCTCGAAGCGGTAACCTGCCCCGCGCACCGTCTTCAAGTAGCGCGGGTTCTCCGGATCGGGCTCGATCTTTTCCCGGATGCGGCGCACGTAAACGTCCACCGATCGCGGCGTCACGTAGGCCGTGTCGCGCCACACCGAATCCAGAAGTTGGTCACGGGTGAACACCCGTCCAATATGCCGCGCGAAGTAATCGAGCAGGCGAAATTCGGTCGCCGTCGTCGTGATGAGCTTGCCGCGGACCGTGAGCGTCATCGCCCCAGGATCGATTTCAATCTCGCCCACCCGCACCGGTGATTGCGAGAGCGGCCGCTCGAACCGCCGTAGCACGGCTTTCACCCGCGCCACCAGTTCCCTCGGGCTGAACGGCTTCGGGATGTAATCATCCGCCCCCAGTTCCAACCCCAGGATGCGGTCCGCCTCGCCGCTCTTCGCCGTCAGGAAAATGACCGGTGTCGATGCCAGCGACTGCGTCTGCCGGATCTGCCGGCACAGTTCCAGCCCATCTTTCCCCGGCACCATGATGTCCAGGAGGAACAGCGACGGCCGCTGCCGTTCCGACTCGCTGATGACAGTGCTTCCCGTAGGAAACACCTTCACCCCGAATCCCTCCCCTTCCAGGTGATGCCGCACCAGGCGGGAGATATCGGGATCGTCTTCCACTACATATATGCTGGGTTTCACAGCGCTATTGTAGCGGTCGCCAGCACCCGGTACCTAGTCCTGAGAACCGGGAACTGAGAACCCAGAACTGCGAACTGCGAAAGGAGTGAAAAGCTCTGCCCCGAATCCCTGGTCAAACCTCCTGATACCCAAGCCGGGGAGGGGATAGCGGCGAAAGGCAGGAGATCTGAGATCGAGGTTGGCTCAGGAGCGATCTTTAGCGCACATGAATCACCAGGTTGCCCGCGCGATCAAGCCAAAAGCGTCGGTCGGGAGGCACGACCGTGGTCGCGCTGTACTCCGTGACCACCGCAGGACCGGAATGCTTCTTGCCGACGGTCAGCAGTTCGCGAGCGTAGATCACTGCTTTCATTTTCTTGCCTCCAAGGAAGACCGTTGCGTGTTCAGGCAAGCTTCCGATCCGGTCTCGGCCCACTCGGCCTGGTATGCCCGCCCCCAGGTGAGTTGGCGACGGGATCACGGCCCGCAGGCGCAGCGTCACCAGTTCCAGTTCGCGGTCGGGATAGCTGTATCCGTAGCGTCGCTGATGTTCGCGGCGAAAATCTTCAATCAGGCGGCGGCTGTAGGGAATGTTCAGTTCATAGCCCTGGCCGCGATAGCGCATATCCACGCTGCGCTGACGATGTATTGCGCCTCGCCACTCTTCGTCGCGGAAAGCTTTTTCTGCGCCCCGGCGCAACCCGGCGAATTCTCTTTCCAGCCGCTCAGTCGGAATCTTGTTTGAAGCCCGCCACAACACCGTGCGCGAGAAGTCCTTCACCACGTCGCTGACCAGGATGCCGAAGGCCGAGAGCGCTCCGGGCAGCGCGGGCACAATCACGCGTGGGATGCCCAGTGCCTCCGCCAGTTCGCAGGCGTGCAGTCCGCCCGCGCCGCCGAATGCTACCAACACAAACTCGCGCGCATCGTAGCCGCGCTCAATGGACACCACGCGTATCGCCTTCTCCATGGTGGCGTTCACCACCCGAATCACGCCCGCAGCAAATTTCTCCAGCGTGAGCGAGGAGCGCTGCTGCTTCAGCCACTCGCTGACCAGACGGCGTGTGCGCTCCAGGTCGAGGGTGAACTCGCCACCCAGAAAGCGCTTCGGCTGCAAGCGTCCCAGCAGCAGGTTGGCGTCGGTCACCGTGGGCTGGGTGCCCCGACCGTAGCAGACCGGCCCGGGATCGGCGCCGGCGGACTCGGGCCCAACACGCAGCGCCCCGGCCGCGTCGAAACGCGCGGTGGAACCGCCGCCCGCGCCCACCGTGTGAATGTCGAGCATGGGTACGCCCACCGGCAGTCCGGCGATTTCGGCCTGGCTGCCTGCACGAATCTCGCGGTCGAGCAGCGCCACATCGGTGGAGGTGCCACCCATGTCGAAGGAGATGATGCGCTCGAACCCACTGCGCCGAGCCATGGCCGCGGCACCGACCACTCCCCCGGCCGGACCGGACAGTACCGTGCGCACCGGTTCGCGGGCGGCCGAACCCAGCGCCGTAATGCCGCCGCTGGATTGCATCACGAAGATGCGTGCCTGACTATCCTGTAGAGACGCAGCTTGCTGCGTCTCTCGTTGGCCGTGAAGCGATTCGCTCGTGCGGCGCTCCAGATTCTCCAGGTACCGCTGCATGATCGGTTGCAGATAGGCGTTTACCACCACCGTGCTGGTGCGCTCGTATTCACGGAACTCAGGCAGAATCTGATGCGAGACCGAGAGTGGCACGCCCAGCCTGTCCAACGCCACTGCCAGGCGGCGCTCCTGTTCTGGATTGGCGAACGAAAACAGCAGCGAGATGGCGATTGCTTCCGGCTTTGAACGCCGGACCCTGTCCACGAGCGTACCCACTTCATCCGGCGAAGGCGCTTCCAGAGCGTGACCCTCGCTGTCGGTCCGTTCTTGCACGCCGAAGCGTAGGTCCGCAGGCACTAGCGGCTCCACTCGATCGAAGAAGAAATCGTAGAGTTTGGGCCGGGCCTGCCGGCCGATCTCGATGGCGTCCTCGAACCCGGCCGTCGTGACCAGTGCCACCCGGGCACCTTTGCGCTGCAACAGCGTATTCGTGCCCACGGTCGTGCCGTGCAGCAGGGTCAGCGCGCCGGGCCGGCCAATTCTTTCCAGGGCCTCGACAATCGCCTGCGACGGATCCGCTGGTGTCGAGAACACTTTCACCATGCGAATCTTTCCACCCTCCACCCAGACGCAGTCGGTGAAGGTGCCGCCGGTGTCGATGGCGATTCGGAGATGGCTGGTCCGGCGCTGTGGCATGGTTCAAGCCGCGGAACGCTAGGGTATCATTTTGCCGGCTGGTTTCAGCTCACGACCAATTACCCGGCAGGATGGCATGGCGATGACATACGAGTTTCTGGTCGAAACCTACGCGACCGAACGCATCAAGGTGATCAGCGTCTGGAGCGAATTCAAAGATACGGACCTTCCCGTCCGCCCCAATCCCCAAGACCCGCGCGGGCGTAGCGTCCATGAGCAAATGGTGCATCAGTGTGTTAGTGAAGACCTATGGTTTCGCACCATGCTCGGCATCGACGTGGGGGCGCCGCCTTTGCCCAGGCAAGAGACGCGCATGGAGTTTATGAAACGCTACGCGGAGGACAGTGCGAAGCGGCTGGCCGCGCTGCGCGATAAGGACGAGGCGTGGTGGCAGGAAGACACCACCTTCTTTGACACACGCCGCTCGCGTGCCTGGGTGATGACCCGGCGCCTGACTCACACCTCGCACCACCGCGGCCAACAGATGGCCATGCTGCGCATGCTAGGGCGCGACTTACACAGCAACTACGGTCCCACTGCAGATACCGGCGGCTTGGTGCAGAACCATACTCCCACCATCTACGCCTATCCGAACTTGGAGATGCTGTTCAAAGCAGAAGTGACCGGTGGCGTAAAATCCCGGCTGCCAGGGCCGGGCCAGAAGCCGCCCACAGAGCGGCCTAACCCTTCGTCGTGAATGCCAGCGACAGCAGCGTTTTTTGCTCGACTTCGTGGGCTTTTGCGGAGCCTGTTGCCGGACTGGCGCTGGCCGATCTCTTCACCGACATCACCGACCGTTCTCCCGCAATGCGTCGCAAACGCGGCAGCACATACGAGAGCGCGCCCATGTTGGCCGGCTCTTCCTGCACCCACACGATCTCGCGTGCCGATGCATGCTGCTCGATCGCCGCCGCGATTTCTTCCTCCGGGAAGGGATAGAGTTGCTCCAGAAAGACGATGGCAGTCGAATCGTGCTTCTTCTTCTTCCGCTCGCCGCGCAGTTCATGGCCAATCTTGCCGGTGCAGAGCAGAAGCCGATTTGCGTGATCCACTTCAGCGTCCGGAATGACTGGCAGGAACCGCTTGTGGGTAAAGTCTCCAATGGGCGACGATGCGTCCGGATGCCGCAGCATGCTCTTGGGCGTGAACACAACCAGCGGTTTGCGCCAGGAGCGCAAGGCCTGTCGTCGGAGCAGGTGGAAATATTGCGCTGCATTCGATGGTTGGCAGATCTGGAAATTGTCTCTCGCCGCCAGTTGCAGGAAGCGCTCGATGCGCGCGCTGGAGTGCTCCGGGCCCTGGCCTTCGTAGCCGTGCGGCAGCAGCAGGACCACGCCCGACAGTAGTCCCCACTTGTCCTCTCCCGCACTCACGAACTGGTCAATGACCGCCTGAGCAACGTTGACGAAGTCGCCGAACTGCGCCTCCCACAGCACCAGTGCTTCGGGATAGTCGCGGCTGTATCCGTATTCGAACCCGAGCACGCCCGCTTCGGACAAAGTCGAATTCAGAATGTCGCACCGCGCCTGGCCGGCGGCAATATGCTGGAGCGGTACATATTCCTGTTCGTTTTCAATATCGAGCAGCACCGAGTGGCGCTGATTGAACGTGCCGCGCCGGCTGTCTTGCCCGCTAAGACGCACGGGCACCCCGGCTTTCACCAGGCTGCCGAACGCAAGCGCCTCTGCCATGCCGTAGTCCACTGGACGCTTGCCCGTACCCATCTCGGCGCGCTGTTCCAGCAACTTCTTCACCTTGGGATGGATGTGGAAGCCCTCGGGATAGGCCGCGAGCCGCTCGGTGATATCGCGCAGTTCCTCTTCCGACAGACCGGTACCAACTTCATACTCCGGCTTGTACCTCCCGCCGGTGTAATTGTCCCAATACCGAGGCAGGTCCCGCAGCGTGGGCTTCTTGGTGATGGATCCTGCCTTCTTCTGCGCGGCTTCGAACTCGGCCTTGATTGCCCGCACCCGGGCTTCGACGTTTTCTCCGTCGATATCCTCGGCGTAGATCTCCCACAGCGGCGGATGATCTTTGATCGCCTTGTACAGCAAGGGCTGGGTGACCGTCGGATCGTCCACCTCGCTGTGCCCGTGGCGACGGTAGCCGACCATGTCAATGACTACATCACTGCCGAAGGTGTAGCGGTATTCCAACGCCATGCGGCCTACCCGTACCACGGCATCTACGTCTTCCCCATTGACGTGAAAAATAGGCACGGACTGGCGGCGGGCAAGCTGGGCGGCGAAACGCGAAGAATGCAGTTCGCTCCACAAGGTGGTGAAGCCAAGCAGGTTGTTGACGATGACGTGCACCGTGCCGCCGACACTGTAGCCCGGCAGATCAGCGTAGTTGAGCGTTTCGGCAAAAATCCCCTGACCGGCGAATGCTCCGTCGCCGTGAACCAGCAAGGGCAGATATTTCTGCTGGCCGCCGTCTCCGGCACGGTCCTGCTTGGCTTTGGTGCGGCCGACCGTCACCGGGTCTACCGCTTCGAGGTGGCTGGGATTTGACACCAGGTGGATGTGAATTTTCGACCCGCCGCGGGTGACATATTCTCCGGTTGCGCCCATGTGGTACTTGACGTCGCCGCTGCCCAGCACGCTCCGCGGATCAACGTCTTCAAAGCCGGCGAATACCTCTTCCGCTGGACGCCTGGCCACGTGCACGATCACGTTTAGCCGCCCGCGATGGCTCATGCCCATCACCAGCTCCACCGCTCCGCGTTCCCCCGCGGCCTCCAGAATCTCGTCCACGAGCGGCAACAGCGCGGTCACACCCTCGAGTGAAAAGCGCTTGGTGCCCAGATACCGCTGCTGCAATACCTGCTCGAACACGTCGCCGCGGATGAGTTGGTCCAGTACATGCGACTGGTCCACTGCGGTCGGTTCGCCCTCCATGCGCTCCTGAATCCAATGCCGGCGCGCGGGATCGGCGATGTGCATGAACTCCACGCCCACCGTGCCGCAGTACACTTGGCGCGCCTCACGGGCGAGCTCTCCATCTATTTGCAATTCGGGATGCCGCGCTGGACGCAAGAAACCCAGCGGATCGAGGTCGGCCTCGAGATAACCCCAGTGGCGAAACGCGTCGAACACGCGCTCGCGCTCCGGGTTGGGAGCCTCGATTTCTTCCTCTGCCACGGTCTTTGGGCGAGTGGCCATAATCTTCCCTACTAGAATAAAGGATGAACAGCCACATGTGCCGGATTCCGGCGGACCAAAACCCAATTCTGGCCGTGAATGTCGTTACGCGGGTTTTCCCCGCAACTCTTCCCGCTGCAGGCCCCCCCGCTCCTCATTGAGGCCATTACAATCTCCACAGGGGACCGAAGCCCATGTCAACCAAGACAGCTGCGCGGTCGAACTCACCTGTCGTTCTCGGAATTCCATTCGATGCCAACTCCTCCTTCTTGCCGGGAGCGGCTGGGGCGCCGCCCCTGATTCGGGAGGCATTCCGCTGCGACTCGTCGAACCTATGGGCTGAAAGCGGCGTCGATCTCGGCAAGGAAGGAGTTTTCGCGGATGCAGGTGATTTGCCGCTCGCTGCCAGTGACGCATTTGCCCAGATTCAGAACGCCGTGGGAGATCTGCTGGACAACAGTCACCGTCCGGTGTGCCTGGGCGGGGATCATTCGATCACCGAGCCCATCGTGCGCGCATTTGGCGCCAGGTTCAAAGATCTCACCATTGTTCATTTTGACGCCCATCCCGATCTTTATGATGAGCTGCAGGGAAATCGTCACTCGCACGCCTGTCCCTTCGCGCGCATCATGGAAGACGGCTTGGCCAAGCGGCTGGTACAGGTCGGGATTCGCACCATGAACGGCCACCAGCGGGAACAAGCGGAACGCTTCGGCGTCGAGGTGATCGGCATGCAGGATTTGCCAGCGCTCGACCGGCTGAAAAAGATTGCAAGTCCAACTTATGTCTCATTCGACATGGATGTGCTTGATCCTGCCTTCGCCCCGGGCATTTCACACCGTGAGCCAGGAGGGATGTCCGTGCGAGAGGCCATCTCGCATCTGCACGCCCTCGCAGGCCCAATCGTCGGAGCCGACATTGTGGAATACAACCCGCAGCAGGATGTGTCTCAACTCACTGCGATGGTGGGCGCAAAAATCCTGAAGGAAATCCTGGGAAAAATGATCAGAGGCTGAGCGCACCAGCGCAGCCAGCCATCCGGTGTTCCCGTCCCGCTACTTCCCGCATCCGCAATCCGGCGGAAGCGGCGCGCCCGTGCCCTGCCGCGAAACTGCAATTCCGGCCGCGGTACCTGCGGCTGCTGCAAGCCCCGCGAGGATCAGGATGTTCCGCTTCCGGTGAGACGTGGACACCTCGCGCACGCTGTTGTCAGGAAGGTCCGTGTCCTGAATGCTTGCTTGCTGAACCGGCGGCGGCGTTGGGCTGGGCTTTAGTTGATCGGGCACGCTGTCAACGCCGATTTCCACCATCTCCCCAGGGTTGAGCAGAATTCCGGCGAGCAAAGCCTTGCCCTGCTCGTTCGACTCTTCAGACTGCTTCACGACCCGGGCGTTGCCCAGGGGCGTGACCGAGACCTGCCCCTTGTAGCAGATCACCGTGGTACGGTTGTTTTCATGGGCCACGTAGAAGTCGGTGCCGATGACGCCGATGACAGCCAGGGGCGTCCGCACTTCATATTTGCCACCCGGCTGGGTGATCTTGGCCACCCGGTTGCGCATCTTGCCGAAGCCCATCTCGAGTTGGGTGCGCTGGGAGCTGGCGTCATGTTGCACGACGCGAATCTCACTGTCCGAACCCAGGCTGATAATCGAGCCGTCACCCAAACCGGCGCGCATCCTGCCGCTGTGTTCGGTGTGCAGCAAGTCGTTCCAGTCCAGTTCGTCCTTCACCTTGGCGGGTGCGCCGTTGCGCTTCGCCTCGGGAATCAGCGCGTTGATCTGGCCGGCCTGCTGTGGCGCATCCGGCGCGGCGCAAAAGGCCGGGATTGGACAAAGCTGCAAACAGAGTACAACCGCGATGAGACGTCTAACTGACTTCATGTGATTTTCCCCCAGGCTTTCAGCAACAGACACGGATGAGGTTTTATCTGCGGTCATGACACCTCGAAGGTGCAACGACACAATTCCTCTCTTGCGCCTGCGGAATTCCAGCCAATGAATGAACCAAGACCTTCGGTCCTTGCGCAGTATCGCTCAACAATGCCGCCGCGCTGGCCACATAGCAGGTAGCTGGCCAGAGACCCGGAACTTTGGAAGCGCAGGCATTCTCCTACGTTTCCGAATAATGTCAAGCGAAATGCGCAAAAGATGCACAAAACCCGGGGCATGCGATGCACCCGGCTCCAAAGTGCAAACCTCATATCAGCACGCTGCCGACGGGGTTCCCTTTTGCAGGGAGAGAGGGGTTGGTACCCTGGCCCAGAAAGCGGTAGAGTAGGCGGTCGCGCCCATGCCGTCTCCCGGGCACTGATACTGAAAACCTATGGCCAATGACAAAGAAAAGGAAGCCGCCGCACGGGCCAGCGTGCGCTTTGTAAACGACGGCGATGTGGTGGGACTGGGCACCGGCTCGACCGCGGCCTATGTGGTCCGCTGTCTCGGCGAACGCGTGCAAGCCGGACTCAAGATCGTTGGAATTCCAACCTCGGTGCGGACCAAAGAACTCGCGGCCAGCCTGGGAATTTCCCTGACCACCCTGGATGAATGCCAGCAGATCGACGTCGCCATCGACGGCGCCGACGAGTTTGATCCCAAGCTGCAACTGACCAAGGGCGGCGGCGGCGCGCTGCTGCGCGAGAAGATCATCGCTTCGGCCTCGCGGCAATTCGTGGTCATTGCCGATTCCAGCAAGCAGGTGCCCGTGCTGGGAGCATTTCCTCTTCCCGTCGAAGTGATTCCGTTTGCCGAGGCCCTGGTGGCGAAGGAGATCGCGGCATTGGGCGCCAAGGTCAACGTGCGCCAAACTCCCGATGGCAAGCCTTTCATCACCGACGAAGGCCATCACATTCTGGACTGCCGCTTCGGCCGCATTCCCGATCCCCCCTCGCTCGCCCGCAAACTCAGCGACACGCCGGGGGTCGTGGAACATGGCCTGTTCATCAACATGGCGGATGTGGTGCTGATGGGGAAGGGCGATGAGGTGGTGGAGTTCCGGCGCAAATAATACTGAACCGAGAACTGACAGCCGAGAACTGAGAACTGCTGTTATTGCTAGGCGCTTCCCCAAATCTCCCCGAAAGCGCGATAGAAGTTCTTCCCCAACACCTTCTCGATTTCGTCGGAAGAGTATCCGCGCTTGCTCAATCCCGCCGCGATGATTTCCAGCCGGTGCGGCGTGTTCAAGTCCGGCGAATACGGAGGCCGATCTTCTTCGGGCGCGGCGATCCCCAATTTCTTCCGGCGTGCCATATCCTCCGCGAAGGCCTGGCGCTGCGCGGGCGTGTCCGGAAAGGTGTCCAGCACTCCGTCGCTGCCGATGCCCACATGGTCGCTTCCACAAACCTTGAGCGCATGGTCAAGGTGCTCCAGCACGTGCTCCCGGGCCGGCAAAGTCGGACTGGCCACCAGGTAAGGCATGGAGTAGATGCCGATCACACCGCCGTGATCGGCCAGGGCCCGCAACTCCCGGTCATCTTTTTTGTTGCGCGGATGCGGATGGATGGCGCTGCATCCCGCGTGTGTGATCAGCACCGGCTTGGTGGACGCTTCGATAGCCTCGGCCGTCGTACGTTGTCCGCAGTGGCTGAGGTCTACCGCGATGCCGAGTTCGTTCATCTTCGCCACCGCCGCTCGCCCCAGCTTGCTCAACCCGGCATTGCCCGGCTCCAGGCAGCCATCGCCGAAGAGTCCGCGATTGTTATAGGTGAGCTGTATGACCCGTACGCCCAGCCGCCGGAATATCTCGAAGCGCTTCAGGTCTGCCCCCATCGGCTCTGGATGCTGAAAGCCGAGAATGATGCCGATCTTCTGCTCGCGCTTGGCGCGTTCGAGATCGGATTGGCGCCGTACGATCAACCAATGCGCCGGATCGTTCTCAATCAGCGCCTCGATGAAGGCGATGTTCTCCACCGTTCCCTCAAAGTCCGGCTGCGAAACCGTCCAGTTGCAGGCCGTGACCCCTGATTCCAGCGCCTGCTTCAGAGTTTGCGGGGTGACCGGGATGTCATCCGCATTGACGCCCGCCAGCGCATCAATAACCAGGGCCTTGCGGTAAAGGGTCTCGATTGGCTGTGGGGTGTCGCTCTCGCCGGCAAATGCCAGGGGAGCAAGCTTCAGTGCGCAGGCAAGCTGCACGCTGTTCCAGAGGAAGGTGCGGCGATTCATGATGTTCCTCACCCGCAGGCTAGCTGACAATCTCCCGCAACGCGACCAGCAATCGGTCCACTTCCTCCGCCGTGTTGTAGTGCACCACGCCGATGCGCAGGAAGCCACCGTCTTTCTCCACGTCGAGCCGTTCGGTGAGGTTCAGCGCGTAGTAGTTGCCGTCCCAGGTGAAAAAACCGCGCTCGCCCAGCTTGGTAGCGAGTTCGAGTGGGGTGTGGCCCGCGATGCGCACGGCAATCGTCGGGCACCGCTGCTCAAAGCGTGCCGGATCGCTGATGCCATACAACTTCAGCCCGGGGAGAGCCAGCAGTCCCTGTATCAGGCGTTCGGCCAGGCTGCGCTCGTAGGGCTGGATGGCGTGAAACGCCGCGAGCAGCGCGGCGCGCCTCGTGGTGGCCGTGGGATCCACGTGACGGCCCAGATCGGCCAGGTATTCCACGCACGCCGTGATTCCGGCGATGCACTCGTGGTTGAGCGTGCCCCACTCCCAGCGTTGTGGGACTGCGTTCGTGTTGGCTCGCACCTTGTAGGGACGCAGACGCCTGAGGTGCTCGCGCTTGCCGTAGAGCACGCCCATGTGGGGCCCGAAGAACTTGTAAGTCGAGCAGACAAGGAAATCGCAATCCAGCGCGCGCACGTCAATCGGCCCGTGGGGCGCGTAGTGGACCGCGTCAATGTACGCCATGGCGCCGGCATCGTGCGCCAGGCGCACCACTTCCTTCACGTTGTTGATCGTGCCCACGGCGTTCGAGGCATAGCCAGCCGCGACCAGACGCGTGTGGCTGCTGATCTTGTGGGCCAGATCCGCCATGTCGAGGGTGCAATCCGCTTCCCGTACGTCGACAAAACGAACCACTGCGCCAGTCTCCTCCAGCGCACGCCAGGGCGAGACGTTCGCGTCATGGTCCAGATGGGTGACCACGATCTCGTTTCCCGGACCCAGTTCCCGGCCGATGGCGCGGCTCATCGCGAAGGTCAGCGAAGTCATGTTGGGGCCGAAGACGATCTCGTCGGGATCGCAGTTGACAAAATCAGCCATGGCCGAGCGGGCCTGGTCGATCATCGCGTTCGTCCGCTGGCTGGTTGCGTAGGCTCCGCCGGTATTGGCATTCGAATGACTCAGATAATCGCCGACAGCGTCAATTACCCGCTGCGGAACCTGGGTGCCGCCCGGCCCGTCCAAAAACACCGCAGGTTGACCATTCACGGTCTGAGCAAGGGAAGGAAACTGCGCGCGAACCCAGCTCAGGTCGAACTTGGCAGAAGTCTCGTTTTGAGTAGTCAGCATGAAAGTCCCAACATTCTCTTTCGACCGGTTCCGTAGAGACGCAGCTTGCCGCGTCTCATGGCGTGACGGCGCGCACAAAATCCGCCAACATCCCGTACGCCGTAGCTTCCAGCCCAGGATGGTTCTCGGTGATGGCCAGCCCGGGAAATATGTCCGTTTCAAAATACACGATTGACGATGTCCCCGCGACCCAAGCCAATGGATCGCTGAGCGGCACCTGCTCGGGACGGACCGTGGCCGTGACCCCGTGCCCGGTTCGCTGTGCGCGGCACACCAGCTTGTAAGGCTTGCCTTGGGTGCGGGCGGCGCGCACGACCTCACCGCTCAGCTTCCCGATCCCCTCGCGTTCAATTTCATCCAATCGGATTCGCACTCCCATCAGCACCGTCACCAGCGCCGCGACTTTTACGGCCGCGTCCCAGCCATCAATGTCCTGGCTGGCGTCGGTTTCAGCAACGCCCATCTGCTGGGCTTTTGCGAGCGACTCCTGGAAGCTCAACCCCTCTTCCATGCCGGTGAGAATGACGTTAGTGGTCGAATTCAAAATCCCGCGAAAGCCGCGCAGGTGCACTCCCGGCAAACTGTCGCGAAACATTGAAAAAATGGGTACACCGTCCATCACCGTGGATTCGAACAGGAACCGCCGCCCCCTGGTAGCCGCCAGGGAGCACAGTTCGTCATAGGCATGCACAATCGGACCCTTGTTGGCGGTGATGGCGTGCGCCCCAGACTCCAGTGCAGCGCGGATGTGATCGATGGCCGGCTGGCCACTCTGCGGATTGAGCGAGGTCGCCTCAAACAGCACGTCGGCGCCGGCAGCCCGCAACCACTCATGCACGCTGTGGAGGCCGGGCGTCCTCGCCCGGCCAGGCCCAAGTGCCGCGGTTGGCGCCGTTTCTAGCAACCCCGTATCGAAACCCTCGGAATCCGCCTGCCATCCTAAACGCCGCGTGGCCACGCCGGTGACCCGCCAACCGATGTTCCGCTCCCGCAGCCCCCGCTCTTTCTCCCGCAGCAGGCGGACCAGAGTCCGATTTACATTGCCGAAGCCAAGCAGGCAGAGATTATAGGTGCGAATCGCAGGCTCCTCGACCGCCAGCGGGACGCCGGCGCTACCCCATCATGGTGGTGTGCTCGGGCCGAATTTTGTAAATCACGCGCACTTCTCCCGCTTGGCGGTATGGGTACTTGTCGGCGCCCAGGTATTTCTTGGCCATTTTGTCAATGTGCGCATCGGCGCCCTGCTCGGTGATTTCCACCACCTTGCCGCGGATTTCCAGGTAACGATAGGGGTTGTCGGGATCGACGATCGCCAGCGCGACCCGCGGATCGCGGCGCACGTTGCGGTCCTTCTGCCGCCCCTTGGCGGAATTGAAGATCACTTGGTCGCCCTCCACGTCGCACCACACCGGCGTTACCTGGGGGCTTCCGTCCGGCATGAGCGTCGCCAGGCTGGCGAAAGCGCGCTTGCTGAACAGGTCACGATATTTGTCGGGGATCGCCTGGGACATTACAACCTCCTCTATCGAAGTCGGAATCGCGGCAAAGGAGATTATAGCGGGTGAGGCTTCGCGCTCCAGAGCGTTCACAAGAACCTGCCCTGACCTTTACATACGCTGCGCTCCTTTCAGTCCTACTGCTCCTCCGGTTACAATGCGGGCTTAATACCCAGAGCCCCAGAGCTATGTCCAGCCAAACTGCGTACCGGCGGCAAGCAGGGTTATTTTTAGTGGCGGTTTTGCTGTCGGTTGGCCTGTGGCCTGCTGCCGCGCGGGCCGAGGAGGCACCGCCCAAAGCTCCACCCACCATCGTCTTCATGACGGATTTCGGCACGGTCGATGATTCCGTCGCTATCTGCAAGGGTGTCATGTATTCCATCGACCCTAAGTTGCGGATCGTGGACCTCACCCACCAGGTGACGCCGTTTTCCATTCTTGACGGCGCCCGCTTTCTCTACGGGGCGACCGCCTACTACCCGGCAGGTACGGTGTTCGTGGCGGTCGTGGACCCCACCGTCGGCAGCACGCGCCGAGCCGTGGTGGTCAAGTCGGGGCGCGGACAGTATTTCGTGCTTCCCGACAACGGCCTCATGACCCTGGTGGAAGATCGTGACGGAATCGAGGCCGCGCGCGAAATTACCAATCACAATTGGATGATCGGCGCGGCCCTGTCGTCCACCTTCCACGGGCGCGACATCTTCTCTCCAGTCGGGGCCCACCTTGCCCTCGGTGAAGACTGGACCCAGGTTGGCCCGGAACTCCCGGTAAAAGACTTGATCCGTCTGAAACTCGTGCCCTCCAAGCTGGACGACCGCGGGGTGCGCGGCGAGGTCATCGCGACCGATGGCCCGTTCGGCAATCTCGTCACTAATATCAGCGGCGAAGACTTTCTCAAATTAGGCTACGGTCGCGGGCAGAACGTGCATGTTGTCCTGGTTAAGGCCGAGATGAACATTCCGTTTGTTCACACTTTCAGCGACGTGGCCCTGAAAAAGCCGCTTCTGTACATCGACTCGCGCGGCCACCTCGGCTTGGCGGTCAACCAGGGCAGCTTTGCCGCCACCTACAACATCAAGCCGCCGGTCTCGATTTTTATTGAGCGGGCGAAAAACTGATCGCAAGTTGCGGAAGAGAGAATCCTGATCTGGTTCTGGAACATCTGTTCGTCATTCATCGGCTAGGCAGAGTGAGGGAGGAAGTATATGAATAGCGCACGGCCAGTTACAACCGCCAGAAACATTGCTTCGAAACATCTCGCGCTTGTCATTGTTGTGATGGCGTTGATAGTTCCGTGTTCTCTTCTGGCCCAGAGTTACCGTGGCTCGATTCGCGGGAGAGTGGTCGATCCCCAAGGCAGCATCATTGCCGGGGCAAAGATCACTGCGAAAAACTCCGCCACCGGACAAGTCCGCGAAACCATCACCGGCGCGGACGGTGCTTACGTTCTCGCCGAGTTACCCGCCGGCCAATACGTGGTGGTAGCGGAATCGGCGGGGCTGTCGCCGGTCGCGCAAAACGTGGTGGTCAATGTCGGTCTCGACACCACGGCGAACTTCGACCTGACCAAGGTGCAGCAAAGGATTGAGCAGGTGACCGTCAGCACCTCCGCCCCCTTGGTCGACGACACCCGCGATGTGCTGGGCGAAGTAGTGAACCAGCGCCTGGTTACTGACCTGCCGCTGAACGGCCGCGATTTCGGCAAACTGGTGGCGCTCGTCCCCGGGGCTACGGTCGAACCCTCCGGCGTGGCCGCCATCCAGAGCGGCTTCGGGCAGTTCTCCATCAACGGCAATCGCGACCGCTCGAACAATTACACGCTCGACGGCACCGACAACAACGATCCCTTCTTCAACAACTCCGCCTTCAACCAGGTGGGGATCGGGGGCGCACCCGCCTCGGTGCTGCCCATTGATTCCATCCAGGAATTCAACCTGGAGTCGCACTTCAGCGCGGAGTACGGCCGGAACAGCGGCTCCGTAGTCAACATCATCACCAAATCGGGCAGCAACCAGTTGCATGGTTCGGCGTTTGAATTCTTGCGGAACGATGCTCTGGACGCACGCAACTTCTTCAACCGCGACCCTGCCCCCAAGAGCGCATTCCGCAACAACCAGTTTGGCGGCTCGATCGGTGGCCCGATCATCAAGGACAAGACCTTCTTCTTCGGAGCGTACGAAGGCCAGCGAGAGCGTGTGACCTCCGATTTCAGCCTGGTGGTGCCCACGCCACAGCAGATCGCGGATGGCCAGGCATTGGCGGCAGGGAACGAAGTGACTCCCAGTCCGGTGCTGACCTCCATCCTCGGTCTGTACCCGGCTGCCACGAACTCTGCGGGGATCGTGCCCGGCAGTGTACGGGACAAGAATGACGTGGACAGTTTGATTGCCAAGGTGGATCACCAGATCAGCTCTTCGGAATCGCTCTCCGGACGTTATGCCTTCGCGCGCAGTGAACAAGTCTTCCCCCTGGGTGGACTAGGCTTCGGCGCGGGCTCGCGCCTGCCGCAGTTTGCGCAAACGTCCCCCACGCGGGTGCAGTTGGTCTCCATCAGCCTGCTCTCCACGCTCAGCCCGCGGAAAATCAATGAAGTGCGCTTTGGGTACAGCCGCTACCGCACATCCTTCAGTTCGCTGGACGCGAATTTCGATCCCTCCACTCTGGGTATTAACTTCGGCACAGGCAAGCTGAGCCTGCCGGAAATTGACTTTGGCGGTGTCTTTGACAACCTGGGGGCCACGGCGTTCAGTATTCCCCGAGGCCGCACCAGCCAGAGCTTTCAGATTCTCGACAACTTCACCTGGCTGAGCGGACGTCACACCTTCAAGTTTGGCGGAGAATTTCGCCGCGCCGCCATCGAGAACTTCAACGACAACCTGGAGCGCGGGCTTTTCACCTTCAGCCCCGATATGAGTGGTCTGGCCTTGTGCACGTCGGAGACGCCCGATCCTCGTTGCAACGATTCCGGGGCGTTGGTGTTGGCCAATTTTTACCTTGGCAACTCGTTTACCCTGGCGAACTCCGGCAACACCCACCGCAACACTTTCAACAACGGGCTGAGCTTTTTCGCGCAGGATGACATCCGGGTACGGCCCAACCTGACTCTCAATCTCGGGCTGCGCTGGGAGTATTTCGGCCCCATCAGCGAGCAGCACAACCTGCTTTCGAATCTCGGGCAGGACGGAAACCTCGCCCTGGTCGGCACGGATGGCGTGAATGGAGCGTATCAGCGGGATCTCAACAACTTTGGGCCTCGCGTCGGCTTTGCCTGGAATGTCCATCCGAAGACGGTTCTCCGCGGGGCCTACGGCATCTACTATGACTACATTCCGCAGGACCTGCTGATTGCGAATTTCACTTCTTCGGCAGGTCTTGTCACCAACCCTATCGGCTCCGAGCCAGTGGTGCCTTTCAACTTCGATCAAAACGCGTTTGTCGCGCCTAGCCTGTCGACGCCGATTCTAATTGCGCCTACGCCGCCGTTCAGCGGCGCCAGCATTTTTGTCACGCCGCGCAACTTGGCAACTCCTTACGTGCAGAACTGGAATTTCAATTTTGAGCAGGAACTGAGCAACAGTGTGGCTCTGCAGATTGGCTACGTGGGTGGCAAAGGTACCAAGCTGGCGCGCCTGCGCGATGCCAACCAGCCCGACGTGAACGGCAATCGCAACAACTTCCCGCAATACGGCGCAGTGGACCAGTTCACGACGGTGGCCGCGTCCACTTACCACGCTCTGCAAGCGACGCTGCGCACGCGGAGTTGGTACGGGCTCTCCGGTTTCGCCGGTTACACCTGGTCGAAGTCGCTGGATGATGCTTCCGACGCGATTGACTTCAACTTCGCTACGGTGGCCTTCCCGCAGGACTCCAACAACCTGCACGCCGAACATGGCCCGTCAAATTTCGATACCCGGCATCGTGTTACCGCTGCCTTCACCTATGAACTGCCGAAGTTTGGCGGACCCAGGAGGCTGGCAGAAGGCTGGCAAGTCAACACCATCATCACGGCGCAGAGCGGTCGTCCGGTGCCCATCGTGAGTGCCAATGACACCAGCGGGCTGAACGGAAATTCGGTCTCCAACTTCCATCAACGCCCCAACGTCGTTCCAGGGGTGAATCCCATCAACTCGAACTGGAGGTCCGGTCCGGATTCAATCGGTTACCTGAACGGCAATGCGTTCTCGCAACCTCCCGACGGCACCTTCGGCAACCTGGGGCGCAACGCCATCTTCGGTCCGAGTTTCTTTAACCTGGACTTTGCCGTCACTAAGAACACTCAAATTTTCGAGCGTGTAAATTTGCAACTCCGGGCGGAGTTCTTCAACATCCTCAACCACCCGAACTTTGCTTTGCCCAATTTTTTCGTGGACCCGGGATCTCCGCAGCAAGGCCTCATTACCCAAACCCCCGACCAGGCCCAGACCAACCCCGGCCTCGGCGGCGGTGGTCCTCGCGTGATTCAGTTTGGAGCAAAGTTTACGTTCTGACCGTTGGAGGTTGTGTGGCGCGGGCGCCTCGCCCGCGAAATGATAGGAGGGCGCGAAGCGTGAGGACTCCGTACCTCTCGCGAAGGCCTGCCCGCAGCGAAGGCGAAGGGATCTCCCGTGTGGTCGCGAAACAGCCGGGGTCACCCTACATCCGCCGCGACCCTCGGCAGCACCGCCCGCAGCAGCGCGACAAAATCCCCCTTCACCCGCTCGCCCGTCTCCAACACTTCCGCGTGATGGATGGCCTTGTCGAGAATTCCTGCCGCCATGTTGGTCACACAGGAAATCGCCAGGACTTTCATGCCCATGTGCCGCGCCGCGATCACCTCGGGAATGGTTGACATGCCCACCAGGTCCGCACCAATGGCGCGGAGGTAGCGAATCTCCGCCGGAGTTTCGTAGCTCGGCCCCAGCAGCCCTACATACACCCCTTGGTACACATTCTTGCCCAACTTGCGCGCTTCTTCGAGAACGATGTCGCGATAGGGTTTCCAGTACGCCTGTGTCATGTCGGGAAATCGCTCCCCGAAGCGTTTCTCGTTAGGCCCAACCAGCGGGTTGTGGCCTTGCAGGTTGATGTGGTCGGTGACAACCACCAGCGCGCCCTGTTTGTACTCGAGGTTGATTCCTCCGGCCGCATTGGTCAGGATCAGCGCCTGCACACCCATGCGTCCGAGCACTCGCGTGGGGAAAGCGACTTCTCGCGGCGAATAGCCTTCGTAGAGATGCACGCGTCCCTGCATCGCCGCCATCGGAATGCCGTCGGCCTTGCCGATAACCATGTTTCCGGCGTGCCCGACCGCGGTCGAGCGCGGGAACGACGGGATCTGCGCATAGGGAACCCGCGTAGCCTCGGAGAGTTCGTCGGCAAATGCGCCCAGCCCTGAACCCAGCACCAGCCCGATCCGTGGGCGCAACGAAGTCTGCGACAGCAGGAATTGTGCGGCGGATTCGACACGGCTGAATTCGTCTGTCATAGGCTTAAGACCTGACTTTGCAACCCGCTCTTCCTTCAGAACCTGCTCTCAAACTTGGCAAACTCCTCTTCCAGCTTCCACTGCACCCGCGCTCGCTCGTTGGCGTCGAGAAACTTGCGGCACGCGGGTGAGATGGTTGCCCCGTCCGAACGATCGCCAGCGCATGCACTCACGCGACGGAACGGCTGCGTTTCACTCCACAGGCTCGCGCCCGGAAGGAAACTATGTTCCAGGCTCTGCCTCGCCATGCGCTTGAGTTCGGCATACGAGAGTCCATAGCTTTCCACGGCGCGCAGGTACTCGTGCGTCATGTCAGAACGCGACACCCCCTGGTCATCGGTCGCCAGCGCCACCGGCACACCATATTGCCGATATACAGGGAAAGGGTGGTCCGCTCCTTGCACACCCAGGATCACATCATTCGACGTCAGGCAAATCTCCACCAGCACGTTCCGTTTCGCCATCTCCTTCAGCAAGCCTACAGCGTCGCGCTCGTGCATAACCGCCACGCCGTGCCCGATGCGCTCCGCATGCCCGCGCTCCACCGATTCGCGGATGTGAAACCGCAGCCCTTCCGGAGGCACCAATCCCATGGCGAGTTCTCCCGCATGCAGGCTGATGTGCACCTTGGGATACACGCCGTGCAGGTAGTCGAGCATCTTCATGTGCAAGTCGAAGTCGTGCATGGGCACGTACCAGTCTTCCGGCATCACCAGGTTGAGCCCGACAAACCGCGGATCGGCCTGCGCCAGTTCGAAGCCGAGCAGGATCTGCGCGAACACCTGCTCCCGCGGCAATCCGCGCAGCACCTGGTAAAGATAGCGGATGGTAACGCCGCAGCCAGGATCGGCGCCGGGCGTGCCGCACCTGAGCCCGGAATGCATCTTCGCTTCGCTCTCATCGAGTCGCTCCCGGGTGGCGGCGACGATCTCTTTCAGCCCACTAGCCAGCAGCTTTTCCCGCAGCTTGCCAAGATCATCATCCCAGCCAACTTTCGCGCCCAGTTCTGCAGCCTGTAACCCATCCGCCGTGTGCATGATCTCCACGTACTGCAAATGATTCTCAGCCGCTCGCTCGGTTTCCTCGGTAATCTCATCCGCCACATGATTATGCGAAGCCAGGGAAAACTTGTCGAAGGTGGCAAAAAAATGGTCGTGTCCCGACCCGTCTCCGGGCGTCCAGTTCCGCATCGACCAGGCATCGACCATGGAGTTGTAGAGGACCTGGTCTCCGTAGGCGCAACTCACCGCCGGTTTGCTGGTGTATTTGTCGCAGGAGGCATCGCAGGGAGGCGCCAGCAGCCAGGAGGTGGTGCGATCCACGCACAAACCATCCTGGGCGGCCAAGTCAACCCAGGTCTCCGCGTAAACTGCTCCCGACAAGTGATTGTGCAGGTCGCCACCCTTGGGCATCTCCTGCAAAAAGGCCAGCAACAGCGGATGCTGCCTCCTGATGGACTCGAAGTGGCGAGACGCGCGCTGCTCCGCGTCGGCGTGGGCTTGCGCGGCGGCTACAGCAGCGCTGAACCCGACGATCAATGCAAACAGAAGACGCCCAAAGCTCACCGTGCTTCTCCTTATTGCTGGAACCCGGCATTCTACCTGTTTGTCCGGGAAGCTGTGTAGAGACGCAGTTCGCTGGTCTCGCCGCAGGCCAAAACCCGCGTCCCGCATGCGATTTCCGTGATATTCACAAGACACGAATGCCCGCCTCGACCGCACACCCTTCAAATCTCCTGCAGAAAAACCCTGGAAAAAGCGCGTTGCGTCACACCGGGGCGCGAAAGCTTTCTGCGGGTTGCACCGGCTTTGGTTCAGATGCCTGTGGACGACGTGCACTCGATTGCAGGTGAAGCACATACAGTTGCGCAGTTTTCATTGACTCCAGAAATAGAAAGCGTAAAAAGACACTCGTTCTTTGACAGCTTCTGAAGTTTTCCCGGTTGGTGCGGCGTCCGGGGCTCAAGCCAAGTCACCCTCCACATCGCAAGATGCAAGGAGGGAGGGCAGGGTAAGGGTCTATAGCAAGCGCTGGTCGAGGCGAACAAGAAGATTTGTCGAAGGCAGGATAGAGTCCCGAGGCGTTAGGCTGGTTTATCCGGTTGGCGGTGAGCCCGGAACCCGAGCCCAGATCGCGCGTAGCGGCCCCGCAAGGGAAGCCACGAGGCAGGTCGGTGAGGGCCTAAAAGCGAGCTACTGGCCGAGAGGAACGAGCTTAACACCACCTCGGGACTCTTATTGTGCGTCTGTAAGCTTGAGCGCCCTCCCCGGCTCCAGGCTTCTTCCCCCAAACCACTCTGCGACTTCATGCTGAGGCCGCAGAGTCTCTGCCTAGGTCCTCTGCTCCCTTCATGATGTCCTTAATGCCCGCGCGCGGATCCCTGCGAATAGTGCTGCGAGAGCCTTTCCACCCCCTCTTTGCGGCCCCACCACCAATGGAGGAGAAAACTTGACTTTTCTCGCGGTTTGTCGTTAAATAATGACTGACAGTCAATTGTGACTTTAGGTCTTTATATGAAAACTGCGATCCTGTCACGCAATCATTCTGGCGGCCCGCCCCCCGGCCGGCGGGAACGCAAGCGTTCCGAGACCCGCCAGCGCATCTTCCGCGCTGCCATGCGGCTTTTTGCCGAGCGCGGCTTTTTCAACACCACGGTTGAAGACATCACCGACGCCGCCGACGTAGGCAAGGGCACCTTCTTCAACTATTTCCCCAGCAAGGAGCACGTCCTCGGGGTGCTGCATGAAGTCCAGCTCAGCAAAGTAGAGGAGGCCCGCTCCGCCGCCCAGGCCGGCAAGCTGCCCATCCACGACCTGCTGCGCCAGTTCATGCGGCGCATCGCGGAAGAGCCCGGGCGCAGCCAATTGCTTGCTCGCGGCCTGCTGGCGACGCTATTCTCCAGTGAACCCGTTCGCATCATGCTGCTGGAGACCATGACCCGCGGCCGTCGCATCCTCGGCGACGTTCTCAAGCTGGGCCAGGAACGCGGCGAAATCCGTCGCGACCTCAGGCCCGAAGAGATGGCCCGCGTCTTTCAGCAATCCGTCCTCGGCACCGTGCTGCTGTGGAGCCTGCACCCGCCTGCCAGCCTCAACAAGCGGTTGGACGCCACATTTGAGATCTTCTGGGCAGGCATCCGTGCAAGCCGGGAGTTGCCGTCATGAAAAGCAGAATTCCGATTCTTCTACTGATCATTGCCGCTGCCGGGGGCGCCTACTACTTCTATCTTCGTCCGCGCTGGGCGGCAACACCTGCCGATCCGACTACCTTGCAGCTCTCCGGTAACATTGAAACCCACGAGAGCGTGGTGGGCTTCAAGGTGCCCGGTCGTATCGTCGCGCTGCCCGTTGAAGAGGGGCAGTGGGTGGAACAGGGAGCCTTGCTGGCCCAGCTTGACAGTGATGACTACCGCCAACAGGTCGCCATGGACGAGGCCAGCGTCGGCGTACAGCGCAAGCAACTCGATCTCGGCCTAGCCGGGACCCGACGCCAGGAAATCGAAGTGGCCGAGCAGACGCTCAACGACGCCAAGGCCGATCTCGCTCAGAAGCAGCTCGACTTCCAGCGCGCCGACGCACTCTACCGTGATCAGGTCGGTTCGCAGCAAGCCCGCGACCAGGCTGATACCAACCTGAAGCGTGCGCAGGCTACGGTCGAGCGCGCCCAACAACAATACGACCAGGCGCTGGAAGGGACGCGCAAGGAGCAGCTTTCCGTCGACCGGGCACAACTGGTGCAGGCGGAGCAGAAGCTGCGCCTCTCACGCATCAATCTGGACTACACCAAGCTACTTGCCCCGAAATCGGGAGTCATCCTGGTGCGTCAGGCGGAACTGGGAGAAGTGGTCGCACCCAACACGCCCGTGGTCACGCTGGGCGACTTGGATCATGTCTGGCTGCGCGCTTACGTTTCCGAGACCGATCTGGGGCGCATTCGCTGGGGTCAAACCGCCGTGGTCCGCACCGACACCTATTCCGGCAAGACCTACCGTGGTCGCATCTCCTTCATCTCCGACAAAGCGGAATTCACGCCCAAGAGCGTGCAGACCTTCAAGGAGCGGGTGACCCTGGTCTATCGCATCAAGATCGACGTCGAAAATCCCAACCATGAGTTGAAGCCGGGAATGCCGGCCGATGCGGAGATCCAACTTGCCTCCAGCAACCAGTCGGTAC
Organism: Terriglobia bacterium; assembly: GCA_020073645.1. Classification (GTDB taxonomy): domain Bacteria; phylum Acidobacteriota; class Terriglobia; order Terriglobales; family Acidobacteriaceae; genus JAIQET01. The sequence goes on along the minus strand of JAIQET010000019.1, from coordinate 35,745 downwards.
AGCAATGACCTCCAATCCCCAACCCGCAATCAACGTGGTTGGACTGACTAAGAGCTTCCCAGACGTCCGCGCTGTGGACCACCTCAGCTTCGACGTCCACGCTGGTGAGATCTTCGGGCTGGTGGGCCCCGACGGCGCGGGCAAAACCACAACGCTTCGCATGTTGGCCGGAGTCATGCCGCCCGATGAAGGTTCTGCCACCGTTGCCGGATTCGATGTGGGCCGCGATCCGGAAGCAGCCAAGCACCACCTCAGCTACATGCCACAGCGCTTCGGCTTATACGAAGACCTGACTGTGGACGAAAACATTCGCTTCTACGCTGATCTGTTCGGAGTGCTGCGCGCCGAACGGGAACAGCGCTCCGCCGAATTGCTGCGAGCAGCGGGCATGAGCGAATTCCGCGGGCGTCTCGCGGGCAAGCTTTCTGGTGGCATGAAGCAAAAGCTGGGCTTGGTCTGCGCCCTCATTCACCGGCCCAAAGTGATTCTGCTCGACGAACCCACGACTGGAGTCGATCCGGTCTCGCGCCGCGATTTCTGGCGGATTCTCTACAACCTCGTGGCCGCAGGCGTCGCCATTCTCACTTCGACCGCCTATCTGGACGAAGCCGAGCGCTGCCACCGGGTCGCCCTCATGCACCAGGGCAAGCTCTTGTTCTGCGATACACCATCACATCTCAAGACTCGCCTCGGCAAAGGCGTGCTGGCCGTCATCTCCTCCGACCCGCGCTGCCTCCGCCAGGAACTCGAGAAAGCAGAAGGCATTTCCAGCATGGTACTGACCGGCGACGGCGTGCACCTGGTGGTGGATGATCTCTCCCGTCGCTTGCCCGAATTCGAAGCCAGGCTCCGGCGCGCGCAGGTCCCGTTCGACGAGATTCGTCAGGCAACACCCACGATCGAGGACCTCTTCGTCGATGCGGTGACCGCCCGAAGGAGCCAGGCATGAACAACGGCGAACGCTCTGTCCTGATTGAGGACCTGGTGAAGCGCTTTGGCGATTTCACCGCCGTGGACCACATCAACCTGGAAACTCACCAAGGCGAGATTTTTGGTTTCCTGGGGCCCAACGGAGCCGGGAAATCCACCACCATCCGCATGCTTTGTGGCCTGCTGAGGCCCACCTCCGGACGAGCCGTGGTAGCGGGCTTCGACGTAGCACGCCAACCTGAAGCCGTGCGCCAGCACATCGGCTACATGTCGCAGAAATTTTCGCTCTACAACGACCTCAAGGTGATCGAGAACCTGCGTCTGTTCGCCGGACTCTACAACGTGCCGCACAACGTGGTGCAGGAGCGCATCGGTTGGGCGGTGGAAATGGCGGACCTGAAGGGGCAGGAGGGCATGATTACAAGTACGCTTCCTGGGGGCTGGAAACAGCGCCTGGCCTTGGGCTGCGCTGTGCTCCATCGGCCACCCATCATCTTCCTTGACGAGCCCACTTCTGGCGTTGATCCCATTTCTCGCCGCCAGTTCTGGGATGTCATCCACCAGATGTCCGCCGACGGCGTCACCGTGTTCGTCACCACGCATTACATGGAGGAGGCCGAATACTGCAACCGCCTGGCTCTGATCTACCGCGGGAAAATGGTAGCCCTCGGGACACCGACCGAACTGAAGCAGAAATTCATGACGGGCGAGTTGCTGCTGCTCGAGTGCGAGCCGCTCGGCCCGGCGGTAGAAGCCTTGCAGTCTGCGCCCCACGTGCTCGACGCCGCTGTGTTCGGCAACGCCCTGCATCTGGTGGTGCGCAAGGCTGCCACGTCCATTCCCGACATTCGCGCGTTTCTCGGTACGCGCGGTGTCACGGTGAGCAGAATTGAGCCCATCCGCCCCAGCCTGGAGGACGTGTTCGTCTCGCTCACCACCGAACGCGACGCCGCCAGAGAGGAGACTAACTAGCCGTGCGCTGGAACCGCCTCCTCGCTGTGGCCGTCAAGGAAGTCATCCAGATCCGGCGCGACGTCCGCAGCCTGATCATTGTGATCCTCATGCCTGTGGTTCTGGTACTGCTGTTCGGCTACGGCGTGAACCTCGACCTCAAGCACTTGCCCATTTACGTTTACGACCGCGAAGGCAGCCAGGACAGCCAGGGCTTGCTGAAGCGTTTTCAGGCCAGCGACTACTTCGATCTCGTGAAGGTCGTGAATAACTATCCCGACCTGGTGCACGCGATCGACGATGGCGACGCCAAGATGGGCCTCGTCATCCCCTACGACTTCTCGCAAAAACTCCGCGAAGGAGGGCCTACGAGCGTGCAAGCGCTGGTCGACGCCAGCGATGACAACACCGCCAACGTGCTCATCAATTACAGCCAGGCCGTGGTGCAGAGTTACTCCAACGACGTGCAAGTAAAATGGCTGGAACGCCGCGGGCAGACCCGCCAACCCGTGCCGCTCAGCGTTCAAACCCGCACCTGGTACAACGAAGATCTCGAGAGCAGCGCTTTCATCATTCCTGGGGTGCTGGCGCTGGTAATGTCGGTGATCGGCGCCTTCCTGACTTCGCTCACCATCGCGCGCGAGTGGGAGCGCGGCACCATGGAGCAGTTGGTCTCCACTCCCGTTACTCCGCTGGAGATCATGCTGGGCAAGCTGGCACCTTATTTCGTGCTGGGAATGTTCGGGGTCGCGCTGTGCGTGATCCTGGCCATCGGTTGGTTCCACGTGCCCTTCCGCGGAGATATGCTCACACTGTTTTTCAGCTCTGCCATGTTCATGGTGGTGGTGTTGGCCATGGGATTCTTCATCTCCGTCATCGCCAAGAACCAACTCGCCGCCAGCCAGATGGCGCTGCTCGCCACCTTCCTTCCGGCCTTCCTGCTCTCGGGATTTCTTTTCGCCATTGAGCAGATGCCCCGGCTTATTCAACTGGTGACGCGAATTCTTCCCGCGCGCTATTACGTATCGGCGTTGAAGAAGATTTTTCTCAAAGGCACACCGCTGTCGATGCTGATGGGCGAACTGATCCCGCTGGCTATCTTCGCGGTTCTGCTCACGATTGTAGCCACCCGCTCATTCCACAAGCGGCTGGCCTGAGGAGGAACGATGTTGACGCGGCTCATCCAGATGCTGATCAAGGAATTCATCCAGGTCTTCCGCGACAAGCGCACGCGTTACATCCTGTTCGGCCCTCCTCTGATTCAGATGCTGATCTTCGGTTACGCCGCCACCTTCGAAATCCGCCATGTGCCTCTGGCCGTTCTCGACCTGGATCACACTCAGGAGAGCCGGGAACTAGTCTCACGCTTCTCTTCCACTGAATACTTCGACTTGCAGCGTCAGCTCATGGATCAGGCCCAGATCGCGGACTTGATCGACCGGGGAGAAGTTACCGTCGCCCTGCAAGTCCACCCCGGCTTTTCGGAGAACCTGCGCAAGGGACAGACCGCATCGTTGCAGGTCGTCGTCGATGCGACGAACTCAAACACCGCGCTGATCGCCGCGGGATACGCCAATCAGATCGCGCAGAACTTTGCGCAAGACTATCAGCAGGATCGCATGCAGCGCATTTCGCCGATGCTCGTGGAACGAATTCCCCACGTCGAGTTGCAGCCGCGCCCCTGGTACAACACCGACCTGAGAAGCCGCTGGTTCTTCGTCCCCGGCGTGATCGGCAGCCTCACCCTGGTTCTGGTCACGACGCTCACCGCCTTTGCTGTGGTCCGCGAACGCGAAATCGGTACCCTGGAGCAGATCATGGTCACCCCCATCCGCCCGGTGGAGTTCATCCTGGGGAAAACCGTGCCCTTCTTCCTGATCGGACTGCTGGATGTGGCGCTGATCGGCACCGTAGGAACGCTGTGGTTCCAAGTCCCCTTCCGCGGCCAAGTAAGCGTCCTGCTGGCCGGGACCATCCTCTTCCTACTCTGCCAGCTCGGCGTCGGACTCCTGATCTCCACCGTGTCTCGCACACAACAACAGGCCATGGTGACGTCATTTTTCTTCATCATGCCGGCCATTACCTTCTCCGGTTTCGGGTTTCCCATCAGCACCATGCCGCAGTGGCTGCAGCAAATTACCTATCTGGACCCCCTGCGTTATTTCCTGGTGGTCATCCGCGGCGTCTACCTGAAAGGTGTGGGGTTGGACGTGCTGTGGCCCCAGATGGCCGGCATGGCGGTTCTGGGCGCGGGAGTGTTAACTTTGAGCGTCTTCCGCTTCCACAAGGCGCTGGACTAAGGGCATCCAAAGCGGCCATCGTAAGCGTGAATTCCGTTCGCGCTCACTGTCCCTGCCGCACCTGCAGCTTCTCCTTAGTCACCAGCCGCGCGCGATAAATCGTGTCAATCGCCGGCACCTCGGCGACCACATCGACGTTGACCTCATACGCTCCGGGCGGCAGGTTCTCTCCAAATGGGATTGCGAGTTCGCTGGTTTCCTGTTTCAGCGTAACGTGCTGGTACCCCACGGCGGTGGCACGCCCGATCTCATTTACCGCCAGGATGATGACCGTCAGGTCGAAATCACGGTCGGTCCCGTTGGAAACTTTGATGGCCCCTTCCACGCGCTGCCCATTGATCTTCGGATACTCGCTCCACTCAGCCAGCAGCGGTGTCACCACCCGCAGCACCAGTTCCTGGCTGCGCTCGTACACCGGCTTGCCGCTGTCCCTCACCGTGACCGTGAAGCGAAACTCCCCCGCCCGCGTGGGAACGCCGCTGAGAATCCCGTCTTCGCCCAGTGCCAAGCCAGGCGCCAGCGAACCACTCGTCAACCGCCACTGCAGAGGACTAACCCCTCCCTGCGCTTCCAACCGGTAACGATACTGCTGCCGGAGGTTCGCTTTGGACAGGTTTACCGTCCGAATAGAGAGTGGCTCCCCGGTGGCAGCGGCCTGCTGTCCTGCAACCGCCAGGGCGGTAGACCCAACCAGGAAGATGACGATCCAAAGCTTGCTCTGGAATGACACGATGGGCTCTCCCGCTCCTCAGGGCATCAGGTTGCTCAGCAATACGATGTCAGCTTCGCCCTTGCCGACGGCCGCATAAACATATTTTCCGTCCGAAGACCAGGACACCCGCCGGGCAATGAACGTTGCCTGATGCCCGAAATCGGTGATTCGCTTCATCTCGCCTCCGCTCGTTGGCTGTGCCCAAATATCGGTAGCTGGCCCATCGACCAACAACAGCGCCAGCCACTTGCCATCGGGAGAGATCACGGGTTGCATTACGCTCGTCGTCACGAGCCGCGAACCTGGAATGCGCGCGATGGCGTGGCCTTGAACCGTGTCCGGCCGTGCTGCCCGAATTTCCATGTCTGCGACTCCATTCAGCGCAGCCAGGTTCACTATGTAATACAGCGTTCCATCCGGGCTGATCGCCGGCTTCATACCGTCTTCCTGGATCCGCGCGTGCTGGGTTCCCTCCGGATCCACCTTCTCTATCCGAAAACCCTTTTCCGTCGGAGGGGCGACGTAAAGCCACTTCCCATCCCACGACCAGCAGGCCCAGCCGCCTCCGTCTGAAACCTTGTGCGGGTCGCTGCCATCCGGGTTCACCACCCACTGGTCTACGTTCCACCCTGTGTTCTTGCCCCGGGTGACGTAGGAGATGTGCGCGCCATCCGGAGACCACGCGGGCACACCCACCGTCACTTGCGGATCTTGCACGAAGGTCAGCTGCCGGCTCTGTCCGCTTTCCAGGTTGAGGATCCAAAGATTCCCATGGCCTCCACTGTCGCTCAGATAAACCAGTTCGCGATCGTTCGGCGACACCGAAGGCGTCTGTACCGATCCGGTTTGATGCGTGACCTGAATACCCCGGTGGACGTTCTCCATCGGCGGCCCGTCCGTCGGATATTTCCAGATGTCGAACTCTATCCGCGCCCGACTAGCCGCAATATTGCCATCCCGATCCAAATCGGGGAAAAGATACGAAGTTTCGCCGAAGGTGACTTGCTGCAGCCCGGTTCCGTCCAGCCGAACCTTCCACAAATTCATGGTCGGCATGTACAGCACAGTGTCCCCCCGGGCCGAGCTGAACACTACCCCCGAACCGTCCGGCAGCCACGAAAAACCACTCTGCGGATTCCCATCATTAGTCACCCGCTGCGGCGTACCACCTGCCACTGGTACAGAGAACACATCAAAATCAAAAGTCCTCCCGCTCTGATAGGCCAGCAGGCGATCGTCGGGCGACCAACGCAGGTTGGAGTAGGCGAAGTCCGCCGGCAGGCGCGTCACTACCTGGGGGTTGGACCCGTCCCGCTCGGCAGTCACGATCTCGACCTGCCCCTGCTCCGGGCGCACATAGGCGATGTGCTTACCGTCATGGCTGAAGTCGGCCGGAATCAGGCTGCTCACCACCGGCCGCGCTGTCCCACCCAGGGCAGGAACTTCCCAGACTTGTCCCAGGCCATTCGCCTGGGAAGAAGGTGAGAAGTAGATAATCGAAGCCGAGTCGGGAGACCATCGTGGCGACTGATGGTCGGCGTCGTCGTGAGTGATCTGCAGTGGATTGCCGCCGCTCAGCAAACGTACCCAAAGCTGCCGTTGCCCGTCCACCTCAGCGGTAAACGCCACCGACCTGCCGTCCGGCGAAAGCGCCGGGAATTGCTCCATGCCGATGAAATCGGTGAGCCGCCGCAGTATGACCGTACTCGAGGTTTGGGGCCGCTTCCCCATCCACCGTGCGCCCAGAAAGCCAAACCCAACAGCCACCAGTACGCCTAGCCCCACCAGCAAAGCAGCCAGCGCTTGCGTTTTCTTCGCGGGCGTCACTGCAACGGCTACCCCGCTGCCGCTCTCGTCTTTGGTGAGCAACTCCAGATAAAACGCCAGGTCCCGCGCGGATTGAAAGCGCTCCGCCGCATCCTTCTCCAGGCAGCGGTGCACGATGCGTCCCAGCGCCGGTGGAAGATTCCCCACGCGGGAGGAAAGCTCAGCCGGTTCCTCCTTCAGAATCGCGCTCATCGTGTCCGCTGCGGTGTGGCCTTGGAAGGCTCGATTGCCGCACAGCATCTCGTAGAGAATTGCGCCCAAACTGAAGATGTCGGAGCGGTGGTCCACCGCCTGGCCGCGTACCTGCTCCGGGGACATGTACCCCACTGTTCCCAGCACCAGTCCCGGCTCGGTGGAACCAATCGTCGCCACCGTGCTTCCCGTGTCGGCGGGGTCGGGACGCATCAGCTTGGCCAGGCCAAAATCGAGAATCTTGACCACCCCATCCCGGGTAAGAAATATGTTCTCGGGTTTCAGGTCCCGATGCACGATGCCGCGGTCGTGCGCCGCCCCCAGTCCCCGCACAATTTGCAGCGCGATATCAACCGTCTTGCGGACCGGAATCGGACTCTGCTGCAGCCGCTCACGCAATGTCTGGCCCTGCAGCAGTTCCGTGATCACATAGGGTATGTGCTGATCCGTGGCGCCAAAGCGATAGACAGCGAGAATATTGGGGTGGTTGAGCGCGGCCGCCGTTCGTGCTTCCTGCTCAAAGCGCCTCAGCCGGTCCGGATCGGAAGCCAATTGTTCTGGCAATACCTTGACCGCAACCTCGCGTCCCAGGTTCAGGTCCCGTGCCCGATACACCTCTCCCATCCCACCCGCCCCGAGCGGGGCCAGGATTTCGCAATCCCCGATTCTGGTTCCAGGCACAAATGGCATCGTCAGGGCATTATAGTGCCGGACGCAGACTGGGAACCGGGAGCTGAGAACCGAGAACTGGTCCTCAGCCCACCCTCTCGACGCCCCCTCCACCCGCACGGTAAGCTAGATAGTTTGTGGAGGGAGGTTGGACGTATGCGTGAGGCGGTCGCACGGTTGTGGCCGGAGATTCAGTGGATCGAGAGCCCCAAGCTGCGCGAGCAGGTTACCCAGACCTGGATCAAGGCCTTGGAGCGCAGCCCGCTGAAGCCCGATGACCTGAACCGCATACCCTTCACCCTGCTGGTGCCTAACTGTCCCATCACCTTCATGGAACACAAGCGCTGCGTGGTGCACATCGCCCGCCAGAGCGCGGAATCCATGCAGGAGTTCATGGGACGCGCCTTGCCGATCAATATGGATACGGTGATCGCCGGGGCGATCCTGGCGGACGTCGGCAAATTGCTCGAATACGAACTTGGTCCCGACGGCAAGAGCCGCCAGAGTGAGCGCGGTGAAGCCCTGCGCCATCCCTTCACCGGTGTCGCCCTGGCGCTGGAGTGTGGCGTGCCCGATGACGTCTGCCACGTCATCGCTGCCCACGCCGCCGAAGGCGAGTTGGTGAAGCGCACCACCGAGGCCTACATCGTCCACCACGCGGACTTCATGGCATTCTTGCCGTTCAAGAACCCGAAGAACGTGAAGATGAAGTAGTTTTGAAAGGGCGCGCCTTCAGGCGCGCCGTGCGAGTGCCCTCAAGAGATTTCATACCGAGCGATTTCAGTCGCGAGGAATCTGCTGTTCCTGGAGCTCAGAGCCAGAATGTCTGCTAGAGAAACTACTACCACCAAAGAAACCATCAGCGCCAAAATGTCGCGCTGGGCCGCGGGCCTCGAATACAAGCAGCTCTCGCAAGATGCCGTCTATCAGGCCAAGCGCTTCCTGTTGGATTCTGTGGGCTGCGCTCTCGGCGGATACCGGCAGCACGACGTGAAGATCGCGCTGGAGATCCTCGATGAGATCGCCGGCCGTGGTCCTTCAACCGTTATCGGCAATGGCAAACGTATCGATCCCGTCTCCGCTGCGCTCGCCAACGCCCTGATGATCCGTTGCATGGACTACAACGACATCTACTGGAAGCAGGACCCGTCCCATCCGTCTGACATTTTTCCCGCGGCCTTGGCCTGCTGCGAGCGTGCCAAAGGCGACGGAAAAGAATTGATCGTTGGTCTCGTTCTCGGGCACGAATTCGAAATGCGTTTCTGCGAGGCCGCCTTCCCTGGCATTCGCGAGCGCGGCTGGCACCACGCGACGTTGACGGCGTTCGTTTCGCCAATCGTGGCTGGACGCGCGCTGCACCTTCCCTGGGAACAGATCCAGCACGCCATCGGCATCTCTGCCAGTCGCCAATGCACCCTCGGCGCGGTTACCGCCGGCAAGCTCACCATGATGAAGAACACGGTGGACCCCATGGCCACGCAGAGCGGAGTCCTGGCCGCGCTCATGGCCGAAAAAGGCTACACCGGCCCCGAGCACGTCGTCGACGGCAAGGAGGGCCTAACTCACTGCTTCGGTCCCGAGTGGAAACTCAACCTGCTCACCGACGGCCTCGGCGAGTCCTGGCGCATCACCCAGTGCGGAATGAAGTTTTTCCCCACCGAGGCCCTGACCCACGCGCCGATTTCAGCGGTACTCGACTTGGTAAAGGAAAACGACCTGCACCCGGAGAACGTGCAGAAGATTCAGATCCGTTCCTTGGCCCGCGCCGCCGACATTCTGTCCGATCCGAGCAAGTACGATCCGCACACCAAAGAAACCGCCGACCACTCGCTGCCCTACGTGATCGCGGCCGCCCTGGCCGAACGCCAGGTCACTCCGGCCCAGTTCGAAATGAAAAAGATCATGGACCCGACCATCCGCGCCCAACTCAAGAAGGTCGAAGTGGTCGCCGATCCCGAGATCGAAAAGGTCTTCCCCGCGCTCCAGCGCGTGATTGTGAACATTACAACCACCGACGGCCGCTCGTTCACCAAGCAACTCGATTATCCCAAAGGCGACCCGCGCAATCCGCTGAGCGATGCTGAGATTGAAGAGAAGTTCGCTGCGCTGGCCGAAGGCGTGCTGTCGCCCGGCGCGCAGAAGAAACTGAAGGACGCCATCTGGAACCTGGAGAAAATCGGCTCGGTTTCGAAGCTAATGGCGCTAATGAGAACCGATGTGCGGCCAAGGAAAGCGGCGCACAAAACAAAAAACAAGGCGAAGAAAAGGTAGCGCCGGCGTCTCGCCGGCTAAGCCTGCCCTGAGCGAGTCGAAGGGCGGGAGCATATTGCCCCCGCAGATTGAGATCGCACCATGCCTCAGACCATCACTGAAAAAATCGCCCAGTTCCATCTCACCGAGGGTCCCAACCGTCCCCTGCGCACCGGAGACTTCGTCTCCATCCGCCCGCACCACGTCATGACCCACGACAACACCTCCGCGGTGATGAGCAAGTTCAAGGGCATCGGCGCCAAGAGAATCCACGACCCCCACCAGCTCGTCTTCGCCCTCGACCACGACATCCAGAATCAGGACGAGGCCAACCAGAAGAAATACCGCTCCATCGAAGCCTTCGCCAAAGAACACGGAGTGGATTTCTATCCCGCCGGTTCCGGCATCGGCCACCAGATCATGGTGGAGCGGGGATATGTCGTGCCCGGCTCTTTTGTTGTCGCCTCCGACTCGCACTCCAACATGTACGGCGCGCTGGGCGCGGTGGGCACGCCGATCGTCCGCACCGACGCTGCCGCCGTCTGGGCCACCGGAGAGTTCTGGTGGCAGATCCCTCGCAGCATTCAGGTTGTCCTCGAAGGCAAGCTGCCTGCGGGTGTCACCGGCAAGGACGTCATCATCACCCTGTGCGGTCTCTACAACCACGACGAGGTTCTGAACGCCGCAGTCGAATTCAGCGGTCCCGGTGTCGCTTCGCTCTCCATGGACGCCCGCTTCTCGATCTCCAACATGAGCACGGAATGGGGGCCGCTGGTGGGTTGGTTCCCGGTAGATGAGATCACGATCAACTACCTGAAAGCCGTCCACCAGCGTCTGAAAGCGCAAGGCATCGAGCGTTTTACCGAGCGAGACATCGAGAACTGGACCAAGAATCCGCCGAGACCCGATACCGACGCCGCCTACGCCGCCCGCATCACGCTCGACCTTAGCCAGGTCACGCCCCATGTCTCCGGACCCGACACCGTTCAGGTGCTGTCCTCACTGGCTGAAATTCAGGGCAAGAAAGTCGCGATCAACAAAGCCTATCTCATCTCCTGCGTGAACTCGCGCCTGGAAGATTTGCAGGCTGCCGCCAACGTGCTCAAGGGGAAGAAAGTCGCCCCCGGAGTAAAGTTTTATCTCAGCGCAGCCAGCAAGTGGGTGCAGGAAGAAGCCGCCCGACGCGGCATCTGGCAAACCCTACTCGATGCCGGCGCCAGCCCGCTTCCCGCCGGATGCGGCCCCTGCATCGGTCTCGGTGTTGGCCTGCTCGAGCCCGGTGAAGTTGGAATCTCTTCCACCAACCGCAACTTCAAAGGCCGCATGGGATCGCGCGACGCCCAGTGCTATCTCGCAAGCCCCGAAGTGGTCGCTGCCTCAGCGGTAGCCGGGTACATCAAAGGCCCACACGAGATGCCCGACCGTGCTCCGGCGCGCATATATAAAGAGTTCGCGGCTGGTGCGGCCGCAGAGAAGGTCGAGATTCTTCCCGGTTTCCCTGCGCGTGTCAAAGGCCGGCTCGTCTTCATGCCGCAGGACAACGTCAACACCGACGCCATCTACGGAAAGGACTACACCTACCGCGATGACATGACCCGCGAGATGATGGCCAAAGTCGTGATGGAGAACTACGACCCACAATTCGCTGCGCGTACCAAAGCCGGCGACGTGATCGTCAGCGGCTTCAACTTCGGAACCGGCTCCAGCCGCGAGCAGGCTGTGACTTGCCTGAAGGCCAAAGGCATCCCCATGGTGATCGCTGCCAGCTTCTCGCAGACCTACCTGCGCAACGCGTATAACAATGGATTTCTCTGCGTGGAGGTTCCCGAGCTGGTGAAGCGCCTGCGCGAACAGTTCGCGAGCCAGATCGCGGCCAAAGAAAAGACCATCATCCCCGGGGACGAAATCGACATCGACTTCACCTCCGGCATGATCCACTGGCGCGGAGAGAACTTCGCATTTCCGGCATTGGGCAGCGTGCCGCAATCGCTGGTGATCGCAGAAGGTGTAGAGAACTTGGTGGCAAAGCGTTTGGGATTAGCGTAGCAAGTGAGAAACCACAGAGGACATGGAGGACGCAGAGAGAGCTTGGCCAAGTTTACGGTAATCCTGGAATTTCGCGGTGGCACATACATTCGCCAATTGAGGGCGACGTCGCCCAGAGCTGCGCTCAAGAAGCTTGGCGGTGCCACCGAGAGCCATGCGAGGGCGTTTCGTGAATTGTCGAAGGGCAAGCCCGTTCCCATCAGGGGCATCGATAACTGCTGGTGCACGTCATCCTCGGTCGGGAGACACTTTGCCTTGGTCAATGTTGTGAAGACAGGCGCGTAAGATCGGGACTTTGCGTCCTCCGCGTCCTCTGTGCTTTTGATTTCCTAAGGAGCTCATATGGCTAAATACACCGTAGTCACCATGCCCGGCGACGGCATCGGCAACCAGGTTTTACCCGAATCCATCCGCGTGTTCAAAGAAATCGGTTTTGACGCCGAGTACATCCACGCCGACATCGGCTGGGACTGCTGGCGCAACCAGGGCAACGCCCTACCCGAGCGCACCATTGACCTGCTCACCAGGCACAAGCTCGGCCTGTTCGGCGCCATCACCTCCAAGCCCAACAAAGAGGCCCAGGCCGAACTCAAGCCCGAGCTGCGCGGCAAAGGCTACGTGTATTACAGCCCCATCGTCACCATGCGCCAGAAGTTCAATCTCGATATCTGCATGCGTCCCTGTGTTGGCTTCATCGGCAATCCTCTGAACTACATCCGTAAGCGCACCGACGGCGGCTTCGACGAGCCCCAGATCAATACCACCGTCTTCCGCCAGAACACCGAAGGCATGTACGTCGGCGTGGAATGGACCAATCCGCCCGACAATGTCCGCGCCGCCCTGAGCAGCCATCTTCGCTTCAAAGCCTTTGCCAGCGTCCCCGGCCCGGACCTCGCGGTCAGCGTGCGCGTCATCACCCGCAACGCCGCCCGGCGCATCGTGACCGCCGCGTTCGAGTATGCCAAGAAGCGCGGCTTCAAGGGCGTCACCATCTGCGAGAAGCCCAACGTGGTCCGCGAAACCTCCGGCATGATGGAAGAGACTGCCAAGGAAGTGGCCAAGAACTACCCGGGCATCGCGCTGTGGTCCACCAACATCGACGCCCAGTTGATGTGGCTCAACAAGAATCCCGAGGACTACAACGTGATCGTGGCTTCCAACCTGTTCGGCGACATCTTGTCGGACGCTTTTGCCGGGCTGGTTGGCGGGCTGGGGTTTGCCGCGTCGGGGAACATCGGCGACGAGGTTGCGGTGTTCGAGCCCACGCATGGATCGGCACCCAAGTATGCGGAGCTGAATCCGCCCATCGTCAATCCGATTGCGATGATTCTTTCAGCGGCCATGATGCTTGACCACGTGGGCGAGCACGCCAAGGCCGAGCGCATTCGGCAGGCGATCGCGGAGGTGGTTAGGGAAGGCAGAGTGCGCACCTATGATATGAAGCGGATCCCCGGCGGGGCGAAATCCATCAGCCAGGGCGCTGCCTCGACCATCCAGATGGCTGACGCCATTCTGGAGAAGCTGGCCAAGGCAGTGCCTGTGGGCGCGGCCCGCTGAGCGGTTGGAGGCGTTTCCGGCTTGGCGGGAATTTTGGTGGGCGAGGGTCAGGGTGCGGAGGAGGAGGGAGGCGCGAGGATAGTCGAGGGAGCCGGTGTGGAGGGCGTGGAAGATGTCGGCGAGGATGGTTTGGATGGCTTTGGGGTCATCGAGCGGGACCGGGGGTGGGGTGGGGCGGCCGGGACGGATGGCATGGCCGCGGAGCTGGCGGTGGTGGAAGAAACAGTAGAACTGCCGCTTCAGAGCGGGGGAGCCGCAGCGCTGTCCGTTGGGCTTGATGTGGTTGCATTGCGGGATGTTGAAGGGGTTCGGCATGGATAGATCCTGATAAAAATATTTTTGAATCGGAAGTTGCTGATTCCTTTCGGCTTGGGCCGACATATCGGTCTAACTCGCTGGTGGGGAGCGGGTTAGGGGCAAAATATTCAAAGCAAAAAAGTACCGAGTACCGAGTAGCGAGTACCGAGCAAAAAAAGCAAAACAAGTAGCGAGTAGCAAGCAAAGACGCGAACGCCCCGGGATCGGGAGAACACTCCAGAGCCGGGGCGGTCGTTCATCATTCAGCTAATCTATATACATTCAGTATAGCATCTTGCATAGGGTAAATGGGACATGGTGGGGAGGTTTATTTCTGCCGCGTGGTGAAGAGGTTGCGGGGATGGTGCTGGTTTTGGGGGCTTGACAGGATTTCTTCACCACAGAGGCACAGAGAGCCACCCCGGGCTGTGATATAGTGCCGCGCCATGTTGGCGCGCCGCTTTCTGATCTTAGTCACTGCCGCGCTGCTGCTGACGGCGTCCCGGGGATGGGCCGGGTCGGACGAGGCCGAGCCCGCTCCCCGCTTTCACGCCAAAACGCTCACCGGCGAGACCTACACCAACCAGTCGGTCAAGGGCAAAGTCGTCCTGCTCGAGTTCTGGACCACGTGGTGTCCCTATTGCAAGGACGAAGAAGCGCTGGTGGACGCGATCGATCACGAGTTCGCCACCAAAGGCCTGGTGGTACTGGCGGTTGACGTAGGTGAATCCAAAAAGACGGTGCAAAAGTATCTGCAACAGCATCCGCGTTCGTGCCGCATTGTGATGACGGAAGACACCAACCTGGCGGCCATGTACCAGGCCACTTCGTATCCCATCTATGTGGTGATCGATCGCGATGGCGACATTGCCAGGGAGCAGCGCGGGGCCGCGGGAGAGCGGGGGCTGCGAAACCTTTTGCGGCGGGCGGGGGTGGGAGCGGAGGAATAGGGGCAGGCCACGGGAGGCTTTCGGTAACCGCAAAAGGGGGGCACCCGCCGGCCACCCGCCCGGCGTTGTTCTGATTCTGGAACAGGGCGAAATTAGTTGTTGACCAATCCTGGCTTGGCAGTATCCTCAGCCCCGCTTTCCCCCAAGATTACGAGGAGGCAATGCATGAGAAACGCCACGATCACAGCGTCGGTTGTTTTTCTCTTACTCACCACAGGCTGCCTGAGGACCCGGCCGACGCCACCAATCCCGAACGGGGACTACACCAAGCAAATGCTGGCGGACGTGACTGACAAGGACCTCCTGAAGAACTACAATGCGATGCCCCAGGCCTCGGACGATGACAAAGCTAAGAAGGTTGAGAGGCGAAATCAGATTCTGAATGAGCTCATCTGGCTCATCGATCGACATTACTATTCCTTTGAGAATATCTTCTACGGCACCCAGGCTGCCTACAATGTCGGTGGCGATTTTGTAAGCCTCGGATTGACCGGCGTTTCGTCCGTAGCCGGGAGCGCTCACCTGAAGAGCATCCTGTCTGCCATTGCCACGGGCACTACCGGACTGAAAACGAGTATCGACAAGAACTTCCTTGACCAGCAGACACGCTCTGCCATAGTGCAAAAAATGAGAGCTCTCAGAGCGACTCAGCTCGCAACCATTCAAGACGAGAACCACATGAAGGCTGCGGTAGCCGATTACAGCCTAGAAGCCGGCATCACCGACGTATATGCCTACTACGACGCGGGTACCGTGGTAGCAGCGCTGCAAGGCATTGCGGAAACAGCCGGGCAAGAGAAACAGGCCGCTCAGAAGAAGCAGCAAGAGAACAGCAAGAAGCTACAGCTGAAATAGGTATTCCGCCGCGTGATCAACGGCAAGCGGAACACCACCACAACCCAGCCCCGGAGGGGATGGCAGCTAAGACGGCTAATGATCCAGACCCTCTGGACAGCGGTGAGATAATACTGTCCTTCCCCCGATCTTCAGACCAAGGAGGGTTTCGATGCTCCATCGGACGCTCGCGGTCATTCTTGCGTTTGCCGTCACCGCCTCTGCCCAGGGGAACTCGTTCAAGAAGGTGCGTTACAACGGCGGCACCATCGCGACCAAAGTTAACCCTAAAGATTGGGACAATGAACTGACTGTCACTGCCGACCTCATTACCTTCAAATTGAAAGACGGCCAGAAGCTCGACATTCCACCCAAAACGGTCACCTCGTTGAGCTACGGGCAGGAGGCGCATCGCCGTGTCGGCACCATGATTGCGCTCGCTGTCCTGGTTGCTCCCGTGGCCCTGTTTGGGCTGTTCCACAAGACGCGCCTGCACTTCATCGGAGTGCAATACAACACGCCCGACGGGAAGAACGGCGGCATCCTGCTGCAGGGAGACAAGGACAACTACCGCGCCATCCTGGTCGCGCTGCAGTCGGTATCGGGAGTGCCGGTTTCGGTTGCCGAAAAAGAGCGCGAGTATATCCCGGTGGGAGTGACCACGAACGTAACCAAGGGATCGGAAGAATCAGCGAAATCCGCTGCGAAGCCGGCGGAAGCTCCGGCGAAAGCTGAGCCCGCAGCCAGTCCGGCCGGGGCCACGGGGACGGTGCAGGTGGCGTCCAATCCCGACGGCGCGGACGTTTACAGCGACGGAGCCTTCGTCGGCAACGCCCCCAGCACGCTGAAACTCTCGCCCGGCAAGCACACCGTCCGCGTGACTTCTTCCGGATACAAGGAGTGGTCGCGGGAGATCACCGTGCAGGCGGGGTCGGAAGTGAAGTTGAATGCGGTGTTGGAGAAGGAGTAGCACGTACCACCGAAATTCGTTGGAGGAACAATGGCGATTCTACTGCGAATAAGAGACACAGAATTCGATGCAACACAGGTGCTGCTCCCTCAACAGTTTCACAGATTGCAGGCCCTGCGCGCTAAGAATTCACTGACGCCGCAGGAGCAGCGTGAACTGCAGAGGCTCATGTTGCTCGCCTACAAAGAACATATGGGGCAAGTGGCACGCACGGTTGACTCAGCGTTGAACGGCGACCAAAACGACCCCAAAGTCGACCGGCTTGTCGCAGAGCTATTTGGTTGAGAGCTGTCGAAAATGGCCGGGTTATGCGCTCGTGCTTCTGGGAGAGGATGGCTCGTGACAGGGTACGGCTTTAGCCGCTGAAGGACTTGCCTTCCACCCCACCCTTTGCAATAAGCGCGAAGAGTCGGCACCCTCGACTATCTAGGGTTCAAAGCTGGGCCACACGCCCCGCGCAGTCGCTGGCAAGGAACCGCCGCGGTTATCGTAATTAGGCCAGTGGATCCGTAGAGAGACATCCACCGGCCACCGACATGCTAAAGTCGTAGGTATCATGTCACGGTTGGGGAGGCCCTGTTGAATCAACCTGCCTCGGCGGCTAGAAGGGCAACCGGATCCTTCAGGTTCGAGCGTGACATGTTCGCGAGTGTCGGTGAACTGCTGCCGGCAAGAATTGCCGTGGATCCTCACCGCCTAGTACAACTGAGAGAGCCGACAGTTGGGAACGTGATACCTGACCTCCTCCTCGGCGAGTGGAGCGAGGAACTGCGCCCGCCAAGAAGAAGTTTCACATTCATTGAAGCGCGCGTACTCGCCCTACTCGAACAGCACGACGAGTTAATGGAGTCAGAGATCTCGCAACTCCTACACTTGAGTGCACCAGCTGCCGCCAAGGCATTCAAGCGGATAGAACAATCCGGTCTCATTCTTACAACCCGGGGCGGCAGGATATCTCTTGACGCCGGCTCTTTCACAAGGGGACTGGTTGTGACGGCAGTTGAGCTCAAGTTGCGCCGCTGGCGCGAAGCACTCGACCAGGCAGTGAGCTATCTCAAATTCGCAGATCGAGCATACGTGGTGCTCGACGCAGATCAAGCCACCACTGACGAAGCGACGGTGGAAACATTCCGCACTTCTCGTGTGGGATTGCTGACGCTCCGAGCGAACGAACTGACGGAGGTAGTCTCGGCTCAGCCTCAGCACTGCATAAGTCCTCAACGCGTACAAGCCGTCCAGAAACTGTGCATTCTACTGAGCGCGTCAGGGCTGATACGGACCAATATAGGAGCGCCAAGCCTGGAATGCGTTTAGCCACACCGCTTGGTGACTCAGTTCGGTCTGGGTGGACTGTGCGATGCCGATCCGTTGCAGGTTGCCTGACCAGACGACAGCACCCTCGAGCCAGCGCTGTACCATCTCGATTCGCTTTTCCGGGCTGAGAGTTGCAAATTGTCCGAGTTTGAAAGCTATTTCGTTGTAGTGCCCAGCCGCGGCTGCGATGTTGCTCTGAGCGTATTCCCACTCCGGGGCGCTCTGAGGATAGGTTCTTGACTCCAGCGCCTGCCGCAGCGTACGTCCGTCACTCGTGTCGGTCAGAATCCGGTCTCCAAATTGTGCGTACGCGCGTTCAAGGTCGACCTGCAGCCCGACGTCGCCAGCCAGCCTCAGGCTGTGGTAGCGCGGCATGGCTCTGGCGATCTTATCCTCGAAGTCAGCGAGTTTCAGGCGCCGCTGGCTGAGATAGTAGCCAGTAGACCAGACAGACGCTCCAACCGCCGATGCAACGGCCCCAAAAGTACCAACGTAGTTGACCAGCACGGTCTTCCCCGCACCTCGCACGAGGTCGTCAATGAGGAGGAGCAAGCTGAGGAGCGTGTCCCGGCTGGTGCAAACGTAGCCCGTTTCAGACGCCTGTTCAACGACGATGTATGCACCTGCAAGATCTGCCCTTGCACTCAGCTGATTTGTGATCGTATGGAGAAGCGGATTCTGAGGAGGGTCAACACCTCGCAGAACGGCGTCGGATATGCCAACGGTTGCCAACACCGGTGTTGCGACCTTAAGCGCTCTGCAAACCTCTAATCCGGCATCAATCCACTCGGTTTCTACTGCGAACTGCTGTGTTGCAATTGTTGTAAGCGGCCCTGGGAGAATGACCATTTCGCAACCAAGGTCCAATTGCGCTTGAACTGACGCCCTAGCGGCGCTTCTGATCGCTTGCGGATGATTGGGGAGGCAGTTGGGCCAGCTCTGTAGAAGGGTGTCAGCGTGCAAGTCTTTCCAGTGCTTGACGGATGCGTGAGTATCCGAATCGTATTCGGGCACTGCATTCGGGCAAAACCACGGCCATGAGGCCAAGTTCACCACTGCTGTTGGGGCAACGTTCGGGTCAAGACTCGAGAGATACAGCTGAGAGTCAAAAAGTCGGTGCTGGAGATACGGGTATTTCCTGAAGTCCCGCCTCAGCAATTGACCTGCTGGCATGGCCGAAGCTGCAATAATTGCCCCCGCTATTCCTGACGGAGACTGTCCCGGAAGCGCGAATTTATACTTGGCGTTGTAGTAGAACATAATGTTCACAAAGAAGCCGCTAGTTCAGCGAATCGCAAGACCAAAGCGGCAGGGAGTGGCCTAAACGGTGCTCGGAGGCTCAACATCAAGTCAACTATCCCGGCCAAAGCCGCCGGTGACGACGGCACCAAATCCGAGGTCCGGGGTGGAGCAGCAACAAGATTCTGCTGATCCCCCCGCGTCGGATGGTGCCCGGCCAATGCCTCCTGCAGCGAGACCCCAAGCGAAAAGATATCTGAATGACAGGTAAGATTCGGTTCCGCGCGGCATTGTTCGGGCGACAGATACCCGTAAGTTCCCCAAGTGATCCCAGGTCCCGTAAGGGGGCTCTCAAATAGGTGCCTCGCGATTCCCAAGTCGATCAGAACGGCTTCCGCGTCTCCTCTTCTTAGCATTATGTTCTTGGGGTTGACATCACGATGCACAATCCGCTTTGACCATATGTGGTCGATCGCACGTGCTACATCTCGCCCGATGCAGGCGACCGTCCTGCCCGACAAAGCTCCTCCCCTAAGCTTCATATCCAGAGGCTCACCATCGATGTACTCCCAGGCAACGTACCTAACCGACTCTCCATTCAGAACGATACGACCATGTTCCAAGATGTTCGCTAGGTTGGGATGCCTGAAGCCTTCCAAAGCTTTGACTTCGCGATCGACGCGCTCGTCCTGCGCGGGGTCGAAGTAGTACTTGATCGCGCAATCTTCGACCAGCGCGCGACCATCGGGCATGGCGATGCGCGATCCTCTGCACACAACGCCCTGACCACCTCCGCGTATTACGTCCCCAACCTGGAAACGTTGCCCCAGCGCGGCATTTGCGTCAGTCAGTGGAAACGTCGCTAGCGTAAACACCAAGGACTCCAGACTCGAAACGACAAAAGGGCCACGGCGTAGCCGTGACCCCCTCACAGTCGTCACAATTTGTACTCCTCAGAAGTAGCTCTTGCTAGTCCACTTTCGTGCCATGCCCTGGCAGAGGACCTCAGCGGCTAAAGCCGTCGAGGTTGGGTTCCTGTTTCCGCAGCGCTGAAGCGCTGCGCCACCCAAAATCTCTGGTTTCGGCAGCGCCGAAGCGATGCCCTTGCAAAGCTTTCTGCCGTTCCTCGCCTACCCAGCGCTAAAGCGCTGGGCTATTATCGCGACGCCCCTCCGGGGCTGAGCGATGCTGCGCGGACAGGAGTGTCTGTGCCACACAGCGTCGTGGCCGGCGGGACGCCGGCGCTACTGCGCTCAGGGCGAACCCTGCGGGGCCCTTGATCCCTCTTCCTGCTTACCCAGCGCTGAAGCGCTGGGTTACCTTCGCCGGTCCCTACGGGACCAGCACTGCTAAAGCCGTGCTCTTCCACGTTTGCGCTGCGTTCTTGCTTGCGACACGGCTGAAACCGTGCTCTTCCCGGTTCCCCTCCGTGGTTACTGTGTCTTCTCCAGTTCGGCCGACACGTTGATGGCGCCGCTCATGATCTTCATCTTGCGTTGCCAGGTCTGGTAGCCGGATTTCTTGATGGCAATGTCGTGCTCGCCGGGAGTTACCTCGATCATGGACGGCGTGTTCCCGACGAAACTTCCGTCAATTTCGATATCCGCGTTGGGCGGATTGGAAGAGACCGATATTTTGCCCATCGCAGCGGGTGCTGCTGTTTGGGTGGCGGCGGCTGGAGTCGGAGTTGGAGCGGGAGCGCGCAGCTTGGCAGCGCTGACGGGCCAGTCCTTCACGATGGCCTGGCATGCATCCTTGACGGCGTTGCCCAGAGACACGGTCGAATGGCTGAGGATGGAATCACCATCTTTTTTGAATACGGCTACCTTGTTGTCGTGCCGCGCGAAACCCTTCCCGCCCTCATGGTCGAGAAGGACAATGTAGTCCGCTCTGTCCTGCTTGTTGTTGACGATGACCTGAGGGCAGCGCTCGCCGAAGGTTTTCATGATCTCCGCCGTCTGGGGACGGGCTCCGCCAGTGGTGGCTCCTCCGAATCCCGCGCTCGATCCGCCGCCGCCTCCGGCTATCTCCCAGGACTGGCTGTCCGTAATAAAGACGCGCGGTTTTTCGTCTGCGGGGTTCGTTGCTGGTTTTTCCTGGGCTATGACGGGAAGAACAATACCCAAGGACAAGATGAGGACGCACAACTTAGATCGCATCATTTCTCCTTCTACGCCCGGAAACAAAAAGAGGCCACGGCGTGGCCGTGACCCCCTCACAGTCAGCACAAGTTGTACTCGTCGGAAGTGGTTCTTGCTAGTCCACTTTCGTGCTACCTAGACCTCAGCGGCTAAAGCCGTCGAGGTTGGGTTCCTGTTTCCGCAGCGCTAAAGCGCTGCGCCACCCAAAATCTCTGGTTTCGGCATCGCTGAAGCGATGCCCTTTCAAATCAGTCTGGCGGCCCTATGGGACCTGGTCCGCTACCCAGCGCTGAAGCGCTGGGCTACCCAAAATCTCTGGTTTCGGCATCGCTGAAGGGATGCCCTGATACAAATCCTTGCCGAGCTTTGCTCCGCTGGACGGGCGAGTCGCCCGTCCCCACACGAGTCGTCCCCACACGAGTCGTCCCCACACGAGCCTGGGCTACCGCGCTGCTCTTAACACCGCCTTGCCCGCAGACTGGGGCAGGCGCACCGGTACGAAATAGTCCTCCGGATACAGATAGTCTTCGCCCGACTCGTCAATCACGCGCATCTGATGATGTTTCGCAGCTTGGGTGTCCGGGATCAGCTGATACAGCTTTCGCAGCTCCAGCGACGCGCCATACTCTTTGTTTCGCACACAGATCACGAATTGTGGTTCGCTTCGCTTCATTTCACTCGAGAATGCGCTTGATCTTGTATTCCCTTAGCCCCCAGTCCATGAGCCTGGTACCAGTGGATCTCCGCTCGGCACATCGTACCATCCGACAATTCGACGGTACTGATGCCTTTCAGCTTCCTCCAGCGGGCTTTGCCGTAGAGCTTCCAGAGTCGCTTGCGTTCGCGGATCGCGGTGCCGGAGGCGATGACCTCGACGTCCTTGATCCGGCCGAGAATCTTGAAGTGCATCTAGCAACATCCCAACTGCCCCAACCAGGCGGACAGGAGTGTCCGCCCTGCACAGTCCCTCAGCGGCTAAAAGCCGTCGAGATTGGGTTCCTGTTTCCGCAGCGCTAA
The DNA here is from genome assembly GCA_020073645.1 of Terriglobia bacterium. Lineage (GTDB taxonomy): Bacteria > Acidobacteriota > Terriglobia > Terriglobales > Acidobacteriaceae > JAIQET01. The sequence continues at coordinate 13,549 of JAIQET010000019.1, read as the reverse complement.
AGCGCTGCGCCACCCAAAATCTCTGGTTTCGGCATCGCTGAAGCGATGCCCTTTCAAATCAGTCTGGCGGCCCTATGGGACCTGGTCCGCTACCCAGCGCTGAAGCGCTGGGCTACTATCGCGACGCCCCTCCGGGGCTGACCGATGCTGTGCGGACAGGAGTGTCTGCGCCACACAGCATCGTGGCCGGCGGGACGCCGGCGCTACTTACGAACACCCACTGGTGCTGCCGCAGGACATGCAGCGGTAGCAGCTTCCGTTGCGGGTCATGATGCTGCCGCAGAAGCTGCAGGTGGGGGCGTCGCCCAGGTCCACGATGCTGGAAAGAGCATTCGCAGGGTGGACGCTCCCAGTGCCGGGCGAGGACGCCCGGCCTCCACCGGCTAAACCGGATTCAGACGAGCCGTTCAGGTCTCCTACACCTTCGGGCTGCGGTCCGGCGGGTGCGGTGCGCGGTCTGAAGTTCTCGAACAGCAACTGCTGCTGGCCGCTTAAAAACCTCATGTGCAGCCAGCGGAAGATGTAATCCATGATCGACTTGGCGTAGCCGATGTCGGGATGGTTGGTCCAGCCGCTGGGCTCGAAGCGGGTGTGCTCGAATTTTTCGCAGAGCAAGTCGAGGGTCACGCCGTGTTGCAGGGCGATGGAGACGGCGCAGGCGAAGCTGTCCATGAGGCCGCTGACGGTCGAGCCTTCCTTGGCCATGGTGATGAAGATTTCGCCGACCTTGCCGTTGGGATAGAGGCCGACGGTGATGTAGCCTTCGTGGCCTCCGACGTTGAACTTGTGAGTGATGGAGGCGCGCTCGGGCGGCAGCTTGTGGCGGACGGCGCGGGGCGGGGCGTTGAGGTCGTCTTCCTGGGCAGGCGAGGACGCCTGCCCGACAGCCGGCGAGGCGCCGGCGCTACTTTGGGCTGTTTTCGTGCCTGCGGCACTTAACGGCTGGGACTTCTTGCAGCCGTCACGGTAGATGGCTACGGCCTTCAGTCCGAGCTTCCAGGACTGGAGGTAGGCTTCCATGATGTCTTCGACCGTGGCGTTCTCGGGGAGGTTGACGGTCTTGGAGATGGCTCCGGAGATGAAGGGCTGGGTGGCGGCCATCATGCGGAGGTGTCCCATGTAGTGGATGCTGCGGGTGCCTTTGGCGGGCTTGAAGGAGCAATCGAAGACGGCGAGGTGGTCGTCCTTGATGTGCGGGGCGCCTTCGATGGTGCCGGTGGCGTCAATGTAGCTGACGATCTTGTCGGCTTCGTCGTGCGAGTAGCCCAGCTTGAACAGGGCGGTGGGCACGGTGTTGTTGACGATTTTGATCATGCCTCCGCCGACCAGCTTCTTGTACTTGACCAGAGCGAGGTCGGGCTCGATGCCGGTGGTGTCGCAGTCCATCATGAAGCCGATGGTGCCGGTGGGAGCAAGCACGGTGACCTGGGAATTGCGGTAGCCGTGGCGCTCGCCGTGAGCGAGAGCTTCGTCCCAGCAGGCCTTGGAGGCTTCGTAGACCGCGGCGGGGACGTTGGCCCTGTTGATGTTGTTGACGCTGGCGCGGTGCATGCGAATGACGTCAAGGAAGGGTTCGCGGTTGATGTACCAGCCGGGGCAGGCGGATCCGGGCATGGTCGCCTCGCTTCGCTCGGCTTGGACGGGCGAGGCGCCCGTCCCCACATGGCCAATGCCGGAGCCTAGGTTGGTCTCGGCGAGATTCTTCTTGGTCGGCTCGGTGGCTGGGACGAGGGGCTCGCAGAGTTCGGCGATGCGCGAGGACTGAAGATAGGCCTGGCCACACATGATGGCGGTTACGCAGGCGGCGTAGTCGCGTCCGGCGTCGGAGTCGTAGGGCAGGCCGGAGGCCATCAGGAGCGCGCCCAGATTGGCGTAGCCCAAGCCCAGCGGACGGTAGTCGTGCGAGTTCTTGGCGATCATCTCGGTGGGGTAGCCGGCGTTGTCCACCAGGATTTCCTGGGCGGTGATGACGATGTCCACGGCGTGGCGGTAGGCTTCCACGTCGAACGTGCCGTTGGGCGCGAACTTCAGCAAGTTGAGCGAGGCCAGGTTGCAGGCCGAGTCGTCGAGGAACATGTACTCGCTGCACGGGTTACTGGCGTTGATGCGAGCGGTGTTCTTCGAGGTGTGCCAGCGGTTGACGGTGGTGTCGAACTGCATGCCGGGATCGCCGCACTGCCAGGTGGCTTCGGAAATCTTGGTCAGAAGCTCTTTGGCCTTGTAGGTTCGGACCACGCTGCCGTCGCGGATGGCTTTGGTGGAGAAGTCGGTGTCGCGGACGACGGCGTACATGAAGTCGTCGGTGACGCGGACGGAGTTGTTGGCGTTCTGGAAGAAGATGGAGCTGTAGGCGTCGGAGTCGGGATGCGATCCGTCATAGCCCTGGGCGACCAGCGCGTGGGCCTTGGCTTCTTCTTTGGCCTTGCAGTCGATGAAGTCCACGATGTCGGGATGGTCGATGTTGAGGATGACCATCTTGGCGGCGCGGCGGGTCTTGCCGCCGGACTTGATGACGCCGGCGAAGGCGTCAAAACCCTTCATGAAGCTGAGCGGGCCGGAAGCGGTACCGCCGCCGGAGAGGCCTTCGGTCGAGGAGCGCAGGGGAGAAAGATTGGTGCCGGTGCCCGATCCCCACTTGAAGAGCATGCCTTCAGTCTTGGCGAGGGTGAGGATGGAGTCGAGCGAGTCTTTCACCGAGTTGATGAAGCAGGCGGAGCACTGCGGCGTGCTGTATCCGGTGACGGAGAACTCGACGCGCTGGGTCTGGGGATTCCAGTGCCAGTTCTGGGCGTCGGAGTTGGGCTCAATGCGATCGCAGCCTACATTGAACCAGACCGGCGAATTGAAGGCAGCGTACTGGCGGATGAGGATGTGGACCAGTTCGTCGTGGAAGGTGGCGCCGTCCTCGGATGTGCGGAAGTAGCCCTGGGCCAGACCCCAGTCACGGATGGTTTCGGCGACGCGGGTGACGAGCTGGCGGACTCCGGTCTCGCGCTCGGGCGTGCCGAGGGTGCCGTGCAGGTACTTGCTGGCCACGATGTTGGTGGCGGTCATGGACCAGTCTTTGGGAACTTCGACGTCTTTCTGCTCGAAGATCGGGTTGCCCTGGGCGTCAGTGATCTGAGCCAGACGGCGCTCCCATTCGACCTGGTCGTAGGGGTTCTCGCCAAGCTTGGTGAAGAAGCGGCGGAAGGCGAGGCCGGGGGCTCTCTTCTTAGTTTCCACAGCGGTGGGGGTCGTCGTCGAAGCGGCGGCCTCAGTCATCTTGGTTGTTTTTTCGCTCACTTCCGACATTAGTGCTCTCCGTTAATTAGATTCTGGGCCGAGAAAGTCGATCTTTCTATGACGAGTGTCACACTCAAAGAAAAACCCGCCGAGCTTTGCTCGGCTGGACGGGCGAGTCGCCCGTCCCCACACAGGCTTGGCGGCTAAAAGCCCGATGGAAGCGGGGTGGGAGGCTCGACCTCTTCGTGGTGCTCACCGCCTTCCATCTCAACCGATTGCGAACTGCCGCCCATGAACGGTACCGACTGCAGCGTGCCGAGGATGCCGGAAGCCGCCTCCGACGACGTGGCCAGCCATTGCTGGAAGGCGCTGTGGGCCGTCTTGCGCTGGACGGCGTCTTCGACCACTACATAACGGGCGAAGCAACGCCCGCTGGCAAAGCGCTCACGCTCCGGGTGACTGGGCAAGAACAGACGCCCCAAGGCCATGGCCAGATCGTCAGCTTCGGCGACCTGGAACAGGGCCAGCATGCGCTTGCCACCGGCGGAGGGCAGTTCGCCGGGGGCGATTACCTCTTCTCCCAGGGCGAAGAGCCCCGGCTGGCCGGGCACCAGCAGCAGGCTGAAGCTGGACTCGCAGCGGAACCACTTCGACCATTGCAGGCGGCGGTGGTCCAGGGGGGTCTCAAAACCATGGCGGGCCAGGGATTCGGAAACCAGACGTGCCAGACCTTCCATTTGGGGGCTCCTGCTTTTCGCCAACGAAGAAAAGGACTGCGTGCCCTCCTCGCGAGGCGTTTTGCACAAATGTGTTGTCAACTGAAGTCGTCCCCCGGGGGGATGTCCGGAAACCGGATCCGGGGAGCGGCCACCGCACTAACCCGCCCGCACGTGGCGGGTGGGAGACCCATTTTGGCGGGGCGGCGCAGGGTCACCTCACCACAGCGTCCGCCCCTGTTTCTTACCCGTTACCTTGCCTTGCATCGCCCCTGTTTCCAGGAGCGTTTTACCTCTCTGGGATCGCAACAGTACGCCTGCTTATAGGGCCTGTCAAGAGGATACCACTACATATTGTATCTCAAGCTCTTAACTCCGTGAATGCCCGGATGGGTGACCGGTTTTCCACAGACAAGACGTTCCTTGTCAGTTCAGTTAAGAGGAGATGAGGGAGCGCGACGCGAGTCGAACGGCACCTTGCGTCGCGCCAACGCGGGCCAGTTCTCGTCCGCCGGCCCCATGGGAACGTAGACATCTTCGAAAATCTCCCGCGGCGCGATGCGGCGTGTGCCGTCGGAAGATTCCACCAGGTAGTCTCCGGCGCGGCCACAATGTTCGCGCCCGAGTGGGTCGACGAATACCAGAGGTTCGGTTAGTCGTCTGGCCCGGATCAGGAACCGTGTGCGATATACCTGCCAATCACCTGCGACTTTCATCGTGCGTATCCACCCTTGGGGGAAGGAGGTATTTGCCATGTTTGATTTTTTGATCGTGGACCTGAGCATCTACGATTGCCGAGTTTCTTGCAGCCGAGGCGGGTCGCGGCGGAGGTCGTTCTTTCCCTGCGTGACTTCGCCTGACGGCTTTTTTTTGTTACGGTGAAGGAGAATCTACCCACGAACTGCGACGCGGTCAATTCCATAAGTTTGGTGCAGTGATGGAAAAAACAGGAGCGAATTTTCCCGATTTGGTCTGCACCACGGAGTGAGTTGCGGTAGTGGTGTTTGTGCCGTCAGTATTGGAGGTTCTCGCTATGGTCCAAGATGGAAATGCAAATTTGCTACACTCCGGAGCCGGGCTTTCCACAGTGGACGCACAGGAAATGCAGAAAAGTTAGTAGCGAGTGGCGAGTAGCGAGCGGCGAGTAGCGAGAAGGTGAGGTGAAAGATGATTCGATGGACGGCATGCGTTGTTGTCAGCGCGGCTCTTCTGGTGGGCGTGGTTGCGGCAGAAGCCCAAGCGGCACGAGCGACGTACGTCAAATGTGGAACTCTGATCGACGGCAGATCGGAGCAGGCTCGGAAGAACATCACGATGTTAATTGAAGGGGAGAAGATCAAGGAAGTCGGCGGTGCGGCGAGCGTCGGCGAAGTTATCGATCTGTCCCGAGAGACGTGTTTGCCCGGGCTGATTGATACGCATACGCACATCCTGCTGCAGGGCGACATCACAGCCACCGATTACGATACGCAGCTGCTCAAGCAGTCGCCGGAGTACCGCACAATCCTAGCTACCGTGAATGCGCGGCGCGCTTTGGAGTATGGATTCACCACCATTCGCGACGTGGAGACGGAAGGCGCGGGCTACGCCGACGTGGACGTGAAGAAGGCGATCAACAATGGAGTGATTCCCGGGCCGCGCATGCAGGTGGCGACGCGGGCGCTGGATGTCACCGGGGCATATCCGCTGCTGGGGTATGCGCCCAACGTGCCGGTGCCGCATGGGGTGCAGTTGGTGGATGGTGCGGAAGAAGGACGCAAGGCGGTGCGCGAGCAGATCAGTTACGGGGCGGACTGGATCAAGGTCTATTCCGACCGCAGTTACTTCGTGCGGCCGGACGGTGTGCTCGATGACATTCCGACGTTCACACTGGATGAACTGCGGGCGATCGTGGATGAGGCGCACCGGGAGCGGCACAAGGTTGCATCTCATGCCATGGCGCTGAACGGGGTGCACAATTCGGTCGAGGCGGGTGTGGATACGATCGAGCATGGAAATTACATTGCCGACGAAGACCTGAAGACGATGGCGGCGCGGGGCACCTGGTATGTGCCGACCATATTTGTGGGTGAGTACGTGGCGCAAGGGCGAGCGAACGAGGGCGCTCCCGTCTGGTTGAAAATGCTCCAGATCCACGAGGATACGTTCCGGCGAGCGCTGAAAGCGGGGGTGAAGATCGCGTTTGGGACCGACGCCGGCGGGTTTGACTGGAAGGTGAACCCGGCGAAGGAATTTGGCTACATGGTGAAGTGGGGGATGGCGCCGGCACAAGCCATCCGCGCTGCAACTACTTCAGCTTCGGAGCTGCTGGGGATGCAAGATAAGGTGGGGACAATTGAGCCGGGGAAGTACGCGGACATTGTGGCGGTGCCGGGGGATCCTCTGGCCGACATCACGGTTCTGGAGAAGGTGGATTTCGTGATGAAAGGCGGGGTGGTGTACAGGAGGCCCTGATTCACCACGGAGACACGGAGGCACGGAGGGGATTGTCGATTGACCATGGAAGAACACATTCTTACTCCACGAGCGGTTTCCCACAGATGCTGAAGACTCTCCTGCTTGCCGCTGCTTTGCTCTTAGTGCGACTCGCAATGGCGCAGAGTTCTACTGTGCCCGACTCACACACGCAGGTGGTGATGCTGGGGGTAGGGAACCCCAATGCCGATCCCGAGCGGTCGGGGCCGGCGGTGGCTGTCGTGGTGAACGACACCGCTTACCTCGTGGACTGTGGGCCGGGAGTGGTGCGGCGAGCGGCGGCGGCGGAGAAAGCCGGAATCACGGCGCTGAAGCCGGCAAAGATCAAGACTGTGTTCATCACCCACCTGCATTCCGACCATACGCTGGGGTATCCCGATCTGATTTTTACGCCGTGGGTGCTGAATCGAACGGACCCGCTTACCGCCTACGGGCCGCGCGGGTTGCGCAGCATGACCGATCATATCGAGAAAGCCTGGAAGAAGGACATTCAGGTGCGCACGCGTGGTTTGGAGCAGGCGAATCGCACCGGTTACAAGGTGGTGGTGCACGAGATTTCGCCTGGCGTGGTCTATCGCGATGCGAATGTGACCGTCACCGCGTTCCTGGTGAAGCATGGGAGCTGGGACCAGGCGTTTGGATTTCGATTCGATACGGCGGATCGCAGTGTCGTGGTTTCAGGGGATACGGCACCAGCGGAATCGGTGGTCGCGGCTTGTAACGGATGCGATGTGCTGCTGCACGAGGTGTACAACCCGGATGGGGATGAACTGAAAGAAGCGCACTGGAAGGAGTACTTCCGGACGTTTCATACCTCACCGCAGGAATTGGGCGATATCGCGCGGCGGGCCCGGCCGAAACTTCTGGTGCTTTATCACCTGTCGCTGGAAAAGCTGCCGGAGGCGGACCTGGTGGAACAGGTGGGGACGTATTATTCGGGCAAGTTTGTGGCGGCGAGGGATTTGGGAGTGTATTGAGACGGCGTGGCGGTAGTGTGGCTTCCTGCAGACTTTTGGGAGGACGAGAGCCAAAAGCTTGAACCGCAAAGGGCGCTAAGGATTCGCAAAGAGCGCGAAGGGAAATGCAATGCCCCAAGCCTCGACCCCCCACCAAGAACAGGATTCGCTATATCGTTTCACGACATGTTATGACACGAGCGATCGTTACTTCTTGCCCAGGAAGCGAATGCGGGTAGTAAAGGCGCGATGCTCCAGAGCACTGAAGGTGAGGAATTGAGGAGAGTCGATATCTCCATTCACGAACAGAGGGTTCTTGTGGTCAGTGATGTTCTCGAAGCCGAAGCGAATCGCAAAATAGCGGCCGGCGGCGTGGAAGCGTTTTTCCATGAAAAGATTCAGGGAAAAATAGCCGGGGAAGCGGCGCGATCCCGGGGGCTCGACCAGTTGCTGCTGGTTGTTCTCGACGTTGAAGGGGAATCCGCTGCGCGCTTCTAGTGAGTAGGCGAGATCAACCTCTTTGATTAAAGGTAATTTGAAAAAAGGCACTAGTCCCCAGGAAAGGAAGCGGTTGGGTGCGTCCCAAGGATAGGGGCCGGCGGCCTGCGGGCTGAGGATGGGGCTGTCCACGTTGAAATCGAGCACTTGGTTGGAGCGGGCGCGGGAGCGGGTGTAGGAACCGAAGACCATGTAGCGCTGGCGGAAGGTGCGACGCAGGTCAACCTGAAGGGCGTGGTAGCGATCTTCACGCGTGTTCTGGAGCACGAAGTTGCCGCCCGGCTGACCGGTGAGCGTGTTGTAAACCAAGCCGTGGGTGCCCAGCTTCTGCAGGAACTCGGCTTTCAGGTAGAGCGACCAGGGGAGTTTCTGCTCCACGCCGATACTCCAGTTGAGGTAGCGCGGTTCCTGGAGCGTGGAGGTATTGGCGGAAAAAGTGGTGAGGACAGGCGTGGGGGCAGCGGCAGGGTTGCCGTTCTGGTCGACCGGCATGCCCAGGTTGTTGAAGAAATAGTCCACCCGCTGGCCGGCAGTGGGTTGGGCGACGAGCATCAGGCTGGTGGCGTCGTACACGATGCCGACTCCGGCGGAGAGCTTGGTGTTGCCCTCGTCGTCGAGCACATAGGTTGCGGCCAGACGCGGGGAAAACAGCGGGCGGCGAATAATCTGGTCCCAATCGAAGCGCAGGCCAGGCTCCACCAGCAGGCGATTGGTGATCAGCCAGCGATCCTGAATGTATCCGCTGGTTTCGAAGTCAAAGGTCCGAGAATTGCCATCTTGGGGAAAGACCGAGTAGCGGGCACAGGGAGAAGGCGCGGGAGGATCCATCAAAGGGGGAGTCAGACAATTGCCGGTGGCGGGAAGCGTCTGGCCCTCGCGCAAGAAAGAAATCGGCTGGCGCTGGAAGAAGGCATGATAGGAAAGGCGATCCACATCGAAGCCGAGTTTCACCTCGTGGCGGCCGTGCCACTGTTTGGGTGCAAGATAAAGGTTGGTCAGCCCCTGCCAGCGCCGGGCTCGGGTGTTTTCGAACAGATAGAAGTTTCCACCGGCGGTCTCCGGAGAAATGAAGTAGGGCAAGGTGCCGAGCGGATTTAGCGCCAGCCCGTATTGCACAAAGCCAAAACCGGTTTCGAGCAGCTCTCCTCCCTGAAAATAATGTTGATTCTTCACGCTCGCCACGTAAGCGGTCTCGACGTCCTGCGGGGTAGCGTCGAGCGGGTTCATGGGCGAGAGGCCAGCGTGATCGTCGTGAAGGTGATTGATGTTGAAACTGGTGGTGAGGATGTCGCGCGAGGTGAGATTGGTCTGCACTTTGGCGAGGTTGCCGAAGCGCCATGCGTGATCGGTGTCCGCGCCATTGGGTAGTTGCGGGATGACGATGTTGTCGAACTCTCCGTCGGGCGAATCGAAGAACCACATCTTGCCCTTGCGCAGGGGACCGGAAAATACGAAGCGGGGATCGACTTTGTCGAATTGCAGTCCCTTCTTGTTTTGCACCGAAGGAATGAAGTTGGTGGCGGAGAAGCGGTAGTGGTCGTCGCCGATTCCGGTGTTGAGGCCGAGCACGCCGCCAGAGCCCTTGCCGTACTCGGCGGAGTAGCGGCTGCCCGCCACATCCACCGAGCGCAAAGAGTCGGGGCTCACGCGAATCTGCAGCGAGCCGTCAGCGGGTTGGGTGACATTGAAGCCATCCAGCAGGGTCAAGGTCTGGTAGGTTTCCGAACCAGCGATGTGCGGCTGGCCGAAGACGTCATTCACCACCTGGGGAATGAAGTTGAGCGCGTTACGGTAGTCGCGCGTCGTGGGGTAGGGAATGTTGATGATGTCGAGTCCGGTGAGCTTCTCTTGCGACTGGGTCTGCGCGGGATCGATGGCGGGCGGGGACTCCACCACATTGACTACCTCGCGAACTTCCTGCAGATGGGAGAGGGTTACGTCAACGTTGGCGGTGGCACCGGCTTGCAGCGCGGGCAAGACCAGGGCATAGAAACCTTGCTTTTCTACGCGTAATTGGTAGGTGCCGGCGGCCACGTTGGTGAACTGGCAGTGTCCGGCGAAATCGGTTTCGCAGCGCAGAGGAGCGGCCTGGGGAGAAGACTCCAGAAAGACCAGCGCCGACGGAATCGCAACCCCGTTTTCGTCGGTGACGGCGACTGTGATTGTTTGCAACTTGGGCGGCGCAGACGGCTTAGGGGGCAGCTGCGTGGGCTGGGCAAGGCAAAAGGGGCCAACTGTCAGCCCTAACCAACACGCGAACTCGCGCAGAGATCCAGACCTGAACATGGGGCCGCTGCTTTCTTCGTATTGTCTCTCAGATAAGGCGGGTTGCGTGGTTTTCGTCGATCACTTTCTCTAACGATGCGGGGAGCAGGTAGTTTGTTGTACGCGTGCGTCACTATGAATGCCCGCCGAGACTGGGGCAAGGCATCACAGGGAAATGTCAGATCTTGATCTTCAATCAACCATGGTCCATCGAAAATCGACGATTCTTCATGCTGTCCGCGTCATGCGCTGGTACTCCAGGCCGCCTTCGTCGGCCAGCAGCACCCACAAGGTGTAGATGCCGAGGGCGGTGCCGAACGGCGGGTGGAAGATGGCGAGAACGCCGAGGACGATGGCGGTGATCCGCGCCCAGGGCTGATGCTGGAGCAGGCCCCAGCCCACGCACACGCCACCCGCTCCTACGATCAACAGGATCCACCCGATGAGGATGAGCACGAAGGGACCCAGGTAGTGAGCTACGGCGTCGGTGCCCGGAATGGCCAAGTGGGCTATGCCGCCCAAGGCCAGGAGAATGATCGAGGGAATCAGCCAGAGCGCACCCACTACAATCCACAGAATTCCTACGATCCGCAAGTGACGCGTGAGCCTGGACTGAGCCACTGGCGCGGTGGGCCAGGACAAGACCTTGCCGCACTTGGGGCAGACGTTGTAGCCGGGTTGAGTTTCAGTTCCACATTGCTGGCAGAACATGGCAGCCCTCCTGGGGAGACCTCCTGATTCTAAATACGTGGAAGACGGTGGGAAAGTTGCGCCGAAGGGGATTGGGGGCATTGAAACATTGAATCATTGAGTCATTGACCCAATGTGGTTGTTGGCTCCGTTGGTACATGACCTTTTCACGGTTGAGCCTCGCTCGCGCTTCGGGGGACAATCAGGAGCACAAAGAGTAAAGACTGGCTGTCTGCGGAGAGGGTTGTGCCTGGTCAACGTGTGCTCGCCATCACGCTGATGGTCCTGGGCTGGAGCACGGCAGCGGTGTCGAAGGACGTAGCGCTGGTTTCCAACAAAACCAACACTGTCGCCGTCGTCAGCCTGGCGGAGCTGGTGAAGATCTGCAAGGGACAGACCAATCGCTGGCCCGATGGCAAGCCGGTGACCTTTGTGACCCGCGATCCCGCATCCCCCGATATGCGGCTCGTTTTGGAGAAGGTGTATGGCATGTCGAAGAGCGAGGTGACGGCGCTGATCACCGCAGCCAATCACGGCCGGGTCAACCACCCCGCGATTGTCATTGCCAATTCCGATGAAGACCTGGTACGGAAAGTTGAAACCACTCCGGGAGCTGTAGGTCTGGTGGATGTGTACTCCATCACCGGGGGAGTGACGGTGCTGCGGGTGGGCGGAAAATTACCGCTCGAGCCGGGGTACACGTTGCACGGGAACTAGCTGCGATCGGATGTTCAAGATTCCAGGTGAATTCATGAGCGTTCGAAAAAGGAAGCGGAGATCATGAGCGGGGCTGCGCCCAAGCCGAATCCTCTTTCTTCCGACGTGCGCCGCCGTTACTCGCGGTACGCGCTGGATATCCGGTTGCTGGTGAATGTCTTTCGTTCGGGCGCGACGCTCTCCCTGTGGGGGCGGTCCCATGAACTGGGCGAGGACGGTATTGGTGGCACCCTCACCGGAGAACTGGAGCCGGGCGAAGTGGTGTCCATGGAGCTCGCTCTGCCGTTGACACCGTATCCCCTTAAGGTTCGAGCGCTGGTGCGCTACCGGCATGGGCTGCTGCATGGCTTTGAATTTCTTGCCCTCAGTCCGGAACAGCGCAACAACCTTGCCCGGGTGTGCGAGATGCTGGCCGCGGGCAAGTAGCAAGCGAGGTAGATGGCACTCCTGATCATGCAACTGCCCGGCAAACTCCTACAAAGAAAGCCCCTCGTAGCGGCGGCGAACGCACGGTGGGGTTCCCATATCAATGGTTATGCGCTTGACACAGAAGCCACTTCACGCAAATGATCATAACAGTGGAGGCAAATATGACAGTCACCAACGTGGTTGAGGTTGTAGTGGTGCTGGTAATCATTTACATAGCCTACCGTTTCTACACAAAGCGGGGTTAATAGCCATGAGACTGATAGAAGTTTCCAAAGCCTTCGCCACTGACGAGCAGTGCCTAGCCTACCTTGAGCACAAACGCTGGCCCAATGGCGTGCGCTGCCCGGTCTGCGGAGCCAAGGAAGTCTCGCGGATCACGCGCAAAAGCAAGACGAAGAATGTGCGGGCGCAAAAATCCTGCTCTGAACGCTCCTATGCCTCTGTGTCAAATGCATAGTCATTCCCATATCCGCGGGTGAAACCGGGCTTTTCCAGAATTAGGCGATTATTTACTTGACAAAAGTTGTCTGTCATGCCACGATGCTCTTGTATGAAGCTAAGTCTCACTTCCTCTTGGGCTTCGCGGCAGATGCGGTTGCGTGCAATTGCCTCCGAATATCCCGCTTTATTGAGGCCAGCAGCTTGCGCGTCGGAACGCGCTCTATTGGCGACTTCGTCACTATCTTCTTTGGAGGCTCAGCCATGACTCTCCTTGACGTGAATGAGATGTTCTCCAGCGACGAAAAATGCCGTGAACTGCTCAAGCGGTTGCGTTGGCCTCACGGGGTAAAGTGCCCACGTTGCAAGGGAAACGCAGTTCCGCTGGCTACGGCGAAACAACTTTTCTATTGCGACGATTGCGCGTACCAGTTTTCCGTGACCGCCGGGACGATCTTCAACGACTCGCATCTGCCATTGGAAAAATGGTTCATCGCGACATACCTGATCTGCGAATCGCGCAAGGGCCACTCCGCAAATCAAATGAAGCGTGAACTCGGGGTGAGCTACAAGACCGCTTGGTATCTCTGCCATCGCATTCGTGCCGCCATGAAAGAAACAGAGCGGCCCATGCTGGACGGTACTGTCGAGATGGACGAAACCTACGTTGGCGGACGCAAACGGAACATCGGCAGTCGTGGCCCGTATGGTTCTGACAAGGAGATCGTCATTGGTATTCGCAGGCGCAACGGGGAGCTGCGATTCTTCCATGCCAGTGACGCCACCTCTGCGACACTTGGAAAGTACATCCGGGAGAACATCAGCGAAGACGTTGACGTGATCGTCACCGATGAGCACCCCGCATACCCCACGGCGATGGGAAGCTTTCGCCCCCGTCACAAGACCATCAAACACGCCGACAAGATTTACGTCCAAGGCGAAGTTCACACGAATACCATTTGACCTGCCCCCCAAGAATTAGTCCATCGGAAATGTGACTTCTCCATTTAGGATGACCCGCCCAGGGTCGGAGGAGGAGTCGTGCGCAAGAGTCGATTCAGCGAAGAACAGATCATTGCCATCCTGAAGGAGTCGGAAGCCGGGGTGGAAACGGGAGAACTGTGCCGGCGGCACGGGATC
>JAIQET010000018.1 GCA_020073645.1 Terriglobia bacterium | reverse complement strand
TTGGCCGCTACCCAGGATCGCACGCCGTTCGCCAACTTATCCGCCCCTCACCCGCTTCGAGAGCCCACTCTTCCAAGCGCCAGGAGACCTCCGTCTCCTCTTGACTTTTACTTATCATGGATGTCCCCGGATTTTCCCGGATTTTCCCCCCGGATTTTCCTCCGGGATGGTGCTGCGGGGAAAGGGCGGGCCGCCTGCCCACCCGCCACCCGGCTCTTAGTTAAGGAAACGTCCCGTCTGTCCCCATTTGTCCAGATCACTCTAGCATCTCAGAAACTTGGGTTTTACATTCATCAGATTTCCTCCGGTTAATCGGTCGGGGCCAATGGAGAAGACCGCAGCACCGGGCACATGCGATAATTTGCCTTCCACGTTGGACAGTAAACTGGCAAAGCGGCACAACAGCCATAGCCGTAACCTAGAGGAAGAAATCGTGACAAGAGCAAATGGCCAAAGCGACACGGGCACCCCACCGAGCGTTGACGACATCCTCCGCGGGTCCGCCCACGCACTGACCATCTTCAAACCTGGGGCATCGGACAAGATCAAGGTCTACTTGAGTCGGGGCAAGCCTTATCTAAAATGCTGCGTCAGCGGGAAGGAACGCCCAGCGAAACCCGAGGAGATCGTTCGCCAGCTCTATGCCAATATGCTTATGGAGGATTACGGTTATCCTGCCGAGCGCATCTTCCTCGAAAAACCGGTGCAATTCGGCTCCGCCGTCCACGAGAAGGCTGCCGACATCGTGGTTTCCGATAAGGAGGACCCAGACACTGCCTTCATCATTGTGGAGTGCAAGAAGCCCAAGCGGGCCGACGGCCTTGAACAATTGAAAAGCTATTGCCACGCGGAGGGAGCGCCCATCGGCGTTTGGACGAACGGCGGCGAAACAATCATATTACACCGTCGGGACCCTAACTACTTCCAAGAACTTCCCGACATCCCGAGGGCCACGCAGACGCTTTCCGAAGTGCTGGCCGAGCGTTGGACGCTGGCCGATCTTGCGGAGCACAACATCCTTGTTCGTGAACAGACCACGCTCAAAAAGATCATTCTCGATATGGAGAACCTCGTCCTTGCCAACGCGGGAGTTGATGCGTTCGAGGAGGTCTTCAAGCTCATTTATGCCAAACTGTACGACGAGGCCAATGCTGCCAAAGGCGGCAAGGTCTCCCGCTATCTTCAGTTCCGTGTGGGCGGCGCCACGCCCCGCGAACTCAAAGAGAAAATCGGCGGCCTGTTCGAGGATGCCAAGCGAAAGTGGCCCGGCGTCTTCGTTGACGGGGACCGCATTGACCTGGCCCCAGAGCACCTCGTCACGTGCGTTTCGGCCTTAGAGAACGTCAAGCTATTCAACTCCAACCTGCAAGTGATTGACGAAGCGTTCGAGTACCTTTCTGTCGAGGTCGGCAAGGGCAAGAAAGGCCAGTACTTCACCCCGCGACATGACATCGACATGTGCGTCCTGATGCTGAATCCGACCATCGAGGAATACCTGATTGATACTGCCGGCGGCTCATGCGGTTTCACCGTTCATTCGATCTTCCACGTCTGGGGCAACGAATTCACTGCCAACGGCCCTGCCCCGTGGCAAGCGGAGTATGCCCGCGAGCGCGTCTATGCAATAGACTTCGATTCCCGAGCGATCAAAATCGCCAAAGCATTGAACCTGATCGCTGGCGACGGCAGAACCAACGTCTATCGCGCCAACACTCTTGACCCCCGGAACTGGTCCGAAGACATCCAAGTCGGCTTACGCGATCGGCTCCGCCGTTTCCCGAAGGAACCGGAGAAAGAACGCTGGAACCGGGAGAACATGCGCTACTTCGACTTCGACTGCCTGATGACGAATCCGCCGTTTGCGGGAGACATCATGGATTCGCGGATTCTGCACCAGTTCGACTTGGCGCGGAAACAGAAAGGCAAGTGGCAGGCTAAAGTTGGGCGGGATATTCTGTTCATTGAACGTAATCTTGAGTTCCTGCGCCCCGGCGGACGCATGTCGATTGTGCTGCCGCAAGGCCGCCTCAACAATGCGACCGATAAGAGCATCCGAGACTTCATCGCGGACCGCGCCCGGATACTCGCCGTGGTGGGACTTCACGGCAACACGTTTAAGCCTCACGCTGGCACCAAGACAAGCATCGTTTTCTTGCAGAAGTGGAACGACGGCAAGGACGGGCCGCTCTGTCCTAAATTGGCGGATTACCCGATTTTCTTCGCCGTAAGTCAGAATGGCGGCAAGGACAACTCCGGCGAGTACGTCTATCTCCTCGACGACAAAGGACGGCGACTCTACGACCTGTACGGCCACCCGATGGTTGACCACGACCTTTTCAATCTTCGCCGATACCTGACGAACCAGTACCACCAGCGAATCAGCGCGGCTCGGACCGCCAAGGAGAAAGAGGCCATCGAAAAAGCCTATGCCGAACGCCTGCCCTTCGTGCCCGACCGCCCCGGAATCGCTGACGCTTTTCAGGAATGGGGCCGGAAACAGGGGTTGTTCTTCTGTCAGGAGACTGATTGATGGCCGTTTGGAGCCAGATAAACTACAGAATAGCGCGAGACGGGAACCGCTTCGACGCCGAGTACTACCAACCAAATTACGTGTCTCTTTTGTCCGTTCTCCGAAAAGCGCAAACGATACCCCTTGGAGAACGCGCTTTCGTGACCGACGGAATCCACGCTTCCCCAGAAGTCGTTGACGTAGGTGGAGTTCGCTATCTGTCCGCGAAATGTGTCAAGGACAACGACTTCGCGCTAGCGGATACTCTCTACATCAGCAACCAACAGAACGCCGCAAACCGTCGCACCCAACTCCGTTCTGGCGACATACTCATCACCACGGTGGGAACCATCGGTAACGCCGCTGTTGTGCAGCCCGATTTCCTTCCCGCAAATGCGGATCGACACCTAGGTATTGTCCGTCTCAATGATGACTCCGGTCTTGATCCGTACTTCGTGGCAGCTTTCCTGACCTCACGCTACGGCCGCCTTCAGACGATGCGCGAAGCAACCGGCAATGTTCAACTGAACCTTTTCATTGAAAAAATGAAGGCGCTATTGATTCCGGATCTTCCATGCCAGGTCGCTGTTGCAGAACTAGCGCGCAAAGCCTACGACAGACGCCGCGAGTGCGAGGGATTGGTTCGGCAAGCGGAATCAGCTTTGGATGCTGCCCTGGACCTCAGGCGGGTGGACCTTACGCCACGGCTATTCTATGAGGACACTTTCGTCCGCGCCACGGCCGCAGGCCGCTTTGATGCTGAGTACTATCAACCTGCAAAACGAGACGCTCTGAAAGCACTGGCCGTTACCAAAGGCCGACCAGTCGGCGAACTCTTCCGTTCAGTACGACAACTCTGGCAACCCGAAGGTCAACCCTCGACCTCTGAAGTCCGCAACTATAACCTGACCGACGCACTCAGCCCTTTCCTTGATGATACGACGCCAACGACACCCGCCGCCGAGATCGACAGCACCAAGAAGCTCTTGAAACCTGGCGACCTCGTTGTCTCCCGGCTCCGATCCTACTTGAAAGAAATTGCTGTTGTTCTGCCTAGCGGAGATGTGCCAACCGTGGGCTCGACGGAGTTCATCGTCCTGCGCCCAACCAAAACCAGCATCAGCCCGGAAGCCTTGCTTGTTTTCCTTCGTTCCCCCTACGTGCAGACCATCTTGACGTGGAGCCAAGACGGATCAAACCATCCGCGCTTTGACGAAAAGGCTCTCCTGGCGATCCCGATTCCGCCTACGGTCGAGAAGCTCCAGGACGAACTGTGCAACAAAATCAAAGCTGCAACCTCTGCCCGCCAAGAATCTCGCCGCTTGCTAGACACTGCGAAGCGCGTTGTGGAAATCGCCATCGAGGAAGGCGAGGCCGCGGCACTGCGATTTATCGCGGAAAAACGAGGATAGCTCGCCATGCCCAATACGTTCATCGAGAACCGTGAAGCTTGGCTCCGCATGTCGGACATTGACTATGTGGGACAATTCGTCAAAGCCTGGTTGGCCTTCAACGCTTGGTATCGGAGTGCGTATTCAGAGACTCAGGATCGGAAGATTATCGATGAGTTCAAGTGGCAGAGTAACCCGGTATTGAACACACTCAGACCAAAGCTTGAGGCGCAAAGCGACGAGGCTGCACAATTCCGCGCCGAAATTGGCCTTCTGCATCAGCGCTTGGAGAACTTCGAGTTATTGTCCGGTAAGACGAAGAAGCGGATCACCTTGAGAAACGTATATCTGCGAGAATCGGTGCCCTGTGTCAAGACTGAAGATCGCTACGGTATCTTGTTTCACGTCGAACTGCTAGTGAGTAAACAGGTAGCCGTGAATGTGACACGAAAGAAGGGTGGGGCTTCGTTGCTCATAGTGCCAGCGGCTCGCCACGACCTCAGTACATTACCAGCCACGCCGGGGTTTCAGGGCCTCTCCGTACCGCAGCAGAATGTGTTGCGCCGGTTGTACGTCGGAGCCTCGCCCTATTGGATTTGCGACCTCACGCTTCACGATGAAGGACTTGGCTCTCCCCCCCTCCATTGCGGCGCTTATGAATTCCGCTGCGGCAGGGACGCCTTGTTTTCCGGTGTCGTAGAAGTTCTCTATGAGATGCGGTGCATTCTGTTCCACGGTGAACTGGTCCCCACCAAAGAAGCCGTGGCCTGTTATGAGCCAGCATTCCGACTCATCCGTCGATTCCTGGACTGCGTTGTATGAGAAGAAAATACGGGGACAGACGGGACGTCCACTAGTTTTCGATATTGCTTTCTCGGACACCCGGACAGGAACCCGGGGGACAGACGGAACGTTTCCTGATGTTTCTGCAACTACCGGTTCAAGGTGAGGGCATGTTGCCTGTCATCGGCGATGGCGTGGGTGGGCACTCGCTGTCAAGACCCCCAAACCCCCACTTTCCTCCCAACTCCCTCACCCCAAAGCGAAAATAAAACCCTCCCCCATGTCCCATCTACCCTCTCAAATATGATATGCTTAAAGTAGATGATAATACAATGTGGATAGCTAATAGATTAGCGTCAGGAGTTCTGCCCACGCGCGCCACCGCCGTGGGCATTGGTGTGTCAGGCAGGCTTTTCCTGCCGGCCCGAGCGGCCCTGCTAAGTCCAACAGGTTCAAGATTTTGCCGCTAACCCCTGTGGCAGAGGGAGCTTACGTAAATAGGTCGCAGCAAACTGTTTGTTTTCCTGAACTTAACATCAGGGAATTTTTTTTCTCTTGATCTATCTCCCGCCACCTGCTGCCGGCTTACGGCGTGAACTGGTAGATCGCGCCGTCGTTGCCGGTGCCTCCGTGCACGGTGGCGCCGTAAAAGTTCCCCGCCGAGTCAACCACCATTCCGTTGTAGACGAAGGCTCCGTCAGGAACGCTGGTGAAGCTGTAGGCGGTGCTTTCGCTCCACTTGCCGTTGGCGCCGTGGGTCAGCTTGAAGACAGTGCCGCAACCGCAGGAGGCCGCGCCCGCCTCGCTGGCGGTGCCGTACAGATTGCCGGCCTGGTCCGCCACCAGGGTGCTGATGGGACCGTCTCCGTCGGCTGTGCCCTTGAAGCTGTACAGCACTCGCTCTTTGAAGGTGCCGTCGGACTGCGGCGCCAGCTGATATACCGAGCCCAGATCATTGGCGCCATCATAATAAGTGGTGCCGTAGAGATTGCCCGCCTTGTCGAACAGCAGGCCGCCGTAAGGAAATCCGGCGTCGGGCTGGCCTTTGAAGGCATACAGCGTCTTGAAAGTGAATTGCCCGGTCTGGCCGCGCACCAGCTCGAAAGCGACGCCCGATCCATTCGCGCCACCCGTAGTCGCCACGCCGTACAGGTTCCCCGCCTTGTCCAGAATCAGCCGCCCCGCCATGCCGGACGCCCCATCGCTGCCGCCCGTGAAGTTGTGGATGACCTTGAACTTCCAGCTGCCGCCCGTACCCGGTCTCATCTGGAAGATGACGCCCAGCCCATTGGTTCCGCCCGTGGGGGTCACCCCGTAGAGATTGCCGTGCCGGTCAAAGGTCACGCCGCTCCCCGGCCCGGACCCGTCAGTGCCGTTGAAGTTATGAATCACGCTCGGGGTCCAGGTTCCGCCCGAGTTGGTCAGCTTGTACACCACGCCGCACCCACCCTCGCAAGCCCCCGTGCCGCCGGTGACCGCAGTGCCGTACAGATTGCCCTGCGCGTCCAGCGTGACGCCCTTGTAAGGCTCCCCGCCATCATTCCCCCCGGAGAAGTTGTAGAGCACCGTGTGGATCCAGCCGCCGCCTGAAGGACTCAGCTCGAACACCGTGCCTGAGGCGAAAAGCCCGCCCTGCACCGACGTGCCGTAGATGTTGCCCGCGCTGTCGGTCACCAGATCGGTGTCGATATACTCGCCATCCGTTCCCCCACCGAAGCTGTAGATGACCTGCGCCGTACTCGCCGCCCTGGCGCCCACCGCCAGCATAGCGGCCACTGCAAGAATGACTACAGAATGCAAGAATGCCCGCATCTCACCCTCCATGCCTTCTGGCGGCTGGCACTATAGCACCGAGAACCCGCCCACACATGCCTCCGGCCCAGTTTTGACAATCCTTTGACAAGTCAGGACGGAAGATCGGCAGGTTTGACCTCGCCGCCCCAAACCCCTATCGTGTCCACAGGCCCATGGCTTTCCACTCCGGATTCGTCTGCATCCTCGGCCGCCCCAATGCCGGCAAATCCACGCTGCTGAACGCCCTGGTCGGCCAGAAGCTGGCCATCATCAGCCCCAAACCGCAGACCACCCGCAACCGCATCCTGGGGATCATCCACCTGCCCCAGCAGAAAGGCCGCCCTGGCGGACAAGTCGTGCTGATCGACACCCCGGGCGTACACAGGCCCGACAGCTCGCTGGGCCGCAAGATGATGGGCGAAGTCCGCGAGGCCCTGGAAGGATGCAACCTCATCCTGATGATTGCCGACGTGGCGGGCAAGTTCGCGCCCGGCGACCAGTTCGTCCTCGACCTGGTCAAGAAGTCCCACACCCCCACGCTGCTGCTGCTGAACAAGATCGACCTGCTGCGCCACGAAAAGGACAAGCTCCTGCCGATCATCGACCAATACCGCCACCTGCACGACTTCCAAGAGATCATCCCCCTCTCCGCCCGCAAAGGCGAGGGGCTGGATGTGCTGCTCGAAAAAGTGATCGCGGCGCTACCTGAGGGCCCGCGCTACTTCCCCGAAGATCAGGTCACTGACCAGCCCGTGCGCTTCATGGTGGCGGAGGTCATCCGCGAACAAGTGCTGCTCGAGACCAAGGAAGAAGTCCCCTACGCCACCACCGTCGTGATCGAGCAGTTCGAAGAAGGTCCGAAGCTTACGCGGATTGCCGCCGCGATTTTCTGCGAGCGTGAGGGCCAGAAAGGCATCCTGGTCGGCAAGCGCGGGGCCATGCTGAAAAAGATCGGTACTGCCGCTCGCCTGCAGATCGAAAAGATGGTCGGCACCCGCGTCTTCCTGGAACTCTTCGTCAAAGTGCAGCCGGGATGGCGGGAATCTCACCATTTCGTGGAGGAATTGGACTGGCGCCGCCAGTTACAGAATCTGGCGGGTACCGAGAAACACTGAACCTCACATGCCGAAACCGACCCATACCGCTGCAGGTCCCACCATCGTCGCCCAGGCCCCCTGCCGTGCCGATCTGGCGGGAGGCACCATGGATCTCTGGCCGCTCTACCTGTTTCATCCCGGGGCACTCACGCTGAATTTCGCGGTGAACATCCTGACCACCTGCCGCATCACGCCCTTGAAAGGCCGTGAAATCCACCTCCGCTCGCTGGATACAAAGCGCGAAGAGCAGTTCGCCAGCCTGGAGGCGCTGCGGCGCGCGCGCCGCTTTCGCCATCCCCTGGCTGCCTACCTGGTTCGCTTCTTCGCTCCCAAAGAGGGCCTGCTGGTTGAGACCAACTCGGAATCGCCCGCCGGCGCCGGCATCTCCGGGTCGTCGGCGCTGATGATTGCCACCACCGCCGCGCTAGCCCGCTTCACCGACCGCAACCTCACGCACGAGCAGATGCGGGTGATCGCCCAGAATGTGGAGGCGCAGATTATCGCCGTCCCCACCGGCTGCCAGGATTATTACCCTGCCCTGTACGGCGGGGTCAGTGCCATTCACCTCGATGCCGATGGCATCCACCGCGAATCCGTGCCGGTGGCGCCCGAAGAAATCGAATCCCGCTTCGTGCTCGCCTATACCGGAGCGCCGCGGCAGTCGGGCATCAACAACTGGGAGGTCTTCAAAGCCCACATCAACGGCGACAAGCACGTCTTCCGCAACTTCGAGCGCATTTCCGCCATTGCCCGCGCTATGCATCAGGCGCTGGTACGCGGCGATTGGGACGAGGTCGCCCGCCTGCTGCGCGAAGAATGGAGGTTGCGGCGGACTAACGCCCCAGGCATCACGACTCCACTGATTGACAAGCTGATTGCCGTCGCCGCTAAGAATGGAGGACGGGCTGCCAAGGCGTGCGGCGCCGGCGGTGGAGGCTGCGTGATCTTTCTGGTGGAAAAGGGCGCCGCCAGTCGCGTGGCCAGCGCCATCGGCGACAGCGGCGGACACGTCCTGCCGTTGCAGGTGGCCCGGGACGGCTTGCGGATTTCTGGCCAGACGTAGCTGGTAGAGCGCAACTTGTGGACAGCGGAAAACCCTTAACCGCAAAGTGCGCAAAGGCATCGCAAAGGTCGCGAAGGAGACTACCCCGCTTTCCTGTCTTTGCGAGTCTTGGCGACCTTTGCGGTAAAACCGCTTTGGCGACTGCCGCAAAACCCTCTTCCTGCCCAGCAAACGGCGCTATAATCAGCCTAGTTCCGGCCCCGGGGTGTGCCATGAAGTCACGCTACGTTTTGGCTCTTGCTTTTTTCCTGCTTGCTCTCGTAGCCGTGGCCGGTGCCGGTGATCAGAAATCACCTTCTGCCACTCAGCCTGCCATGTCCAAGCCAACGCGCATGGACCTCATCCGCACGTTCAACGCCGAACTGGTGTACATTCGTTCCGCATTCCCCATGGGGAAAAAGGGCCTCACGCTGAAGGACGGCAAAATCTCTCCGGATGCCCAGGAACTGCAGCAACTGATCGCCATGTGGGGGCCGGCGGTGAAGCCCGGCGATCGGGCCATGATCACGGCCGTGGTCATCAAGGACGACCGCATCCATTTCGAAATCAACGGCGGCCCGGTCAAG
This sequence comes from Terriglobia bacterium, assembly GCA_020073645.1. Lineage (GTDB taxonomy): Bacteria > Acidobacteriota > Terriglobia > Terriglobales > Acidobacteriaceae > JAIQET01. Next base: position 83,609 of record JAIQET010000018.1, on the reverse strand, counting down.
AAGCAGAAGTGGTACCAGCGCATCACGATTTCCGGGGGCAGCGGGTCGGTCCCAATGACTCCCAGCGATTCCACTGCCAACCCGCGGGGCTCCTACCTGGACCTGATGTTTGACCACTACGTCCCGGAATTGAACCCCCAGCAACTGAAAGACCTGCTGCGTCCGGTGTTCGACTTCGACTCCAAGTCGCCGCTGGAGGCCTATCTCGACACGGTTCCGCCCAAAGTGCGAGAGGCGATCAAGAACCACCAGGTACTGGTAGGCATGAACCGCGACATGGTGCTCTACGCCAAAGGCCGCCCGCCCGGGAAGGAGCGCGAGAAAGACGGCGACATTGAGTATGAAGAATGGATTTACGGCCAGCCGCCCCAGGACGTGGAGTTCGTGCGCTTCGTCGGCGATGAAGTGGTGCGGGTTGAGACCATGAAGGTCGGTGGCGAGAAGGTCGTGCGCACCGATAAGGAAGTAGATATCGAATCCCAGCCCAAGGTGGCCAAAGGGGAGGAACCCCAGCCGCGCCCGGCGAACGCGCCCAGTCTGCGGCGTCCGGGAGAACCGGTTGACACTGCGGTGCCCACGACGGTCCCATCCAGCACTCCCCTGCCGCCGCTGACGTCCCCGCCGCCGCAGAGCCCGCCCTCCACTCCCGACCCGGGAGCCGGGCAGATTCCGCACTGACACTCCCCCTGGCTCGACTGCTACGCATCCCCGCCTTTACACTGGAGGCGTGAAGATCGCGCTGGGACAGATCAATCCCACTGTGGGGGACTTCGTCGGCAATGCGGCGAAGATCGTAGACTTTGCGCAGCGCGCGCAGGCGGCAGGCGCGGGCCTCATCCTCTTTCCTGAGCTCTCGGTGTGCGGGTATCCCCCTCGCGACCTGGTGGAGCGTCCCTCTTTTGTCGTTCACAACCGTGAAACCGCCGAGCGCATTGCGGCCGAGACCCGCGGCATCGCCGTCATCTGCGGGCTGGTGACCCCGGCCCAGGCCGAGACCGGTAAGTCGGCGATGAACTCCGCCGCCTTGCTCAAGGATGGCAGGGTCGCATTCCTGCAATCCAAGATGCTGCTGCCCACCTATGACGTCTTCGACGAAATGCGCAACTTCGCGCCCGCCAAGAGCCAGGTGTTGTTTCCATTTTGCGGAAAGCAGATGGCGCTCACCATTTGCGAGGACGCCTGGAACGACAAGCACTTCTGGAACAAGCGCCTGTACACATTCGATCCCGTGGAGGCTCTTATCCGCGCTGGCGGCAATTTTCTGCTTAACATCTCTGCCTCACCCTTCTGGCTGGGCAAGCGGGAATTGCGTCAGAACATGCTGGCCACTATCGCCCGCAACAACAAGGTCCCGGTCGCCATGGTCAACCAGGTCGGAGGCAATGACAGCCTGGTGTTCGACGGCTCCAGCCTGGTGCTCGATCCCGCAGGCAAGGTAATTGCGCAGGGCAAGTCGTTCGAGGAAGACCTCGTCTATTTCGATTCCGATCAGCTTACCGGCGAGATTCACCCGCAGATGGAGGGCGAAGAGGCCAGTGCCTACGCCGCCCTGGTGCTGGGAACGCGCGATTACGTGCGCAAGTGCGGTTTCCGACAGGTGATCATCGGGCTTAGCGGAGGCATCGACTCGGCGCTCACGGCGGTGATTGCCGCCGACGCCGTGGGACCGGAAAACATAATTGGGGTGGGCATGCCCGGACCGTACTCCTCCCAGGGCTCGATCGACGACGCCCGCGCCCTCGCCGAGAATCTCGGCATACGCTTCGAACTGCTCTGCATCACCGAGGTTTTCGAGAGTTACAGCAAGACCCTGCAGAAGGTCTTCGCCGGACGCAAGGAAGACGTCACCGAGGAGAACATCCAGTCGCGGGCTCGCGGCAGCCTGCTGATGGCCCTGTCCAACAAGTTTGGAGCGATCGTGCTCAGCACCGGCAACAAGAGCGAATTGGGCGTAGGCTATTGCACCTTGTATGGCGACATGGTGGGCGGCCTGGCCGTGATCTCCGATGTGCCCAAGACGCTGGTCTATCGCCTCAGCCATTATGCGAATTCGCGGCGCCCGGTGATTCCGCAGGCCAGCTTGGAAAAGCCACCCTCGGCGGAGTTGCGTCCCGACCAGAAAGACAGCGATACCCTTCCTCCCTATGAAATCCTCGACGCCATCCTGGAGGATTACGTCGAAGAATCGCATCCGGCGGAGCAGATTGCCCGCGATCACGGTTTTGAGATTGCTCTGGTACAGCGCGTCATCCGCATGGTGGAGCGCAGCGAGTACAAACGCCAGCAGGCTGCACCCGGGCTGAAAATTTCAGGGAAAGCCTTCGGCTACGGCCGCCGCTTTCCCATCGCGGCCAAGCCTGACGTGTAGGATAGACAGTCGGTTGAGACAGAGTTCGGTTAGCGACAGTAAACATTCCTGCAATTACCAGAAAGGACCGCATGCTTCGCCCGCTCTGCCGTGTTGCTTTCATTTTGCTGCTCGTCGGTATCGTCGTTGCTCAGCAGAAACCCTCGACCCCGGCACACCACCCCACCCCCAGCCCCACCCTCGCATCCAGTGCCAAGGCGAACCTCCCTTCTGAAGAAACGGTCAACGCTTTTCTGCAGCAGATGCTCGGTTATCAACCTTCTGTGACCTGGAAGGTTGTGGATATCAAGCCATCGACTGCTGAAGGGTTGGCTGAGGTGAACGTGGTGATCAGCGGTCCGCAAGGATCCCAGAGTAACAGGCTATACGTGACGGCGGACGGCCGTCATGCTGTCACGGGCGAGATCATTCCGTTTGGGCCTCATCCTTTTGACGCCGACCGCCAGCAGTTGGAAAAGCGGGTCACTGGACCGTCGCGCGGTCCGGCCGGCGCGCCCGTCACCATCGTTGAGTTCAGTGATCTGGAGTGCCCACATTGCAAGGAAGCGCAGCCCATCATCGACAAGCTCCTGACCGAAGACAAGAACGTGCGCCTGGTCTTCCAGCACTTTCCCCTTCCGTCGCATGAGTGGGCCGCCAAGGCAGCCGCGTATGCCGACTGCGTGGGGCACGCTTCAAACGATGCATTCTGGAAATTTGTGGAGGGCGTTTACGCTGCCCAGACGGAGATCACGCCTGCCAACGCCGACGAGAAGCTCGCGGGTGTGGCCGATAACGCCGGGGTGAAAGGCGCCGACATTGCCGCTTGCGCCGCCAAAGCCGAAACTACCTCTCGGGTGGAGAATTCCGTAGCACTGGGCAAGTTGCTGGACGTCAATTCCACGCCTACCATGTTCATCAATGGGCGCAAACTTGGCGGTGGGGTTCCCTATGAAGTCATGAAGGATTTGGTGGACTTCGCAGCCAAGCAGGGAAAGTAGAAGATGGAAGTGAGTGGCGAGCAGCGAGAGCTTCCACTCACTACTCACTACTTACTACTCACTACTATTTCTTTAACCACACTTCCGAGTTTGTCGCGGTATCCTGCCGGACCACGTGGGGCGTGATCACCACCAGTAATTCGTCGTCGTCCTCTTCGCGGGCGTTCGTGGTCATGACCTGGTTGAGCCCGGGAACTCCTCCCAGGCCCGGAATGCCATTCAGACTGCGCTGCTCGGTGCGGGAGACGGATCCCGCGACGACTGCCGGTTCACCATTCTTCAAGGTAATGCTGCCCTTGTATTCGCGATTGGAGATGACGGGCACGCCATTCATCGCCGCGCCGGTGAGTGAGCGCACTTGCATCTCCAGTGCCAGGGTGACGTAAGAGATGCCGCTGACCTGGGGCTTGGCCTTCATGGTGAGGCCGAGATCTTCGTAGCTGAACGAAGGAAATGCCGCCTGGAACGTGTTGTTCTGGATGTTCTGCGCAATCGCAGGCGTATTGAAGATGGGCGCGAAGCTGGCGTTGAGGATGGGAAAGCGCGACCCCACTTTGAAATTGGCCTCATTGCCGTCCGCTACTCGCAGGGTGGCGTGCTCCAGATTCTTCACCGAGCTCTCGTTCAGCGACAGTTGCGCGCTGGCCGTTCCCAGGCTCAGGCCCGACAGCGTCAAGCCACCGCCAAAAGTCGCAAGCGGCTGGCTGAAGATGGAATTCTGCTGGCTGCCCAACTGTGCCAGCAGCGCCGACAATGCTTGCGAACCCGCCTGGTTAATACCGCCGTTGGCGATCAGTTGATTGATCAGGTCCTGGATATTCTGCCCACCCAGGGCAGCCAGCGCCCCGGCGGGAATATTGAACAACTGAAACTGGTTGGGGATGTGCAGGCCCATGTTGTGCACCAGCGTACGGGTGACCTCGTATACATGCACGTCGAGCAGCACCTGCGGGCGCGCTTCCCCGAGCGTTCCCAGCAATTGCGTCGCCGCGTCCAGCAGTGCTTGCGGCGCGCGCACCACCAGAGTTCCGGTCTGCGGTTGTGGAGTGATGAACCGGATCTCGAAGACGGTGCGCAACATATTGACAATTTCCTGCATTTCCTGCGGCGAGGTGATCCCGGGTATGAAGAAGGTGCGCAGCGCCATCCGGTCGAACAGGCGATGGTTCTCGGCGGAGTCTGCGGCTATCAAGACTTGCTTGTCGCCCAGCGCTGTCCAAAAGGTGTTGGTCACATCGCAGGCCGCGCCCATGGCGGTGTAGAAGTCCACGCCCTGGATATCGAAACCGACGCGACGGGACTTCAAGGAATCGTCGAGCGTCGCCACCACGCCAAACGCGGCCGCCACCTGGGTGAGCAACTCACGGGAATCGCCGCGGTAATGGAAATCGGCTCGCACCGGGTTCGGCGCAACCCGCACCGGGCCGGCGTCCGCCAGTACCTCGGGCGCCTCGGAGGCTCTGGGCGCCCACTCCCCCAGCGCGTCGCGCAAGCGCTGCTGGGCAAACTGGTTCTCCGGGTCGAGTTGCAGCGCGTTGCGGAAATCGGCCAGGGCCTCTACCTGCTGCCCCTTCAGCAGTTCCGTGTTGCCACGCTCCAGGTGCTCGTAGACCAACTGCTGCCGCGCCATTTCGCGGGCCGTGACGTAGTCGATGTCTCTGGGATTGAGTTGTGCCGCGCGCTCAAATTCCGCGAAAGCCTCGTCCCCACGCTTTTCTTTCTGCAGCTTAAGGGCGTTGCCGTAGGCGGCTTTCGCTTCCTTCAATTCCCTTCTGGAGGGATTGCAGTTGGGAGCTCCCGGACCGCCCTGGCCGCAAGGCAGCAGCGGGACGTTCCCCGGCTCATCGGCACAGAAGGCCACCACCGCCAGCCCGAGAACAGCGAAAATGGACCCCACCCAACGCATGCCCTTCGATTGTAACCGGGAATCACGCTGTGGCCGAGCAGTTTCCGGCGGGTTTGTTGCCTTTTTGCGCTCCATCAGGCGCGGCAATCCTTGGATGCCCTAGGGGAAGAGCGGAGGTTGACACCCGTGAGTAGCGTCAATGTTGCATATGTCACTGTTTTGCCGCTTTGCTGGAATGCAAGCGGAGCCTATGCTTCGCAGGTGCTTTGCTACCAGGGTTGACTCACTGCTGTTGAAGCCGGCGATCACCGCTCACAGAGCCTAGTGACGGTGGGTAACAATTCCCTGATTGCTCCACCTTTTGGTACGACAGCATCGACCAGCTTGTGAGTCTCGTCTGGGATCTCGCTGCCGGAGAAGATGACCACTAGAGTTTCCGGCCTGATGCGCCTTATTTCAAGAGCGACCTGGTGGCCATTCATCTCAGGCATGTGGTAGTCGAGAAGCACCAGGTCAAAGTTAGACAGCGTCGCAAGTCTCAATCCTTGTCGCGCGGAAGCGGCGGTAACAACGATGTATCCCGACGTTTCAAACAGCGATCTCTCATATTCCAAAATAGCCTGACTATCATCGATACAGAGCAGCATTCTCCCGGGTCCCCGATACGCTCGACTCATTGGTACCTCCCAAGAATGGGCAGCCCGGCCTATATATGGAGAGGGATATAGGTGTATTAAACGAGGCCGAACTACCCTTCCATTTCCGCACTAGGGCCTAGACCGAACACTCGACTCGTAGTTCCCCACAATCTTTCGCTAAGTCTGACGGAGGGGCTCAGCCCTGTCTGTTCAAAACTGTACAGATTTGCGCATTTGGGCCCGGTTAAATTGTCACAATTGGTTCCCCGGCCCGCGTGTCATCGCACATGACTATAATGAGGTACACGCCTGCTCGTGGACCGAAGCATCAGTGCGGTGTGTTCTGGGAGGCTGTTATGGCCCGTGGCAAGACGCGGCCCTTTGATCCCAAGGCTTTCCTGGCGCAAAGCGGCTTGGGGAGAACCATCCTGCAATATCCAAAGAACCAAGCCATCTTCGTGCAGGGAGAACCTGCGGATGCGGTGTTCTACATTCAGAAAGGTCGGGTCAAACTTACGGTCCTTTCCCAGCAGGGCAAAGAGGCTACGATCGCGCTGCTAGGGCCGGAAGACTTCCTGGGGGAGGGATGCATAACCTCCGACCAGCCTCAGCGCATGGCATCTGCCACGGCAATCACAGAGTGCTCTGTACTCAGAATTCAAAAGCAGGCGATGCTGGGCGCGCTTCACCGTGAACACGCTTTTTCGGACCTGTTCGTTGCGTATCTGGTCACGCGCAACAGTCAAATTCAAGAGGACCTGGTTGATCAGCTCTTTAACTCTGCTGAGAAACGGCTGGCGCGGACTCTCCTACTGTTGGCCCGCTTCGGCAAGGAAGGCAGATCGGAGACCGTGCTTCCTAAAATAAGCCAGGAAACCCTGGCGGAGATGGTCGGAACCACGCGGGCACGAGTCAATTTCTTTATGAATCGGTTCAGACGCCTGGGTTTCATTCATTACAACGGGGGGTTGGAGATTCACAGTTCGCTGCTTGACGTCGTGCTCCATGATTGAGGTTTCACGACCTGCCAGTTTGTAGAAAGGGAGAGGTGGACCTCTCCCTGTAGAGTCTTGAGAAATGTTCTGCCGGCCGCAGTCATTTGCCGGTCAGCTTCCACATATCCCCGTAATACCTGTTCGAGTTGAATACATTTCCATCGAAGATCAGGAACTGCCGGCTGGCTGGGTCCCAAACCGTTCCGAACTCTTCGCGAGCCGCGGGACTGGTTGTGGGCGAAAGCTGCGTCCAGTCAGGGTCATTCCATGCCCAAGTGCCGTTTCGCTCGACTCCGGCGCCCCGCCGAACAGGACCGCTTCTTTCGAAGCCGGCTCTATTGCTTTGCCGGTGGGCTCGCCGTTGCGTTCGTTCCGCCTACCAGTTCCCTGGCCAGAGCATCAGCCCCGTAAATCTTGCGCAGCGCTTCCAGGATGCCGCGCGCGTCCACGCTAACAGCGCGCGCCACCTCGTCGCTGTACGCAAAATTCCAGGGCAGCGACTGCAAATTGCCGTCGAAGATGATGCCCACCACCTCGCCTGCCTGGTTCACTGTCGGACTGCCGGAGTTTCCGCCGATGATGTCCGCCGTGGAAACAAAGTTCAGTGGCGTGCTCAGGTTCAGCTTGGCTTTGGCTTTCATCCAGCTGGGCGGCAACTGGTAGGGAGGCTGGTTGCCATGGGCGGCGGCGTGCTGGAAGGCGCCACCGATGGTCGTGAAGTAAGGAACTTGCCTGCCCTTCTCGGTGTAGCCGTGCACCGCGCCATAGCTCAGCCGCAGGGTGAACGTGGCGTCCGGCGGTTCAGTGAATCCGCTCTGCCCGAAGCGTGCCGAATTGATTCTCGCGCCCTCCCGCCGTTCCACCGCATCGATCTCGTCATCGTAGCGCTTGCGGACTTCGCGGGCATCGGGATCGATATTGCGCATCAGCACGATCAGCGGGTCCTTCGACGCTTCAATGGCCGCCTGGCCGCCTTCATAGAGCTGCCGACGTACCGCCACATCCTGCAGCTTGGTGAAGTCAATCAGCTCCTCGGCCACTTCCCAGGGCGGCCGGAAGTTCAGCACCTTCATTCCCGCCTCGGTATCGCTGCTTAGTTCCTCGTCCATCTGCGTCAGGGAATCGGTGAGCTTGACGATCTCGAGCGACTTGTAAACAGGGGCCGTCGAGAAAAGTCTCTGCTCCAGCGAGGGCAAGTTGGAGTCGCGGTACTCCCGCAGACGCTGGGCATTGGGCTTGGTCTTCTCTTCCGCGACGCGCACCAGATCGCGCGCGTTCCGCGCCAGATTGGAGTCGAAGCCGCGCAATCGCTCGATGTAGGACAGGAGCAGGTAGTTCTCGTTGTACATCTGCATGGAGCTGGCAATTGCTTTCCAGGGATCGCGGCCGGCATTCTGCTCAGCGCTGGAGGCGAAGGCCGCCTTCAGCACGGTTTCCTCCGCCGCCTTTTTCGCTATGAACGCGGAATCGTTCAGTTCTCCCAAATACCCGGTCACTGCTTTCTGCGAGTTTTGGTACCGGAAAATGTCTTCCTTCGCGATGCGGGCGTTTTCTTTCGACTCGGCGGCGAACTTCTGGAGGGCAGCGATGCGCCGCTTGTAGGTGGCAAGCCGCGCCGGATAATCGACCGTCCTTAGAAACTCAAGCTGCGCCATGGTGAGCAGCCGACCCGTGCTCCCAGGATTGCCGGAGACAAAAACCAGCTCATCATCCTTCACGCCCGTGGCCGACCATTGCAGATAGTTACCGATGTGCGCCGGCTTCCCGTTCTCGTAGACTCGGAAGAAAGTTATGTCGAGATCGTAGCGGGGATAAGTGAAATTGTCGGGATCGCCTCCGAAGAACGCACTGTCGAATTCCGGCGCGAACACCAGGCGAACGTCGGTGTACTTCTTGTACTTGTAGAGGTGATAAACCTTGCCTGAGTACAGCGTGATCACATCGCAGCGCAGTCCGGTGGAGGCGACGCACTCTTTCTCAATGCCTGACATGGCAGCGCGCTGTGCCTGGCCGGATTCCGCGGTTGACATCTCTGGTTTGACCGCCGCATTCACCTTGGCGGTGACGTCCTCGATGCCCAGCAGTTGATTCAGTTCGAGGTCGGGGCACTTGGCTTCTTCGGCCTGACTGCGGGCGTAGAAGCCGCTTTTCATGTAATCCTTGCCGCCGGTGGAAAGCTCCTGAATGCAAACCGCCCCGACGTGGTGGTTGGTGAACGTCAGGCCGTCGGGCGAGACAAAAGAACCCGACCCGCCGTTGTTGAACCGCACCGAAGAGAGCCGCAGGTGATCCAGCCAATCCTGGGCGGGCTCGAAGCCGTACTGGGTTTTTACCTTGTCCTTGGGAAACGCGTTGTACAACCACATACCCTCGTCCGCCGGAGCGAAGGAGCTCGCCAAAACACAGGCCAGCCAGGCAATGAGCAGGAACACCCGTTTCATAGATGACTCCGCAGGCAAGATTAGCGGGGCCGCTACAGACGGCTCCGCGCGCATGAAGGAAACTCTTTAATATACGCCGCTGCTGCGGACGCGGGCAAACCGCCTGATTGGAAACTTGAGCGTTGTTAGCGTATAAAAGTGAGTTGCGACGCACATCCAGGAGTGCGAGCGAGGCACCATGTCCAGCCTGACCACCACCAACGCCCCCAAGGGACTGGAAGGAGTAGTCGCCACTACCTCCAGCATCTGTTTCATCGACGGGGAGCGAGGCGTTTTGGCCTATCGTGGCATTGACATTCACGAACTGGCCGACAATTCCACCTTTGAGGAAACCTGCTACCTGCTGTGGTTCGGCAAGCTGCCGTCCCGCGCCGAGCTGAAAGATCTGCGCGAGCGTCTGGGCGAGGAGCGCAAGCTCGACGCCTCTATCATTCACCGCTTGCAACTCGCGCCCAAGCATGCCCTGCCCATGGACGTGCTGCGTACCATCGTCTCCGCGCTTTCCTTCTACGACCCTGAGGAAAAAAACAATGACCGCGCGGCCAACATCCACAAGGCGATCCGGCTCACTTCGCAGATCGCCATGGTGGTAGCCGCCTACGATCGCATTCGCAAGGGAAAGCCGGTGGTTGAGCCGGACCGCTCACTCTCGCACGCAGCCAATTTCCTGTTGATGCTCAATGGCGCGCCACCCTCAAAGACCGCCGAGCGCGCCCTCGACATTGCGCTCATTTTGCACGCCGACCATGAGCTGAATGCGTCCACCTTTGCCGCGCGCGTGACCGCGGCCACACTGTCGGATATGCACTCCGCGGTGACCTCAGCCATTGGGGCGTTGAAGGGACCGCTGCATGGCGGCGCCAACGAAGCCGTATTCAAAATCTTGATGGAGATTGACCGCGACGGCGCCGACCCCGTCGAGTACATCAAGGGTATGCTCGGGCAGAAGAAAAAGGTCCCCGGCTTCGGGCATCGCGTATATCACACCGAGGACCCGCGGGCGACGCACCTGCGGACCATGTCGCGCGATCTGGGCAACTCCAGCGGAAATCCCAAGTGGTTCGAGTATTCGCGCAAGATCGAAGAGTTCATTAAGGCTGACAAGAAGCTGAACGCCAACGTGGATTTCTACTCCGCGTCCACCTACCACACCCTGGGCATCGACGTGGACCTGTTCACCCCGGTGTTTGCCGTTTCCCGCATCAGCGGCTGGACCGCCCACGTCATCGAGCAGCTCGACGATAACCGGCTGATCCGGCCGCGCGCGGACTACCTTGGTCCCGCCTATCCCCAGCACTGGGTGCCGATCGAAAATAGGTAGGGGAGGGGACTTCCCTCCGACGTAACTGGAAAAGTATGAAGGTACGCGATATCATCCGTCAGTTAGAGCAGGATGGCTGGTATCTCAGCGGACGAAGGGCAGTCATCGCCAGTACAAGCATCCAACGAAGCCAGGGCGTGTCACGTTGCCCGGCCACATGAATGACGATCTGCCCCCCGGCACGTTGAACAGCTTACTAAAACAGGCCGGTCTGAAGCCATGAATTACGTTGTCGTATACGAAAAGTCGGCCAGTGGCTGGGGTGCATACGTACCGGATCTGCCCGGCGTCGTTACCACCGCCAAGACTAAGGAAGAAGCACAGCGACTCATTCGCGAGGCGATCGAGTTCCACCTGGAAGGCCTGCGGGAGGACAATGCGCCCATTCCCGAGCCAAGTGCTTCTGCCGAAGTTGTAACGGTCTCCTCCTGAACTGCTGCCTCTCCCGCCAGTCTCGGTTTTACTGCCTTGGGCGTAAAATAAACCCAATTCTATGCGCCGCGTGTATTTCGACAATAACGCCACCACGCCCGTGCTGCCTGAGGTGTTTGAGGCCATGCGGCCCTATTTCGGGGAACACTTTGGCAACGCCTCGTCGATCCACCACCATGGGCAGGAGACGCGGGCGGCGGTGGAGCGCGCGCGCGAGTCGGTAGCGTCGCTGCTGGGGTGTCGGCCTTCCGAGATCGTCTTCACCAGCGGTGGAACCGAGGGCGACAATCTGGCCATCTTCGGCCTGGCCCAGGCCGGCGACCACATTATTACCTCGACCATCGAACACCACGCGGTGCTGAACTCCTGCAAGCACCTGGAAGCGGCAGGCTGCGAGGTCACCTATGTTCCAGTGGATGGCCGCTGCCTCGTTGATCCCGACGACGTGCGCCGCGCGCTGCGCCCCAATACCAAGCTCATCACTATCATGATGGCCAACAACGAGACCGGGGTGCTGCAGCCCGTCGAGGAGATCGGCAAGATCGCGGCCGAGGCCGATGTGTACTTCCACACCGACGGAGTGCAGGCCGCAGCCAAGGTGCCGATTGACATCAAGCGTATCGAGTGCGACCTGCTTTCGATTTCCGGCCACAAGATGCACGCGCCGCAAGGCGCAGGTGCGCTCTACGTGCGCAAGGGGACAATCCTTCAGCCCATGCTCTATGGCGGAAGTCACGAGCGCTCGCGGCGAGCTGGCACCGAAAATGTTCCGGGGATCGTGGGACTGGGCAAGGCCGCGGAATTGGCTCGGGAAGCTTTGGAGCGGGGTGATCTCGCGAAGATGGCCGCCATGCGCGACCGCATCCAGCAGACCCTTCTCGGGGCGGTAGAGGCAACTGGGGTGAATGGCGACGGAGCTCCCCGCGTGCCTAACACCACGAATATCTATTTTGACTACATCGAGGGCGAGGCGCTGGTGATCGCGCTCGACCTGAAAGGGCTGGCGGTCTCGACCGGTGCCGCGTGCTCTTCGGGAGCAATCGAGCCGTCGCACGTGCTCACCGCCATGGGCCTGCGTCCCGACCGTGCCCGCGCCAGCCTCCGCTTCAGCCTGGGCAAGCAGAACACGCCGGAAGACGTGGAGTTCGCGCTCAGCCTGGTTCCTCAGACCGTCGCCCGCCTGCGCGAGCTGTCGCCGGTTTACAATAAAGCAGCAGTTAGCAGTTAGCAGTTAGCAGTTAGCAGTTAGCAGTTAGCAGTTAGCAGTTAGCACTTGGCACTTGGCACTTGGCCCCTCTGCTTCTTACCTGGGTCTTTGGCGCAGATGAAGTTCATGATCGTGGCAATGCAGTGTCATGGCTAATTGCTAAATGCTAAATGCTGAATTCCCGCACCATCGCCGTCGCTATGTCGGGTGGAGTCGATTCCTCCACTGTCGCGGCCATGCTGCGTGCAGAGGGACATACGGTTGTCGGCCTGACCATGCAGCTCTGGAACCAGCGCCGCTTGGCAGGACATCCCGGCATGCCCGAGGCCGTGCAGGGACGCTGCTGTTCGCTCGACGACGTTTACGATGCCCGCCGCGTCGCCGAGACCCTCGGCATTCCTTATTACGTGGTCAACCACGAGGAGAGCTTCGAGCGTGACGTGGTGCGGCCGTTCGTCGAGGAATACCTTTCCGGGCGCACGCCCATTCCCTGCAGCCTGTGCAATAACCACCTGAAGTTTGATGAGCTCTTGGTCGTCGCCCGGCAGATCGGCGCGGATGCTCTCGCCACCGGACACTACGCTCGCGTAGAATTTGATGACCAGCGCGGCCGCTGGCTGCTCAAGCGTCCTGCCGACTTGTCGAAGGACCAGACTTATTTTCTTTTTGGCTTGACCCAGGACCAGCTCAGCCGCACCCTGTTCCCGCTCGGCGGCCTGACCAAGCCCGAGGTCCGCGAACTCGCCCGGCAGCACGGACTGGCTCTGGCCGAGAAGCCTGATTCCCAGGAGATCTGCTTCGTTCCCGGCGGTGACTACAAGAACTTCCTTGATGCCTACCTTGCCGAGCAGGGAGAAGCTCTGCCCGACACCGCGGGCGAACTGGTCACGAGCGACGGGCGAGTGATCGGCGACCACCAAGGCATTCACAACTTCACCGTAGGCCAGCGCAAGGGACTGGGCGTGGCCACGGGCTCGCCGCTCTACGTGATCCAGATCAAGGGAGACACGCGCGAAGTGGTGGTGGGCAATCAGGATGAACTTTACTCGCGCACGCTCCGTAGCCGCAGGGTGAACCTGATCGCCGCGGAAGACCTGCGCGAGCCCATGCGGGTCACGGTCAAGATCCGCCATCGCCACGAACCCGCACCCGCCACACTCGAGAAGTCGGGCGCCGATGAGGTGCTGGTCACCTTCGACCAGCCGCAGCGCGCCATCACACCCGGCCAGGCGGCTGTGTTCTACGATGGGGATGTGGTGGTTGGGGGTGGGTGGATCGCCTAGCGCCGTTTCATCTCAGGGGGATAGAAACAGAAGGCAGCGCGTTGCGCTGCCGTTTCGTTTTCGTGCAAAGTGGCGTGGGCTACTTGGCCGCCAGGGCGCTCAGGCGGGCCGAGAGGCGGGATTTGTAGCGCGACGCGGTATTCTCGTGAATCACGCCCTTCTGGATGGCCTTGTCCAGAGCCGAGGCGGTTTGCCGGTACGTCTGCTCGGCAGCCTGCTTGTCGCCTTTCGCCAGCGCCTCGCGGAGATCGCGCAGTGCGGTGCGCAGGCGGGAACGGTTGGCCCGGTTGCGGGCGGTACGCTTTTCGGTCTGACGGGCGCGTTTCAGCGCGGAAAAATGATTCGCCATGTCTGGTTCGTTACCTTCGTTTCTCTTGATTTCTCTAGAAAGAGATGTTCGGGTGGCTACCGAATAGGCTATTTTACGGGAGTAACTCACAAGCGGTCAAACCCATGTCTGACTCACTGGAGCGCCTCAAAATCCTGATCAACTCCTCCACCCCCATCGTGGTGATGGAGACGGTGGAAGAAATGCGCGCCGTCAGCCTGGTCCGTTCGGCCTGCGCCGAGCTCAATATGGCCGCCTTCGAGTGGAGCATCGCCGACGGACTGGTGCGTTCCGGGAGCAAGACACCGCTTGCACCGGGCAAGGGTGAGGAGGAGCGGGCGAACGCAGCGCTGGCCGCGCTGGGGCCCGATGCCGGGGGCAAGACGCCGATCTATCACAGCCGCGAACCGGTGCAGGCCCTCGCCAACATGGAGAGCATGACCCTGGAAGCGGTCTTCATCCTGAAGGACTTTCATCGCCACATGGACGATTCGGTGGTGGTGCGGCGGCTGCGCGACGTGGGCCAGAAGTTCTCCACCAACCGGCGTACGGTCATCATCACCGCGCCAACGATTACCATGCCGCCGGAACTGGCCAGCCTGGTCGAGTATCTCGATCTGCCGCTACCGGATTGGCAACGCCTACGGGAGATCATCCAGGAGACGTACACGCGCCTCTCGAAGACTTACACTCTGCACCTCAAGCTGGACGCCCCCGGAGTGGACACAATGGCGAATAACCTGCGCGGCCTGACCGAGGAAGAAGCCGACCGCGCGGTGTCTCAGGCCCTGGTCAAGCGCTACGCGCTTTGTCCGGAGACCGTGACCGACGTGCTCGAAGCCAAGAAAGATCTCTTGCGGCACTCCGGCATGTTGGAGTTCATTGATGCTTCGGAAAACCTGGAGAGCGTCGGCGGCCTCGACAATCTGAAGCATTGGCTGGCGCAGCGGCAAGGCGCGTGGGAAGACGCGGCACGGGAGTTTGGCCTGGAGCCGCCGCGGGGCGTGATCATCCTCGGCGTTCAGGGCTGCGGCAAGAGCATGTGCGCCCGCGCCGTCGCCGGCGAATGGAAGCTGCCTCTGGTCAAGTTCGATACGGCAGCGGTCTTCGACAAGTACATCGGCGAGACGGAAAAACGCATCCAGAAAGTATTTCAGGTGGCTGAGGGGCTGGCGCCCTGTGTGCTGTGGATTGATGAGTTGGAAAAGGTTTTCGCCGGGAGCGGCCCGGATTCGGCCTCGTCGGATGCGGGGACGGCGTCGCGGCTGCTGGGAGCATTTCTCTCCTGGATGCAGGACCGCAAAGCGCCGGTATTCGTGGCGGCCACATGCAACAACGTCACGGCCCTACCGCCGGAGCTAATCCGCAAAGGAAGGTTTGACGAACTGTTCTTCGTAGACCTGCCCAACCAGGCGGAGCGGAAGCAGATCTTTGCGATTCAACTGTCGCGCCGCAAGCGGAATCCCGCCGACTTCAACCTGGACCAAGTGGCCGCGGCGGCGCGAGAATACTCGGGCGCAGAGATTGACGCGGCAGTGCAAACGGCCATGTATGCGTCCTACTCCAGCAAACAGCCCTTGACCACTCAGACGCTGCTCGACGCCCTGAAGGCGACCGTGCCACTCTCCACTACGCGCGCGGAAGAAATCCAGGCGCTGCGGGAGTGGGCACAGCAGAGAGCCGTGCCGGCGTCGTCTGCCGCAGCAAAGGGAGAAGGGGCTTAGAACCGGCAAGGTCCGTGTGGGGACGGCCGCCTCGGCCGTCCCGGCCGAGCATAGCTCGGCAGAGATACTTTGGATCGTGCTGCCACGGCTGTGGGGGCAGGACGCCGGCGCTACAAAATGCCCTATCGAAAGGATCTCGCCTACGTCCACGACGTCGCCTTCACGGATTTTATCCGCGATGCTCTTCCCTCTTTACTGCGCATTCTGCGCCACAACCGCATCACCCGCGGACTGGTAATCGATCTGGGCTGCGGAAGCGGCGTCTGGGCTCGCGAACTTACTCGCACGGGATACGATGTGCTGGGCGTCGACATCTCCGAGGGCATGCTCAAGCTGGCGCGCAAACGGGCGCCCAAAGCCAGGTTCGTCCATGCATCGCTCTTTCAGCGGGAGCTGCCACCCTGCGCGGCGGTGACGGCCATCGGCGAATGTGTCAATTACCTATTCGATCGGAAGAACAACCGGAAGGAACTTGCCAGGTTTTTCCAGCGCGTCTACAGCGCTCTCGCACCCGGTGGTGTGTTTGTCTTCGATGTCGCCGAACCGGGGCGAGGCGGACCCGGCGTGCCGGTCTTCAAGTCTTTCCGAGGCCGCGACTGGGCGCTCCTGCTTCAGGTCGAAGAGGATCGAAAACGGAGCCTTCTCACGCGTCGGATCACCGTCTTCCGCAAGATCGGGAAGCTCTACCGGCGCAGTGAGGAAGTCCACCGGGTGCGGCTCTACCCGCGATCGCAGATCACCCGGCAACTGGAGAGCGCCGGGTTCAGAGTGCGCGTGCTCCGCAGCTATGGGAAACAATCCTTTGCCACTGGTCACGTGGCCTTTCTGGCGCGCAAAACTTAAGTCCTTCGTCCGAAAGGCACTTTGGCGGGCATCGAGGGACCATTGACTCCTGTCCAACAGGGGCGGTACCCTTAACTCAATGGTAGTTGCTTGCACCTCGGTGGCGAGCACCTCGGCTGGTTCCATCTCCAGACAGAAGAATGGTTGGTGCGCGAGGCGGGAGATGTGTTTCCGCTTCTCGTTGCTTGACTGGACGGGTAAGAGTTGCCGTCCCACACAGGAGTGAATGAAGAAGAGCATCGAAATCAGTGCCAACATTGAGACCTTGTTCGGCACGCGCGACGAAAACCTGCACGTGCTGGAGGATGGTCTGAATATCACCATCGATCTGCGCTCCGACTCCATCGAACTGGAAGGCGCCGCGCGCGACGTGGCCCGGGCCGAGCAGGTCTTCGCCGACTACGATTACCTGCAGCGTGCTGGACACACCTTCAACAATGGCGACCTCAACAGCATGCTGCGGGTGCTGATGGCTGATCCCAAGACCTCGTTGCGCGGGCTGGCGGAAGCCGGGCGGCAGCGCTCCTTCGGGCGGCGCACGGTGCAGCCCAAAAGCCTGAACCAGCGGCGCTATCTCGAAGCCATCGAGAAGCACGACATGGTCTTCGGCATCGGGCCGGCTGGTACCGGCAAGACCTACCTGGCTGTGGCGATGGCTATCTCCGCGTTGCTGGCGAAACGCGTGAACCGCATCATTCTGGCGCGCCCTGCGGTGGAAGCCGGCGAGCGCCTGGGCTTCCTGCCGGGAACTTTGCAGGAGAAAATCGATCCCTACCTCCGTCCTTTGTACGACGCGCTCTACGATATGCTCGATCCGGAGAAGGTGGACCGCTATCTGGAGAAAAACGTCATCGAGATTGCGCCCATCGCCTTCATGCGCGGGCGCACTCTCAACGATTCGTTCGTGATTCTCGACGAGGCGCAAAACACCACGTCCGAGCAGATGAAGATGTTCGTCACCCGCCTGGGATTCAACTCCAAAGCGGTGATCACCGGAGACGTCACCCAGATTGACTTGCCTACGGCGCGACGCAGCGGGTTGCTGGAGGCCGTGGACATCCTGAAGAACGTCGAGGGGCTCACGTTCGTGTACTTCGACGAGGGCGACGTGGTACGCCATCACCTGGTACAGCGCATCATCCGTGCCTACGACGAGCACAAGGCCAGAATCGCAGAAGAGCAGATGTCGCTGCTGGAAGCCAAGAGTAGTGCGAACGGCAAGACCAATGGGACGGAAGCTTCGTCTCCGGAAAAGCCTGCTGGGTTGCCCGTGGAAGCAGAAACCAAAGAGTAGAGCAGGTAGAATTGAGCAGGAGGGTGCCGCCATGTGGCCCTCCTGTTTGTTTTGGACAAGCTCTTAACCGCAGAGATTCGCAAGGAAATTTCGCAGGGGGCGCGGAGAACTTGGTCATCTTTCGAAAACGCGTGCCGGGACTGAGTGAGGTGGCACTGGCAAAGTTTCTGGCAAGGGCCTGCCGCGCTGCCAGGTTGCGCGGCACGGTCAACGTGGCGGTCACCGGCAGCCGCGAATTGCGCGCCCTGAACAACCGCTTTCGCGGCAAGGACAAACCCACCGATGTGCTATCGTTTCCACCGGTGCTCGGTTTGTCGCGCGATTTTGCCGGCGACGTGGCCATCTCGGCCGAAATCGCGGCCCAGAGTGCGCGCCGTCTGGGGCACTCCGCGGCTGAGGAAGTCAAGATCCTGGCCTTGCATGGCGTGCTCCATCTGGCGGGATACGACCACGAGCGCGACCGCGACCAGATGGCGCGCAAGGAAGAGGGTTTGCGGAAGAGCCTGGGATTGCCGGTAGGATTGATCGAACGCAGCGGGCCGTCGGAAAATAGTCAGCAAAAAGCTTCCACCGCTAAGTTCGCGAAGGACGCGCGAAGGAAGCAAAGAAAAGCTCGATCGGCATCACCCATCCGCGCCACACAGGGATCACGATGAACTACGCCATTGCGGCCGTGCTCCTGTTGTTGCTGGTGTTGCTGACCGTGGTGTCCTACGTCGACCGACTGTACACCGAGATCGGCAGGTTTCTGTCACGCGAGTTCCAGGACAACATTGACAACTTCGAGCAGAAGGTAGAGCCCAGGCTGGGCGTGAGCCGCACCCGCGCTTTGCTCTCGATGGCCGTCCTCACCCAGTTGACCACGGCGGCGATCGCCATGCTGGTGGGCTTCAGCGTGTTCCGCGACCGGGCCTGGAGCGCGCACGAAATCCTGCAAGCCACGCTCAGCCTGATTCTTATCGTCATCGTCTGTAACCGGTTCTTACCCTTTGTTTTTTTCTCCCGAACCAAGGGCCTTTGGCTGGCTCGCTGGACGCTGCTTCTGCGCGCTGTGATTTACCTGGTGCTGCCGGTCACGCTGGTGCTGGGCTTTCTGCAATCAGTAACTTCCCTGACCAAGGAGCATTCCGACGAACCTCCCGAAACCCAGGCGGAAGCGGTGGACGCGCTGATCGAGGCCGGTCAGGAGGAGGGCATCCTCGACGAGAGCAACCGTGACCTGATTCAGTCGGTGGTGGAGTTCAGCGAGAAGACCGTGCGCGAGGCTATGAAACCCCGCCCGGAGATCGTCGCTGTGCCCACCCATGCCACGGTTGAGCAGTTCATCGAACTTCTGCGCGCCAAGCCGTTTTCGCGCGTGCCGGTGTACGAAGGCACTATTCACAACATCAAGGGCATCGTCTACGCCCAGGACGTGCTGCAGGTCCCGGACAGCGAAGCCCACGCCCGCACCGTGGACACGCTCATGCGCAAGGACGTGTACTTCGTCCCCGAGAGCAAGCTGGGCAGCGATCTGCTGCGCGAAATGCAGAAGCACAACATCCGCATGGCCATCGTGGTGGATGAGTACGGCGGCGTGGCCGGGCTGGTCACCATCGAAGACCTGGTGGAAGAGATCGTGGGCGAGATCCGCGACGAGCACGAGAAGACGGAGGTCATCCGTGAGAACGACCGTACCTACATCGTTCCTGGCAACATGGACATCGACCGCCTCGACGAGTTGTTCGGGGTGCGGCCGGAAGGCAAGGAATCAGCCACCGTCGCCGGCTTGGTGAGCGAACTTGCGGGTCGCATTCCCAAGAAAGGTGAGGTCGTGGAAGAAGACGGGCTGCGCTTCGAGGTGCTGGAATCGACCGAACGCCGTGTCGAGCGTGTGCGCATCTCGGCCGTCCAGCCGCGGCAGATGAAACTGATCTGAGGCAGTCGTCGGTCGTCAGTCATCAGCCAAACCCTGGACCCTAGCCGTTAGGGATGACCCTCGCTGATTCTTCTATTGAAATAACAGCCGGACGTTTGTGGGAATGTAATCCGTGGCTGCGAGGTAGGGCTGAAGACTGACGACCGACGACTGACGACTGCTTCACCGTTTGATCATGTGGATCTCAGTGCCGTTCTTGAGGAACCTCACTTCGTCCATCAATTGGTTGATCAGGTAAATGCCCCGCCCATGGTCGGAGAAGACCTGCTGCCCGTTGACCGGGCTGGGGAGGGTAGCGGGATCGAAGCCCTTTCCGGGGTCGCGCACCACGATCAGCATGCCGTGGGTTTCGTCGCAGGCCACGTCGCACTCGATAATCTTGGACGGATCCTCACCGCAGCCGTGGACCACGGCATTCGCTAACGCCTCCGCCAGTGCCAGCTCGATGGCGTCTTCCTTGCCCTCGGCGCACTGCATCTGGCGCACAATGTCCATCACACTTCGAACCAGCGGGTCTACAGCATTCTTGTCGGCGGTCAGCGTGACCCTGAGTTGTAAGAGCAACTTGTCAGCCTCAAAATTGCAGGTCCGTACTTCCTCGGTGGACATAGCCAGTTCCCTTGCCCCACCCTATTGGATGCCACCCCTGGGCTGGGGGATTTTACAAAGATTCTGGCGCGAGGGCAATGTAAACGGTTTTTCCCGGTTACCCGCAGGTCGAACCCGGGTTACACCTCCGCCGCTGCCGCCAGCACCTCAGCCACCACACTGTCTACGTCCGCCGCTGTCGTGCGGTGATTGACCAGGCACGCTCGCAGGCAGAACTTTCCACGAATGGTCGCATTCGAAAGATACACATGGCCGCGCTGGATCAAGTGCCGAAGAATCGCGGCGTTGAGATCATTCCATTCCTCGGGATTCTTGCCTTTGTAGCGAAAGCACACCGCGCTGAGTTCCACGGGCGCGCACAACTCGAGTTTGGAGTGGCCGGCAATTGCTGCCGCCAGCCGCTGCGCCAGTTCCAAGTCCTTCCGTATTGCCTCCCGGAATGCCTCCAGTCCGTGATAGCGCAGCGACACCCACAATTTCAACGCGCGAAACCGGCGCGAAAGTTCCAGGGATTCCTCAAAGAAAGCGAAGCCCTCGATCGGATCCTGCGAAAGCGCCCTGGCGTAGTCGCCGGTGTGCGCGAATGCGCCCTGCGCTGCACTCGCGCTACGGTACAACAGGCATCCACAATCCAGTGGCTGGTAGAGCCACTTGTGCGGATCGAGCGACACCGAGTCTGCCAGATCAAGTCCCACAAACTTGTCGGGGGCCGCCATGGCGGCCAGCGCGCCATAAGCTCCATCCACGTGCAACCACACCTGGTGGCGGCGCGCAATCGCGGCAATCTCGGGCAGGGGGTCAATCGCTCCCGTGTTCACCGTGCCGGCCGAGGCAACGATCGCGATCGGAACCTTGCCCGCCGCCCGGTCGCGCTGGATGGCCTGATCGAGCAGCGCGGAGATTATGCGGAAGTTCTCGTCGCTTGCGATCAGGTGCAGGTTTTCCCTTCCGATCCCCAGCAGCCCCACGCTTTTCGCGATGGACATGTGAACCTCATCCGAGGCATACACCACGCCCTGGGGGATCCCTGCCAGCCCGCGTTCATTGGCCGCAGCATTGGCCTCGCGCGCCATGGCCAGGGCCATGAGGTTGGCCGAGGAACCCCCGCCCGTTAAGCTCCCGCGGAATCCGGTACACCCAATGGCCTGCGCCAACCAGTCCACCACCGTGCGCTCGACAGTCACGGCCGCAGGCGCCGAGCGCCATGCCGTCACGTTCTGGTTGAGCACGCTGGCCAGCAGGTCCGCGATCGCGGCTACCGGCTCCCCCGAACCCAGCACATAGCCGAAGAAGCGGCCGTTCTGCACCCGCGAATGGGCGACGACCTGCCGCAGCACCGCAATCGCTTCCGCTCCCAGACCTTTTTCCGGAGGTCCAGTATGAAATAGCTGCTCCGTCTCCGCGCCGCGGGTCGCTGGGAACGTGGAGCGCGAATCCAGATCTGTGAGGTACTCGACGGCAAGGTCCACCACCTGTTCCGCCAATCGACGAAACTCGTTGGGTGCAATTTCCAGGGGATGCATGATGTGGGATTCTATACGCTTAGCTGTAAAGGGATACCGTGGAAACGCTGCTGTAGAGACGCTGCTTACAGCGTCTTTCGCCACCTAGGAGAGGTTCAGCGCCTGCTTGAATGACCCGCGCTGCTTCTGGATTTTTTCCTGTAGCAGGGTGATGGCGTAAATCAACTGCTCGGGTCGGGGCGGGCAGCCAGGAACATAGACGTCCACCGGAATCACCTGGTTCACGCTCTGCACCAGCGCGTAGTTGTTGAATACCCCGCCGGAGGTGGCGCACGCACCCATCGAGATCACCCACTTGGGTTCGGGCATCTGCTCCCAGAGCTGGCGAATGACCGGGGCCATTTTGTTCGACACCCGCCCGGCAATGATGATCAGGTCTGATTGCCGCGGCGAAGGCCGAAACACTTCGGCGCCAAACCGCGCAATGTCGAACCGCGATGCCCCCATCGACATCATCTCGATCGCACAGCACGCCAGCCCGAACGTCATCGGCCAGATGGAACTCTTGCGCATCCAGTTGATGGCCGAATCGAGCGTGGTGAGCACCACACCCTCCGGCGCGGCATTGCCGTAGGTCAGTTCCTTGACGACCTTCTTGCCGTTCTCGGTGGTGACATAGCTGCCGAAGCTGACTTCGCTGGCCATCAACCTATTTTAAACCACAAAGGACACGGAGGTTCACGAAGGTAAAGATCGGTAGTGGGCTAATGCCGTGTTGCTGATTCTGGCAGCGGTTTCCCGCTTGCATTTCCAGGATGTCGGCCAGTTCGATGAACTTCCGAGTCTGCGTGGTCATTCCCAATCGTAATCCAGCGGTCAAACCGCACTTGCGTTTTGCGACTGCCGGATGGGATCATTTACGCCGTGCGGAGGTTGCAGATGGGTAAAATGGCGTATGCACTTCGACTAATCGCGGGCTTCATGATGGCTGTTGCCGCGATCCTCGCATTCGTTTCATTCTCCGATGTCCCGGACAATCTCGGACGACCAGGAGGAGACCGGGTGCTAGGCGCACTGATGCTCGCCGCCTTCGCCTGCTTCTTGACAGTGTTCTTGTCTGCTGGCATCCTGTGGGTGCTCACCGACATTTCGGAGGCATTGCATCCAAAGACCTCTAAACCCGCCGAGCCAGACAGCTCGAAACCAGGCGGTGATTATGGGTTATAAAAATCAGCAACACGGAATTAGCCCACTACCTAAAGATCCTACGGATTCAAAACAATCTTCCCGAACATCTGGCTCTTCTCCATGTGCTCATGCGCCGCACGGGCCTCTTTCAGTGGGAAGGCCCGATCCACTACCGGTTTCAACTTCCCGCTGAACACGTGCTTCAGCACCTCGTGCAGTTCGCCCATGGTTCCCATGTACGAGCCCAGAATCGAGAGCTGCCGCGAGTATACGAAGCGAAGATCGATCCCCACATCCGGCCCCGTGGTCGCCCCGCAGGTCACCAGCGTGCCTGCCGGCTTGAGCGACTTGATGCTCTCTTCCCAAGTGGACTTGCCCACGTGCTCGAACACGATGTCCACGCCCTGCTTGTTGGTAATACGGCGGACCTCGTCGGAAATCTTCTGGGTGTAGTGATTGATCACATGGTCGGCCCCCAGTTGCCGTGCCCCCTGCATCTTGCGATCGTCGCCGGCCGTGGCGATCACGGTGGCATTGAACAGCTTTGCCAATTGAATCGCAGCAATGCCCACGCCCGAGTTGGCGCCCAGAATCAGCACAACCTGTCCGGGCCGCATCCCGGCCCTGCCCACCAGCATGTGCCATGCCGTCAGGAAAACCAACGGCACGCTGGCGGCTTCATTGAACCCCAGACTGTCCGGGATGGGAATGACGTTGACCGCGGGCACGGCCATCAGTTCGCAGTCGCCGCCATCGTTCCGATTGCCCAGCACGCTGTATTCGGGACACAGGTTCTGGCGGCCGGAAGTGCAGGCTTCGCAGCGATTGCAAAATGTCATGGGCGCCAGCAGAACCCGCTGCCCCACCTTTAGTCCCGTGTTGTATTCGCCAACTTCGACGATTTCCCCGGCGACATCACTGCCCAGGATGTGCGGCAAGGGGGACTTTGTTGTTCCCTTGCGCACCCAGATATCCAGGTGGTTCATGGCGCAAGCTTTCACCCGCACCAGCAACTGGTCCTTGCGCGGCTTAGGGTCGGGCACATCTTCATAGCGCAGCACCTCGGGCCCACCGTATTCGTGCATGCGGACAGCTTTCATGAGGACGCTCCTTGCGATTCCACTGGATGCTGACTAAACCCACCAAGCTAGCACATTGACGGTGGCAATAAGAAAGGCCGAACCCGGTTCGGCCTCGGCTTTCCTGTTGTGGATGACAGCCCTTCTACTTCGGCGTCAAATCCATCGCTTCCACGATCCACGTATACGGAATCTTCGCGGTCTCGTTCAACTCCTTGACGACCTCGGGATTTGAGGCCTCAAAGAAGCACATGCAATGGGCTTCGGCTGGCACAAATGCGCTGCGAATATAGCGCACGTTCTTGCCTTGCGCGGTCATCTTCTTACCGAGTTCGATGGCAGCCTTCTGGGCGGCGGCCAGCTGATCCATCTTGATTCCAGGAAGTTCACGTTCGACCATATAAACGGGCATGGGTCCTCCTCACCTCGGATGTTGTAGAAGTCTAGCCCCGGTTCCGCACTTTCGCAAACAAGCTGGTTTGACTTGCCCCCCGGAAACCCCAATAATCAAGCCTGGTATGGACCTCTACGAGGAGATCGTCAAGCTGCGGAAAGAAGGCCGCCGGGGCGCCGTGGCCACCATCGTCAACGTGCGCGGTTCCATCCCTTCCTTCAAGACCGCCAAGATGCTGGTTCGCGATGACGGTTCCATCCTCGGCACCATCGGCGGGGGTTGCGTCGAGGCTGAGGTCTGGCAAGCCGCGCGCGAGGTGATGGAAAGTGAGAAGCCCCGCACCCTGACTTTCAACCTGAATCAGGATCCCAAGTACGATACCGGCCTGGTCTGCGGGGGCACGCTCGACATTTTCATCGAACCCGTACTACCTCCAGCATCACTTTATATTTTCGGCGCAGGTCACGTTGCGGTAAACCTTTACAAAGTTGCTAGAAATGCCGGTTTTGATGTCACCGTAGTGGATGATCGCGAGGCCTATGCCAACCGCGAGCGCTTCCCCGAAGCCAATGAGGTCATCGCCGAAGATTTCGACCAGGCCACAGCGCGCCTCACACCGAGCGAGTCTTCTTACATCGTGATCGTCACTCGCGGCCACCGCGACGACATGCGCGTGCTGCGCTGGGCGGTTCAAACCCAGGCTCGCTACATCGGAATGATCGGGTCCAAGCGCAAAACCATCGCTATCTTCCGCGAGCTAACCAAGGAAGGCATCCCAGCCGAATTGTTCGAGCGCGTGCACGCCCCGGTTGGCCTCGACATCGGAGCGATCACCCCCGAGGAAATCGCAGTCGCCATCACCGCCGAGCTGATCGCCCTCCGCCGTCACGCCGAACGGGCACTGCCGCACATGAGCTGGTTTCATTCCAAGAAGCTCGATTCGGTGGATAGTGCGGACGCAGCAGCCGAAGCTCTGAGCGAGAGTGAGCCGAACGGCTGATTTCCGCCACTGCTTTCCCCTCGTCTTTCTGCTATCGTTTGATTCATGGGCCGTGCTCCCAGTCTGTGCGGAGTCATTCTTGCTGCCGGTGAATCCACTCGTATGGGCGCCGACAAGGCGTTGCTCCCCTGGCCGCCGGTCGCGCCCGGTTCGGGAGCTACAGGCCAGACATTTCTTTCAGCGGCCATCCAGGCGCTCAATCCGTTCAACGACATGGTGATCGTCGTCACTGGAAGGAATGAGGCGAACCTCGCTGCCGTGGTCTACGCCAACGGCGCGTTCGTCATTCAAAACCCAGCACCCGAGCGCGGGCAATTCAGCTCCCTGCAGGTTGGTCTTCAGGAGGTCCTGAGTCGTGGCCGCGATGCCGCCATGGTCACGCTGGTGGACCGGCCCCCGGTGGCAGCCGCCACCCTGCAACAACTGCATACTGCGTTTGAGATGGCCCTTGCGCGCAGGCTATGGGCGGTGGTGCCCGAATACGGCGGTAAACACGGACACCCCATCCTAGTCAGCCGCGAGATGATCGAAAAGTTCCTGAAGGCGCCGCCCACCGCGACCGCGCGCGACATCGAGCACCAGAATCAAGCGCACATTGAGTACGTACCTGTCGCTGATCCCTTCGTCGCCCTGAACGTGGACACGCCGGCAGACTACGCGGCGCTTGCCACCCCAACCTTCGCGCAACCAAAGTGACCTCCACGAAAGGGCTGCCACGCACGTGACCGCAACCTCCCCGCTCAAGCCCGCCGAGTTTATTGACTCCATTCTCCGCCTGCAGCCGCGCCTCGCTGCCTTCGACTGCGATGGCACGCTCTGGGCCGGCGATGCCGGAGAAGGTTTCTTCGACTGGGAACTGCGGCAGCGCCTGGTTTCGGACGAAATCGCCCGCTGGGCCCGTCCCCATTACGCCGATTACAGGGCGGGCAAAGTGGACGAGGACACCATGTGCGGCGAAATGGTGACCATGCATCGCGGCTTGGCCGACGCCAAGGTCCAGCGCGCCGCCAACCAGTACTTTGACGAGAATTTCGTTGGACAGATTTTCCCTGAGATGCGTGACTTGGTTCGTCGTCTCCAGCAATCGGGCTGCGACGTTTGGGCGGTCTCATCCACCAACGAGTGGGTAATCCGCGCAGGGATGAAACATTGTGGGATTCCCGAAAACAGGATTCTGGCGGCGGCGGTGGAAATCGAAAACGGCCGCATCACCGACCGACTGGTTCGCGTGCCCACCGGCGAGGGCAAGCCGAAAGCCATCCGCGACGTAATCCGGCGCGATCCCGACGTTGCCTTCGGCAATTCGCGCTGGGACGCGGAGATGCTGGCAATCGCGCGCCATGCCTTTGCGGTGAACCCCAACTCCGAGTTGCAGAAGATTGCCCAGGAGCGCTGCTGGCCGGTCTATTCCCCGGACTCCGTCCGACCCTGAACTCACCTGTCCTTCGCAAGGCGGGTCTGGCAACGCTGACGCTCCGCGTTCGCCGCCCCGAGCGTGTTCTCACAACTGCTTGAGCGCTGCGGCCAGTGCGTCCATGGCCAGGTGGCTGGCGTGGGTAGAAGCTTCAGGCAGACCGCCGATCGCCTGTACCAGTTCATCCCGTCGCAACCGGCGCGCTTCGTCCACAGTTCTTCCCCGCACCAGTTCCGTCAGCAGCGACCCGCAGGCCATGGCGGGAACACATCCCTTGGCTCGAAAGCGGATCTCCGTAACGCGCCCGCCGGTGACTTTCATGGTCAGCTCTAAGATGTCGCCACACGCCGGATTTTCGATCTGAACAGATGCATCCGGCTTGGCGACTGCGCCCGCATTGCGCGGGTGCTCGAAGTGATCGAGAACCTGTGGAGAGTACATGCAACCAGATTGTAACGTGCTCTGCTTGTGTGGCGCGGGCGCCCCGCCTGCATGCGGTAACATGGAAACCAACCAATGTCCTCCGACCACACCCCCCAACGTGTCGTCTGCCTGCAGCCCAGCGCGACCGTCATTCTCGCGGCCCTCGGCGAGCTCGACCGCATTGTCGCCTGCACAAAATATTGTGCCGATGCCTGCCCGCAGGTGGCGGACGGCAGCCGAACCATCCTCGCCGATTCCTGGACTGCCCAAGCCAATGAAATCGTCGCCGCACATCCAGATCTGGTGATCGCCGCCGTTCCCTACCAGGAGAAAGCGGTCGCCGAGATTCTCAAGGCCGGTGCCCGCTTCCTCGGCCTCGCCCCTAGAACCCTGGCTGACATTTACACCGACATTGCGTCTATCGCCGGGATCGTGGGCGCAGCCGAACGTGGCGCGCAGGTGATCTCCGATATGCAGGCACAAATCCAAGCCATCGGCGCACGCACCAATGGTGCCGCCCGCCCCCGTGTCTTCTGCGAAGAATGGGGCAAGCCGCTGATCGCATCACAGCCCTGGGTGGCGGAACTGGTACATGCGGCGGGTGGCGACTTCATCGGAAAACCGGGTGTACAACACAATGCCCAAGCCGTGCTGGCCGAAAATCCCCAAGTGTTGATCGCCGCCTGGTGCGGCGCCGGCGACCGTGTACCCTTGGAGAAGGTCGTTCGCGATCGCGGTTGGGGAGAAATGCGGGCCGTCCGCGAAGGGCGTGTGTACTGCATTCGCGACGAGTTCCTGAACACTCCCGCGCCCACCTTGATCCAGGGCCTGCGGGCGCTTGCAGCCGCCATTCATCCTCAGCGTTTTCCACAACCGCTGGGTCTAAGATGTATGACCGACACACGAGGCCAGGTGCGCGAGCACCGGCTGCGATGACCAAAACCACTATGCCCACTGCTTCCAAAACCGAAGACATCAAGAAAGACCTGCACCGGGTGGCCCTCGCGGCGACCTCGTCCCACCATCTCATGTCCGAGGTGGCGAAACTGCTGCACGAGCGCATGCTCAAGTACAACTGGGTCGGCTTTTACATGCTGGAGCAGGCGCCCCCCGCCGGCCAGCCGCCCGTCCTGCTGCTGGGCCCGTTTCAGGGCGCCATGACACCCCACACCCGTATCCCGCTCAACCAGGGAATCTGCGGCGCCGCCGCTTCCACCGGAAAGACCGTCGTGGTGGACGACGTAAGCAAGGATTCCCGTTATCTGGCTTGCTCGGTTGAAACCAAGTCCGAAATCGTGGTGCCGGTGTTCGTTCGCGGGAAGGTGGTCGGCGAACTGGACATCGACAGCCACTTCCCTTCGGCCTTCACCGCCGCAGACCGCGAACTGGTCGAGTACTGCGCCTCGCTGGTGGGCAAACACCTGGAAACCTCCCGATCATGAGGATCGAAGAAGGCAAGCTCGGTGCGCTGGAAAGCGGGCGCGGATGGCGGCATTCGGCTGTTTCCGCCGGAACACGTCCATGATGAAGCGGGTGGTCGCAGCGTTGATCATGAAGGATGGCAAAGTCCTGGTGTGCCAGCGCACCCGCCATCAGACCATGCCTCTCAAGTGGGAATTCCCTGGCGGCAAAATTGAAGCAGGCGAG
Organism: Terriglobia bacterium; assembly: GCA_020073645.1. Classification (GTDB taxonomy): domain Bacteria; phylum Acidobacteriota; class Terriglobia; order Terriglobales; family Acidobacteriaceae; genus JAIQET01. The sequence goes on along the minus strand of JAIQET010000018.1, from coordinate 54,774 downwards.
CAACCCCGCGACGCCCTGCGGCGCGAACTGGACGAGGAACTCGGCATCGACGCCCACATTGGCGAAGAGGTCGCCCGTATCCTCCATGAGTATAAGAAGGGCAGCGCGGTGGAGTTACGCTTCTACGTGGTGCACCAATACCAGGGCGAAATCGAGAACCGGATTTTTCGCGACATACGCTGGGCCAAGCGCTCGGAGTTATCCTCCTACGATTTTCTGGAGGCTGACCTGGAACTGGTGCGCGATCTGGCGAAAGGAAAGGTCGTCTAACTCGCGTTGCTCTCTAAGAGGACAATTCATTGACACAAGGCATGGCTGACTTGGCAGGCTGGATCGGGGCTTTCGCGCTGCTGCTGGCGTACGCTGCGGTTTCCTTCAAGAAACTGCGTCCGGACTCGCGCCCGTATCAACTTCTCAACGCCTTGGGCAGTCTGCTGTTGATCTTGAACACTTTCCACTACCGCGCCTACCCGTCTACCTTTGTCAATGTAGTCTGGATTGCGATCGCGGTGACTTCGTGGGTCCGCGCGAGCGCACAAGCCCGTCGGGACACTGGCAAGGGAACTCTGGCGGCAGACTAGTCGGGTGCACTACCGTCGCGCCGCTTCAGCGTCGGACGGTCATTATCGTCTTTGTTGTTACCCGTATCGTCCGGGTTGGAATTGGACCGCCGCCGCAAGGTCGGCCGGTCTTCGTGTCCGAGATTGATCTTGTGCCGGTTTTCCAGCGCCGCCAGCCGGGCCTTCACGTCCTCGAACTCCGAAGTATCCACCTTGTACTCGTCCCGGGCCGGCAGCAGCGTGTTGATCTCCTTCTGGGATTTCTCGATGCGGTCCGGCGTTTGCGGATGGGTGTCGAACGCCTTGGCGATGATCCCCGGCTTCTGCTTCTCCAGGTTCTTCACCTTCTCGAAGAACGCAGTGAAGGCTTGGGGATCGTACCCCGATTTGTACAGGTACTGCACACCCAGATAATCAGCCTCGGACTCAAACCCCCGCGAAAACTTGAAGAAGGTCACCGGAAGCGCCAGGCCGGCGAGGTTCTGCGCTGCGTATCCGATACCGCCGCCAACAAAAATCAAGGGGATGGACGCCAGGTTCATGAGCTGGCTGCGCGTGCTCTCGCGGGCATAGTGGCAGGCGGCGACGTGCGCGATCTCATGCGCCATCACCCCGGCGAGCTCCGCTTCGTTGTCCGCGGCCAGGATCAAGCCAGAATCCACGAAGAAGAAGCCACCCGGCAGGGCAAATGCGTTGATGTCGTCGGAGTCGACGACTTTGATCGTGAACGGCACCAGGGAATCGGAGTTCCTGACAAGGTTTTGCCCCAGGCGGTTGATGTACTCGGTGACTACTGGATCGGGGACCAGTTTGCTGCTGGCTTCCACCTGCTGGGCATAGGCCTTGCCCATCTCGATCTGCTTTTCCAGGCTGTACCAGTTGCCCAGACCGCGTCCGCAGCCCACGTTCCGGTTGCCAACCGCGTTAATGTCACGGATGCTCCCGTCATGATAGCTCCTGACTGGATGCGAGGGCTCACCAACGGAGCTTACCGCCTGATCCTGCGCAAAGCTGAGAACAGCAAAGAGGAGGGAGCTGCCGGCCACCAACAGGAACGCAACACGAGGTCTCATCACCCACACCACCCCGGAAGACCGCTTCCTATTATAGTTCGATTCGCACGTGGCCGGAGAGGTTATCTGCCGAGGGTCTGCTTGCAAGAACTCATTTTTCGATGTGCGGAAAGTGGACGGCCGCCGGCAAGCCTCGCCCGCCGGCGGCCGTAGTTAATGTAGAGGTCCCCGCCTAAGGCACAACTGTGAAGCTCTGCGCGCTAGTCGTGGATCCGCCCGCATTGGTTACGGTGATTGGTCCACTCGTTGCGCCGCTGGGCACCGTGGCGCTCACCGTGTTGGTCGACTTCACTTTGAAGGTCGCTGCCGTCCCGTTGAATGTGACTGAGGTAGTGCCAACAAAACTGCTGCCGCCGATGGTCACCTTTTGGCCCACCATTCCGCTCGCCGGAGAGAACTTGAGCACCACCGGCTTGGGTGCCGGAAGACCACTGACAATCTGCACGATGGTGCCCTGGTCGTTCTGGCTCAGGTTGGTCCCGCCGTCCACACTGTTGGTGATGTACAGAGTTCCATCCGCCGCCTGTAAAGGCACGCTTTGGGGAAGGGCTCCGCTGGTTGTGGAATCGAAGCTCATAACCTGCGAGAGCACTCCGCCCAACGTAAGCTCATAAACCGTGCCGCTGTTGGCCGTGCCGCCGCCCGCTTGCGTCGTACCGTAAAGGTTTCCGTCGCTCGCCTGGATCAACCCCCCGTAGGGGATAAAACCATTCAGGGGAGTTCCGGTCGAGTTGAAGTCCCAGAGCTTGGTAAAGGCTCCTTGGGTTGTGATCCGGAACAGCGTGCCACGCTGGAAAAACGTGCTGAGAGCACCGCCATCGGACGTTGTGCCGTACAACTTTCCATCGCTCGCTTGCACCAATGCCGCCAGCGGCAACTCCCCGTCGGGGAATACTTGGCCAGCCTGCTCCGGGAACGAGTGCAGGACCTTCAGGCCCGCCGACACGGAGAAGCTGAAAATGGTGCCCACACCGGACGTACCGCCAAATTCGGTCGTGCCGTAGAACTTCCCATCTCTGCCCTGGATCAGTCCGGCGTAGGGGTGGGACGGGTCAGTGAAGCCGTTGAAATCACCCTCAAAAGAGAGCAGCGTAGTGAACGCCCCGTTGGGTGAAATCCTGAAGATGGTTCCCTGGTTGGCGACTAGGTCGGCCGTCAAGCCACCCTCATTAGTCGTTCCGTAGAAGTTTCCGTCGTTGCCCAGAATCAGCCTGCCCGTAGGGACCCCTCCCTCGGCTGGGGTGGCGAAAGCGCCATTGAAGGTGTGCAGCACGGTGAACGTTCCGGTCGGTGTGATCTTGAAGATCACGCCGCAACCCAAGGTTCCGTTGCAGACGCCGCCGGCATTGCCGCCGCCACTCGTGGTGCCATAAAAATTCCCGTCCCTGCCCTGCACCAGGCCCCCGTAGGGATAGATGCCATCGACTGCGGTATTGGTATTCGGGTCGTACGGGAAGTTAAACAGAACCGTCTGTGTCCCGGAGGGCGTTATCTTGAACACGGTGCCGCAGCCCTGCACGCCGAACGGTCCCAGGCAGGTGCCGGAACCGCCGAGGACGGTAGTCCCATAGAAATTGCCGTCCGCGCCTTGGACCAGTTCGTCGTAAAGAAGTTCGCCGTGGGAGTACCCGCTCGGCACCAGTGCGTCGAATTGGAAGCGGTAGATTACATTTGTGGTCGTGGTGTCAGTGTGGGCACGAGCCTTCTGGTCTGCCGCCTGCGCATGGGCCCACTGGGCACAAGCCAATAACGTCATGCAGAGCGCAAAGCCAGCCTTCTTGCCCGTGAACCCCAGAATCTTGTTGCTCATCGAAATTCCTCCATCGTGGTCATCCCGCTTCGGGCCATCCCTCTAGAACGCAGTTGGCAATCTGGCCGAAGCGCACTCCCCCGTCAAAGGATCTATCCAGGACTTTTAACTGAACACGTAACACATTGTTAATAAATGACTTATTCTTCCTCCTGAACTAGATCGTGATATGATGACGGCCGTCAAAAGCAGGTGTCGAGTGCTGGAACCGACTACGCAGCGCCGGATTGCGCGCTTCGGGATCTTCGAAGCCGATCTTGATAACCGCCAACTGACCAAGAGCGGGTTTCGAATCCGGCTGCAAGACCAGCCTTTCCAACTCCTTGCACTGCTAGTGGAGCGACCAGGCGTGGTCGTCACCCGGGAAGAGCTGAAAGAAAGACTCTGGCCCGGCAACACGTTCGTTGAGTTCGATGACGGATTAAACACTGCCATCAAGAAACTGCGCGCGGCCTTGGGTGACCTGGCGGACAACCCTCGCTTTGTGGAAACCGTGCCGCGCATCGGCTACCGATTCGTGGCTCCGGTATCGCTTTCAAAGGTCTCCACAGCGTCTACTGTGGAACAAACTGTCGCGACTCCCGCAAGCGAAGAATCCTCCGATTCCACGGTTTCGGCGGTCGCGACATCAGGCGTAACCTCGCAACCTGGATTCCCACCCACCGATGCTGTACCGGTTTCTCACCATCGGTTCGGTCTTCTTGCATGGGTAGCCCTGGCACTGGTCCTGCTAACCACGGGCATCGCGATCAGAATGCGGTTCAAGTCCGCGGCCTCAGCGGCGCGACCCGGCTCCATTCAAGCAATCGCCGTGTTGCCCTTGCTGAACGTCTCCGCCGACTCAGCCCAGGAGTATTTTGCCGACGGGATGACCGATGAGATCATCACGGACCTGGCAAAGCTGGCCGGGCCAAGGGTGATCTCGCGCACTTCTGCAATGCAATACAAAGGGACGCGCAAGACGATCCCAGAAATTGCCCGCGAGCTGCACGTTGGGGCCGTATTGGAAGGCTCGGTGGAGCGCTCCGGTGACCGGATCCGAGTGCGCGTGCAATTGATCGAGGCATCGACGGATGAGCACCTGTGGGCTGAAACCTATGATCGGCAATTGAGCGACGTTCTTCTCCTCGAAGCAGAGCTGGCCCAGGACATCGCCCGGCAAATCGAGCTCCGACTGACACCGCAGCAGCAGGAGAATCTTGCCCACAACCGCACGCTGAATCCGCAGGCTTTTGAGGACTATCTGCAAGGCCGTCACTATTGGGCCATGCGCACGAACGAAAGCCTGACTACCGCGATTGAGTATTTCAACCGAGCCATCCAGGAGGATCCAAACGATGCACGCGGCTATGCCGGTCTGGCGCAGTGTTACATCGTGCTCCCCTTGTTGACCACGGTTTCGCAAGCCGAGGCATTCCCGAAAGCGCGGGACGCAGCCGCCAAAGCCGTGACCCTGGATGATTCACTGGCGGAAGCGCATCTCTCGATCGCGGAAGTCCGGCTCTATCAGGACTGGGACTTTGCCGGGGCGGAGAAGGAATTCAAGAGGACCCTTGATCTTGATCCTAACTACTCCACAGGGCACCAGTGGTATGGGGAATTTCTTTCGCTCATGGCGCGACACCAGGAGGCGATCCGCGAGCTGCAGACGGCCGTGGCACTCGATCCGCTCTCGGCCGTCATCCATTTGCAGTTTGGCAATACCTTACAACAGGCACGCCAGTATGACCGGGCTCTCGACCAGTACCACGAGGCCCTGAAGATCGACCCGAAATTTTCGCCACCGTTTGACGCCATACATTGGACGTATCGCCGCCAAGGCAAGTTTATGGAGTCCATTCCTCCAATGCGGACGGCAGTCCAGCTATGGGACACGAAAGGCGATTTGATCGCGCTGGTGGATCAACTCTCGGCTGCCTACTCAACCGGCGGGAGGACAGCCTATTTGCGGCAGTGCGTTAAGATCCATGAGCATATTGGGCGGCCTTGGCTTTACCTTGCCCGAGATTATGCGGACTTGGGAGATCGTGAGACCGCCCTGGCGGCGTTGAACAAGTCTTACGAGAACCGGGATACTGAGCTGCTGTGGCTGCTCATCGATCCTGAACTGGATCCTCTGCGGTCCGACCCGCGGTTCCAGGAGTTGGTGAAGAGGATAGGCTATTCGCAGAGCTCATCAGCAAAAACGCCGCCGACCTAGACGCGCTGGGGCGGCCGCCACCACTCTGGCTCGGCGGCGGCCGCCCCCGCTATCGTTCTACTCCGGATCGGTCGGATCGTTGAACAGCACCGTCAACTTGATACTGCCATGTCCGAACTGCGGGAAGTTGGCTTTAGTTGGATCCGCCGGGTCGAGATTCGATGCGGTATCGTCCGGTGGGAAGAGTACCAGCGAATTCAGAAACGTCAGCAGCGCGTTCTGATCGTTGGCTTTGAGCGCAGCGAAAGCATTACGCGCTGTCAGCGCTTCCCCGCCATGGCGCAGAATCACGTCATTGAGCGAAATGCTACGCCCATCGTGGCCATAGGGGCCCGTACTACCAACACCCCAGAGGGGCCGCGTCAGGAACATGGTCTGCAACGTTCCATCCCAATTGCGCTCGTAGAAGTTCGTGCCCAGATCGTGTCGCTTGAAGTCGGTGAAAATGTCTTTCACCACAAACGAATTGTCCAAGGGCAGCTTCAGCACCGGCAATCCGCTGCCGTCATCTTTCGTGTAATAGAGCGTGCCCGCGGTTGCGAACATGCTGTTGAATACGCCGTTCACTGGATCGTAGACCGTCTCCACATCAGCCACCCGGCGGTCGTGGTTGATGGTCAGGTCAGCGATATGGCATGCAGAGCACCCGGTTTTGTTGAACACCGCCCGCCCGCGGTCCGTGGAGTTGTTCTGGATGTAGTGTCCCGGTTTGAAGTAGTTCAGCAGGTAGAACTCGAGATGGTCCACGATCGCCGGATCCACTTCGTTTCCGTTCTCATCATCCGGCGGCGGGGGCGGACTGATCTTGTCCTTGGAGCCATCCAGCACCATGCCCGAGGGGGTCACCACCCGCCCGCCGGCGCTGGCCGCCAGCAGATCGGGGTCGGACGAGTCCTCCATCCCCATTTCTCCATGCAGCGCGCCCACGATGAACTCCCGCATCGAGATGGTTGAACCCTCCGCGAAGAAGGGCTTGACTCGCAGATCGGTGTCAACCCCGGCCACCGCAGAAGTATCCAGCGAGCCATCCGGGTTGGCGGTAATGCTCCCGTAGTTGATTCCCTTGCTCGCCAGCTTCATGGTTACCGAGTGCTTGCTCTGCTGCGCCTTGGCAATCGCCAGGTCGCGGGTCGCGCGCAAGTCGGTGGTGATCTCGTCCCCCAGCATCTCTTTCAACCCCAGGCCGAACAGATGACCGGCATCCCGGCTGTCCGGGCGGGTGACCACGTTGCCACCCGCTCCCGCCGATCCCCGCGGACGTCCGTGACACAGGGCACAGCTATCCGACAGCCCGGCGCCAATAGCGATGTCAGTGTTAATGTCGCCCACCCCATCCTTCTCGTTTGGCCCCTGCCCTTGCAGGTGCGTGAACTTGCGCTGGAAAAGCTGGCGCCCCCGCCGGATAGACCGGAACGGGTCGCGGTTGATGATGTACACCGACGAGTTCGGGGTCAGCACATCCCCGCGTCCTGCGCCGATTTCATCCAGCAGCGACTTGTTGATGCCAGCTTTCGCCGTGTTCGGCGCCTGGGTGTTGTCTATCATCTGGGCATGCGCAGCTATCCCGAATAGCAGCACCGCTGCACCGGTAAAGCTGAAAACTCTCTCATTGAGTTGCATAGCCATCTCCTTCATTACAAATGTCGGCCGCTGGTTCAGGCGCCGGGGTCAAGAGCTGCCGGGGTTCCGTGCATAAGGCCCGAGCTGCTGGACTCTACTTGGGATATCGGAAAACGAAGGGGAAAGACGACAGTCTGGCAGGAAAAAGGTGGATTATTGGCGGTTTATCGGGACTGGGCGTCCAACTCTGCGAGTTGCCGGGCGCTGCGGGTGTCAGGATGGTCGGAGCCCACAGCATCTTGGAGGTTCTCGGTCGCCGAACGAAACGCGGTGCGGGCCTCGTCGTGTTTGCCCTGAGACTGCAGGGCTCGCCCCAGGGTTAAGTAGGCGCGTCCCAGGGTGCTGGAAAGCTTGCCCGGCTGGGCAGCCGCTTGCAACAGGCCCAAGGCCCTGGAGGCGTCCGCCGCCGCCTCATCCGGGCGGCCGAACTGCCGCTCAATGTCAGATCGGTCCACGAGGATGGTGGGCACAAAATCGGCACCTTGCCCGCTCGCTTTTGCCGACGCCTCCGCGATCGCCAAGGCCTGATTTGCCTGGTCCATGGCAGTGCTCAAGTCCCCGCGTCCCTGCCTGATGAGCGCTTGCTCCAGCATGAGCGATGCGAAACTGATATTCCCGGCCGGAAGACTGCTCCGCAACCGGGGCTCCAGTTCGGCCAGCATGTCTTCGGCGCGCGCCAGATCCCCGCGCATGCGGTAGATGGATGCGCGCGCCAACAATGCCTGATTGACCACCACCTGCTCACCAATCTTCTGTGCTCTCGCATAACCGCGCTCCGCCTGCGCGGCCGCTTCGTCCAAACGTCCAAGGTCGCGCACCGCGCGCGCATGGCTGATGAGGTGCATGGGGATCGCGTCCGGTGCGTCTTCGCTGCCGCTGAACATCACGATGGCGCGGTGGATCAATCTCTCCGCCTCCAGGGGGCGTCCGAGCAGATACAGTGAGAGGCCCCATTTATAGGACACCGATCCGCCGAGTCCTGTGTCGTCGCGTCCGAGCGCGGTTAGTCGCGTAAAAGCGTGCTCGAACTCAGCACAGGCCTCACGATTCCGTCCCACAAGACGGTACGAGTCCGCCAGATACATGGCTGCTTGTACGTCGAGCATCTCGGAATGAAGTGGCGCCTGTTTCAACAATTGTTGCGCTAACTGCAAACGCGAGATCGATTCCAGTGCAGCACCATTGGCCCGGGATACGGTGGCACCTTCCAGGAGACAAAAGACTCGATCGAGTGCGAATTGGGATTCGTCGGGGAGTTCCTTCAGCCCTTCCTGGATAAAACTCTCTGCGCGCGGTAGCTGGTCCCCTCGGGAAAGCATTCCTCCCAGGGCACACGCCGCCTTCGCGCGGGTGGATGGTTCGGGCAGCCCACGCGAGAGTTGGTAGGCTTCCTCGAGTATGCGGCGAGGTCGGGCGTAGCCTTCCTCAACTCCGGTATTGCGGCCGAGCGAAACAAGGGTTTCCACTCGATCTGCGAGGTTCGCTCGCTGCTGCCGCCCGAGAATGCGCTCCGCGCGATCGAGGGTTTCGCCGGGCGGAGGCGATTCGGTGAAGACAAATTCATTGAGATCGTTGATGGCTTCGGCGCGCGACAACTGACGGAGGGCGAAATCGCGTTGCACGCGAGCAGTGCGGGCCTGGACCAACGTGCCTGCGACGCCGGCAGCCGTTGCCACGAACGCCAGGGTCGCCAGCGCCACCGCCGTGCGGTTCCGGCGCACGAACTTGGCCGCTCGATACCCGAAGGTGTCCGGTCGGGCACGGATTGGCTCATTTCTGAGGTACCGGCCAAGATCGTCGGCCAGCCCCGTGACCGAGGCGTAGCGCTCCTGCGGATTCTTCTTCAGTGCCTTGGCGACAATGGTGTCGAGGTCCCCGCGCAGCAGGCGACGAAGCTTCTCGGGTGTGGAGGCGCGTCTGGTGGCATTCGTGGTGGTGATCTCTGCATTCGCCCGCGTCGGCGCCACGCTATCCGACGGACGTGTCGGCTCCGTATCCACGATGGCTTTGACCAGGTCCGCGGGCGTGTGCAGGCCGCCTCCGGCGGGATGCTGTCCCGTCAGCAACACGTACAGCAACACCCCCAAAGCGTAGACATCGGTAGCGGTCGTCACTGGTCCGCCTTTTAGTTGCTCCGGAGCCGCGTACTCGGGCGTCATCGCCCGCCCACCCTCAACCGTGAGCAGCGTAGCCTCTCCAGCTTGCCCCTCGCCCTCCAGCAGCTTGGCAATGCCGAAGTCCAGCAGCTTCACCTGCCCGTCTTTGCTCACCAGCACGTTCGACGGCTTGAGGTCGCGATGCACGATCAGGTTGGCGTGCGCATGTGCAACCGCGATCAGCACGTCGAGGAACAGGCGGACACGCGCTTCCACGTCGAGCGTGCGTTGGTCGCAGTAGCGGTCAATGTGGTCGCCCCCGACATATTCCAGGACGAGATACGGTTGCCCGGCCTCAGACACACCCGCATCGACCAGCTCCGCGATGTGCTCATGCGCGAGTCGCCCAAGAATACTGCCCTCGCGTTTGAATCGCTCCTCGCCCCCGCGGCCGACCAATGCGACGTTCAGGAACTTCACCGCCACTTGCCGCTCGAAGCGCCCGTCGCTGCGCTCGGCCAGCCACACGCTACCCATTCCGCCCTGGCCGATCTGCGAGATCAGCGTGTACGCGCCGATGGTCTGGCCCGCCAGCCCCGGCGCACTCGGCAGCGCGACCGGGCCCTTCTCCAGAAAACCTTCCTGTGCCAGCACGCGGTGTTCGTCGAGGAGCGCTCGCAACTGCGCCGCCAGCGCCGGGTTCTGCTCGCCGAGCGCCGACAGCCACGCGGCGCGCTCCTCGGCGGTCATGGCCAGCGCCTGGTCCAGGTACGAGCTTACTTGCTGCCACTGATCAGGGCTGAGTGTGGACATGGACTCCTCAGAGCGACAAATCAGCGCGAATCTTCCGATGGAGATAAATGCGCGCTTTCTCCCAGTTTCGCTGCACCGTGCGTTCTGATACGTTTCGCATGGCGGCGATTTCCCCGAACGAGAAACCGCAGAAGAACTTCAAGTCGACGATCTCGGCGAGGACAGGTTCCACTTTGCCAAGATCGTCCAACGCCTCGCTGATTTGCGCAAGCTCCCGGTGGTCAACCGCGGCCTCCATCGCTTCAATGTCGAGCGAAGTAATCTCAAACAGGCCGCCGCGTTTCTGGGCGTGCCGTTCCCGGGCATGGTCGACGATCAGTCCCCGCATCACCCGCGCCGCATACCCCATGAATCGTGCCCGGTCGGGAAACAACGGGCCCTCACGCCCAGCCATGTCTAGGTACGCTTCATGCACAAGGGTTGTCGCGCTGAGGCTCACCGGCCCCCCTTGCCGCGCCAGTTCGCGCTTGGCCATGCGGTGCAGTTCCGCGTAAAGCACCGCGAAAAGCCCTTCAGCGGCGGACTTGTCTCCTTGTTCGGCTGCGCCAATGAGCGACGAGATCGTGGGGTCCAAGCAGGAGCCTCCAAGTGTACTCCGAGCACACGGGGCGACAGGGTGTCGTATTTCAGCTCTTTAGTCAAGAGCGCGAAAGTACCCGATATTGATCGTGTATGTAGACCTTGGCCAGGGACACAATGAGGCTATGGTCTCACCGCAGAAAGCCTATGACCGTTAGAGTCGGGCTTGACCTTCCTCCGTAACAGATCTTGTGCTCCGCTACCCGCCCGCCCGCAGCGTCCAGAACCACGCAATGCTCAACACCACCATGAGCACCGTGGTTGCCCAGGCCACAATGTTGTATGCCCGCGAGTTGACGTACTCGCCCATGAGTTCTTTCTTGTTCACCAGCAACAGCATGAAGACAAGCACAGGCGGCACCGCAATTCCATTCACCACCTGGGACAGAATGGCGATCTTCACCAGCGGCAGGTCCGGGATCAGGATCACCCCTGCCCCCGCCACAATCAACGCCGTGTACAACCAGTAGAATACCGGCGCCTCCCCGAATTTCTTCCCCACCCCGGATTCGAATCCCAACCCCTCGCACACCGTGTACGCCGTCGACAGGGGCAGGATCGAGGCCGCAAACAGCGAGGCATTGAACAAGCCCATGGCAAACAGGATGTAGGCGTAGTCTCCCGCCAGCGGGTGCAGGGCTTGGGCCGCGTCTTTGGCGTCGGCAATGTTGTGATAGCCGTGGGCGTACAGCGTCGCCGCACAGGCCACGATGATGAACCACGCCACCACGTCGGTGAAGATGCATCCCGCCACCACGTCAATCTGCGAAGCCTTGTACTGCCGCTTGCTGACTCCTTTTTCCACGATGGAAGACTGCAGGTAAAACTGCATCCAGGGTGCGATCGTCGTTCCCACCACCCCGATCACCATGTACAGGTAGCTCTGTTGCACGAACATTTCTTTGTGGGGAGGCTTTACCGTGGCTACCAGCGCCTCGATCCAGGCGGGCTTCGCCAACACCCCGGCAAAAATGTAGGTCACGTAAAAGAACGAGGCGACCAGAAACACCTTCTCCACGCTCTTGTACTGTCCTTTAACCACGATCAGCCATACGATGACCGCGCAGATGGGAACGGTAATGTACTTGGAAAGGCCGAACAATTCCAGGCTACCGGCGATGCCCGCGAACTCCCCCACCACGTTACCGAAATTGATGATGAGAATTCCCAGCATCATGAAGAAGGTGATGCGCAGACCAAACTCTTCGCGGATGAGATCGCTCAAGCCCTTGCCGGTGACCGCTCCCATGCGCGCCGAGATCTCCTGCACCACAATCAGCGCCAGCGTGATGGGAATCATGGTCCACAGCAGCATGTGGCCGAACTGCGCCCCGGCGGACGAGTACGTATAAATGCCATTGGCATCGTTGTCGACGTTCGCGGTAATGAATCCCGGCCCCACCACCGCGAAGAACAGCAGGATCCGGGTCTTCCAACGCCTCAGGGGTCTCATGGACGCAGTTCGCAGTCATAAAACGAACGATCAGAATAAACGCAGGTTTGAAACCGGAACAAGTAGAAAGCGATAGCCGGGCAGAATTTATCGTGTGGCACACTCCCGCCCCTGGTTACCAAGGTCAGGTTTCAGGGCAATTGCGGTGTGGTTTAATGCGCCCATGTGCCTGTGGCGTGCACTCCCGTGGCTGCTCGTGCTGCTCTGCCCCCTGGCGGCGGAAACGCAGCCTGGTATCGCAGCACAGCTCGACGCCAAGGAAAAGCAATTAGAAGATCTCTACGCCCAGTACTGGCACACCGAGTACAAGATCGCCCTGGGCGACGAGAGCCTCTCCTCACGCCCTATTCAGGATCAAATCCGCGCCGTGGTCAGCGACGACCAGTTCCTGCACGATCTAACCGCAGCCCGTTTTCGCGCCCCTCTGCTCCGCCGCCGTCGCGAACTCTTTCTGGAAGAGGCCACTTACACCAGGATCACCAACGATCCCAAGCTGACCGCCATCGTGGAGGAAATCACCCGCGAGGAGAACCTCATCCGCTACAAGGTTGGAGATCAGCAACTCACCCGCGCCGAACTGAGCAACATCGTCGCCCACAGCTCCGATCGCGTACTTCGCCAGCAGGCCTGGAAAGCCCGCGCCCAGATTACCGCCGTGAACAGCGGGCGCATTCGGCAGGCGGTCAAGCTGCGCAATGATCTGGCCACGCGCTACACCGACGGCCTCTTCTCCACCTTCATGCTGCGCCGCAAGGGGGTTGAGACGGAGAAGCTGTTCGATTGGTTCGAAGAGATTCGCAGTCAGACCGAGACCGACTATCGCGCCCTGCTGGATCGCGTCCGCACCGAACTTCACGTTGACCAAGTCGAGCCCTGGGACCTGGAGTTCTATTTTTCCACGCTGACCAACGAATTCGAACAGAAGATGTTCGTACCCGGCGATGGGTGGGCCAAGACCAAACAGTTGGCTGCCGGCCTGGGTTACGACCTCGATCAACTGGGAGTGGATATGCGGGTTGCCGATCTGAGTTTTGGCGGCGCCGCTTACCCCATCCTCTACGGGAAAGAAGTAAAAATCCTGGCGAACCGTTACACCGGCATCTTCTTCTACGATCGCCTGCTTCACGCCACCGGACACGCCCTGCACTACAGCATGATCAACGAACCGTCTTTCCTGTTACGTGCCAACTTCGCCGAGCCCTTCGATGAAGGTGTGGCGCAAGTGATGGCGCTCATGCTGTACCGCCCCGAAGTGGACACCGCCTTGTTTGGCCTCACCCCGGACGAGGCCCGTGTTGTGGGGGAAACCTACAAGCTCAAGTGCATGTTTCAACTGCGGGAGACGATGGCGGACTCACTCTTCGAATTCGAGGCCTATACCGAACCCGACCAGGATCTCGCAGCCCTCTACAACCGCATCCATACCAAGTATCTGGGCGTGGACATGCACGGCGCCGCTGTCTGGGCTTACAACCCGTTCTACGGTTCTGATCCTATCTACCTGCAGAGCTACGTGGTGGCAGAAATGGTCGCGCGCCAGATCGATCATCGGGTGGATCAACAATTCGGTCGTCAATGGGGCCGGAATGCAGGCGTCTACCTCAGAAGACGTTTCTACTCTCGAGGCGCAGAGCAGACCCTCGATGGCATCATGCGGAGCGGGACCGGTGAAACTCTGACCGCGCGCTACCTTGTCAACTACTTCCACACCGGTGCTTCTGTCAAGGCCGGGCGGCCCCGCCCGTCTGGACGGGTGAACCCCCCACGCTAGCGGTCAGCCGTGAGCGCCGTCGCCCGCCGCGCCGCCAACCGCCACCGACTTGTTCTCTTCGAAACCACACCGGCACCAACACTTCGTTGAATGAAGGGAAGATTGGAGCGGGAGACCGGGATCGAACCGGCGACATCCAGCTTGGGAAGCTGGCGTTCTACCGCTGAACTACTCCCGCTCGCCTACGGTAGGTAAGGCGAATTTATCACCGACTCCCGGTCCCTCGCAACACGCCCTCAGTCTCGCTCCCCACTGGCCGATTCCGCCATCGGCCTCGTGTTGCACAACAAGGTTCCGGACCCGGTGATTGCGGGCGAGCCGCTGTGCGCGATTCACTACAATTCCCAAGAGCGTGCATCTCGGGCACGGACATTGATCGAACGCAGTTATCAGATCGCCGATCGACCTCCCGTTCGCCCGCGACCGCTGGTTCATCGCATCATCGAAGGTTCCGCCAAGGCAAACTGAATGGGCCGATTCACCGGGATTCTCGGTCTGCTGGCCATGCTGGGGCTGGCCTATGCCTTCTCCACCAACCGCCGCGCCATTCGCATCAAAACCGTGGCTTGGGGACTCGGCCTGCAGTTCGTCTTCGCGGTGTTCGTGCTGCGCAGCGACCTGGGCCGCGCCTTGTTCCAGAAGGCAGGGGACGCCGTCAATCGCCTGCTCAGCTATTCCTTTGCCGGCTCCCAGTTTGTCTTTGGGGACCTTGGGAAACAGGGCTCCCATTTCGGTCTTGTCTTGGCGTTCCAGGTGCTGCCCACCATCATCTTTATTGCCGCCTTTTTCGCCGTCCTCTATCACTACGGCATTATGCAGTTCATCATCCGGCAACTAGCGCGGGTCATGACCCGCTTCATGGGCGCAAGCGGCGCCGAGTCGCTCAATGTTGCCGCCAGCATCTTCATGGGACAGACCGAGGCCCCGCTCACCATCCGCCCCTTTTTGCCCGACCTCACCCGCTCGGAACTCATGACCGTCATGACCAGCGGCATGGCCCACGTCTCGGGCGGGATCATGGCTGCGTACATTTTCTTCGGCATCGAGCCCAAGCACCTGCTGAGCGCAGTCATCATGACGGCCCCAGGCACCATCCTGGTGGCGAAAATGCTGGTGCCGGAAACCGAAGAGTCGAAAACCGCCGGCCGGGTGGACATGCCGGCAGAAGAAGCGGCCGCAGAGAAAACTGAGAACGTGCTGGCTGCTGTCGCCCGCGGCACGACCGACGGCTTGCACCTGGCGCTGAACGTAGCCGCCATGTTGATTTCCTTCCTCGCCCTGATAGCCCTCTCCAATGGCATCCTGGGCGGCATCCACAACGGCTTGGCGCACTACGGATTCGCCTGGTTTCCTAGCAGCCTGGAAAAAATCCTCGGCACCCTGTTCGCCCCCATTGCGTGGCTCATTGGCATCCCCTGGCACGATTGCCCCATCATCGGCAATCTGCTGGGAACGCGCATGGTGCTGAACGAACTGGTCGCATTCTCCCTGCTGGGACCGCAGCGAGCCGCGCTCGACCCGCGCTCTTTCACCATCGCTACGTTCGCCCTCTGTGGCTTTGCCAACCTGGGTTCGATCGGCATCCAGATCGGGGGGATCGGCGCGCTCGCGCCCAACAAAAAGGGTGAGCTGGCACGCCTCGGCGTGCGCGCCATGCTGGCAGGAACCATGGCGAACCTGATGTCCGCCTCGATTGCAGGAATGTTGTTATGACACTCCGCGCATTTCGCGGATGATGCTTACCCCACTGCTGGTACCGATGCGGTTGGCCCCCGCCGCAATCATTGCCTTCGCATCGTCCGCGGTTCGAATTCCCCCGGAAGCTTTCACCCCGACCGCAGTCCCCACGATGCGGCGCATGAGCGCGACGTCAGCTACGGTTGCGCCTCCGCCCAGAAAGCCGGTGGATGTCTTCACGAAATCTGCTTTCGCCTCGACGCTGATCTCACAGGCCATCTTTTTCTCGTCGTCGGTAAGAAGACCGGTCTCGAGGATGACTTTGAGCAACCCACCGTGCGCGTGAGTCACTTCGGCCACGCTGCGGATGTCGGACAACGTCACTTCCCGATCGCCCGACTTGAGCGCTCCAATGTTCAGGACCATGTCAATCTCGCCCGCGCCCAGCCGCAAGGCCCCTTCCGCCTCAAAGCGTTTCACGCTGGTGAGAGTGGCCCCCAGCGGAAAGCCGACCACGGTTGCCACTTTCACCCCGCTGCCCTCTAAGCGGGAGTGAGCCAGAGCCACATAGCAAGGGTTGACCGCAACTGCCGCAAAGAGGTATTCGCGAGCTTCGTCACACAGGCGGACGATCTGCTCCCTCGTCGCCTCCGGGCGCAGATTCGTGTGATCGATCATCCCCGCCAGGCTCCGCCAGGTAATCGGCATGACTGTATTTTCACCACAGAGACACAGAAGCACGGAGAAGAATTGTTGACTGCGAATCGGCAGACAGTCGAGCCGAAGATCCCACGACACTCTTTGTTAATCAATAATCAAGAATCAACAATTCCTAACGAGTCCCGGACTCCGTGCCTCGCCCAAAAGCCGCTCTGACCCGCGGCCGCAGAAGGTAAAACAGCAGCGCCCCGGCAATGATCACCCCTGCCCCGCCTCTGACAAGCTGCCCCAGAAAGACATTCACCAGATCCCCTACAACCTGGGTTGCGATAATGACCACGGCCAACGCCCAACCCCAAACGCGTCGCCTCAACCAGCCCACCCCAGCAACTGCCAGACTTGCGCTGAGGATCACAAAGACGCCCCCAACGGTTCTACCCAAGGGTGCGAGCTGCTCATAGGCGGTCGGATTCAGAGCCCACATGCGATCGAGCACGGTGCCCCGCCAAAGTAATGTGGTTCCCGCAAGACAGGCCATGATGGCGCCGAAGAATAGGAAGACGCCAATAGCCGTCATACCGAGTGGGGACTCTCCTCCCACGAGCGCCCTCCCGTCAGAGCGATAATGGCTAGGCATCATTCGACTATAGAAGGAAGATCATCCCGGCGTGAACTCCGGGCGCGGCGCACGCCCGTTTGGGGTTTTCATCCCAGTGCATGGTGGATTGTCTTCAGCAGACCCGCCCGGGTGAAGGGCTTTTCCAACAGGTTGACGCCAGGGGTCAACCCACCGTGATCCGCGAGCAGTTCGCCGGTGTAACCGGACATGTAGACAACTCTCATCGCTGGATGCGATTCAATGAGGCGCAAGACCAATTCCGGCCCGCTCATGCCTCGCATGACAACGTCGGTGAGGGTTACGTCGACCGAGGTATGCTCTGCGCCCAGGCGTTCCAGGGCAGACTTTCCGTCGCCTGCCTCAACCACGTGATAGCCGTGCTCTTCCAACATATGCCGCGTCAGGGCACGCATCACCTCCTCATCTTCCACCACCAGCACCGTCCTCCCCCCGGCTCTCGGCGGCAGGGTCTCCGCCTCCAACCCGGTCGCCAGACCGAGTTTGTGGTCGGCGCATGGCAGATATATCTTGAACGTCGTGCCGCGGCCAGGTTCACTGTAGACCAAGATGTGACCTCCACTCTGTTTCACGATCCCGTACACCGTAGCCAGGCCCAACCCCGTTCCCTTGCCGGTCTCTTTCGTCGTGAAGAAGGGCTCGAAGATCTGCGATACCGTCGCTTCATCCATGCCGCATCCGTTGTCGCTAATTGCAAGCATCACGGACCTTCCCGCTGTCATGGGCGGATGCTGCTCGGCGAACGCCTGGTCGAATTCCATCACTGCGGTTTCGAGGATCAGCTTGCCGCCTCTGGGCATAGCGTCCCGCGCATTCACCGCCAGGTTCAGCACGATCTGATCCAACTGACCCGGATCTGCCTCAACAATCGCGGAGGCTGACCTGCACGAAAGGACAACCTGGACATCGTCCCCCATCAGCGGTCGCAGAAGCTTGCTGACTTCTTTAAGCTGCTCATTCAAGTCCAGGACACGCGGTTGCACTAGTTGTTTGCGGCTGAACGCCAGCAACTGCCGGGTTAAGGATGCACCGCGTTCGGCTGCCTTTCTGATGTTGTCGATGTACTGCAGGGGCTCGGGATTCCGCTCAACGAAGCCGCGGAGCAGTTCGCCACTGGCGGTAATGATCCCCAGGAGATTGTTGAAGTCGTGGGCGACTCCTCCCGCAAGCCGCCCCACCGATTCCATCTTCTGCGCTTGTCGAAGCTGGTCCTCCGCGCGTTTCTGGGCCGTGATGTTGCGGGCGATCGTGAAGGCCCCAACGATCGCGCCCTCTGCATCGCGGACCGGTGAAACTGAAATCGAGACGTTCAGGTACCGTCCATCTTTCGTGACCCGCACCGATTCGAAATATTCCACGCGCTCCCCTCGGCGGATCATCTCCAGAATCTTCGGGCTTTCATCGGCACGGTCTCTGGAGGCCAGAATGGAGATGGACTTGCCAATCGCCTCTTCCGCTGTATAGCCATAGATATGTTCCGCGCCCTTGTTCCAGTGGGTAATGATGCCATCGAGGTTCTTGCCGATGATCGCGTCCTGGGAGGAATCGACGGCCAGCGCCAGCCGGCTTTGGTAATCCCAGAGCTGCCGATCCTTCCTCCGCTCAAGGTCTTCGTGGGCCCGGCGCAGTTCTTCTTCGATGCGTTTACGATCGCTCATATCCCGGATAGCACTCAGCACTAGCAGTCCGTCGCCAATGGCCACAGGGCTGAGGCTGATCTCCACGGGAAACTCCGAACCATCCCGGCGCCGTCCATAGAGATCCAACCCCGCTCCCATCCGGCGAATCCTGGGCCGCTCCGCGAACCCTTCGCGATGATGATGATGTTGCAGGCGTTGACGCTCCGGGACCAGCATCTCGATCTTCTGGCCGATCAGTTCGTCTCGCGTGTATCCGAACAAATCCTGGGTTTGCGAATTGACCTGAACGACAATCCCTTCTTCATTGACAGCCACTATGGCGTCTGGAATGGCTTCCAGGAGGCTGGGCGACAACAGTGTTTCCGCCAGGCTTTTGAGTGGATGAGGCATTTTGCCCGAGCCCTCAGGATCAAACAGTGGTTTACTCATAGGCGCCCCACGCGAAGCCTGTCGATCTCTACTATACGTCTGAATCTTCGCGAATTGAAGCCTGATTCCAGCCCGCGGCTGCGCTGGTTGGCACCGATCATGCCAATGTCAAGCCTCAAGGCGAATTCCCGCCAAGTGAGGAGTGCTCCCGGCCGCGTGACTAGCTTCTCGGAAACTGGGTTACCCGCATGGGTCTGACAGATGCCGGCAGTTTCCACAAGGGGCCGCTTCATGGCACAATCGAGCCCCTCAGCGAGGACCAATCATGATCATCCGCGACAATGAGTTTGTGGACATCGCGACCCCCACGGGGCCGATGCGCACCTACATTCTGCGGCCAGTGGCGGCGGGGAAATATCCGGGAGTGGTGCTGTACTCGGAAATTTTCCAGGTTACCGCGCCGGTGCGTCGCGCCGCGGCGGTGCTGGCAGGACACGGGTTCGTGGTGGTGGTGCCGGAGATTTTCCATGAACTCGAAGCGCTCGGCACGGTGCTGGCTTACGACCAGCCGGGAGCGGACCGCGGGAATGCCGACAAGATCACCAAGGAGATTTCCTCCTACGACAGCGATGCCCGGGCGGCGCTGGATTTTCTCAAGTCCTACGAATACTGCACCGGACGGCTGGGGGTGATGGGAATCTGCATCGGAGGCCATCTGGCCTTTCGCGCCGCCATGAATGCGGATGTGTTGGCGACAGCTTGTTTCTATGCTACTGATATTCATTCCGGCAGCCTGGGCAAGGGCAAGCACGACAACTCGCTACAGCGCGCAGGCGAGATTCACGGAGAGTTGCTGCACATCTGGGGACGGCAGGATCCCCATATCCCGCTCGAAGGGCGCAACCTGATCAAGGCGCGTCTGGAAGAAGCGGGAGCTCGCTTCACCTGGCACGAGTTCAATGCTGCGCATGCCTTCATGCGCGACGAAGGCCCACGCTATGACCCGGCTTTAGCGCAACAATGCTGGGGCCTGGTGTTTGAATTGTTCCACCGCCGATTGGGGGTGGGAGATCTTCCGAGCTGAGCCCGCGTGGACTACGTCCAGCGGAACCAGCGCAGGGCCAGCACGAAGGAGATGCCTCCCCACACCACCAGGATCAGCAGCCGCCCCGCCTGCGACCCGAGCGAGGCACCCTGCAGTATGGTGGCACGCAGCGCGTCATTGAGCGCAGTCAGAGGCAGCGCCTTGATGAAGGGCTGAATCATGGCAGGGAAACGCTCGTAGGAAAAAAACACGCCTGAGAAGACCCACATGGGCATCATCACCACATTGATGAGCCCGCTGACGCTTTCGATTTTCTGCGCGCGGCTGGCGGTGAGCAGGCCTAGTCCGCCAAACGAGATAGCGCCCACTGCGCCCAGCAGCAGAATGGTCAAGAGCGAACCCAGCACGCGCATGTGGAAGGCCAGAACGCCGAAGCCCAGCAGCAGCCCGACTTCGACCAACATCAACACCAGGCGGCTGCTCGTGAGGGCCAGCAGAAAGTCGCTGCGGCGCATCGGCGTGGCTACAAACCGTTTGAGCAGCTTGCGCTGGCGCATTTCCACCAGGGCGAACCCAATGCCCCACATGGCGGCATTCATGATGTTCATTCCCAACAAACCGGGAATGAGGAAGTCAATGTAGCGCGATCCCGGTTCGCTGGAACTGGTCGTAGAAGTTGGTAGCGGATCTTTGCGCCCAGCGGCAATTTGTAGGGCATCGTCCACCTCGGCCCGCGAGAGCACGCTCTCCTGCCGCGACTGATCATAGTGGTAGCGGAAGCCTCCGTTGCCGTCGGGTTCGACCATCAGGTCGTACTTGCCCAGCCGGAAACCCTGCAGCGCGCTTGCCTGATCGAGCAGATCGGCGCGAATCGAATCTTTTTGCGGCGAGCGCTGGATCATCGCCAGAGCGTCCTGCCCGCCCGGCCCGGCGACGATCACGATGGAGGTAACGTCGGCCGGCTTGTTGCGGAAAGCAATCCCCAGTCCCAGCGCCAGCAGCAGCGGAAACACAAACACCCAGAAGATGACCTCGGGTTCGCGCCGCAACTCCTTCATGCGCGCCATCAGCAGATGGGTGTAGCCCGACCACCGCCCGTTGCGTGGCGCGGGAGTGTCAGGCTTCCGGACTTCCGCAGGGCGGACGGGCTGTTCGGAGACGGCCATATCAGTCCTCCCTCAGGTGACGTCCGGTCAAGCGCACGAACACGTCTTCCAGGCTAGCATGGCGCGTGGTCAGGTGCAGGAGTTGCTCGTGCTGGTTGTCGACGGCATCGAGCAGGGCCGGGATGGTCAGGTGCGGCTCGCGTACGTTCAGGCACACCAGGCCGTCGTCGGTGCGCACGGATTCCACCCCGGGCAGCCCACGCCAAACCTCGAGTGCAGCGCCATTGGAGTTGCCGCTGACGGCGAACTCGACCACGTGATGTCCGCCCAGGCGTTCAATGAGATCGGCGGGCGTGCCCTCGGCGATGATTTGGCCGTAATCCACGATGGCCAGCCGGTCGCAGAGCCGCTCGGCTTCGTCCATGTAGTGCGTTGTGAGCAGCACCGTGCCGCCGCTTTGCTGGAAGGCGCGAATGATGTCCCAGAGCTGGCGGCGGCTTTGCGGATCAAGGCCAGTGGTGGGCTCGTCGAGAAACAGAATCTTGGGATTGCCCACCAGCGCCGTGGCGACCGCCAGGCGCTGCCGCTGTCCGCCAGAAAGTTTGCCCACCCAGGTGTCGGCCTTCTCGCTGAGTTGCATTTGATCGAGGACATCGCCCGAGGCGCGGGGTTCGCGATAGAAGCTGGCAAACAACTCGATCGTCTCCCGCACCGTGAGCTTTTCCGAGAGCCGCGTCTCCTGCAGCGAAATACCTAGCCACTCGCGCAATTCGCGCGCGTTCTCTCGCCAGGTATGGCCGAGAATGGTCACTTGCCCAGCGGTGGGCTCGAGCAATCCTTCCAGGATTTCAATGGTGGTGGTCTTCCCCGCACCGTTGGGACCAAGCAGGCCGAAACATTCACCCGTCTCGATGGCCAGGCTCAGCCCGCGCACCGCCTCGACTTTGCCGTCGTAGGTCTTGCGCAGATCACGGCATTGGATGGCAGTCCCCACCCGACGATTTTAGCCGACCCGTAGCACCGGCGTCCCGCCGGCTGTCGTGGAGGCCTCTCGCCTCCGCATCCGCGGGCGGAGAGAGCCACCCCAGTTCTACGCAACCTTGCTGGCGCGAACCTCGGACAGCACTTCATCGCTGGTCAGGAGGCGGCCGCCGTGGCGCCCGACTTCAGCGATGGTGGCACTACCCTTAGCGACGTCAAGATGCTGAATGGCGTCGCGCACCAGGTGGACCCGGTAGCCGCGCTGGCAGAGGCCGCGGGCGGCTTGCTCTACGCAGATTTCAGTGACCACACCATAGAGAATGATCTCGCGGTCTGGCCCGAGGCAACCGAGCAACTTGTCCACGTTGGGGTTGGTAAAAACATCGGTAGCCTGTTTTTCGACGACGATCTCTGGATAAGAGGCGAGGTTCGCGGGGAGATCGATCTTGCGATTCGGGATCACATAGTGGCCACACAGCAGCGTACCTGCGACCTTCTTCTGTCCCGGAGTTCCGACGAGGCAATGCGGCGGATAGTCGCGGAATTCCGGATCGGTCTCCAGGTGGGCGTCCACGGAAGCAATGACAGGGATGCCATGTTCGGCAGCGAATGAGGTTAGCTGCTGAATCCTGCCGATGATCTTCTCCGCGCCCGGCACGTAGAGCTTGCCCGCAGGATCCATGAAGTCCACCTGCGTGTCTACGTCCCAGAAGAGAAGGCTAAGCACGGTACTACTCCCCTTTCAATTAGATGCTGATTTGCTGTGGGGTTGCAAGCCAGAAACTGGGTGGCTTCAACTTCCTTTCGCGGGCGAGGACGCCCGCGCCACACCTGTTGGGTGCGACAGCCGGTCGCGGACATCTTCCAGCAACTTTTCTAGTTCCGGGCTGAAGCGGACAGGATAGGTTTGCGGACTGCGTAGGCTGCGGCAAGCCTTTGGCAACTTCGCAACTTCCTCCCGCGCACGCTTTTGAATGCCCAGGAGACTGGGTGAGGGCACCAATCGCTTTCCCTGCCGCATCACGCAGCTAAGCAGAGGTTCAGCGTCCGGATAACGCTCGGTCTCACCGGCGATGACATCTTCGCAATAGCTGCCTGCCTCGTCGTGCAAACGGAACACCTGCTTGCGCCCGGGATAGGTGACCTTTTCTTCGCTGAACTTGGCACGATAAGAAGGGCCTTCGCCCGACTGCACGTCGACGAGTTTGTAAACCCCGCCCAGTGCGGGAGCGTCTTTGGATGTGGCCAGGGCCGTGCCCACGCCAAATGCGTCCACTTGTGCGCCCCCGGCCAGCAAGTCCGCGATGGCGAATTCGTCAAGATCGCCGCTGGCAAAGATGTGCGTGTCCTGCAGCCCGGCCTGGTCGAGGCGGTGGCGAACTTCGCGGGAGAGCTTCACCAGGTCACCGCTGTCCAGGCGAACGCTCTTGGGGCGCAGGCCGGCATGAATGATTTTTTCGATGGCGGCAAGGGTGTCGTAGGTGTCCACCAGCAGCACAGCATGCTCAGGAAAAAGCCGCTGGAAGCGGCGGAAGGCTTCCTCTTCGTCATCGTAGGCCATGACGAAGGAATGCGCGAGCGTGCCGAAAATGGGGATTCCGAAGCGCTGCCCTGCCTCCACATTCGACGTGCCGATGCAGCCGCCCACGAACGCCGCGCGCGCCGCCAGCACCCCGGCTTCCGGGCCGTGGGCGCGGCGAGTGCCAAACTCAACCACTCCCCGGCCCGCAGCAACCGCCACCACGCGTGCGGCTTTCGACGCGATGCTGGTTTGGAATAGCAGAGTTGATAGAAGAAAGGTCTCCACGATCTGCGCCTCGATGATCGGGGCGGTGACGCGCAGCAGAGGTTCTTCGCCAAACACTGGCGTACCTTCCGGAATGGCCCAGACTTCCCCGTTGAAGCGGAAGTCCGGCGGGAGCGAGCGCACGTACAACTCGAAACTTGCGGTGGCTTGAAAGTTATTCTCGAGGTACGCCGCCGCCATGGTGAGTTCGTAGAGATCGGTGAGCAGGGCGGAATGGCGCGGCGGTTCGGGCACAGTTGGTCTCCGGGACGATTATAGGAGGTTCTTGCCGCAGGGCATCCGGCGGGTTCAACCGGGATGGGTCAGAGACCCGTCCCCACGTGGTCCTTGCTGGTTCAATCATTGTCCGGAACCGCCTTCTGGGGAAAGACCGTGTGACGCGGAGCCGGCATCGGTGTGTTGCCTTTGCGGTCACGCCACAAAACTGCATTCAACACCGCTACATTCGCAGCATCGGGACGCGAGAAATCCATCTTCTCGGATTCTTCAGCACCCCGTGCCCTGGGCGGGTTGATCTGGTAGATCAGGCCGTTCTCTCGATTGCGAGCGTCGGCGCTAAAGGCCGGCTGATCTCCAGCACCACTGAACAGCGGCGCCATGACCGGGGCGTAGGCGTCGTTCTGGTTCATGGGCGGCAGGCCTAATAACACTTCGATCGTGTGGACCATGTTCACCGTAGTGTAGAAGTGGTGGGCAACAAACGGATGCTCCGCTGAGCCGGGCGAGTACTTGCTGATCACTAAGGCGATGGAGCGGTGCGCATCCACGTGGTCGGCGCCGTCCTGGGCATCATCTTCTACAACAAAGATCGCGGTGTCGTCCCAGTAGAGACTGTGTGAAACTGCTTCGACCACGCGGCCGAGGGCGAGATCGTTGTCCGCCACCGAGGCCGCTGGGCGCGGCTTTCCCGGACGCGTGCCTCCGGTGTGGTCATCAGGCAGATACAGCAGGACAAAACTTGGAAGTTCAGTTCCCTTCCCTTCCTTGCGGGCTTGCACGAAACCCTCGAATTCATCGAGGAACTCGTCGGCGCGAAGCTGGTCGGGATAATCAGTGTTGAAATCCGGAAACTTGGGATCGAAGTGATCGACCAGGGCCGCCTTGGTGGGCCGCGCGCTTTTCAAAAGGGGGACCGTCCACGGCCAGGGGCTGGTTGACCCATGCGGCTGGCCCAGGTGACTGGGCAAAGCCTCGCCCTTGCGAACCGCTTGCTTGGAACACGGCGAGTGCAACGGCGATTCCGCGTCTCCCGGCGGAGGAGCGGGCGCGTCACTGGGCGGCTCGCACCACACCGCATCCATAAACTCGCCATAGTCCCGGTAGGAGACTCCGTGGGCTGCGACATTGTCCCAGAGATATCCCGTGGCGGGCGCATCCACGTCGGGCTCGCGGTTTTCCAGGGGCAGTTCGTCCGCCACGTTGCCCTGATAGTCGTAGGTGCGCTCCCGGCTGCGGTAGCCGATCTGCCAAGTCTTCTCGTTGTAGTCGCTGGCGATGGCGGCGGTGGACCAAACGTGGCCGTCGCCGGAGACTTCGCCGCTGTCGTAGAAGTTGTCGAGCACGCCGAACTGCAAGGCCAGCTTGTGCTCATTGGGAGTGATGTCGGCGCCGTACATGGTGAGCGATGAATCGCCGTCGCCCACTTTCAAGTCTCCCAGGATCTGGTCGTAGGTACGGTTTTCCTTGATCACGTAGATGACGTGGCGGATGGGGTTGCTGCCGCGCTGGAACTCGATCTGGCCGGGATCGGAGTGGAACAGGTTGCTGTCCTCGACTTTGCGGGTCAACTCGGGCAGCTGTTTTTCCGCGTCGCGAAAGTTCAGGCGGGCGAGCGAACCGTAGAGCAAGGTAGGAATGTAGGGATGCTCGTGGTGGCGCCGCTCTTGCTTCAGTTCGCTGGTCCCGTTGTTGGGACCGGTGCTTTGGCCCTTGGCCGTGGCAATCAGCAGATCGTCACCGACCGTAGCCAGCGCGCTGGGATACCAGTCTGTGGGGATGAAGCCCAGCGCTGGCTGCGTGCTGGGCTCGAAAGTGCCAGCCGGCAAGTTCGAAATACTGAAGACTGCAACCGCGTTCAAGGATGAATCCGCCACGAACAGGCGCTTTCCGTCGGCAGACTGGGCCAGGGCACTGGGATAGGTTCCCGCATACTTCTGCGCGGGAACAGTAGTGTCGAGAAAGCTGAGAACTCTGCCGGTCGCAGCGTGGACCACCGCCACTCTGTCCGCATTCGACAGCGCCACGTAGAGCAGCTTCCCATCCGGGCTGAGCAGAAGCGCCGTGGGGTGGGAGCCGGGAGCAAGGGGATCTTCGGGCTCGAGCAGCGAAATCCAGCGGACGACAGTTCCTTTCTCCAGGTCAAGCTCTGCCACACGAGACGAGTTCCACAAACTACACCAGGCGCGGCGGCCATCGCGGCTCGCGACCACCGTATAAGGAAACGACGATGGCACGACCTTGTAGGTGCTCAGGTCGAACTGCTTGAGGAAATGGCCATCGGCGGGATCGAGCAAAACCACATTGTCAGAGAGGTTGTTGGCGACCAGTAACCTGTCTATCCCGGGCGCGGAAACTTCCTCGGGCGGGGGAACTACCGCAAGCCCGGCAGGATAGGGAATGGCAGTCCCAGGCGCGATCTTGCGTAGGCCATACGCGACCTTTCTCTCCGCTGCGATCTTTTGCGGGGCCATCTTGACAAAGCGCTCGGGAACGACTTTGCCTTGTTGAAACTTGTACACTGCGATTCCGTTGCCCATGTCACCCGGCTTGCTGCCCGTGGGGTCGGTGATGGAACCAATGGAGGCGTAAAGATGAGTGCCGTCGGAGCTGAAAGCCAAACCCAAGAAATAACTCTGGTGTGCGCTCTCGGGCAGGCGGCCGTCGGGAAAATCCGCAAGCTGGTTGGTGGTCAGGTCGAGGACGGAAATCGACTGATGCGCCTGCGTGGCCTGGGTGCCGTAGCCATCGTTCAGAAGCGCGGCGTAGTGGCCATCCGGGCTGACAGCGATGGTAGCTGGGAAGCTGTTCAGCCTCGTCAGATACCCCGGAGCCGGAATCGACAGCATCTTGCTCGTGGGCAGCGGCACCTGGGCAGTCTTCCCAGGATCGCTCGCGGAGAGCAGGCTGACAATGGCGGCGGACAGCAAGAGCACAATCAGAGCGTAGAAGGGCTTCAAGCTTCCTCCTGACGGGATCAAGCACTTGTAGCATCCGTGTAGGGAAAAGAAAAGACATCGATCGCCGCACGCGGGCAAACAAGCACCGCGACTGACTGAGATGTGGAGCTAAAGATGTTCCCGCGCTTCGACCGCTCTCAGAGCAACGTGGCCGGCGGGACGCCGGCGCTGCGAAAACGACTCCATGCCATGCTTTAATGAGTGTCGGTAACTTCCTGCTGGATCGGCACTTCCTGCTGGCCAACGTTGTGGCGCACATCCGCCCCGCGCACCCAGAAGATCACGTCTTCGGCGATGTTGGTGGCGTGGTCGGCCACACGTTCCAGGTTGCGCGCAACCAGCAGCGCATCCAGGGCCTGGCGGGTAACTTCGGGGCGCTCGTTCATCACTTTCACCAGCATGATGAAAGCTTCGTCGCGCATGCGATCCACCACGTTGTCCATTTCCAGTACCGCCTGCGCCAGTTCGGCCTTGCCTTCGATGAAGGACTCCAGAGAGCGCCGGACCATGGCGGAAACGGCGGCGGCCATACGCGGAATGTCCACCGGCAGATCGGCCTTCGGCAGTTCCACCATATCCATCACACGCTCTGCGATGTTCACGGCCTGATCGCCTACGCGTTCCAGGTCGGCGTTGATTTTGGTGACGGCGAGGATAAAGCGCAGGTCCACGGCCATGGGCTGCTGCAGAGCGAGGAGATCGAAGGCCAGTTCATCGATTTCACGCTCGATGGCGTTGATTTGCGATTCCCCCTCGAGCACCATGTGGCAGCGCGACAGGTCGCGGTCAACATAGGCCTGGCAGGCACGGTCCACGGCCTGCTCGGCCAGACCGCCCATGCGGAGCAACCGTGTCCTTAGGTCATCCAGTCCTTGTTGAAAGCGGGTGCGCATTATCCAAACCTGCCTGTGATGTAGTCTTCCGTCCGCTTGTCGGACGGGTTGGTGAAGATCTTTTCGGTCTTGTCGAATTCGATCAGCTTGCCCAGCAGGAAAAAACCGGTAAATTCCGCCACGCGCGATGCCTGTTGCATGTTATGCGTGACGATCACAATAGTAAATCGTTCCTTCAACTGAAAAATGAGCTCTTCAATCTTGCCGGTAGAAATCGGATCCAGGGCCGAGCAGGGTTCGTCCATGAGCAGCACCTGGGGCTCCACGGCCAGGGCGCGGGCGATGCAAAGGCGCTGCTGTTGCCCCCCGGAAAGGCTGGCGCCTGACTTCTTGCGGAGCGCATCCTTCACTTCATCCCACAGGGCGGCAGCTTGCAGCGAGTGTTCGACGATCTCATCCAGGCGTTTGCGATCGCGGAAACCGTTCAGCTTCAGCCCCGCCGCCACATTGTCGTAGATGGACATCGTGGGAAACGGGTTGGCCTTCTGGAAGACCATCCCGATGCGGCGGCGAATCTGCACGGCAGAGGTCCCGTTGTAAACGTCGAGATCGCCGATCCGCACTCTGCCGGTGGCGTGCGCCTCGGGAATGGTCTCGTGCATGCGGTTCAGACAACGCACGAAGGTGGACTTGCCGCAACCTGACGGACCGATCACCGCGGTCGCGTGGTTGGGTTCGACCTTCATATTGATGTCTTGAAGGGCCTGCGTCGTGCCGAACCACGCGTTGAGTTTGTCGACCTGGATGCCTACACCCATAGGTCAGCTGCCTCCCTTGAGCATGCCGCGGCCGGCGGCAATGCGAACGGCACTCACGCTCACCACGATGAGTACGATGAGGATCAACGCCCCCGCCCAGGCCTGCCGATGCCATTCGTCGAAGGGCGAGATGGCGTAAGTGAAAATCTGCAGCGGCAGAGCGGCCGTCGGCTGGTTCAGTTTCCAGTTCCAAAACTGGTTGCCAAACGCTGTGAAGAGCAGGGGTGCAGTCTCGCCGGCCACCCGTGCAAACGCCAGCATCACCCCGGTGATTACGCCGGAGGTCGCAGTGCGTAAGGTGATGGAAAGCGTGGTCCGCCAACGGGAAACGCCCAGCCCGTAGGCCGCTTCGCGCACCGCCGTGGGTACCAGCAACAGCATCTCTTCGGTGGCGCGGGTGATGGTGGGAATCATCATGATGGCGAGCGCCACCCCGCCGGCCAACGCCGAGAAATGCCCTTGCGTGAGCACCACCAGACCGTACGCGACAATGCCGATGATGATGGAAGGCACGCCATTCAGCACATCAGAGGTGAAGCGAATGAGGTTCCCCAGGCGGTTGCGGCCATATTCGGCCAGGTAGATGCCGGCGCCGATGCCCACCGGTACCCCAACCGTGCTGGCGATGAGCAGAATGAGAGCAGATCCGGCGATAGCGTTGGCCATGCCGCCGCCCGCCTCCCCGACCGGTTTGGGAGTCTGGGTGAGGAACGCCCAATTGATCGAGCCGATGCCCCGGTAAACCAGGTACCCGAAAACTGCGCCGAGCGGCAGCAAAACCAGGATCACCGAACCGGCGGCCGCAAAGGTCACTAGAAAGTTCGTCAGCCGCCGGCGAACACTGAGAACCGGCAGGAGCGTCGCATCCACCGAAGCTGTGACTGTGACGTTAGACATGGCTCCTCGCCGGCATGCCGCGGGTCACTGTCCACACCAGGAATTGCGCCAGGATGTTGACAATGATGGTCACGATGAACAACGCCAGGCCCACTTCCACCAAGGCGCTGAGATAGACGTCGCCGGTGGCCTCGCTGAACTCGTTGGCGATGACGCTGGCCATGGTGTAGCCCGGAGCAAACAGAGAACGCGCAATCTCCGCGCGATTCCCGATCACCATGGTGACCGCCATAGTTTCACCCAGGGCGCGCCCCAGTCCCAGGATCACGCCTCCCAGGATTCCGGCGCGGGCATTGCGCAAAACCCCGGTGCGAATCATCTCCCAGCGGGTTGCGCCCAGGGCGAGCACAGCCTCTCGCTGCTGCTGGGGAACCGCAGTCATCACCTCGCGCGTGATGGCGGAAACGATGGGGACGACCATGATAGCCAGAATGATTCCGGCGGCCAGCATGCCGATACCATAAGGCGTGCCTTCAAAGAGTCCGGTCCAGCCGAAAGACCTGGCGAGAAACGGCTCCACGTATTGGCGCAGCAGCGGCACTAGCACGAAGATCGCCCACAACCCGTAAATCACACTGGGGATGGCAGCCAGCAACTCCGTGGTAAAGGCCAGCGGCCCACGCAACCAGCGTGGCGACATCTCGGTGATGAACACCGCCACCCCGATGGCCAGGGGCACTGCGAGGACCAGAGCGAGAATGGAGGAAACGATCGTGCCGTAAACAAACGGCCAAGCACCAAACTCCTCGTTGACCGGGTCCCATTCACTGCGGAAGAAAAACTTCCAGCCAAAGGCGTGCCACGACAAGCTGGACTTGGTAACCAGTTCGTAAACAATGACGGCGACCAGGGCCAGCACGCACAGCCCACACCCCAGCATCGCGAAGAAGAAAATACGATCGGCCACCAAGCTGCTGCCGGCCTTAATCAGGGGCCCGGCCTGGACCTCCGCTCCGCTCGCAACTTCTGGTTTTGGAACAGGTTGCGGTCCAGTCAGGCGAGGCGCTCCCAAAGCGTGATTGGCCATCAAGAGCACGCTAGCAGAGTCGTGTTACAGGAGTGTTAAAATACCCATTCGCTCCAGCCGTTTTCGCACCAGGTTTCAATCAGGAATACCCCGAGTCTTGGGCGGATGCTTTCGGTTTGCATTTCTCCGGATTCCCTTGTATTTTTCAGTACCCTTGGTTCATTCCTATGCCCGTCGATCAGGAACGCAGCCGTCTCGCTTTTCAGCGATTGAATCGCCAGTTGACCAAGCTGGCGCGGAAGCCAGTCCCGGAAAGCGTCCACAAATTCCGCACCTATGGCCGCCGCGTGGAGGCGTTTTTGGTTGAACTTATTTCCGAGCCAACCCGCAACGACAAGAAGCTGCTGAAGCTGCTGTCTCGCCTGCGCAAGAAGGCCGGGAGAGTTCGCGACCTGGACGTGCAGATCGTCTCGCTGCGCAATCTGAAAATTCCATCGGAAGCGGATCGCAAAGCGCAACTGCTTCGCACTCTGGCTGAAGAACGCAGCCAGCGGGAGAAGAAGCTGGGCAAGGCCTTCGATCCAGAAACGATCGGCGAACTGCGTAAGAGGCTGAAGCGCGCAGCCAGCAACGCGGAAATCCCGGAGAATACTGACCCCCTCGGCCTGGCGATGCGCCAGTTGGCGCAACTGGGGCGCAACCATGCTCCGTTGACCGAGAAGACCCTGCATCAGTACCGGATTGTAGGCAAACGGGCCCGTTACCTGGCGGAGTTGGCCGGCAAGAACTCCGAAGCCGAGCGCTTTGTTGAGCAGCTCAAGCGCATGCAGGATGTGCTGGGCGACTGGCATGACTGGCTGAAGCTGACCCAGCGGGCGGAAGGCCTCTTCGGCGGAGTCCAGGACTCGGCTCTGGTAGCCGCGCTGCGCAACGTAACCGGCGCCAAATTCCGCCAAGGGGTGGACGTGCTCACCGAAACCCGGGCCGCACTGGCGGTGAAGAAGCACGTGGCTACGGAGGCCGCGGCGAGCCGCAAGCCGCCTGCGCCGCCAGGCGCACAGCCAGAGGCTGCAGCGTGATGAATCGGACTCCTCGCAAGCCGCGCACCCGGACGATTCGCAATAAGAAGCCAATCAGTAACGGTCGTTCCACCCTCCAGACCTTGCTTCTCGGGCCTGGACCTCGCTTTGAATCGCTGGTTACCGATCGCAATGCTCTTCGCCGACGACCACCGTTGAACTTCGCCTCGGACTGAGGTTCTCTCGGCACGATGCTCGCTAAGGGCTCGCGTCTCCGCGACATTTTTCCCGGCTCCTTCCCGCCAAAGCGGTAAACTATCTCGCTCCCACCATGCCGACTTTTGCCGCTGTCGACATCGGCTCCAACTCCGTGCGTTTGAAAATCGCGCGGCTTACCGGACGCCGTCTGCGCGAGGTCCATGAAGACCGTGAGGTCACACGCCTGGGCGAATCCGTCTATCGCAGCAACCTTCTTTCCCCCGAAGCCATGGCCAACACCGTGAAGGTGCTGCGGCGCTTTCATCGCGCGGTGCAGGAGGCAGGTACGGATACGGTGCGCGCTGTCGGCACCAGCGCCTTGCGGGACGCGCGCAACGCCAAGGCATTTCTCGAATGGGTGCGCTCCGCCACCGGCTGGAAAGTGGAGATTATTTCCGGGCTGGAGGAGGCGCGGCTCATCCACCTGGGGTTGGTTTCCAGTTTGCGGGTCAACGCGGCGCCGGTACTCATGATGGACCTGGGAGGCGGAAGCTGCGAGCT
Source organism: Terriglobia bacterium (assembly GCA_020073645.1). Taxonomy (GTDB): domain Bacteria; phylum Acidobacteriota; class Terriglobia; order Terriglobales; family Acidobacteriaceae; genus JAIQET01. The sequence continues at coordinate 22,408 of JAIQET010000018.1, read as the reverse complement.
CACGGTCTCGGCCAAGAGTCACATTCGCGACACCGTGAGCTTGCCCCTGGGCGCAGTACGGCTGACCAACGAATTTCTGCACCACGACCCTCCGCGCAAGTTGGAATTGCAGCGGCTAAGAAGATTTGTCGAGCGGGAAATTGGACGGATCACGGATCGCATCTCGCGGGCCCGGCCCAAGGTTGTGCTGGCCACGTCCGGCACAGCGGCGGCGCTGGCCGCAGTCTGTCACGGCCTGTACAAGACCAAGGGCTCCCGAGCGACAGTGGTGTCGCGGCCGCAGATGCGGCGGATCGGCAAGATGCTCGCCCGCCTGCCGATCGCGGAGCGCCAAAAACTTTCCGGGGTTGGCCCACGGCGGGCGGAAATCATTGCCGCCGGGGCCGCGGTCTACGCAGAAATCCTGGACCGTTGTCAGTTGAGCGGATTCCGCTATTCCGCACTCGGGTTGCGCGACGGCCTGCTGGCCCAGATGGCAGCCGAGTACGACCGCAGCACGCGCTCCGGGAAACAGATTGAGTCGGAGCGCTGGGATTCGATCCGGGCTGCGGTGGAGCATTACCGGGTGGACATGGGCCACGCGTTGCAGGTACGGCAGTCGGCCATGGATCTGTTTACGGCGTTGCGCTCGGTGCACCGCCTTCCCCCCGAGTACCGCGAGTGGCTCTCGGCCGCGGCCATCCTGTATGAGGTGGGCGACTTCGTGAACCGCAACGGCCGGCACCGCCATACCTATTACATCATTTCCCACTCGGAGATTCTCGGATACACCCCGCAAGAACGGCGGAAAATTGCGGCCATCGCGCGTTACCTGGGCAAGTCGCAACCCACGCCGGGAGACGGTCCCATGAAGGTCCTGCTGCCGGCCGACCGGGAATTTGTGCGCAAGACATCGCTGCTGCTGCGCCTGGCCCGCGCCCTCAACCTGGGACGCGGCAGCGCGGTGCGCAAGGTACACGTCCGGGTGCGCAATGGCGAGGTGAACCTAGCCCTTCTGGCCAAGCCGCGCACCAGTGTGGACCTTGAACTGTGGGCGGTGGAGAAGGAAAGAAACTATTTTCGCGAAGTCTTCGGACGCGAGCTTTCCGCAGCCGCGGCGTAGAGCGTGCGCAGCACCTTGGGCGTGATGCACCAGTGCAGGGCGCCCGAGTTGCGGCCCATTTCCACTCTCGCAACCGCTCCCTTCCTGAGCTCGACGGCAGCTTCGCAACCGGTTTCGCTGATGACCCGCCCCACGAACTCGCTGAGATTGGGGTTGTGGCCGACCACCATGATGGTTTCGTATTTGGAGTACTTGTCCAGTAGTTTGCGAAACTCCACGAAGGTCGCGCCGGGACGCAGACCATCTTCGAACTGCATTTTCCCTTCGTAGCCAATCTCATTTCCCACCAGGGACGCGGTCTGAGCCGAGCGTTTGAGCGGGCTCGATATGATCATGTCCACCTGCACATCCAGCGCCAGCATGGCCCGGCCTACGTCTCCGCATTGTTCGATTCCGGCGCGGTCGAGCGCGCGTTTGTCGTCCTTCCTGGGATTGCTCATGCGCTCACCAGCGCTGGCATGACGTAGGAAATAAATGATCATCGCGGGTTATCGCTCCTTCCGGAGTGCCACTTTCCGGCTCTTGGGCTCGGGCGGGACAGGGATCGAATCCATCAATTGCTTCCCTTCTGCAAGTCCGATGAGGAATTCCTGGGCATTGAAGGCGCCAGGGCCGGTTGGCGGTTTGCGCTTGCCTTGCGCCTGCCAGGCACGAATGTAGGTGCCCTCCTTCTGCAGCAGGCGGGATTTCACATTGTCGGCGAGGTAGACGTCCAGGATCTCGTGCCGCACGCGTTCGCGAAGCAGGGTGTCTTTGAGTGGGAACAGGACTTCGACGCGCTCGTAGAGATTGCGCGGCATCCAATCCGCGCTACCGAGATAAATTTCCTCCTCGCCGCCGTTGGCGAAGTAAAAGATGCGGCTGTGCTCCAGGAAGCGTCCCACAATGCTGCGCACCCGGATGCGATCGCTGACACCACGCACGCCCGGCCGCAGCGCGCACATGCCGCGGACCAGAAGATCAATCCGGACTCCAGCCTGCGAAGCACGGTACAGCGCCATGATGATGTTCTTGTCCAGCAGCGCATTCATTTTGGCAATGATGTGTGCCGGACGTCCGTGCTTGGCGTGTTCCGCCTCCCGCCCGATCAGTGCCAGGCAGTGCTCGGCTAGGTCGAGGGGCGAGACCAGCAGAGGATCGTAATTGGGATGCTCCGCGTAAGCGGTCAGGAAGCTGAAGACATCATGCACCGCCCCGGTGATTTCGGGATCGGCGGTGAGCAGGCTGAGGTCGGTGTAGATGCGAGCTGTCGTGGTGTTGTAGTTGCCGGTGCCAAGGTGGGTGTAGCGGCGCGTGACCCCATCGGGATCGCGGCGCACCAGCAACGACAGCTTGCAGTGGGTTTTCAGGCCGACCAGGCCGTGGAAGACCTGCACTCCTGCGTCTTCCAGATCGCGCGCCCAGCGGATGTTGGAAGCCTCGTCGAATCGCGCCTTTAACTCCACCACCGCGGTGACTTCTTTCCGCGCCGCGGCGGAAATCAGCGCGGGAACGATCAGCGAATGTTCGCTGGTGCGGTACAGCGTCTGCTTGATGGAGAGCACCCGCGGATCTTCCGCCGCCGCTTCAATAAACGACACCACCGCATCGTAGGAATCAAAGGGGTGGTGCAACAGGACGTCGTGGCGGCGAAGCTCTTCGAACAGGTCCTGCGACTTGGCGGTAAGCCGGAGTTCACGGGGCGCAAACGGCTTGAACTTGAGTTCTGGATGCTCGGTCTGCTCGTAGAGGTTGAACAGACGCGAGAGGTTCACCGGGCCGTTCACCGGAAATACCTGCCAGGGCTCCAGCTCAAAGTTGGTGCGCAAGCGCTCGACAATTTCCGGATCGGCGTCGGATTCGATCTCCATGCGCACAGCATCGCCCTTACGCCGGTTGTGGAGTTCGGTGCGCACCGATTCCAGCAGGCTGCGGGACTCTTCTTCCGCCAGGTAGAGATTGCTGTTGCGGGTCACGCGGAAGGCCGCCGAGGAAACGATATCGTAGCCGTGGTACATGCGCGAAGCATGGAAGGCGACCAGGTCGGCAAGGAAAATGAAGTCGTCGGTGCCCTCCGAAGGCAGCCGCACCAAGCGGGGCAAGGAACGGGGCACCGTGACCACGCCGGTGTAGGTCAGAGACGAACGCCGTCGCCGGCGCAGCAGGAATGCCACGCACAATGCCTTGTTAATGACCCGCGGAAAGGGGTGCGCCGGATCCACCGTGACCGGAGTCAACAGCAGGTCGAGTTCGCGCTCGCAGAATTCGTCCACAAAAGCGCGGGCCTGCGAGCCCATCTCGTGCAGACCTAGCACCCGGATACCGTGCTGCGCCATCGCCGGCCGCAGCTTTTCGTTCCAGCACAGATACTGGTCGTCCACGAAGTCGTGCGTGTAGCGGGAGACCACGTCGCGTTCCTGCAGCAGGGTCAGGCCGTCCGCCCCGGCCTCGGTGTAGCCGTCTTCGATCTGCTGCACCAATCCGGCGACGCGCACTTCGAAGAACTCATCCAGGTTGCTGGCGGTGATGGAGAGAAACTTCAGGCGTTCCAGGAGGGGATTGTTTTCGTCCTGGGCTTCTTCGAGCACGCGGCGGTTGAACGCCAGCCAAGAAGCCTCGCGGTTGATGTAGTAAGCCGGGCTATCGAGCGTACGCGCCATGCATCAAGGTGATAGTTAGAAATCCACTGGAAGTTCAACTATATCCGCGTTACTAGGGAGCGTCACAAAGACAAAAGGAGTAAACCGGGCACGGCTTCGTGACCGGAAATCAGTATAAAGCATCTGTGGTTCGATCTGCCTTTCGACAGAAGCAAAACGGGCGCCCGCTCGGTGGGCGGGCGCCCGTTTTGGGCTGATTATGCAGGTACCGATCAGTTACGGACGCGGGCCTGACGGTGCCGCCCCTGCGGCCCGCTAGTGAACCTGCTTGATGGCTTCACGGACCTTGGCCGCCACGTTGTCAGGCAGGGGTGCGTAGTCCAACTGCGCCGTCATCCGTTCGCCGTCTTCCAGCATCCAGTTCAGGAAATCGATCAGAATCTTCCCTTTGGCCTGGTCCTTGGATTGAACCGGGATCAGCAGCCAGGTGAAACTGGAGATGGGATAGGCATCCTTGCCCGGGGCATTGGTGATGGACACGCGGAAGTCCGCGGGCATGTCCTTGACCGACCCCGCTGCTGCCGTGGCCCCTTCCAGGCTGGCTTTCAGCCAGTTGCCCGCAGAGTTCTTGATGGCGCCGTAGGAGATCTTATTCTGCAGGGCATAGATCAGTTCGACGTAGCCGAAAGATCCATCCATCTGGCGGATCATGCCGGCCACTCCTTCGTTGCCCTTTGCGCCCAGCCCAACCGGCCACTTGACGGAAGTGCCCTTGCCCACCTGGCTTTTCCAGTCCTCGCTCACTTTGGAAAGATAGTCCGTGAAAATGTAATTCGTGCCGCTGCCATCGGAACGGTGGACCACGATGATCGACTTGTCTGGCAGCTTCACCCCGGGGTTGTCGGCCGCGATCGACTTGTCATTCCAATTGGCGATCTTGCCCAGGCAGATCCCGGCAATCGTTTGGGGAGAAAAACGCAGTTCGCTCACTCCCGCTACGTTGTACGCTGGAACCACGGCGCCGAGCACGGTGGGAATGTGCAGGATGTGGACCTTGGCTTGTCCAAGTTGCTCGTCGGACATGGGGCCGTCGCTGGCGCCAAAATCCACCGTCTGGGCCAGGACCTGACGAATGCCTCCGCCGCTGCCGATGGATTGGTAATTGATTTCAACTTCCGGGTGAGCCTTGTGATACTCGTTGAACCACTTCGAGTAGATGGGATAAGGGAAAGTTGCGCCCGCCCCATTCAATGTGGTCTGCCCAAAAGCGGGTACCGCCAGAGCCAGACACAATAGCGCAATTCGCCGCATCACTGAGACATTCCTCCTTCTTGGAGTTACTGCTACGTCTTCTACCTGTGAAGTGTTACAGGAGGGTTACAAAGGGGTGAATTTCTGATGAATGACAGGGCAAGAGTTGAGACTTGCGAGGTCCTCTTGGCACGCCACTACTGAGGAATCGGCCTGTGGAAGAAAGCGTCACTTCGTATAGAATCGATGCCTTGCGAAACACAAACTATCCCATGCCCAGAAAACGCCTCCGGCTGGTTCCGGCTGCTCTGTTGGTCCTGGCCTCCGCCTTGGCCATTGCCCAGGACAATAGCCCGGTCAGCGCCCGCGCCCGTGCCGTCCACGATTCGGCGATTGTGGTTGACACTCACGCCGACACACCCCAGCGCTTCCTCGACGAGAACTTTGACATCGGCAACACCGACCCCAAGGATGTCGGCCACATCAGCCTGGACAAAGCCCGCACCGGCAACCTGGGCGCCGAGTTTTTCTCCATCTGGGTGGACCCGGGAACCGTTCCGCCGGACCATTTTGCACGGCACACCTTTGATCTCATCGATTCGGTGTATGAGCAAGCCGCGCGCCATCCCGATCGCATGATGATGGCCTTCAGCGTCGCCGATATCGAGCGCGCCCACAAGCAGAAGAAGCTCGCTGCGCTCCTGGGTATTGAAGGCGGGCACTCCATCGAGAACGACATCCACCTGCTGCGGGATTACTACCGTCTGGGCGTCCGCTACATGACCCTGAGCTGGTCCAATACCAACGAGTGGGCCGACTCCTCCGGCGACATCAACGATTCCAGGATTCAGCACCACAACGGCCTCACCGACTTCGGCAAGCAAGTGGTCCTCGAGATGAACCGGCTCGGCATGATGGTGGACATCTCCCACGTGGCCGACAAGACTTTCTGGGACACGATCGCCACCACTAAGGCGCCGATCATTGCTTCCCATTCCTCCGCCCGCGCCCTTACCGACGCGCCGCGCAACATGACCGACGACATGCTGCGGGCGATGACCAGGAACGGCGGCGTGGTGCAGGTGAATTTCTTCAGCGGCTTCGACGACGAGAACTACTGGAAGGCGGCGCAGGCGCAGGCGAAAGAGGCTGACACCGCGGTCAAGACATACATCGAGCAGCAAAGAGCAGCAGGCAGGCAGCCGACCTACATCGAGGTGGATCGCATCGAGCGGGAATGGACGGCCAAGATTCCCCGCCCCCCGCTGAAGTCGCTCATCGACCACATTGACCACATCGCCAAAGTCGCCGGCGTGGACCACGTCGGATTGGGCTCGGATTTTGATGGCGTCAGCGGCGCCACGCCTCAGGGCATTGACTCGGCCGCCGACCTGCCCAAGATCACGCAAGCTTTGCTCGACCGCGGTTACAGCGCGGACGACATCCGCAAAATCCTCGGCGGAAACACGCTTCGCGTGATGCGCGAGGTAGAGCGCGTGAGCCGGGAAATGCAAGCCGGGCAGGCACGCGGTGCCGGGGCCCATTAAAATTGTCCCGGGTGTCGTACAATTTCAGGGAATCCCCTTTGTTCCAATCTAAGGAGTCATCCGATGCGTAGATCCATCATCACTTTTTTCAGTGTGCTCTCGCTCGCATTGATGGTCTGGGCGCAGGCCCCGGCGAAGAAACCAGCGTCTGCCTCTTCCGGCCAGCCCACGGCCATCATCGACACCACCGCAGGCAAGCTGACCTGCAAGCTGTTTCCTGACAAAGCGCCCCTCGGCGTGGCCAACTTCATCGGCCTGGCCGAAGGAACCAAGGACTGGACCAACCCGGTCAGCCACGCTAAGAAGCACGGCGTGCCGCTCTACGACGGGACGATCTTCCACCGGGTGATACCGCAATTCATGATCCAGGGGGGCGATCCGGGCGGCGGAAGTGGCAGCGAAGACATCGGCTTCCAGTTCAAGAACGAGACATCCCCGGACCTGAAGTTTGATCGCCCGGGACGGCTGGCCTACGCCAATGCCGGGCCGGATACCAATGGCTCGCAGTTCTTTGTCACCGAGGTTCCCTACCCCAGTTTGAACGGCGGCTACACCATTTTCGGCCAGTGTGATGACGCCAGTGTGACGCTGGTGAAGCAGATCACCCGCATGGGACGCGATGCCAACGATCGTCCGTACAAGCCGGTCAAGATCAATCACATCACCATTGAGAAGGGTGGAGCGGCCAAGTAGCGTAGTGACGGCGTCCCGCTGCCCAGCCTGTCCTGAGCCAATTCGAAGGGCGGGGGCATCCCACCCCCGCCACGTCAAGAGAAGAAAGGATTCTTATGGCCCGCCAACCCGGCACTTACGCGACTTTCAACACCTCGGAGGGAACTATCGTCTGCCGTCTCTTCGAGAAAGAAGCTCCCAAGACGGTGCTGAACTTCATCGAACTCGCCGAAGGCAAGCGCGACTGGACCCACCCGGTCAGCCGCAAAAAGAGTAAAGATCGCCTGTACGACGGCACCATTTTTCACCGTGTCATCCCCAATTTCATGATTCAGGGCGGCGACCCCGCGGGCAACGGCATGGGCGGCCCCGGATACCAGTTCGAAGACGAAACCAAGGGCTCCCCCTATAAGTTCGACAAGGCAGGCAAACTCGCCATGGCCAATGCCGGGCCCAACACCAACGGCTCGCAGTTTTTCATCACGGTGGCGCCAACGACGTGGCTCACGGGCAACCACACCATTTTCGGCGAAGTAGTAGAAGGCCAGGACGTGGTCGATAAGATCGCGAATGCCCCGCGCAACCGCCAGGACCGGCCGAATAAGGATGTCGTGCTGCAATCGGTGGTGATTGAGCGGGTGTAGGAACCCAAGCAAACCTGTGGGTCATGGCACACCGACCCATGACGAACGGTACCGGGAAGATTTTGACCTGTTCACTTTTCCTTGGATGAAGAAATCCACACCCCGTCTGGCTGCGGTATCCGGGAAGGGCACGACTTCCAGTCGTGCCACCCAGGTGCCATTGAGAGATCGGCTTTACCCGCTGAGGTAAGCCTTTGACTCTGAGCGGAAAATCCCGCCCTCCCGGGCGGGACGTGCTGACGCCTGATGACCGACGACTGACGACTAAACCCCAATCACTCCCACCAACTCCTTCACCGCCTCCGCGCTCTTGTTTAGAGCAGCCTGCTCTTCGTGGGTAAGCTTGATTTCGATGATCTGCTCGATTCCCTTCGCCCCCAACTTTACCGGGACACCCACAAACAGTCCACTGATGCCGTACTCGCCTTCCAGATACGCCGCGCAAGGGAGAATCTTCTTCTTGTCCTTCAATATTGCCTCGACCATCTCCGTCACCGCGGCCGAGGGCGCATAGTACGCGCTGCCGGTCTTCAGATACTTCACGATTTCGGCGCCGCCGTCGCGCGTGCGCTGCACCAACCGCTCGATGGTGGCTGCGTCCATCAGTTCAGTAATCGGAATTCCCGCCACCGTGGAATACCGCGGCAGCGGCACCATGGTGTCGCCGTGCCCGCCCAGGACGAAGGCCGTCACGTTCTCCACGCTGACCTTCAGCTCTTCTGCGATGAAAGTCCGAAAGCGCGCAGAGTCGAGCACGCCCGCCATGCCGACCACGCGGTGCCGGGGAAACCCGCTCATCTTGTACGCCGCCTGTGCCATGGCATCCAGCGGGTTCGACACGATGATCAGAATGCAGTTGGGCGAGTGCTGCACCACCTTGCTCACAACATCTTTCATGATCTTGTGATTGGTGTTGAGCAGGTCATCGCGGCTCATGCCGGGCTTGCGCGGGATGCCGGCGGTGACCACCACAATGTCGGAATTCGCCGTGTCGGCATAGTCCTGGGTGCCGAGCACGTGCGAGTCGCACTTCTCGATGGGCATGGCTTCCAGCAGATCGAGCCCCTTGCCCTGGGGAACGCCATCAATGATGTCGATCAGGACTATATCCGCCAGTTCCTTGGACGCCATCCAGTGAGCTGCGGTCGCTCCCACATTCCCGGAGCCTACGATGCTTACTTTCTTGCGCATGAATGTCCTTTCTCCAGTAGAACTGCACACCGCTACAAAACCTTCAATTCTAAACCACGCACGGAACCCCTGCCGACAGTGTCGTCTGGCTTTTCCTTCACTCTCAAAAAGCCAACCGCAAAGTCCGCAAAGGCAGCGCGAAGGTCGCGAAGAAAATCTTTGCGCACTTTGCGAGCTCTTTGCGTCCTTTGCGGTTAAAGGACCTTCTTCCCTCGCTCCTTCGAATTACACCGTGGCCAGTTCCGGCGCGGTCATGTTCTCGATGATATAGCTGCCGAACTCGCTGGTCTTCACTTTGGTGGCGCCTTCCATCAGCCGCTCGAAGTCGTAGGTGACCTTCCTCTGCTCGATGGTACGCTCCAGCCCTTGCTCGATCAGATCAGCCGCCTCGTTCCATCCCAGGAAGCGGAACATCATCATGCCCGAGAGAATCACCGAACCCGGATTGATGACATCCTTGTCGGCGTACTTGGGTGCGGTGCCGTGCGTAGCCTCGAAGCAAGCGTAGCCGTCGCCGATGTTGGCTCCGGGTGCGATGCCCAGCCCGCCAATCTGCGCCGCGCAGGCGTCGGAGATGTAGTCGCCGTTCAGGTTGGGTGTGGCCAGCACCGAGTATTCATCGGCACGTGTCACCACCTGCTGGAAGATGGAATCGGCGATGCGGTCGTTGACCATCAGCTTCTTCTTCCACACGCCCTTGCCGTGGGTGGCGTAGATCGCATCCAGCACGTCTTTCACTTCCTTGTAGACCGACTTCTGGAACTCTTCCGTGGCAAATTCCAATCCGGGCTCGACCAAGTGGGCGTTCTGCTCGATCGTGATGTTTGGGTTCTTGTCCTTGTTGTCGAGAATCCAGCTCTCGCGCTCGGTGACCACCTTGTCGCGGAACTCCTCCGTAGCAAGCTCGTAACCCCACTTGCGGAAAGCGCCCTCGGTAAATTTCTGGATGTTGCCTTTGTGCACCAGCGTCACGCTCTTCTTGCCCTTCTCCAGCGCGAACTGGATCGCCATGCGCACCAAGCGCTTGGTCCCAGTCACCGACATCGGTTTGATGCCAATGCCGGAGTCCAGGCGAATCTGCTTCTTCCCGCCCTTCAGCATCTCTTTGTTCAGGAAATCGATCAGCTTGGCCACCTCGGGCGTGCCCTGCTCCCACTCGATCCCGGCATACACGTCTTCCGTGTTCTCGCGGTAGATGACCACGTTCATACGCTCGGGATGCTTGACCGGCGAAGGTGTGCCCTTGTAGTACTTCACCGGGCGCACGCAGGCATAGAGGTCGAGAATCTGCCGCAGCGCGACGTTGAGCGAGCGGATGCCGCCACCGACGGGCGTAGTCAGCGGGCCTTTGATGGCGACACGGAATTCACGAAGGGCGTTCACGCTGTCGTCCGGCAGCCAGGTGCCGAACTTCGCCATGGCCTTCTCGCCGGCGAAAATTTCGTACCAGGCGCAATGGCGCTTGCCTTTGTAAGCCTTCTCCACGGCCGCGTCGAAGACGCGCACCGATGCCTTCCAGATGTCACGGCCCGTGCCATCGCCTTCAATAAAGGGGATGATCGGGTTATCGGGCACCTGGTAGCGCCCGTTGCTGTACGTGATCCGGGCGCCGTCCCTGGGCACCGGCAGACCGTTGTATGAAGCCGCCATTACACCACCTCCGTGATTAATTGAAGAACGGGCTCAATTATACGGCGGGGCGACAACCATCGAGAAATGACGGGGATCACAAGCACGTGTGACAAGCGGTCGGCCCACCTGCAGCCAGGGTGATTCGGCCGAAGCCCGCGGCGGCCGGCATCAAGCCAGAACCCGGCCGTAGATGCTCCGCACCGTGCTGCAGCTACGCATGAGTTCGGCTTCCAGCCCATCCGGGAATTCCCGCCGCAGAATCTGAGCGGTCAGCGACTCGGTCACCTGCCGGGCATGCTCGGTTGCCGGCAACCATTTACGCGCCCTGCCTACCACCAATCGCACCACGTGCTCCACGGTGCGCAGCAGCTCGGCCGCATGATCCAGCGCAGCGGCATCGGCCTTGTCTAGCACGCCGCAAGCCACACAGCGCCACAACCGATCCCGTAAGCTTCCCTGTTTGTCGTTCACGCCGTGCTTGACCAGAAGAACGTTGGAAAGGAAGTCGATGTCGTAGATCGCGCCCGGGGAACTCTTGAAGCTTTTTTCTCCTGCTTCAGCAGCTTCCAGTTTGGCCCGCATCTCGCGCACCGCGCGAAGGAAGTCGGTATCTGCAGCAAAGCGATCGAACAGAGTCCGCGTGGCATGCAGGGTGCGCTCTGCCAAAGGCCGCGAGCCCGCCAGATAGCGCAACTTTGTATACATTAGCGCTTCCCACGCCTGGGCTTCCTGCGCGAAGTAGGCAACCAGTTGCGTGGGACTGACCAGAAGCTCTCCTTCCCCGCCCCGCGGACGCAAGCGTGCGTCCACGGGAAATACCATGCCGTCGCGGGTATAGGCTGCCAACGCCTGCATGAATTGTTCGGCAGCTCTAGTCAAGAGCTGGCGATCTCCCGATTCGTCACATACAAACAGCACGTCAGCATCGGAGAGCACGTCGAACTCGCCACTCCCCAACCTGCCCATGGCCATCACGGCGAGATCCCCGGGGTCTCCGGCGATGCCGAGAGCTGCCCCGATCGCGTCTTCGGCCGCGGCCGTGGTCACCGCCAGTGACTCGTACACGTCGCGCCACTCCGTAATGTCTCGGGCACCCGAGGCAAAGATGCGATGGCGATAATGCTGCCGCAGCAACGCCAGCCTTTCGCCGTAGGAAACTGGGGCGTTCGCCAGGTAGGCAAACACCGGATCACCCACCGTTGCGCCCTGCCCCAAGGGACTTTCAAATAGGTATCCGCTGCCGGCCCGCGAATGCACCTCACCCAACTCCGCCAAAGTGGCGATCTCCTCGGGATGCCGGATCAGAATGTCGGTGAGGTAGTCGCTGGCCTCGAACAACACCAGCGCCCGGCTGACGGCTTCCGGATAGCGCACCAGCGCGGCATAGCGCTCGGAACTGGTCAGGGCTGAACTGAAGAAACGAAAAAGATTTTTTCGCGCCTGGGAGCTGAGGCCGGGACGGTTGGCGATCTTGAACAGAGGTGGCGCATCCGCCGCCAGCCGTTCCAGAATCTGCTGGTTGGATTGCTCGCTCGTGCCCGGTTCGAGCGTACTGCGCAGTTCGAACTCGGCGTCCGGTGCTTCGTGATGCCTGCGGATCTGCTGGTGATGGATGATGCGGTGATAGATTTCCGCTACGGCAACCATCCGATGCCGCACCACGGTTGCCAAATCGCCAATCCGGGGTTCGCCGGTGGCGCGGCCCTCCATGGCGCGCTGCAGCACCAGCGCCTCGAATGCGTGCGTGGGCAGGCGATGGGTCTGCTGACCCTGCCGCAACTGCAAGCGGTGCTCCAGATGGCGGAGAAATTCGTAGGCGCTGGTTAATTCGTGGAACTCGTGGCCGCTGATGTGCCGCTTGTCGTGAAGTTTCTGCAGGGAGAACAGCGTGCCGCCGGAGCGCAACCACGGCTCCGCTCCGCCGTATACGCGTTGCAGGCACTGCACCAGGAACTCGATATCGCGGATGCCCCCGCGATCCAGCTTCACATCGATGGTCTGGTCCGGGTGCTCCAGCACCATGCGGAAGTGCCGCCGGGTTTGCATCCGCTCGCGAGCTTCCAACGCGGTCTCGATAGCTTCGAAATTCACCCGCTCGGTGTAAACATGCGGCTGCACCGCCCGGATGAACTCCCGCGCCAGGGGAGCGTCGCCCGCAGAATGCCGAACCTTGATGAGCGCCTGCCGCTCCCAGTCGTGGGCGCTGGTGGTGTAGTAGCGCAGTGCATGCTCCAGGCTGATGGCCAGCTCACCCTCACCACCTTGCGGGCGCAGGCGCATATCAATGCGAAACACCGCTCCCTCACGTGTCATCCGCGAGAGAATCTCCGTGACCTGCTGCGCCAGACGAATGAAATATTCGCGGTTGGAGAGCGGCGCCTCGGACGATTCTGCCCCGCTGCCGAAGATGTACATCAGGTCCACGTCGGAGCTGTAGTTCAGTTCGTTGCCGCCCAGCTTGCCGAGAGACAACACGGCGAAGGGCGTATCCACCAAACGACCTTCGAGATCCAGGTGCTGGGGCGTGCCATAGCGTCGCTGCAACTGGCTGTCGGCCTCGCGCAATGCTTCCTCAATGAGCACATCCGCCAGCGCGGAAATCTCGGCAGTGGTCTCCGCCAGCGGGGCGATCTTGAGCACATCGCGCAACATGATGCGCACGTACTCCCGCCGCTTGAACCGCGCCAGCAGCAGCGAGACGTCGGTCTCAAACGAGCGCGAACGAAAACGGGCCAGGCTCTCGTGGAACTCTTCTTTGGAGAAACTGCGGTCCAGATTCTTTTCCCGCAGGAAGGACTGCAGCAGATCAGGATTCTGGATCAGGGTCTCACCCAGATAACGGCTGTGCCCGAAGACGACGATGGCGTAGTGGGCCAGAAAATTGTGGCGATCGAGCAGGCGGACGATCTCCGCGGAGGACTCGCTGACCAGTCGATCAAACAGAATCAGTGCAGAATCTGGGTCCGGTGTCTCAGCCAGCAGCGCGGGCAGTGCGCCCCCCAGCGCCAGGGACACGCGCCCCATAGCGCGCGCCAGCGTCAGCTTGGCGCTCTCGCGATCACGAAAGGGGATGTTGGCCACCGCCGCAACGTCCAGCGGCTGCCGGGAATCGGTTGGCGGTTTGGTTTGAGACAAGGCTCTCGGCTCGAATTTTCAGCATAGCATGGGGTCGCCGCCCAAAACCGGCTGAAGACTAATGCCAAGAGCCAAGAGCCTAAAGCCTGCGGTTCTCACCAGACTCGGCATTGGTTCGCGCGCACCATCGGCTGCCCCGCCTTGCAGCCGAACGCTTGTTGGAACTGCGGCAGGTTCGAGACCACGCCATTGGCCCGGTACTTTTCCGGAGAGTGCGGGTTGGTCGCAGCCCGCATGCGCGCCACTTCCGGCGTTTCATGGCTGCACCAGCCCTGACCGTAGCCGATGAAGAAGCGCTGCTCCGGAGTGAAGCCATCAATCGGATCGAGCTTCTTTCCCTTCTCCGCCTCCTGCCACGCCATATAAGAAAGGATGAGTCCCCCCAGGTCCGCCGCGTCCTCGCCCAGCGTAAGTTTGCCGTTGATCTTGATGTCGTCCACGACGACGTACTGCGAGTACTGGTCGGAGACGCAACTGGCGCGCTTCTCGAACTCCTTGGCGTCTTCCGGAGTCCACCAGTCGCGCAGGTTGCCATGGCCGTCGAACTGGCGGCCTTCATCATCGAAGCCGTGGGTGAGTTCGTGGCCAATGATGCCACCCGCATCGCCATAATTCACGGCATCATCCATCTTCTTGTCAAAGAAGGGCGGCTGCAGAATGCCCGCAGGAAAATTAATGTCATTCATCTGCGGATCGTAGTACGCGTTGACGGTGGCGGGCGTGATCAGCCACTCGCCATGATCGATGGGCTTGCCGATCTTTCCCAGTTGGCGCTGAAACTGGAAGGTAACCGAGCGCTGCACGTTGCCCAGCGCATCGCCACGGACGACCTGCACCGAACTGTAGTCCCGCCACTTGTCGGGATAGCCGATCTTGTTGCGAATCAGGTGGAGCTTTTCCAGCGCCTGTTGCTTGGTGGCGTCCGACATCCAGGGCAGTTGCCGGATGTCGCGCTCCATGGCGGCCTCGATGTCCTGCACCATCTTCAGCGTGCGCTCTTTGCCTTCGGCGCCAAAGGTCTTCTCCACGTAAGCTTGGGCGAGGGCCTCGCCCAGATCGCGATCTACATAACGAACGCAGCGTTTCCAGCGCGGCTGAAGCTCCTTCTGGCCGGCCAGGGTCTTGCTGTAGAACTCAAAATCGGCATTCACAAACGCGGCTGGCAAATAGCGCGCGTTGGAACGGACCAAGTGCCAGCGCAGGTATGTCTTCCAGCTCTCCAGCGGCTCGCTCTTGAGCTCGGTTTCGAGCGTCTTGAAAAAATCGGGTACCACCACGTTCAACGATTGCGCGTTCCCCAGCCCGACACCTGTGAAATACGCATTCCAGTCGAACGCGGGGGTGATCGCCTGCAATTCCGCCCGCGTCATCTTGTGATACAGCTTGGTGGGATCCCGGCGTTCGACTCGGGTCAACGATCCTTTGGCCAGAGCGGTTTCAATTTGCATGACTGTCTGGGCGTTTTCGGCGGCTACTTCGGGCTTGTCGCCCAGCAGTTCGAAGATTTTCTGCACGTGCGCGACATAGGCTTTGCGGATTTCTGCCGACTTGGCATCCTCTTTCAAGTAATAGTCGCGGTCGGGGAGTCCCAGGCCACCCTGGTCAGCTTCCGGAATGAACTGTGTGGAATCCTTGAAGTCCTGGTCCGAGGTAAACGAGAACAGGGTGGACGTCGGCAACACCGTGAACACATCCCGCGCGTGGTAACTGGCCAAGTATCCGGCCAAGTCGTGAACCGATTTCAGCTTGGCAATCCGCTCCAGGTCGCCGCGGAGTGGCTTGGTGCCGGCTGCCTCGATCGCTGGCTCATCCATGCATGAGGCGTAGTAGTCGCCGATCTTCTGCTGCACCGCGGTGAGCTTGGGGCCGGGGCGTGACGCATCTTCCAGAATCTGCCGCAGGATCATCTGGTTCTGCTCCTGCAGTTTCGAGTCCACGCCCCAACTCGACTGGTCGGGCGGAATGGGGTTGTTCTTCAGCCAACTGCCGCAGGCAAACTGAAAAAAATCCACGCAGGGATCGGCGCTCCGATCCAGTGAATTCAGGTCGAGCCCGGGAGCGTACTCGATGGTTCCTTGCGCAGAGGCTGGCGGCACACCGCAGGAGCTCTGCCCAACCACGTAATTTGCGCAGAGCAATATCAGACCCAACAAATTCAAGAATGCCTTTATCCGCATGGGAACCTCAGATGAGTGCAAGAATTCGAAGCTGTTCAGCATAGCACGCGCACCGGGCGCGACCGCCGCTGTCTTGGACGTACCAAATGGCGCCTGGTTTCGCTAAGTCCGTCGCCGCCACGCGCTTTGGAGAATTAATGGCGGACTTCCCTTGACACCCCTCAAGTTCTGGAGCAGCATGATTGCCGCTCGACCGGAGTCCTTCGCGAGGCGTCCAACGCAACTCACGGGTCGCTTCTACGGATTGATCTATGGGACTGCTAGATTGGAGGCGGTCTTGAAGCCTTTCCGCCAAGCCCTACTGAGCATCTTTTTGCTTGCTTCAGCATCTGCAAGCGCGCTTCAATTCCGGCCGGCCGTCAATTACGCGGTCGGACCTTCCAACCCGCGTGCTGCGGCTGTCGCAGACTTCAACCAAGACGGCATCCCGGATCTAGCGGTTGTTAGCACTAACGGCACTCAGTCAGTGAGCATACTTCTGGGCAACGGTGGTGGAACGTTTCAAACGGCAGTGAACTACGATGCTGGTGGCCCTTCTCAACCCATAGCCATAGGCGATTTCAACAACGATGGCAAGTTAGACTTGGCGGTCGGCAACCTCGCCGGCACAGTCAGCATTCTGCTCGGTAATGGGGATGGGAGTTTCCAACCGCCTTTGAGTTACCCGGTGGGAGCTTGCTCCTGCGCATTGGTTGCAGCGGATTTCAACCACGACGGCAACCTTGATTTAGCGATCGCAGACTCAACCGACAACAAGGTTGATGTCCTGTTGGGTAAGGGCGATGGAACGTTTGGTGGCCCTGAAGGTTACCCGACGCCCGCAATTCCGTTGGGGTTGGCCCTGGGAGATTTTAACGACGACGGGAATGTAGATTTGGCTGTCACCAGTGCCGCAGCGCAGGGCATAGTTGCTGTTTTCATCGGTAACGAGAACGGGACATTCGCGGTCGGGGACAGCTACTTGGTCGGGAGAGAACCCATTTCTGTGGCGGTCGGTGATCTTAATGCCGATGGCAAGTTAGACCTAGCGGTGACTGTACGTGACCTAACACCAGGGCGAGTGGATGTCCTACTCGGCAACGGGGACGGAACCTTTGCGCCGACAGCGAGATGGTACGCCGGCGCCTCGGGTACCATCTGCGTTGCTCTCGCAGACTTCAATGGAAATGGGAAGCTGGACTTCGCTGTGGTGGATCAGGTGCTTAACGGCATCGTGATTCGTCGAGGCAATGGAAAAGGTGGCGTGCGCCCAGGACACTTGTTCTACCCCACGGGGATTGGCGCGGACTTTGTGGTCGTTGCTGACCTAAACGGGGATGGCGCTCCGGACCTGGTGGTAACCAACAACACCAGCGACACCGTCAGTGTGTTACTGAACGAAGGCCGACCCTAGCACTCGCGCACTGTCCACACTTCGTGCGCAGAAGTGACTGTCGTGAAAATACGAGTTAATATCTTCTCTGCCCAAAGTATTTCCGCACCCCAATCGCGGTGTATCGTCCCCAAGGTCCATTCGGCCCCAGGTCCGCCACTCCCAAATTGCGGTCCCGCGCTCCGAACCGTTGGAACAGGAAATGCTGCGTGACCCGCATCTCGAAACCCTTCCCGATATAGACGCCGGCTCCCCACGACCGCTCCCAGCCGATCGCGTCGAAGGACCACGTGTACAGGGTCTGCGGCACGCTTTTTCCAAACAAGAAGCTCGGCTCCCCAAAGAAGAACAAGCGGCGCAACTGGGTGCGCCCGAAAGGCCGCACCTCGACATATCCGGAAATCATGTAACGCGCGAATGCATTGCACGGCGCATTGGCCCCGCCGAAATTTCCCGCATCCGCACGGCAAAGGTTGGGATCGATTTCGTTGTGCGGCGGCGCGATCTCAAACTGTCCATAGCCCCAGAACGTGTCCGAGGGGAAAAACAACCGGTCCTTGGGGCCCAATGCGGGAGCTGGAGTCGTCTGCCCCTGCGCCACAGTCGCCACGACCACACATATCCACAGCCAAAACATCCGTTTCATGATCTCTCCAGAATCAGTGCTCGAGAAAACCGAGCCGGGATTACGCCGGGCTCCGATGTTGCGGGCCGTTCTCGGAGCATACTTTCCAGCGCCAAACACGACGGCGCATTGTACTCCCGCTCGTCCACTTGGTGGTGAGCCAGTGCCGCTTTTCTCGACGGTTCCCGTGCCCTCGAGAGCCGAATCCCCGGGTGATGAGACGCGGGTTTGGTCTCGCGTAAAATGGAGGCGGCCGTCCGGCTGGAGATCGCTCATGCGTGCCTCGATCAAGCTCGGCCGAGTTTTTGGCGTGGAACTCGGGCTGCACTATAGCTGGTTCGTGATCGCGCTGTTGATTGTGTTCTCACTGGCAGCCCACTTTCGTGCAGTGAATGCTGCCTGGGGCGAGGGCGTGATCTGGGCAGCCGCCATCGTCACCGGTGTGCTGTTCTTTGCCGGCTTGTTTGCCCATGAACTTTCGCACGCCCTGGTGGCGAAGGCGCGCGGCCTGCCCATCCACCGCATTACGCTCTTCCTGCTCGGCGGAATGGCCCAGATCGAGAAAGAAGCAGCCGACGCCAAAACCGAGTTCTGGATGGGGATTGCGGGCCCGATTGCCAGCGCGCTCATCGGCGTCGTTATGCTGGGTCTGGCCGCTGCCTTTGGCTGGACATGGCGTGCCGAGCCTGCGACCCCGGGCGTGGCCATCCTGGTCTGGCTGGGTTACATCAACCTGGCGCTCGGCGCCTTCAACATGATTCCGGGATTTCCGCTGGATGGCGGACGCGTATTGCGGGCGATCATCTGGTGGATCACCAGGAACGCCGACCGGGCCACACGGGTCGCGACCACCGTCGGCCAGGTCGTGGCCGTGCTGTTCATCATGTATGGTCTGCTGCATTTTTTCCGGGGTGAGGGACTTGGCGGCCTCTGGATGGCTTTCATTGGCTGGTTTTTGCTGCAGGCCGCCAGCGCCAGCCGCCTGCATCTGCAGGCGGAATCCCTTCTGCGTGGCTTGCGCGTGCGGGACGTCATGTCCACCGATTGCAGCCGGGTCGATGGCCACACCGTATTGCAGCAGTTCGTAGACGATGAGTTGCTCCGCACCGGACGGCGCTGCTTCCTGGTTATGGAAAACAGCCGCGTGGCCGGCCTGATTACTCCCAACGACGTGGGCAAGGTGGAGCGGGAGCGCTGGCCGCTCATGCGGGTACGCGACGCCATGCGGCCACTCGACCAAATTCACTCGGTTGCGCCCGATACCACTGCGATGGAAGCCGTGGAAAAAATGGCCGGTGAAGATGTGAACCAGTTACCTGTGATGTCAGATGGCCAGTTGCAGGGCATCGTCACGCGCGGACACATTCTGCAGGTGCTGCAGTCGCGGGCGGCACTGGCGGGACGGTGAGGCCAACTTACGAAACACGAGTTGTGATTATGATTGCTTCCGGAGACTTGGCTTGCTCATCCCTGCCGACAGAAAGACCTCCGCCTCCAAGAGAACGGCGAAGTTGGCGTGCAGAAACAAAAAGGCCCGGCGTACCGCCGGGCCCAAGCTCTGCTCCATCCAGTGTAAGTGGCCGGCGGGACGCCGGCCCTACGTCTAGATGTCGTAATACAACGCGAACTCAAACGGATGCGGCCGCAATCTTACCGCGTCCACTTCCTTTTCGCGCTTGTAGTCGATGTAGGTCTTCAGCAGCTCCTCGGTGAACACGTCGCCCTTGAGCAGGAAGGCGTGATCCTTTTCGAGGCAGTCGAGGGCATCTTCGAGCGAACCGGGCATGGACGGAACCTTTGCCAGTTCCTCTGGGCCCAGATCGTAGATGTCCTTGTCGAGCGGCTGACCGGGATCCATCTTGTTCTCGATGCCGTCGAGGCCGGCCATCATCATGGCCGCGAACGCCATGTAGGGATTGCAGCTCGGATCGGGCGGACGGAACTCCACGCGCTTTGCCTTAGGTGACGCTGAATACATCGGGATACGGCACGCCGCCGAGCGATTGCGCCGCGAGTAGGCCAGGTTGACCGGAGCTTCAAAGCCCGGCACCAGGCGCTTGTAGGAGTTGGTGGTGGGCGCGATGATCGCCGATAGTGCCGGCCCGTGCTTGATCAACCCGCCGATGTACCACAGCGCCATTTGCGACATGCCCGCATAGCCATCGCCGGCAAACAGTGGCTTGCCGCCCTTCCATAGCGACTGATGAGTATGCATGCCGCTGCCGTTATCCTGGAAAATTGGCTTGGGCATAAAAGTCACCGTCTTGCCGTACTGGTTGGCCACATTCTTCACGATGTACTTGTAGAGCATCATGTGGTCAGCGGAGCGCACCAGCGAATCGAACTTCAGGTCGATCTCGGTCTGGCCCCCAGTTGCAACCTCGTGATGGTGGCACTCCACTTCCAGCCCGCAGCCCTGCATGGTCATCACCATCTCGCTGCGCAGGTCCTGGTAGTGATCGGTGGGAGGCACCGGGAAGTAGCCCTCCTTGTAGCGCGGACGGTATCCCAGATTGTTCTCGACGCGGCCCGAGTTCCAGCGCCCTTCCTCCGCATCGATGAAGTAGAAGCCAGGGGAAACCGCGAGGACAAACAGCAGTCCGGCAACCGGCAATTTTCGACCGGTCACCGCTGACTCAATAACGGGATTGCCCACTTATCTGGATATGCTGAACGATTGCGGTGAACTCCCGGCGTCCATTGGCAGGTTCACGACACCCTCTTGTCCTGCTTGCAGGCTCAACGTGGTGATGACGCCGTGAATGCTGCTGAAAGTGTAGGTAGCGGCCGTGGAAGCCGTAAAATGCAGCGTCACGGAATGCGCCGCCGTGTATTCGCTTTCGATCTGGAAACCGACTTGCGACAAGTCGGACAGGAGGACAATCGGCTGTGCAGCGGCAAACCGATCGTTCGCCAGCACCAGGTGCAGATTGCCGGTGTTGAACATGGCGTGGAACTGCCGGCGCGCGCCGTCGAGCGGAACGATTTGGTTGGTGCCGCCGGCTTGCGACCAGGCGCCGCCGTAGCAGAACCGGCCGAAGATCGGATCGTCCGTCAGGATCGTGGC
The DNA here is from genome assembly GCA_020073645.1 of Terriglobia bacterium. Taxonomy (GTDB): domain Bacteria; phylum Acidobacteriota; class Terriglobia; order Terriglobales; family Acidobacteriaceae; genus JAIQET01. The sequence goes on along the minus strand of JAIQET010000018.1, from coordinate 1,414 downwards.
CGCCATCCGCAACGCGCCGCAGAAACCGAGATTTTGCTCGGCGGAATAGTACCAGGCGCCGCGATGCATCGGTTGGCCGCCCAGCCAGGTGGTGCTGTAAGGCAACGGTTCGAAACCGCCGCCGCAGCCGCCGTCGTAGGCCGCGCCCGGATACCAGAAGCCGTAGTTGGGCGCCGGCCCGGTGTTCATCGTGGACCAGCCGTTGAGATAGGAACCGTAAGCCAGCCGGAGATAATCCGTGGCATTGGTGGCGTAATACAACGCATAATCCTGCAAACCCCAGCCGCCCATCTGCGACATATACGTCACGATATAGTCGTTGCCCATGTCGCCGCGATAATCGCTCCCGTAGTAATAATAGGCCGTCTCCAGCCAGCCGCGGTCGAACACATTGGCCGTGATCTCGGTGTTCATATACTGCTGCACCTGCTGGAGAAAAGCCGTTGGATTGCCCGAACCCATCAGCGGACTCGAGCCCGCATGCTGGATTGCATACCTGGCATAAGCCTGCTGGGATTCGAAGCCCGTTGAATCAAACGCGTATTCCGAGGCGAACAGGTCCGCGTTGCCGGTGACGTAATAATTCACCTTGGTTTCCCAGTTGGTCCGCAGACTTGCCGCCTGGCTGGTCATGCCTTCGGCCACCAGATCGTCGATCAGGTCCGGAATGACAATCTCGTTCATCAAGCCGACGTGCGTGGCCTGGCCGCCGCCGTAACTCCACATCGCCATCGCCGTGCCCCAGGCGCGTTGCAGATAGGTGTTCGCCGTCAACGCGGTGGTGATTTCCGGATGATACTTCGCCACCCGGTACATGCCGTAATACATCACGATGATGTGCGGGTAATCGTAGCCGCGCCCGATGCTCAAACTGTTGTTGGTGCGCAGATAGTGCCAATCGGGCACGCCATAAATTGCGTAGGAGAAAGTCTCGTTGGTGGCGCGCTGGAGGCCGCCCCACACGAAATTGGTGATGTAATAATCCAGCGCCGAAACCTCGCTCTGGACCGGAAACACGGATTCCTTCAAGGCCAGATACGCCGGCCGGGACTCACCCGCATCATCGCTGGCAATCTCATAAACCTGGAAGCTGGTGCCCAACGTGTCGTGCGTGTCGGGCGTCACCATTACGCCGTCGTTCATGTTGATGTCGCAAAGCAGCCCGCTGTACCATTTGTTCGTGATGATCTGGTGGCTCACGAGATAGGCGGCGCGTTTCTTGATCAAGGTTTCCAGCGGTTCGGTGACGAAGAATTCCAGATACATGGTCTGGCTGTTGCCGTAATTGACGGTCAATTCGTTCTCACCCAGCCGGCCGAACTGGACCTGGTACCGGTGATAATTCCCGTTGTTGCCCAGCAATTGGATCTGGGTCTGCGACGGGAACTCGGCCGTGACGGAGCTGATGGCCTGG
>JAIQET010000090.1 GCA_020073645.1 Terriglobia bacterium | reverse complement strand
CAGGGCCCGTAAAGATGCGCGGCTTGTAACCCTGAGCCAGGCCATCGCCCAAGCCGACGGGGTGGAGAAAGGCCGCTTGCGCGCCCAGTGGGACGAACTCTTCAAAATCGTACATTCCGAGAAGCTGGGCGAGGTGGCCGACGAGTTTGACCGCGTGCATAGCGTACAGCGTGCCCTCAAAGTGGGCGCGCTCCATGAGATTCTTCCGCCCGCAAATCTGCGCCCTTATCTCATCCACTCGGTTGAGCACGCTATTGAAAGGGCGGAGCCGTCAAGATTGGGGACGCCGGAGGTCAAGAAAGCTGACTCGATCGAAGCCGCCGCGTAGCCCAGTCAGCCAGGAGGTCGGCTGCAAGCGGATTTTCGCTGGAGGATTCAACAAGCATGATGGATGTGTATTGGCTCGAGCAGACTGAAGAGGATGTGCCCCGGGAGAATGATTGGTTGAGCCAGACCGAGGCGCTCCAACAGAGCGGCATGCGCTTTGCCAAGCGCCGCGCCGATTGGCGCCTGGGGCGCTGGACGGCAAAGCGCGCCGTAGCTGCCTGCCTGAACCTGCCCGGTCATGCCCCTGCCCTTGCGGAAATAGAAATACGCCCGGCGCCGTCGGGTGCGCCCGAGGTCTTTCTCGCCAACCAACCAGCGGCCGTTACTATCTCACTCAGCCATCGCGCCGGGGCCGCGATTTGTGCCGTTGCCCTGCCCGGCGTGGAACTGGGTTGTGATCTGGAAATGATCGAGCCGCGCAGCGATGCGTTTGTCGCCGACTACTTCACCAGCGAGGAGCAAGCGCTGGTTGCACAGGCGTCCGCCGCAGACCGGTCTCGGCTCCTGGCTCTGCTTTGGAGCGGAAAGGAGAGCGCGCTCAAAGCGCTGCGCGCGGGCCTTGGACTCGACACTCGCTGTGTGATGGTTTGCCCCGAAGGTGCGTGCCAGGGCGGAGACGAAGCGGGCTGCATAGAAGATCCCACGCTCGGCGTGCAGTCGTCCCACGGCCCAGGCAGCTGGCGCCCGCTGCAAGTTCATTATGCCGGCAGCCGAGTTTTTCACGGCTGGTGGCAATGCACAGGCAACCTGTTGCGGACTGTCGTCGCCACTCCCCCACCGGTCCCGCCGATTCTCTTAAAGATCCCCACTGGCCACGTCGCAATGCCGCTCCCGTAGAGACGCAGCTTGCTGCGTCTCCCGTGCACCACACCTGAACAGCCGTGGCAGCGCTGAAGAGTCTGTGTGCGAACCGGTTCCCGTCTGTCCGCGGTGGAACAAACACTCTGGCGTTAGCCGCAAAGCGGCGCAAGAATAAAGCTCATGGCGCAAGCCATGGGTGAGAGTGGGAGACGAGCGAGCCCCGGAGGGGAGCAAGAACAGTTCGCACACAGATTCTGTAGCGGTGCGCCACTCAAGATCAGAATTTTCCGCAGACCGTGAAGCCATGCACCGGGTACGCACCCACGGCTCAAATCGCCAGAGGATGGCTGTCCGCTTCTTTTTGGGCAACGTAGCTCATCAGGATGTCGCGCAGGGAAATCAGGCCCTTCACTTCCTTGCCATCCATGATGAGCAGGTGGCGGAAGCCGAATTCACGCATCAGGAACAGGCAGTTTTCCACCGATTCCTGCACGCTCACGTACTTGGGATTGGCGGTCATCACCTCGGAAATCTTGGTAGTTCCGGGCAGGCGGCCCAGGGCCACCACGCGGTTCATGACATCGCGCTCAGAGAAGATGCCCGCCAGTTCCCCATTCCGAAGCACCGGCAGCGCGCCGATGTGATGCTCCATCATGAAACGGGCCGCCTCCAGCACCGTGCGGTCGGCTTCAATGGAGTACACTCTGCGGTCCTTCACGAGATCGTAGGCTTGTGCCATAAAGTCGCTCCTTGCGGAAAGTAAACCAGGAACTAGCCGGAGCCGGCCCCACGCCAGCGTCGCAGATGCATCACTTTATCATGTCCTGAAGCCCGCCGCGAAGCCATGCTCCGGCGCAGAAAGCAACGGCAGCCACAGGGGCTGCCGTCTCGAGTCGGGCTGTTCCCAAAGGCTCAGAACCGGATGGCAGGACCGAACGTCACCTTCAGATTGTTGCGCGCGCCGTTGTCAAAGTAGATCTGATCGCCCACGTCCAGGCGCAGTCCGAACGGTCCCCAGAATCCCTCCACGCCGCCTCCAGGGTAGAGTGCGAAGCGGGTATCACCGGCAGTGATGGTGCCGATCTGGTTGGCGAAACCGGCGACCGGACCTTGCGTGGTACTGCTGAAGTTCACAAAGCCCAACTTGCCGGTCACGAACGCCCGAAACGGACCCGACCCAGTCGAAAATTTAGGCCCGAACAGTCCGGTCAATGGACGAAAACGGGTGGTGGTAAACGTGGTGGTGACGCCGTTGTTGAACACGGTGGTGAAATTCCGCTTGAAGTCGTAGGCCATCTCTGCTTCTAAGGCGAGGTTGCGATGCACGTTAAACGCGGCCCGTCCGCCGATCCCGACAAAATTGATCTCCGGCGAGGTGACACCGAAGCGCAAATAGTCGGCGAAGACTCCAACCTGGCCGCGTTCCTCTGAGCTTTGGGCCACCACCAGAGATGGCGCCGTGAGACAAAAACCCAAAACAGCTAACAGCGTGATGCGTTTCATGCGGTTAAGTCCCCCTCTGAATTGTTCCTCTATCACCCACACGACTGCCTGTGCGTGGCGCATGGCGCGAACAGAAAGCGGATAGGGAGTTTGGATGCACGCGGGCCCCTTCAGGTTGGGTTACGTTGGGCCCTGTCCGCCTTACGGGATAAGGCGAATCAGGTGAATCATGTAGCGGGGATGGCGGGTGTTATCGGTTCGGGGCCAGGTACCTCTTCTTATAGTAGGCCTGCACGTGCACGACCGGCGGTGGGGGCGTCACCTGCACCTTGATTTTTCGCCACTTGCCGTTACGGGCTTGATTGCTCGGGCGGTAGGCAAGCACATACTGATTCCGCACTTCGCGGCTGATGGCAGCGGCGATCTCCGGCACCTTCTCCAGGCTGGTGGCAGCAACCGTACGGCCGCCGGTGGGATCGGTAATCTCGCCCAGCCAGCGCTTGCCCATGAATTCTTCGAAGGACTTGAACAAGGCGGTATCAAAGATGCCGATGGCGTAAACCTCCACACCCGATTCCTGCAACAGGCTCTTGATCTCCCCGAGTCCGTAGCGACTGTGATTGTCGCCCCCATCCGAGATGATCAGAATGGCTTTGCGCTCGTACCGGGCGGAATGCAGGCGGGTAACGGCGAGGTAGATGGCGTCGAGCAGAGCGGTGTGTCCGTCAGGCTTGGTGGCAGCCAGCTTCTGCTCGATGTCCTCGATGGATTGGGTCGAAGTAGCCAGCACTCGTGGCTTGTCGGCAAAAGTGACCACGCAGTAATCGTCCTGCGAGTTGGCATTTCTGAAAAATTGCTCCACTGCCTCGCGCTCGATGACGAACTTGTTGCCCATGCTTCCGCTCAGGTCGAGGACGAGGCCCACGGAGATAGGAGCATCCTCGGCGGAAAAATCACGCAGATCCTGCCGCCGGTTGTCCTCGAAAACGCTGAAGTGTTGCCGCTCCAGGCCCAGGACCGGATGGTTCCTGGAATCGGTTACGGTCACTGGCACCAGCACCCGGTCGACGTCCACGTGCAGCGCGGCCGCATGCGGTAGCAAGAGGCCACGTTCATCCGCCGCCAGGGGAGACAAGGCCGCGGTTTGGTCAGGACCATTGCGTGGCACCACGTGGACATCATCGGTGGTTTGCGAGCGGGCGATCGCGCCGCAGAAAAGCGTAGCCACACACAGGGAAATGCGGAGACCAGTGCGCAAGTGGAAGCAGCGAGCGATACCCGGAAGGCAGACCATGGACCGATCCCAAGATGTGCGCGGGATAGTAGCACAGCTTTGGGGAATGTCCTTGAAAAAGTTTTAGCAGAGTCGAAAGACTCTGGTGAAACTCCTTGCTGGAAGGGGGTTTCGCGAGGCTGGAGGCAGACGGCCGCCTCGCGGCGACCGTCTCTGGCTCCCGGTCTTACTGCAGGTGATTCGATTTCGCGGAGGCGGCTTCTGCCGGTGCGGTTGCTTCGCGCGGGGTCATGGAAACCACGTTGTAGTCACGTTCTTTGTCGTCGAGGTCCTCCGACCGCAAGATCATCCTGTCTTTTTCCAGGCGAAACATGGCAATGCCTCCCACCGGCAGCAAGACAGGATGTTTGTCGTCCCGGGGACGAATGCGGAAAATCATGCGATCGGTCTGCAGAACGTACTCCTGGCAGAGCAACTCGTGGGTTTTCTTATGACCGGAGTCCGTGCCCAGCATCTCGCCGGCAACACTCTTGCCGTTGTTTTCGTCAACGCCGCATTCTACCGAGTCCATTTGCAGCAGTACGCCACTCTGGTAGTGCTTCGGCTCTCTGGCATGGGCCAAAGACACGAGCAATACGGCGGCCAGAAAGATTCTAGTTTGCATGTTCAACTCCACGCGCAGCCTGTAGGAGCGTCGTTGTGCTCCAGGGTGCGCCACCCTCAGGAGACTATTGTTTTCGGCTTAGGGTCATTGCGGAAGGTCACGCTGGTAATTGGCCGGTGGTAACCGGGGCGAAGGTGGGGCGGGTAATTGTAAATGCCCGTGCCAACCAACCTGCCATCTGCTATCTTCTTGCTTCGCAAGTGAATCCGAGGTTGGCAGCTGGACTGCGACCTGCCTGAGGGCAGTTTCCGGCTACCGCAAGAACTGGAGCGCGATCCCGCATGCCCAATCCTGCGCTGATGCCTGACGCCGCCCGCCCTGAGCCCAGCCGGTTGTACCGCTGGATGGTGTTGATCTTCATCAGCCTGGCGATGTTCGGGAATTATTACGTCTACGACTGCATTGCGCCCATCGCCGACCTGCTGACCAAGCAACTGGGGTTTTCGGACTCGAATATCGGCCTGCTGCAGGGGATCTACAGCCTGCCGAACGTCATCATGGTTCTCGTAGGCGGTTACATAGTTGACCGGATTGGCACGCGGAAGGCGATCTTCATCTTCGGCACGATCTGCTTCATCGGCTCCATCGTTACTGTGCTTTCCGGCACCCTCCCGGTAATGGCGAGTGGACGCTTGATCTTCGGACTGGGGGCGGAGTCGCTGATCGTGGCGGTCACCACAGCCACCGCCAAATGGTTCCGCGGCAAGGAATTGAGCTTCGCCTTCGGTATCAACCTGATGATCGCCCGCGCTGGCTCCTTGCTGGCACAGTGGTCGCCGTCCTGGGCTGGATTTGCCTATTCGAACTGGCGCTCGCCGCTGCTGATCTCGGTGGCGTTTGGCAGCCTGTGCGTAGTCGGCGCAATTATTTACTGGGTGCTGGAGTCGTACGCCGAAATGCGGATGCACCTCAAGCACCAGGGGTCGACTGACAAGGTGGTGTTCAGTGACATAAAAGGTTTTGGGGTCTCTTACTGGTACATCGTTGCGCTTTGCATTGTGTTCTACTCCGCGATCTTCCCGTTCGAGACCTTCGCCTACAAACTCTTCATGGACGTGCACCACACCACCCGGGAGGCGGGCGGCGATCTGGTGGGTATGCTGACGATCTTCACCATGTTTGGCACACCGTTGTTTGGACTGTATGCGGACAAGTACGGCAAGCGGGCCCTGTTGATGATGTTTGGGTCCATGTTGCTGATTCCCGTTTACTTGATGATGGCCTACATGCGGTCGGCCAGTTACGTGACCATTTACTTCCCCTCCACGACCCAGGGTCATCTCGCGTTCGCGGCGCACCATCTGCCGCCGCTGCTGCTGGTTACCATGTCCATGATGGGGATAGCATTCTCGCTGATACCGGCACTGATGTGGCCGTCCGTGGCCTACATCGTGGACCAGTCCAAGCTGGGGACGGCCTATGGACTCATGACGATGATCCAGAACATCGGGTTGTTCGGCTTTAACGTCATGGTGGGCTGGGCAAACGACCACGGCCATGCCAGTGCGGACAACCCGTCCGGTTACCATTTGGGGATGTGGATCTTCTCGATTCTGGGCTTCCTGGGGGTGTTTTTCGCCTTCCTTTTGCGGCAGAGGGAAACTGGGCCGCATGGTCACGGGTTAGAGACGATTACCACCGCCTCCGCCAGCGCCTAGGTTCTTTAGGCTCTGGGCTCCGCGGGGCAGCTTAGCGACGCTGGGTTGACGGGGTTCGGCCTTGCCCGTTAGGCTGCGGCATGGGTACGAAAGTCACCTCGGTATTGAGACGGGCTATCCCAAGAGTATCTGTGGGTTCCCGGTCCGGTCCAGGGGTGGGGATAAACCTCCCCGGGAACCGCAAGCGGTACAACGAAAAGACATTTACGCCGCATCTGACTTAGTGCGGCCGGAAAAGGCGACTTGACGGACGCGAAGAAACCACAGGGCGACCGGCTTTCAGAAGCAGAGGCCATTGAGCGAGCCAAGCAGGGCGAGGCAGAATCCTTCGAGATCCTGTACCACCTGCACAAGCGTCGCGTGTATTCCTTATGCCTGCGCATGACAGCCAACACGGCCGAAGCCGAGGACCTGACTCAGGAAGCCTTCCTGCAGTTGTTCCGCAAGATTGCCACTTTCCGCGGCGAGTCGGCCTTCTCGACTTGGTTGCACCGCATGGCGGTGAACGTCGTGCTGATGCACCTGCGCAAGAAGGGACTCCCGGTGGTTCCCCTGGAAGACACCCTCGAGAGCGAGGAAGAGGCCCCCAGGAAAGAACTGGGAGCGCCCGATCCGCAGTTGGCCGGATCAGTGGATCGGCTGCGACTGGAGCGCGCGATTGCCGCGCTCCCGCCCGGGTACCGGTCGGTTTTTGTGTTGCACGACGTGGAAGGGTATGAGCATAACGAGATTGCCGCAATGGTGGGATGTTCGATCGGCAACAGCAAATCACAGTTGCACAAGGCGCGCATGAAACTGCGCGAACTCCTCCAGACGAGCAGAGCTGAAAAAGCCGGCAGGCCGTAGAGGAGTGAGGAACAGCGGTATCGGGGAGAGAGGCAGTATGAACTGTGCAGAGTTTCAGCGATTTCTGCCAGACATCATCGGGGGCGGCCGCAATGCCGAACAGGAAGCGCATCTGACATCCTGTTCCGCATGCTCTGGCTTGGTTTCGGATCTCGACACCATTTTCCACCAGGCCCGGCAGCTGCAGGCGTCCGAGGAGCCCAGCCCACGGGTGTGGAATGCCATCCAAGCTGCGCTGCAGCAGGTGCAATCGGACCTGGATCTGATTGCTGAGCAGGCGTGGTCCCTGCAGGCCTCCGAGGAACCCAGCCCGCGGGTGTGGAACTCCATTGAGATTGCGTTAAGGCAGGAGGGGCTGATTCGTCAGCCCCAGCGGGACCCCGTTCTAGTTGGCAAGTCTGCCTGGAGCTGGACCCGGGCGTGGCTGTTGCCGGTGGCCGCGACCTTGCTGGTCGCCCTGGGCGTGATCCTGTATCAGCGTGGGCCTGGGCAGCCCGTGGCTACGGCGCAGCCGGGATCCAGCCCCAGTATCTTAGCCGGCCTGCCGCCAGTTATGACCCGCGGTGCGAACGAGGATCAGCAACTGCTGGAGACGATCGCTGCCCGCGCCCCGGCCATGCGGGCCGCCTACGCCGAGAATCTGCAGAGCGTGAACGACTATATCCGGGATGCGGAAGAGTCGGTGAAAAACGATCCGAACGACGAAGAAGCCCAGCAATACCTGATGTCCGCCTACGAGCAGAAGGCCATGGTTTATGAGATGGCTTTGGACCGTTCTCTGCCATAATGAATGGCCAGCCGCCAGGGACGAATCGCGGGGGAGGCACTACGATGACTAGCAGGCAGCGCGCCGCAAGGATAATCGCAGTGGCAATCGTTGCCGCAGTCGCCTTGGGTGCCGGTCAAGCACGCAAGGAGTACCGCTACACCGTGCGCGCCCGGTCCAGCGTCACCATCACGAACCAATACGGTCCCATTTCAGTGAAGCCTGCCCCCGGCAACCAGGTGCTGGTCACGGCTACGATTCATTCCGACAAGGTCGAGGTTGACCAAAGTCAGAGCGGTAACCGGGTGGATATCCTCTCTCACTTGCTCCCCGGGGCCAACTCTGACAATGGGCGGGTAGAGTACGAAGTGCAGGTGCCCCCCGATGCCAGCGTGACCCTGCATTCCACTACCGGCCCGCTCAGTGCCGAGAAACTGCACGGCGATGTGACCCTGGAAGGCGCCACCGCCAAGGTGGACGTGCGCGACATCAGCGATGCCCATGTCCACGTCCGGACTCTCAATGGTCCGGTCATCCTGACCAACATCCAGGATGGGCACGTAGAAATCACCTCAGTCAGCGGCGACGTCACCCTGAATTCGGTGAACGGCCCCTTGGTGCAGGTCAACTCCAGCAGCGGCAGGATCCACTACGACGGCGATTTCGGCGCTGCGGGCGAGTACTTCCTCACCAGCCACAGTGGTGATATCGAGGCCACGGCCCCAGGCGACGCCTCGATTGACGTGACCGCGCGTTCGATCCGGGGACATGTGGAGAACGACTTCCCCCTGGAGCCCAAGCACACACCCTTCGCCGTCAAGGCGGGGAGTGCCTTCGCGGGTACGGTCGGCCGGGCGGCTTCTTCGGTGAAGCTGCTTTCCTTCAGTGGTAAAATCCACCTCAAGAAACGCTGAAAAATCAGGCCGGGCGGGTTCGCAGCAGTCCGGCAATCCGGCACGCATGAGGACCAGACCCGGCTCCGACCGCGAGGTCAATTCGGCTGCGCGTGAGCCTGTTCCACGGGTAGGAGTGGTGTTCCTGGTGGGATTCATGGGCGCCGGGAAAACCTGTGTCGGGCAAGCTTTGGGCCGCCAGTTGGGCTGGCGGTTCGAGGATCTCGACGACCGTATCCAGGCTCGGGAGGCACAAACCATCGCGCAGATCTTTCGCTCGGCTGGGGAATCGGCATTCCGAGTTGCGGAGCATGAAGCCCTCCGCGAATTGCTCGCCAGTCTCGGCTCTTCTCCCCGAGTCGTAGCCCTGGGTGGAGGAGCGTTTGCCCAACCGGAAAACGCCACGCTTCTCGAAGCTACCGGATTTCCCATCGTTTTCCTGGACGCGCCCGTCGAGGAACTGTGGCGGCGCTGACCTTCTTCACCATCGGGGTGATCTCTAATTTCAAGAAGCTCTGGGAAGAAGGCATCGGCAGACTGGCCGCGGTCTATCTCCTGTGCCTGTTCGGCTTCATCATCTGGGTCGGCCTGGCGATTTCCTGGATCTTTTTCCACGGCATCAAACCGCCTATAGCGGGTTAACCTGAAAGGAGGCAGACATGTCCGAACAAACGGTATTGCCCCCTGAAGAAGAACCGGTAGTGCCGGCCGCAGAAGAACCCCGGCTGGTGGAAGAATTAAAAAAGATGGAGTATGAGCCGTTGCTGCCGGTGGAGAAAAAGCTCATCGCCTATAGCATCGGCCTGGGGATTATCCTGTTATTTGTCTTTGTCTGGATAAGCCAAACCTTTTTCCCGGGCCAGCATTAAACCGTTAATCGGCCAGAAACTGAAGCCCCGGGCTCCTTCAGGCCCGGGGCTTTTTTTATTTAAAATTCACCACGGAGGCACAGAGAGCACAGAGAATAATGATTTTGCCACAGACAAAATCATTATTTTTTCTTTTTTTCTGTGTCCTCTGGGTCTCTGTGGTTAAACTTTTCCGGCCAGAACCGTGAACCAGAGGTTTTCATCCCGGACTTCCAGGGGCTTAAGGGGCGACGACTGGAGCGCCGCCAGGAAGCGGTCCATCTGGGTCCCCAGGATACCGGAGAAGATGTACCATTTTTTATGGAGAAATTCAGGGATCTTAAGCAGGTCCAGCAGGACGTCCAGGTGGATGTTGGCCAGGGCCAGGTCGGCGGCCGGGTAGGCGAAGTGCCGGGCGTCGCCCTGGATGAGGAGGACCTGGCTTTGCCGCTGGTTGTGCCTGAGGTTCCGGGCCGCGGTGCGCACCGCCAGGTCGTTGTATTCCACCGCCACCACCCGGCTGGCCCCCAGGGCCAGGGCCGCCAGGGCCAGGATGCCGGTGCCGGTGCCCAGGTCCAGGACCCGGGCGGGGGCGTCCAGCTCATAGACCCGGCGCAGCAACTCCAGGCAACGCCGGGTGGTGGGGTGGTAGCCGGAGCCGAAGGCCAGGCCCGGCTCCAGGCGGAGGACGATCTCCCCGGGGGCCGGCTCGGGGGTCTCCCACACCGGACATAGATGGAAGCCCGCCATGGACGTGGCCTTCAAAGGTTGGCCCGCCTCCCAGTCGGCGTAATTGAGGAAGGTCTCCGAAGAATAGCGGCCCTCCGGCGCCGTCGCTAGCCAGGCTGTTACCTGCTCTGCCATGGGCCGGCTGAAGAACAGGTAAGTATACTCCCCCTCCCGCCAGGAACCCAGGAAGTCCTCCCCGGTGAGGGCCCCGGGGGGCTGGACCCGGCCCTGGATTTCATAGACGAAGAGTTTTTCCGGCGGCGGCATGGTGTTTATTTTAACCACAGAGACGCGAAGGACACAGAGAAAAATAAAAAGGATTGTGCCTTCGGGAGAATCCTTATCTCTGTGACCTCCGTGCCTCTGTGGTGAATCATTGTTTCATTGTGGAGGTTAGCCACAATGCCCTTGAATTTTCCGAATTCTTCAGGTTAATATTACTAATTCCGCTGTAGGGATACAAACCCGAGGAAGGTCGAAATGGAACTCACAGGCAAGGTGCATAAATTCGGGGACGACGTCAACACCGACGAGATCATCCCGGCCCGCTATCTCAACACCTCGGATCCGCACGAGCTGGCCAAACACGCCATGGAGGACGCGGACCCGGAGTTTGTGAATAGAGTGAAGCCCGGGGACTTCATCGTGGCCGGCAAAAACTTCGGCTGCGGCTCCTCCCGGGAGCACGCCCCGGTAGCCCTGAAGGCCGCGGGGGTGGCCGGGGTGATCGCCGGGAGTTTCGCCCGCATCTTCTACCGCAACTCCTTCAACATGGGCCTGCCTATCCTGGAGTGCCCGGAGGCCGCGGCCGAGATCGCCGGCGGCGCCGACATCAGCGTGGATCTTAACACCGGGGTGATCACCGACCTCGCCACGGGGAAAAAATACTTGAGCCAGTCCATCCCGCCGTTCATGCAGGAACTGCTGGCGGACGGCGGCCTGATGGCGCATCTGAAGAAAGGTTTGGAGGCTAAATCAGCATGACTCATCGCATCGCAGTCATCCCCGGAGACGGCACCGGCCCGGAAGTGGTGGCCGAAGGGATCAAGGTGCTCAATGCCGTGGCCGGCCCGGCGGGGATCAAATTCGACTACACCTATTACGACCTGGGCGGCGAGCGCTACAAGCGCACCGGCGAAACCCTGCCGGACTCAGTCATTCAGGAATTGCGGCAGTTCAAGGCCCTCTATCTGGGGGCCATCGGCCACCCCGACGTGGCCCCGGGCATCCTGGAGAAAGGCATCCTGCTGCGGGCCCGCTTCGAACTGGACCAGTACATCAACCTGAGACCCGTGGTCCTCTACCCGGGGGTGGACACCCCGCTGAAGGATAAAGGGCCCGCGGACATCGACTTT
>JAIQET010000017.1 GCA_020073645.1 Terriglobia bacterium | reverse complement strand
GGGCGACGTGGAAACCATGGTGCTGGCGGCGAAGCAGCGGACCTTGTATGAACTGACCGACGCCATTTCCGCCAAAGACCGGGTGCGCGCCCTGGAGATGCTCGATGCCATCCTGAGCACAGGCGACGGCGACGAAGCCGCCATCGGCCACCTTTACATGCTGGCAAAGACGTTTCGCCAGATGCTGGTAATTCTGGAGCGCAACGTGCGCGACCAGCGCATGCTGTGGGCGGCCTTGTGGCAGGGATTCCGCGTGCCTCCATTTGCGGCCGACGACATCATCAAGCAAGCCCGCCGCTACAAATCAAGACGCGAACTCACCCGAGCGATCCGCTTGGTCGCCAAGACCGATCTCGCGCTGCGTTCCAACCCACCCAGCAAACGGCTGGTGCTCGAAAAGCTGGTGCTGGACCTGACGGCGGAGCCGAAGCCCGAGGTGGCGGGGTGGTTGCAGGAAGAACTACCGGTGTAGGAGTGGACCTCGGACCTCGGACCTCAGACCTCAGCCAAAGCAGTAGCGCCGGCGTCCGCCGGCCACACTTGACCCGTTTTCAAGACCGCACGTATAATGGTGCTGCACGTGAATGTGTGCTAATAAGATGAAAAGGAACATCACCCTGAAACTCGACGCGGATCTGTTGCGCGAGGTGCGCATCCTGGCGGCGGAAGAAGGCACGTCGATCAGCGCCCTGCTGGCAGCGCGCCTGGAGAAAATCGTGCGCGAACGGACCGCCTACGAGCGCGCGAGAAAGCGGGCGCTGGCCCGCCTCCGCGAAGGCTTCGACCTGCAGTGGAGACGTCCTAGTTCGCGCGACGAACTGCATGAGCGATAAATACTTCTTGGATACCAACATCCTGGTGTACGCGCACGACCGCGCGGCGGGCGTAAAGCATGACCGAGCGCGGGCGCTGGTCGAGCAGTTGTGGCGGTCCGGGAACGGCGTGTTGAGCACCCAGGTGCTGCAGGAACTCTGCGTGAGCCTGCGCCGCAAAGCGGGGCACCCGCTTTCACTGGAGGAGATCCGCTGCCTGATCCAGGACTACCTAAGCTGGGAGGTAGTGGTGAATGGCGCCGAGGCGGTGTTGCAGGCGCTGGAACTGGAGGCGCGCTACAAGATTTCCTTCTGGGACGCGCTGATCCTGCGCGCCGCCGAGACGGCCGGTGCCACTGTGCTTTATTCCGAAGACCTGGCCGCTGGCCAAAATTACGGCCCCATCCGTGTGGTGAATCCGCTCCGAGGATAGTGTGGTGGCCAGTGCACGTTCGGAAATTGCGAAACGTGGGGCCCGAGGCCGTTATAGACAGCCTTTAGCATTGACCTGCTGGAAGTATTCCGATAAAGCTGTCACCTAAGCCGAAGTCAGTTTTTCCATCCCATCCGGTTAACGGACGATGATTAGCCCGGGCGACGTCGTTTCCTATATCGAGATGTGCGCTGAACTTGGAGTCAACCTCCAGCGGGGAATGAACTTTCGTCTTAGAAACGACGAGAGTTTAATCCTGATGAGTCTGCGACCTGGTGCTCCATATGCGGATCGAGTGGAGCAAGGCGGAAAGGTCATCGTTTATGAGGGGCACGATGTTTCGCGCACTAAGGATGGGCCGGATCCAAAGACGGTCGATCAACCAGAGTTCCAGCCTAGCGGCCGACTGACGCAAAACGGGCTTTTCATGGACGCTGTGCGACGATTCAGGTCCGGGAAAGCCGAGGCCGAAAGCGTCAGGGTTTTTGAAAAGATCAGGCCTGGCATATGGGTCTATAACGGATTGTTCAGACTAGTCGACGCATGGGAGGAGACGTCGGGTTATCGTCAGGTGTTCAAGTTCAAGCTGGAAATCGTGGACGCGCCGCGGGAGCTTTCGGGGCGTGTCAGTGCAGAAACTGACCATGATCGCGTGATCCCATCAGCCGTAAAGCTCGAAGTCTGGAAGCGCGACAAAGGCGAGTGCGTACTGTGTGGGAGCAAAGAAAACCTGCATTTCGACCACGTTATCCCTTACTCACAGGGTGGGTCGTCAAGGGATCCGAAGAACATACAAATTCTGTGCGCCAAGCACAACTTGGAGAAGAAGGACAGAATCGAATAAAGCGGGTGGGGGTTGCCCAGCTCGGACCACCCGCTTTCGAACAAACTGGAGCGCGGAGCGTTACGCCACTCTGCTCACTTTCGGCACCGTCCCGACTACCTTCAGCGTGGGATCGTGGCCCAGGGAGTAGGTTTTTCCGCTTACCGGATCGTAAATGGTGGCTCCGGCGTTCAGGCTGTACGAGGCTAGGGAGCCGTGCAGCTGCCCGAGCAGGTAAACCCAGCTGCCGGCGCTGGAAGGCGTATAGTTGGCGGCGCCAATGTCGGGGAAGTCAATCACCGAACGCGCTACCCCGGCAGCCAAGTTGAGAGGTGACTGCACTACGTTGCCCTGGGTTGGTGCGTCCGATCCGTTACCGAACACAATACCGACCCGCAACTTGTATTGTTGGCTGCCGTCGCCGGTATAAATCCGCACTAGCACGAAGTCCCCTGCGTCAGCGCCCAGGAAAGTGCTGGTAGGGCTGTAATCCGGCTGCTTCACGGCCCAGGTGGTGCCGATGATAGCATCGCTCAGTTGCTGGCAAGTGTCGGTGGCCCACGCGGGGAATGAGGAGCCGTTGTAGTTTAACCAGGCGCACGAAGTTTGCAGAACCGGCGGCGCCGGTGACTGGTTTCCGTTATAGGGCAAGAAGCTGCCGTTGGGAGCGTAGGACGTTCCGGCCAGCAGCGTGAAACCTAAATTGAGCATGTAGACTTGGGGCATACGGTCTCCTTGCTGGAAGATTTGTTCTTCATCCGTACCGACCAAGAAGTGCTGGGGCCTTTGGGGAGAGCGCTACGAGGCGTCCTAGTATACCCCCGGGTCATCGGCGAGCAACCTAATTTAATGGAAAAACCTCAGCGCTTGGGTTGGCCGGCCTGGGTGGAGGCGTCCAAGATCTCGAGGTGATACCGGGGATCGGTGCGCAAGGATGTCAGTTCGGGATCGTTCTTGATGTCGCGCAGGCTCTCGCCCGCTTTCACTGCCGACAGCAACGCTTGCAGCGCCTTGTCCCGCTGCCCGCAAAGCTCATAGATGACGGCGGACCGGTACCAGGTCAGCGCCTCCTTCTTACTCGCCTGTTCTACTGGCTTGAGTTCCTTGAGGGCGCTTTCTTTGTCTCCACTCTTCGCCAGATAACTCGCCAGTGTGGCGCGCAGGTCGAGGTCGTTGGGATTCTTCTGGATCTCATCGTGGATCAGATCAATGGCACGCCGGTAAGCCTGCTTGGCCTTGTCGGCATCGCCGGGCGTCCAGCGGTAGGCATCGCCCAGATTTCCCCAAGAGTCGTAACTGTTGGCGCTCAGCTCCACCGTTTTCTCGAATGCCGCCACCGAGTCGGAGTAGCGGCCTTGAAAGAAACGTAGATTAGCCAGATTGTTATAGGTGTCGGCGTTGGGCTCGATCTCCAGCGCGTGCTGGAGTGCCGCGGCCGCATCGTCACTGCGTTCCAGCATCTGGTACACCGCACCCAGGTTCTGCAGCGCCGGTACGTTGTCAGGTTCGAGCTTCAATGCTTGCTCCCAACTGGAAGCTGCACCCTTGTAATCGGCCCCGAGGTAGGAGTTCAGTCCCATCTCCATGTAGATTCTCCAGTCCTGGGGATCCAATTCGAGAGCGCGCTTCAACTCCCCTTTTGCCTGATCGAACTTTTGGGTCTTGTCGTAAAGCGCACTCAGCCAGCGGTGCGGGACAGAACTCTTGGGATCAAGGTCGCTGGCATGGCGGAACTCCTTCTCCGCATCGTCCCACTTGCCTTGCTGCATTGCGGACAGCCCGGCTGAGACATGGGCCGCCGCAAGATACCCGTCCAGTTGCATGGCCTGGTTGACGGAATCGGAGGTGAGCTTTACCCACTGCGGGTCGGGATTGTCCCGGTTCTTGTGGAAATAGGCCTCGGCCAAAGCCGCATAACTGACGGCCGAATTGGGATCGAGTTGCACCGCGCGCTGCAGCAGCCGGATGGCCCGATCGGTTGCACCCCGGCGGTCATAGTGATCCAGGGAGTCGCGCGCACTCTTGTACAGCGCGTAAGGATTGTCCTCGACGGCCGGTTCCTGAACCCTGCCCTGCTGCCCCGTGGTGTGCTGCGTGATGCTGAAGCGCTTGAAAGACACTCTGCCCGCGATGCCGACAAGGACTACCGCCACCAGCAGACCAGCGGCCATCCGTACCCGACGCTTCTGGTACCAGCGAGGTCCCAACCGCCGGGGCGGTACAAAGGAACACATCGTGGGCAGCATAGCGGGTTCTTCCGAAAGCGACATCTGCTGCTCTCGGGCAATCCAGCGGAGTTGCGTGGCTACCTCTGCCATGGTTTGAACGCGTTTACGGACGTCTTTCTCCAGCATGCAGGAGATCAGGGAAACCAGGGACTCCGGAAGGTCAGAGCGGAGACTCATCAGATTCTTGGGAGGGTTGAAGTGGATGTTGTGCAGCATGGCCATGTAGTTCGTGCCAGCAAAGGGCAGTTCTCCGGTGAGCAACTGGAATAGTAATGAGCCGAGCGAGAAGATGTCGGAGCGGGCATCCACGGGAGCGCCGCGCGCCTGCTCCGGCGACATGTACGCCAGAGTGCCCGAGGTCATGCCGGGCATGGTCAACTGCGTTGTGTCGGTTCCGGCGTCCGTGGGCTCTTGCGACTGCGTAGGATCGAACTTCGCCAGGCCGAAATCGAGCACCTTGACCAGCCCGCTGTCGGTGACCATCACGTTGCCGGGCTTGAGGTCGCGGTGAATAATGCCGGCGCTGTGTGCTTTGGCTACCGCATCGGCAATCTGCACCGCATAGCGCAGCACCTGGTGGAGGCTCAGGCTGCCCTTCTTCAGCAAAGAATCCAGAGTGAAGCCGCGCACGTACTCCATGGCGATGAAATCGACGTTGTCCTGCGAATCGATTTCATAAATGGTGATGATGTTGGGATGGTTCAGGGCGGAGGCGGCCATGGCCTCGCGCTGGAAGCGGCGGCGGGCAGTTTCGCTGAAAGGGCGATCGGTGGGCAGGATCTTGATGGCCACATCGCGATTCAGCCGCGTGTCGCGGGCGCGATACACCTCACCCATGCCGCCGGCGCCCAGCGGCTCTAACACCTCGTAATGAGATAGTATTCGGCCAGTCACGGTTTTCTGGCACGATTCTACACGTCATCGCAAGGCGTTCCACAGCAAAGCGGGAACCAGCCGCATCCAGCGGGCGGCTTGTTGCATCTTCAGAGTGTGACGCCTGAGATCCTCAGCAACTATCTGGCGCGGATTGGCTACACCGGGCGGCTTGCGCCCGGGGAGGAGAGCCTGCGTGGGCTGCATCGCGCTCATCTGATGACGGTCCCGTTCGAAAACCTTGATATTGCGCGCAAACGCGAAATCGGCTGCGATGAGGACCGGATCCTGGAGAAAATCGTCGGGCAAAGACGCGGCGGGTTCTGCTATGAGATGAATGGAGCGTTCGCGGCACTGTTGCGTGCTTTGGGATTCGGAGTCACGCTACTCTCGGCGCGAGTGCCGCGCGCGGACGGCAGCAAAGGGCCGGAGTTCGATCATCTAACTCTGCGCGTTGAGCTCGATCAGCCCTGGCTCGCCGACGTCGGCTTTGGCGACTCCTTCCTCGATCCGCTGCGGCTGGAAGTGGGGACGGAGCAGGTGCAAGATGGACGCAGCTTCCGCATCGTCGAAGAAGATGGGTCGCTGCACGTCGAAAGGATGGAGCCCGGCGGGCAGTGGAAGCGGGAGTATTCATTCAGCCTGGTGGCACGGCGCCTGGAAGATTTTTCGGCGATGTGCCACTACCACCAGACCTCGCCGGAGTCTCCGTTTACGAGGAAGAGCGTGTGCACCCGGGCGACGGCGGACGGGCGGATTACCTTGGCGGACAGGAAGCTGATCGTGACGCGGGCGGGGCAGCGGTCGGAGAGGATGCTGACGGAAGAGGAGTGCGGGCAGGTGTTACGGGAAGAGTTTGGGGTTTGGCTGTAGCGCCGGCGGGACGCCGGCCACCCCAACGCAGGTACCTCAGGGGCTAAAGCCCCCCTGGTCATTAGAAGGCATCTATTCGCAGCGCTAAAGCGCTGCGCCGCCCAAAAGCAGGTACCCGGGAGGGGCTAGAGGCCTCAGCCCTTGGAAGGCACTTCTTCGCGGGGTTAGAGCGCTGCGCCACCCAACTCGTGGTGGCCGGCGGGACGCCGGCGCTACGGCTACGGCGGCGCTGCAGCTACAGCCAGCCTTTGGTACGGGCTAGGCGGGCGGCTTCTACGCGGTTGCTGGCGCCCATTTTGCTGATGGCTTCAGATAAGTAGTTGCGTACTGTGCCTTCGGAGAGGCCGAGTTCTCCGGCGATGTCGGTGCTGGACATGCCGTCGCCGGCGAGGCGGAGCACCTGGCGCTCGCGATCGGTGAGCGGGTCGGGCTCGACCCAGGCTTCGGCGGCCAGCTCGGGATCGATCACCCGCAGGCCGCGTTGCACGCGGCGTACGGCGTCGGCAAGTTCTTGGGCGCGCATGTCTTTTAGCAGATATCCTGACGCTCCTGCTTCGAGCGCGCGGCGCAGGTAGCCGGCGCGGGCGAAGGTGGTCAGAATGATGACGCGGGTCCCCGTGCGGCGGCGCTTGAGTTCGGCGGCGACATCGAGGCCGGTCATCTCCGGCATTTCGATGTCGGTGATGAAGACGTCCGGCTTCTGGGTGAGCACGGCGGCCAGGGCTTCTTTTCCGTTGCGGAGCTGACCGACGACGGCAATGTCGCCTTCGATCTCCAGCAGCGCGGCGAGGGCCCCAAGCACCATGCCTTGGTCCTCGGCAATCACCACGCGGATGGCTTTGCGGGCGTCTTTGACCGAGGGACTCAATGGCTGCCGTTCTCTTTGGGTGGAGTCAGGGGGAACTCGATCATCAGGCGGGTTCCGGCGCTGGTCTCGCGCACCAGCGTTCCCCCCAGGGCTTCGATGCGTTCGCGCATACCGCGCAGGCCGTTGCCCTCAATCTGAAAGCCGCCGCGGCCGTCGTCCTGAATTTCCAGCCGGCAGTTCCCGTTGCTCGGCGCCAGGCGCAACGTGCAATTGCGAGCGTGGGCATGACGGACAACGTTGGTGACGGCTTCGCGTACCACCAGAGCGACCACGCTCTCCTGGGCAGGGGTGAGCGCTACGGCGGCCGACTCGGCTTTTACCGTGACGCCGGCGGTTTCCAGGGCGGAGCGGGCTTGCTTGAGTTCTTCTTCCAGGCTGTAGGCGCGGTAACCGCGGATGGTGCTGCGCACCTCGGCCAGGGCCTCGCGGGAGGTCTGCTCCACATCGCGAATTTCCGCCTTGGCGCGGGCGGGGTCCAGGTCGATCAATTTGCCGGCAAGCTCAGACTTCAGGATGATCACTGAAAGCGTGTGCCCGAGCACGTCGTGCAGGTCGCGAGCGATGCGCTCGCGCTCGGCGACCTTGGCCAGATGCTCAATTTCTTCCTGCGCCAGACGCAGCTTTTCGTTGGCACGGTTTCTCTGGGCAAAGTAGATGTTGGCGGCGCCGACCGGAATCGAAATGATAATGACTGTAATCAAGAACGGGCTAGGCAGGTGGAGGAGCCAGGCTTCCACTGCTGCCAAGGCCAACAGCGCGACCAGCAGCTTGATGGCGGTGCGGGCCTCGGTAACGAAGGCGAGGAAGCTGGCTGCATAAATAAAAAAGACAGACGCGCCTTCGTTGAAGGGGGCAAAACCGACGCCCAGCAAAACGATGGCAGCGATGCTGAGGAACTTCCAGTAGCGCTGGTCGGTAAAGAACACAGCGAAGTACAGAGCTACGAACACCACGGCGGCGACGGACGTGGCCGTCCATTCTTTCCAGCCGACGTGGTCATAAATCGGATGGAAGAAAAAGAAGACCAGGTAGAACAGCCAGATAAATGGCGTCCAGCCGTAGTCTGCTTTTCTGACGCAATATGCCATTGCAGCTCCGGGCTACCCCTTTTTCAGGCCAGTGGTCAGCCTGCCCCTATTTTCGCCTAATCTTGCGATTCCGTAACCCACGACAATGGAGACGGGCACCAGAATGGCAAGCAGGGCGAGGTTGCCGAAGGCCAGCAGAAGGACGAGGGCGATCACAACCAGGGTCCAGCCTGCTAGTGTCTGGTTAACCATACATCTTCCCCTCGTCGCGCTGGAAGCCGAAGCGGGCCACGCCCAGGCAGAGCACACTGAATCCGATGAGGTACTCCCAGTGGGTCCAGTTCGACTCATGCCGCCCCGCACCCACGATTCCCAGAGCGAGCTGAGAGAGGTGATACGGCGGGAGAAATCTGGCGAAATCACGCATCAGCTTGGGCAGAAACATCAACGGAACCCACAGGCCGGAGCAGAACGACAGCGGCAAATAAATCATGTTGATGGTGGCGGGGGCGGAGTTTGGACCGGCGAAATAGCCAATCGCCAGACCCATGGTGCAGAAGGGAAGCGAGCCCACGACCAGGGTGGCTACCAGTTGCGCGGTCTGGGACAGCCCCATGTGCACCCCGCCGAAGGTGAATCCCAGCAAGAGCAGTAGCATCACGACGGTTGTGCTGAATATCATGCTCATGATGACCTTGCCGGCGAAGTAGGCAAACGGAGGCATTGGGCTGGCGCGTTTCACCTGCAACCATCCCAGGCCGCGCTCCGCCGCCAGGGCAGCCGCGGTGCCGAACAACGAGGCGCCCATCACTCCGAAGGTGCTGTAGGTGGCGATCAGATACGCGCTGGTACTCAGCCCCCCGATGGTGTTTCTCCCCAGCACCAGGCCGAAGAGAATGTAGAACATCACTGGGAAGAAGATGGTGGAGACCGAGTAGGCGCGCAGGCGCAGGTTTTTCAGGAATTCGTACTTGGCTTCCTTGAGGTAGATCCTCAGCATGTGGCCGAGCGGGCGCTGGGCTGCGGAGCTCGTCAGTGTCGTGGAAGCAGTGGCCATTTCATTTACCTCTCTCAGCGGGCTAGACGCAGCAAGCTGCGTCTCTACAAAAACACCGTGCTGTCACGCGGCGGTTTTACCGTTGTCGTCCCGGGTCAGCGCCAGGAACGCCTCTTCCAGGCCGGCGCTGGTGACCTCGATGCCGGAGAGCGAGGCATCACGGGCCAGAAGTTCGCGGATGATGGGTTCGGCTACGGCCGTGTGGATCTCCAGGGCCTCGCGATCCTGGTGTACCTCCAGCACTCCGGGAAGGCGGCGCACCGCATCCAACTCAAGCCGGGTTACGCAGCGAATTTTCTTTCCGGCGGTCTGGGCTTTGATTTCGGACGGAGTGCCTTCGGCGATGATGGCGCCTTGATGGATCACCACGATGCGGTCGGCCAGGGCATCGGCTTCCTCCAGATAGTGGGTAGTGAGGAGCACGCTTTTGCCACGGGCCACCAGCTTGCGGATCTGCTCCCACAGGACTCGTCTGGCTTCCACGTCGAGCCCGACGGTGGGTTCGTCGAGGAACAGCAGATCGGGATCGCCACAGAGGGCCAGCGCAAACAGGACTCGCTGTCTCTGCCCGCCGGAGAGGTCGCCGAAGAGACGGTCCTTGATGGTTTCCAGGCCGGCTATGGACAGGGTCTCAGAGATTGGTAACGGCTCCGGATAGTAGCTGGAGAACAGGTCAATGTGCTCGCGCACGCGCAGCGTCTCCGGCACGCGGGACACTTGTAGCATGGCGCCGGTCCGCACCCGCACTTCGGGGTGAACGGGATTTCCGCCAAAAACGCTGACTGTGCCCTGGTTGGGCTTGGCCAGCCCGAGAAACAGTTTGACAGCCGTGGTCTTGCCGGCACCATTGGGCCCGAGAAGCGCCACCAGTTCTCCCGCGTGGATGTTGAAGTCCACCTGGCGGAGGGCCTTGATTTCTCCATAGTTCTTGCTGACGCCGTGCAGACGGGCGACCACGGGTGCGCCGGTGGCGCGCTCTCTGGCTGAGCTTTCCGGTAACGTCGCGATCATCTTCGATTCCCTCGTGCTTGCCGGACAACCCTGTCCCGCAAGCCAGTCCATGATGGCGGAACCACAGTTTCTGCACCAGTGGAGATCATCACTGCGGGCGGGTGACAAATGTCACCTGCCACAACCGGGGAGGTCTCCTCACCCGGCTGAAGTGCGCCGGGTTTCGGGACGACGTCAAGAGGGAGGTGGGGCTAGCTGCGCCACTGCTGGCCGCTGTGGTGAGGGGAACTGCAATGTCCGGTATAATCCAAAGCGGTTGCGGTGCGCGGGGCGGCTTTCCAGTCTGGCAACGTACGTACGACGTGGCTTCTCCTGGCCAAACGGATCGGCTCTGACTTTGCTCCCTGCAGTCTCCCCGGTTTGGTAGTCTGCGGTGCGAGGCACAATGCTGTCCTGGAAGAAAAACGGAAGAAGCGCGCGAGGTGTCATGCGGATTCGTCCCGGGATTGAAATGGCCGGCCTGAGCGATATTGGCTGCCACCGAGAAAACAACGAAGATCGGTACTCCTACTGGGAGCCGGCCGACGACGACCAGTTCCAGAGTAAAGGCAGGCTGGCCATCATCGCCGACGGCATGGGTGGTTATGAGGGTGGCCAGGAAGCCAGCCGCCTGGCAGTGGAGACCATCGAGGAGGTTTACGCCGGTACTCCCGATTCCGAGCCGCAGGCCTTGTTGGTCAGCGCATTTCTCTCGGCGCACCAACGGATCCAGGAGTTGGCCAGCGAACGTGCTGCTCTTCACGGCATGGGTACTACCTGCACCGCCATCGCTTTGCTCGGCAATCAACTCTATTATGCGCACGTCGGCGACAGCCGCTTGTACCTGGTGCGAAATGGGAGCATTTCCCGCCTTACCCACGATCACTCCTACGTCAGCCGCCTGGTGGAACACGGGGTCATCAGTTCGGAAGAGGCCGAGTCTCATCCCCAGCGGCACATTCTTACTGCCGCCTTGGGAGCGGGCTCCGAGATCGCGCCAGAAACTCCCGAGCAACCGGTAGCTCTCGACGCGGGGGATGTGTTGGTATTGTGTACCGATGGACTTTGGGGCGTGGTTCACGACGACGAAATCCGTAGCGTGGTCAGTTCCAAGAATCCGCAGGAGGCCTGCCGCGAACTGGTGCAGACCGCAAAACAGCGCGGCGGCCCCGACAACATCACCATGCAAGTGTTGCGCGTCAGCGCCGACGGCAGCCAATAGACCCTTCCAATCCAGCGAAGAAAAACCTAACCGCAAAGATCGCAAAGGGGCGCGACGTACGCGAAGAGATTCTGTTGGGAGACTCTTTGCGGACTCTGTTCCCCTCATCCCCGGTGAGTTGCGGCGCGGCAAAAGCCTGCAGCCAAACTGCAAGCGGGTGCATATCCCCGTCCTCAAGCGAAGCGAAGACGTTCTTGTAACTAACTGATACCAAATATGTTGCATTAACTCAGCGAAAGGATGGAGCTGGCACCGAGATTGCAAATGTCCGCTACGTCAATAAAGTCTAGTAAACGCATAGACTTTATGGGATTATATTCGGCATGAAGATCTCGCAAAAAGGACTGTACGCGCTGCAAGCCATGATGATGCTGGCCCGCCACTACAACCAGGGCGCCATCCGCATTCGTGATATCGCTTACGAAGAAGGACTGCCGGAGAAATTTCTGGAGCTGATCCTGCTGGAAATGAAGAATGCGCGCATGGTGGAAAGTGTGCGCGGGGCCAAGGGCGGCTACCAGTTGCGGCGTCCTCCGGGCGAGATTCATCTCAGCGAAATCATCCGCCTGATTGACGGTCCTCTGGCGCCCTTTGCCGACGCCGAACAACTGCGCAGCTTGATCGATCGTGACGCCGAGCACCGCGCGCTGTATAAGGTGTTCCTCGAAGTGCGCGACGCCGCTGCAAAGATCCTGGAGCACACCACGCTGGCCGACATCGTGGGCCCAAAATCATCCCAGCCGGGCAAGCGGCGCAAGAAAAAAGGGGAAGCGGCGGGGGTTCTTCCCATGGTGGTCCATGGGAACGTGAGTAAGGGAAAAAATGACTAAGAGAGTTCTGGCGGCGCTGGGTCTGGTCCTGGCTGTTGCAATCCATGGGTTTGCTCAAACGGTGATCCGCGTTGGGGCCTTTCCCAATATCACCCACCCTCAACCCATGGTGGGCAAGGCGAACGGGTATTTCGAGAAGGCCATGGGCCCCAATGTGAAGATCGATTGGAAAACCTTTAACGCCGGACCCTCGGCCATCGAAGCGCTATTTGCTGGTGCCATCGACATGACCTACATCGGCCCCAATCCCACCATCACCGGATATGTGCGCTCCCAAGGAGAAGCGCTGCGAGTGGTGGCTGGCTCGGCCAGCGGCGGGGCGGCGCTGGTGGTGCGCGCCGATGCTGGCATTGAAAAGCCGGAGGACTTTCACGGCAAGAAGGTAGCGTCGCCGCAGCAGGGAAACACGCAAGACGTGGCGCTGCGGGCGTGGCTGAAAGCTCATGGCATGAAGTCCACCGACAAGGGCGGCGATGTGCAAGTCATGCCCATGGCCAATCCCGATCAGCTCACGCTCTTCCTGAAGAAGGAGCTCGATGCGGCCTGGGCACCCGAGCCGTGGGCCACGCGCCTCATACGCGACGGCAACGGGCGCTTGTTTCTGGATGAACGCGACCTGTGGCCAAAAGGGCAGTTCGTGGTGACCAATCTGATCGTGAGCAAGAAGTTCCTGCAAGAGCATCCGGACCTGGTGAAGAACTGGATTCGCGCCAATGTGGAACTGACGGATTGGATCAATGGACATCTGCCGGAAGCCAAGAAGCTGCTCAACCAGCAGATTCAGAAAGAGACCGGCAAGGCGCTTTCCGCCGGCCTGCTGGATGAGGCGTTCACCCGCATCGAGGTCACCTACGATCCGCTGCGCAACACCTTGCTGACGTCCGCCCGCTCCGCGTTCGATGCCGGTTTCCTGGGCCGCCAGATGCCCGATTTGTCCGGACTCTACGATTTGACTTTGTTGAACCAGGTGCTGGCAGAAAAGGGAAAGAAGGCCATCCCATGACAACGGTTCCACAACCTCTCACAGACGAGCCCAGAAATCCCGCGCGGGCAAGCCGCTGGAAAGCCGGAGAGGAACCGGCGGTGCTACCGCTGCGCCCCCTCGACACGAACGGAATTCCCAAGGTGTCACTGCGAGAGCTTTCGCTCAGTTACAAAACAAGCAGCGGAAAGCGGCTTCTGGCGCTCGATCACATCAATCTAAAGGTAAATCCCGGCGAGTTTGTCTGTATTGTCGGCCCGTCCGGCTGCGGTAAGTCCACGCTGCTGCATTTGATCGCCGGCCTTCACCAGCCGACCTCAGGCAGTGTTCTGGTGGATGACGAGGTGGTGGATGGTCCGGGTACGGATCGCATTCTCATCTTCCAGGAACTCGGCCTTTTTCCCTGGCTGAAGGTGGGGGAGAACGTCGAGTTCGGTATGAAGATGAAAGGAATGTCGAAGGCGGAGCGCCGCGAGAAGACGGAGTACTACCTGCGGCTGGTGCACTTGTCGCAGTTCAAAGACAGCTACACCCACCAGCTGTCGGGCGGCATGCGGCAGCGCGTGGCATTGGCCCGAGCGCTGGCGACGGAACCGGATGTCCTGCTGATGGATGAGCCCTTCGCCGCGCTGGACGCGCAAACCCGCGACCTGCTGCACGATGAACTGGAGCGCATCTGGACGGAAACCGGACGTACCATCATCTTCGTTACGCATAACGTGCGCGAGGCGGTCCGGCTGGGCGATCGCGTGGTGCTGTTCACCTTCCGTCCGGGACGAATCAAGCGCGAGTTTCTCATCGGCCTGCCACGCCCACGTCATTTGGAGGATGCCACTGTCGCCAAGACGGCGGGCGAAGTCCTCCAAGAACTGCGCGAGGAAATCAACCGCTCACTTGAAGTCGAGTACAACGAAGGAATCAGACCACACGTGGAACCGGGGGCAGAACAATGAAGCGCGTTGGCCGCTACGTCATTTTCTACGGCGGATTGTTCGGTTTGTGGACGCTTCTCGCCGAGTTGAAGATCTGGCCGCCGTATTTGTTTCCCACGCCGTGGGGGGTCGGCGAGGCGCTCTACGCGGGCTTTCAGGATCACAGCTTCTGGATCGCGATTGCCGTCAGCATGCGGCGGGTATTGATCGGCTACGGAATTTCTGTCGTGTTGGGTATGGTTCTTGGCCTGGGCGTGGCGAGTAACAAGTTTCTGGAAGAAACCATGGGCGGGCTGCTGGTGAGCCTGCAAAGCTTGCCGAGTATCTGCTGGTGGCCCCTGGCCCTGCTCTGGTTCGGCCTCAATCAAAACGCCATTCTTTTTGTGGTGATCATGGGATCGCTGCTGTCGGTCACCATCGCCATGGAAGACGGGCGTAAGCAGATGCCCAAGATCTACAGCATGGCGGGGCGCAATCTTGGCGCCAGCGGATTCCAATTGTTCTGGCATGTGCTGCTGCCCGCCAGTCTCCCCTACATCGTCTCCGGCTTGAAGCAGGGTTGGGCGTTTGCCTGGCGCTCGCTGATTACGGCCGAGATGTTGTACATGAGCCTGGGACTGGGGCAGGTGCTGATGATGGGACGCGACTTGAACGACATGAGCGCCGTCATTGCGGTCATGCTTCTGATCATCGCTATCGGATATGTTGTAGACGGCCTGGTGTTCAAGGGCATCGAACGCCGGCTGCAGCAGAAGTGGGGGCTGTTACCGGCCACGTAGAGCGGTAAAGCTCCAGTTGCTCCCATAGGTTCGAAAGCCTCAGAGGGAATCTTTTCAGGGGGCTGTCTGGGGCAAAACACAAGTTAGTAAATAGAGTTACTAGAGATCCAAATGCACACCGCACATCTATTTGCTGCGCCGGCGCGTCCGGCTGTGACCTGTCGTGAGGGGTGCCGAAGGGTGGAGGTGTCCCCTCGCGCACATCGTACCCGGGTTGCTCTTGACAGGTTATTCGCCGGTGGGATAAACAAGACTTCTCGGAAGAGAGTAGACAAGGGCTCACGGCGGGCCTGCTTTCGCGCAGCCTCCTGCTGGATCTCGATCCTTGCCACCGCCTGCCTCAGGCGATTTCTTTCTCTATCAGCCACAGGCCAGAGGTGTGAAACAACCAATCTCCAATTTGGGGGCAAGGCATGAGATTCAAAGGTGTGTGTGCAGTTTTGCTGTTGGCACTCACGGTCGGGCGAGGCACCGCGCAAGAGATCACGGTCGCGGCCGCTGCCGATCTGCAGTTCGCGTTTCAGGATGTTGCTGCCCGGTTTGAGAAAGAAACCGGCAAGAACGTCAAATTGATCTTCGGGTCCTCCGGCAACTTCTTTGCCCAGATTCAGAACGGAGCGCCGTTTGATGCCTTCTTTTCCGCGGACATCGAGTATCCCAGAAAACTGGAGGCTGCCGGGCTGGCGGAAGCCGGGACGCTCTATCCCTACGCCACGGGAAAAATCGTTCTGTGGGTGCCGAACGAATCGAAACTGGACCTGGGCCGCGGCCTGCAGGTTCTGCTCGACCCGGGTATTCACAAGATTGCGATCGCCAATCCGGCGCACGCCCCCTATGGCCGCGGTGCGGTTGCCGCTTTGCAACACGAAAAACTCTACGACGCGGTGTCGCCCAAGTTCGTCCTGGGAGAGAACATCTCCCAGACCGCGTCGTTTGTGATGTCAGGCAGCGCTGACGTCGGCATTGTGGCGTTGTCCCTGGCCGTAGCTCCTGCCATGAAGGAGAAGGGACGGTACTTCGAAGTCCCCACGGACGAATATCCGCCCATCGAGCAGGCAGCGGTAATCCTGAAGTCGTCGCAGAACCGGGAGATCGCGCGCCAGTTCATGGCTTTCTTGAAGACTCCCCCGATGCTGGACCTTTTGCGCACATACGGTTTTTCAGTTCCGAGTGGTCCCGCAAGTGCGAAATAGAAGCCCCGCTGTAAATACGAGAGGAGAAGAGATGAAAATGCTTGTCTGGTTTCATGTGGTGGTGCTGGCGGCAACGCTCGCGGCAGGGCAGACGAGTTCTAAACCCAAGGCCGCTGCCAAGAAGGCAACTAAAACCGGCAGCCCAAGTGAGATACAGCTGCTCCGCGATGCTCTGACCGCGCAGCAGCAGCAAATGGAGCAACAGCGGCAGCAGATGGAGCAGCTGAAGTCGCAGTTGCAGCAACTGCTGGACGCGACCCAGCAGGCAAATGCCGCCGCGCAGAAGGGTCAAAGCAGCGCCGACCAGGCGCAGACCACGGCCGCGCAAGCACAACAGTCGGCGACAGAAGCGCAGCGCCTGGCCGACCAGGCTTCCGCCAACGCGGTGGAAGCCAAGACTTCGCTGGCTCTGGTCAATCGCGCGACCCAGGATGAGAGCAAGAGACTCAGCGCTCTCTCCGACCTGGTCGGCCGCTTTCGCTTGAACGGCGACATTCGCATCCGCGGGGAGAGCATTTTCCAGGACTTTTCCGGGTTTCAGGACCGCAACCGCGCCCGGGTCCGCGTCCGCTTCGGACTCGAAGGCAAGTTGAACGAGGACTTCACGGCGGGCTTCGCGCTCGCTACCGGTACGCTCGGGGACCCAACCACCACCAATGAGACGTTTACCAACTTCTTTGACCGCAAGACCATCGGGCTCGACAAGGGTTACATCACCTACAACCCGGTGGCTCACCCCTGGATTTCCGCAACCGGCGGCAAGTTCGCTTACCAATGGCAGCGCACAGCGGTTACGGGCGATCCCGATCTCAACCCGGAGGGTTTCGACGTGAAGTTGTCCTTCAACACCAACAATTCGGTGATAAAGAATGTCACCGTCCAGGCGATCAGCTACCTGTTCAACGAAGTTACCTCCGGGACGGACTCCTACGCTCTGGGTGGCCAGGCCCAGACCCGGCTGCAAGTCGGACGGTGGACGGCGACGCCGTCGTTCCTGGCGGTGAAATGGAACAATCCAAGCGCCATCCTGCAGGCCAGTGCTTTCGCCGTGCAATCCACCAATACCGGCAGCCCGAAGACCGGGCCATTTGTCCCGGGCGAAGGCCCCGGCTGCGCCAGTGGGTCGGCGGGAGGCCCGCCCCTGCCCGCGGTGCCGCCTTGCGCGTTCTCTCCCAACGGAATGACCAACGCGGTGATTCTCGGTCCCGACGGCAAGACCCCGCGCTTCTGGTCCGGGTTCTTCTACACGGATTTCATCCTGAACAACCAGATCAAGACCGGGCTGGAGCGTTGGCCGGTCAACCTGGTGCTCGAGTTTGAAGACAATCTCGATGCCGCCGACCACCCGATTGACCCCGACGGAAAAATTCTGCGGCAGTTTGGCAGCCAGAACAAGGCGTACGAAGCCGACATCAGCCTGGGTCAGCTCAGGAACCGTAACGACCTTCAGTTTGGCTACGTCTGGTATCGCCAGGAACAGGATGCGGTACTGTCTTCATTCGCAGAAAGTGACCAGCGGGCGCCGACAAACATTTTGCAGAACCGCGTCTACGCTCTGTGGAAGCTGCGTTCGAACACCGTGGCGAGCTTCACGTGGTGGCACGGGCGGACGCTCAACTCGAATCTGGAGAACAGTCCTGCCCTGATCCAGAAGACGATCACCAAGGCAGGTCAGGTCGAGCCGTACCTGAACCGGTTCCAGTTCGAATTGCTTTACACGTTCTAACTGCTCTCTGCTCGGGGATAAGGCGTCGGCCGACTGGAGGCATGAATCAGGCTTGACGGCGAGTCCTCCGAGACATACATTGAGTCTCTCTCACGGAACAATCATGATGATTTCGCGACGCGATTTTCTGAAGAACACATCGGCTGCGCTGGCCGCGGCTGGAGCGATTCACCCGCTGCTCAGCTGGGCTGCAGATGACAGTGTCGTTGTTCCTGGCAAGGACGGAATGATCGTGCGATCGCTCCGCTTCGTCGATCTGGAAATGCCGCCCGAGTATGCCAACTCCTTCATCACGCCGGTGCCGCACTTTTTCGTGCGCAACCACATGCACGAGCCCAGCACGCTCGACGCTGCGGATTGGCGGCTCACCATAGGAGGGGAGGTCGAGAAGCCCCTGACCTTGAGCCTGGCTGACTTGGCGAGGCTCGAGGCGCACACCGTCACCAGCACGCTGGAGTGCGCCGGCAACGGACGCGCGTTCCAGAACCCGCACGTGCCCGGAGTCCAATGGCAGAGGGGAGCGGTGGGTACCGGGCGCTTTACCGGGCCGCACCTGCGGGACGTGCTGCGACGCGCCGGGGTGAAGCCCGCCGGCAAACACGTCATGTTTCACGGGCTCGACGAGGTTCCCGGCAAGGTGCCGCCGTTCATTCGCAGCATTCCGCTGGAAAAGGCTACCGACGCCGACACCCTCATCGCCCTGCAAATGAACGGCGCCGCGCTGACCAAGCATCACGGATTTCCCGCACGAGCCCTGGTACCCGGATGGGTCGGCGCCGCCTCCTGCAAGTGGCTGAGCGAAATCAAGGTGCTCGACAAGGAGTTCGCTGGCAATTTCATGAACCCGGGCTACCGTATGCCCAACCAGCCCATCAAGCCGGGAGAGGCGGTCAAGCCGGAGGACACGCACCCGGTCACGGCGCTAGGGGTGAAGTCCATTATCGCCAGCCCCACGGACGGCGCCAGCCTGAAGTCCCGCTCCATCCATATTCAAGGCGCGGCTTGGGCGGGCGAGGCTGACATTGCCCATGTCGAGATCTCCACCGATGGCGGCGCCACCTGGCAAGCGGCACAGTTAGGCAAAGACCAGGCTCACTACGCATGGCGTTTGTGGAGCTACACGTGGAAGGCACCTAGGTCCGGCGACTACACCATTCGGTCGCGCGCCACCGACAGCCAGGGCCACACCCAGCCCGCAACCGCCGTCTGGAATCCCAGTGGATATCTGTACAACGCCATTGACCAGGTGAAGATCCATGTTGCAGCGTAGCCGATTCGCCCTCGCCGCCCTTGGCCTAATCGTCCTCGCGACGACCTGCGTGCCTTTGCTCCGCGCCCAATCTCCGGAGTTGCCGCCCGGCCCATTGCAGGCCAAGGTGACGACCGCCTGCACGGAATGTCACGAGGCCCGCATCATCCTGCAGCAACGCCTGGGCAAGCCCGCCTGGACCAAGGAAGTGGACAAGATGATCAAGTGGGGTGCGGTGGTTGATCCCTCCGACCGTGATGGGTTCATTGAATACCTGAGCGCCAACTTCCCTATCGATAGGCCTCCATACGAAGCCGGGAAAACGTCTGCACAGAAAAAGAAGAAGTAGGGGCTGACATCCAGGTCTGCTGATTTTCCCGGTTTCGTCTAGAAGCGGTTCCCAGTTCTCCGTTCTCAGTTCTCAGCCAGCTATTGTTGAATAAGAACCGAGACTGTGTTGGAACCGCTGCTGGCTACGGCCAGATCGAGTTTGCCGTCTCCGTTGAAATCGCCGGCGACGATCGCGCTGGGAGCCAGACTAGTCGCTGTATCCACATGGGGTTTGAAGGTTCCGTCACCATTTCCTGAGAGGATCGAAATTGTGCCGGCGGTGGAGTTGGCCGCAGCCAGGTCGAGTTTTCCATCGCCGTCAAAATCGCCGACGGCGAGCGAAGTAGGTCCGGCACCGGTGGCTGAGGTGGATTTCAGCGTGAACGTCCCATCCCCCTTGCCTGTGAATACCGAGACCGTATTCGCAGAGAAGTTGGCTACCGCCACGTCCAGTTTGCCGTCGCCGTTGAAGTCAGCGGCCACGAGGGCACTGGGGCCCTTGCCGGTGGCAGTGACACCCATCCAAGTGAAGGTGCCATCGCCGCTGCCCGGCAGGATGGAGAAGTTGTTGTCGAGACTATTGGTGACGGCGACATCGAGAAGGCTATCGGCATTGAAGTCGCCGACAGCGATGGCGCTGGGACCATTGCCGGTGTCGGGACCGGTGCCGGCAATGTAGAACGTGCCATCTCCCTTGCCTTCAAGGACCGAGCCGAAATTCTCTGCATTGTTGACCGTGACCAGATTGAGGATCCCGTCGCGGTGAAAGTCAGCTGTGGCTGTGGCCGCAGGGCCCACGCCGGTTGGCGGATCCGATCCTGGGGCGGGCGTGAAGGTGCCGTCTCCGTTCCCCAGCAGAATCGAGATGGTGTTGTCTCCCTGATTGGTGACCGCAAGGTCGGGCTTGCCGTCGAGGTTGAAGTCTCCAACGGCTATCGACACCGGCGTGGAGCCGGTCGCAACCGTGGAGCGCAGGGTGAAGGAGCCGGTGCCGGTGCCCTGCAAGATGGACACGCTGTTACTGCCGCTATTGGCTACGGCGAGATCCAGGATGCCATCTCCGTTGAAGTCGGCTCGGGCCAGAGCCTTGGGAGCGGCAGCCGTGGCGAAGTCTGTTTTCACGAACGTGGGCGTGCCTCCAGAGGTCACCTGAAAAGGAGCAAGGTTGGAGGCGCCGCCGAGCGGAGCGGGGTTGTTCACCGTGACCAGGGCCGTGCCAACCTTGGCAATATTGGAGGGCGGCACGGTAGCCATCAGCGTGGATCCGCTGACAAACGTAGTGGTAAGTGCCGCGCCATTCCAGTTGACGACCGATCCGTTAATGAATCCCGAGCCGTTGACGATCAAGGTGAAACCAAGGCCGCCGGGGCTGGCCTTGGTGGGTACCAGAGGATCACTGATAAACGGCGTGGGATTGGCGGAACCTACTCCCGCCAGTGCCACCCCCTGCGGGCTGGTGGCGGTCTCGGAATCAAACACGTACAACTCTCCGGCGCGGGAGCCGGGAGCTGTGGGAGTAAAGGTCACGTTGATGGTGCAACTGGCTCGCGCGGCCAGACTCGGGCCACAGGTTGTGCTTTGGACGGCAAAATCGGAGGCGGTTTGCTGCATCGTGCCCTGGGTCACGATGCTGGTGATGGTCAGCGCTGTCCTGCCCTGATTTTTCAAGGTGACTGCAATGGGTCCGTTGGTGGTAGTAAGCGGGGTCATGGGAAAGGTGAGACTGCTGGGCAAAAGGCTTAGTGCTGAGCCGACACCGGTCAGGTTGAGCACTTGAGGGCTGCTTCCGTCGCTGTCGGTGATGCTCAGTGCGCCGTAGCGGACCCCGGCGGTCGTCGGGGTGAATGTGACTGAAATGGTGCACTGCGCGCCCGGACTCAGGCCGGTGCCGCAAGTATTGGTCTGAGTGTAGTTACCGGAAGCCACGATGCTCGAAATGCTAAGGGTCGAACTGCCCACGTTCTTCATCGTGGCTGACTGGACCTTCGGGGTGGAAAGGCGCACGGTGCCAAAGGTCAGCGGATTGGGAGTGAGGCTGACCTGACTTCCGACGCCGCTGAGCGCTACCCGTTGCGGGCTGGAGGGGTCGCTGTCTGTGATGGTGAGCGTGCCGGCCCTGGCGCCGGTAACGACCGGCTTGAAGGTGACATTGACGGTGCACGATTGCGAAGGCTG
This sequence comes from Terriglobia bacterium, assembly GCA_020073645.1. Classification (GTDB taxonomy): domain Bacteria; phylum Acidobacteriota; class Terriglobia; order Terriglobales; family Acidobacteriaceae; genus JAIQET01. The sequence goes on along the minus strand of JAIQET010000017.1, from coordinate 56,234 downwards.
CAGCACGGCGGGGCACGTATTGGTTTGCGAGAAGTCGGCCCCGCTGAGGGAGATGCTGGAAATCGCGAGATTGCCCAGTCCGAGATCGGTGACGGTGACGGTCTTCGCGCTGCTGGCCTTGCCGACCGATTGCGGCGGGAAGCTAAGTGCGGTCTGCGAGGCGGGGGAACACGAGCGCGGCGTCAAGATCAGGAGTGGAAGCGGCGTCTGGCTGAAGTCGAACATGTCCGTCATGTCGTTCGCCGTAGCGTCGCGCGCGGTCAGGGTGGGCAGGCCGAAAATCGTCTCCGCGAACTTGAGCAGCGAGGAATGCTCGTACTGGGTTTTGGAAATGAATGCCGCCTTGGCGTACGGTGAGATGACGATCAGCGGCACCCGAGGCCCTAGTCCGAAATCGTCTACCACCTGCGGGGGCACGTGGTCGTAGAAACCACCCTCATCGTCCCAGAGCAAGAAGATCGCGGTTGAACTCCAATCAGGCCCCTGCATGATGGCGTTGATCTGGTTCACCGTCCAGTTTTCGCCATCACACACGCTGAAGGGAGGATGCTCGCTGTCCGCGTTTTTTGGACTCAGCCAGCTCACCGAGGGCAGCCGGCCGGCCATGGCATCGCCGACGAAGTCGGTGTTCTGCTTGTTGTGAGTGCTCCATTCAGTGGGGTCGTTTCGCAGGTGGCTGATGGACTCCAGCGGGTTAAACGAACTGTTAAAGCTGTAAAAGGTCCAGGAGAAGCCTGCGTTCTCCAGGCTATCACCCAAGGTTTGGAAGTCGAAGCAGGGGTAGGGACTGGCAAGGTCTCCGTTGCTGTCGAGCACCAAAACCTGGGAACCGGGATCGGATTTGCAACCGGATTCACCCTTGCCGGTGCTTGACTGGTGAGGCTCGCCGATCATTCCTCCCGCGGTGGCTGCCACGGTGTACATATGGTTGGGGTAGCTGGGCGCATGAATGCCGGAGAACATGTGATCGGCCAGAGTGTAAGTGCTAGCGTAGGTGAAATAGTTGGGGAGGTCGGCCTGGGTGTACTGCGAGTAGCACAAATAATCGCCATTCAGATTGCAGTTTAGGGCAGAAGTACCCACGCTGACATCCCATTGATCCATCCTGCCGTGATCCACGGCGGTCACGTTGCAAACCCAGTCGTGGCACAGGTCCCGCGGCATGACATCGGGTGTGTGGGCGAGCGGGATGATCTGCCCCGTAGAAATTTGGCCGGTGGTGGCGCCCTCGGCCCCAGGGAAGGTCCCAAACATATTGTCGAACGAGCGATTCTCCTTGACCAGGAAGACAATGTGTTGAATGGGAAAAGAGGTTTGTTGGCCGCGAGCTGCCAGGATATTAAAGATGATGGCACGCACCCCAACAAAACCACCGGCGCGGAGCAAGTCGCGAACCAGGTGTTGAATTTCTTCAAGGCGGATGACACCACCACACCGTGGTTCCTGGCGCACTAGCGCCGGCGGTGCAGCGGTACGAGAGGAGAGCGAGGTTGCAGGCAGCCGCGGCGACATAGAGAAAGTTTCTTAGATCTCATGTCATGAACCGGCCACTTGCGACTTCGCTTTTTGATGTGTACAAGAAAGTCGACAAGACTGGTCCATTTTCCAAAAGAAACCTGGAAGGGGTTATTCCAACAAGTCCAGAGCCTCGCAGGCTTTTCGAATTAGGTCATTCTCAGCAGCGGTCACGGCGACCAATTCGAATCCGCAACGATTACCTGACCGGCTGCGAAGAAATGCTCTTAGCTTCAGCGAAACACTGTCAGCCTGGATTGGAAATTCCAAACTCACCAATGTACCCGCCGTCCAAGAACCGCTTACGAGTAATCCCCCAAGCCCCGCTACGCTGATATCAAGAGTGCGGCCGACGACAACGGTCGCATCTTCGGCGGTAAGAATAAGTGGTTTATCGAAAGAAAAGCGCGGATGTCGCCGGACATAGCCGCGCTGGCCCTGCTTCTCGCGACCGCGCATAGCGGCAGCTTACATCGCGGCTGTGGAGATCACAGGCTGAATGTGAGTGCTGTTCCGAAAACCGAACAAAGCTCGATCCTTCACATCGTCGTACCTGGGAAGAATCGGCCCTTACATCCTCCCACTATTGGTGCAATGTTCAACCGCGCGCGTGGCTGAAGAGACCTTAGATTCCGTGAATCCAGCTAGGCACTTGCGAGCTATTGGCGCCGATGTAAACTGCGTTCAAGTGTGGGACGCTGTCGACGATGTGGGGAGTACGGCATGCAGTCGCAGTTAGCAGAGGACGAAGTGGCGCGGCTGAAGGCATTATTCGATTGCCACATTCTTGACACACCTAGAGAAGAAGTATTCGACCAGGTCACTAATCTCGCTGCCTACCTCTGCGGTACGCCCATTAGCTTCATCGGATTCATTGACGCAACCCGCCAATGGTTCAAGTCAGCGGTGGGCTGGGACGCGTCGGAGATTCCTCGCGAGCACTCATTCTGTTATCAGACTCTGCGGGAGCGTAGTCTCCTGCTGATCGAAGACACGACGAAGGATAGACGGTTTGCTGGTAATCCGCTGGTGGCCCATGGCGGCATTCGCTTTTATGCAGGCGCCCCTTTGCTCACGCTGGAGGGATATGCACTGGGCACACTCTGCGTGATGGATACTGTGCCCCGGGCATTGCCCGACGGGCACAAGAATGCGCTCCGTGCACTTGCAAACCTTGTGGCAGCCCAGTTGGCGGCGCGCCGTGCAGTGCCGAGAACGTTGACTAGTTCGCAAGTGAATCGAAATGCGCTGCTGTTTGACCAGAACGTAGCCGGCTTTTACCGGTCTGAGGCGGACGGACGCCTACTGGATTGCAACACCACCTTCGCACGAATCCTGGGGTATAGCTCGCGGGAGGAGGTATTGCAGTGCCACGCTTCGGACCTCTACTTCTCCCCCAATGATCGCGAAAGTTTCCTGAGAAAACTGAAAGAGCAAAAGAGTCTGTTCAATGTCGATTGTCTTTTGCGCAAGAAGGACGGGACTCCAGTCTGGGTGCTGGAAAACGTGTTCGCTGCCCTCGATACGAGAGGGGAAGTGACCATGCTCGAGGGCACTATGGTAGACGTGTCGGAACGTAAGCGCACCGACCAAGCGCTTCGAGACAGCCAGGAACGCTTACAGGGCATAATTGGTTCTGCCATGGATGCCATAATCACGGTCGATGGTGACCAGCGGATTGTGGTGTTCAACCACGCTGCAGAAGAGATCTTCCGTTGCCCGGCGTCGGACGCGGTCGGCCAGCCCCTTGATAAGTACATCCCAGCAAGATTCCGCGAAGCTCACCGGCAACATATCCAGGATTTCGGGCGCACAGGGCTTTCCGTCCGCTCGATGTACTCGCCGGGTACACTGTGGGGGATTCGATCCAGTGGCGAGGAATTCCCGGCTGAAGCGACCATTTCGCAAACGACAACTGCGAACGAGAAGCTCTACACCGTGATACTCCGCGACATCAGTATGCGCAAGCGCGTTGAGGATGAGTTGCGCCAGGCACAGAAGATGGAAGCCCTGGGACAACTGGCAGGAGGAATCGCACACGAGTTCAACAATTACTTGAGCATCATTCTCGGATACAGCGATCTACTCGAGACAAAAGCGGGAGAAAACGAGACGCTACGTCGCGAGGTGGCTGAAATCAAGAACGCGACCCAGAAGGCGGCGTCCTTGACACGGCAATTGCTGGCTTTCAGCCGGAAGCAGGTGGTCGAATCCAGAGCGCTGGACCTCAATGCTGCCATTTGGGAGACGCATAAGCTCTTGCGCCGCCTCATCCCGGCCAACGTCGACCTAATTCCTGTCTTGCACCCGGACTTGGGCAGAGTGAAAGGGGACCCCGCACAGATTCAGCAGATCCTGATTAATCTCGTGATCAATGCCCGTGACTCCATGCCGCAAGGAGGAAAGGTGACGATCGAGACCTCCGAGGTGGAACTCGATGAGGAGTTCGCCAGCCGCCATTCTGAAGTGCAGCCCGGCAAATACATCATGCTGTCGGTCGGCGACACCGGGCAGGGCATGGATGCGGATACGGCCTCTCACATCTTTGAACCTTTCTTTACTACCAAGACCCAAGGCAAAGGCACCGGGCTCGGGCTGTCCACGATTTACGGCATCGTCAAGCAGAGTGGCGGACACGTCACGGTGGCAAGCGTGCTGGGCAGAGGTACAACGCTTCGAGTTTACCTTCCCGTACTGGCTGCGTCGGACCAAGACACTACCGTGGATGGCCGTTCGGAGTTGGTACAGCCCGGAATCGGGACCATCCTTGTGGCCGAAGATGACTCGGCCCTACGCAGGCTGATACGCATAACACTCGAGTGTAAGGGCTACAAGGTGCTGGAAGCCAAAGACGGTCAGGAAGCCTTGTCAATCTGCGAAGGTTATCCTGGGCCCATAGGCCTGGTTGTGACTGACCTGGTGATGCCACGCGTAACGGGTCTTCAATTGAAAGAAAAAGCGGTTGCGCTGCGCCCTGAAACGAAGTTTCTGCTGATCTCCGGCTATGCCGACGATTCGGTCAACAAGTTTGGGGAACTTGCAACGAATGCGGATTTCCTGGAAAAACCCTTCCTCCCCGACGAACTCACAGCGAAAGTCTACGAGCTCCTGAACGCAGATGCTGATGAGCCGCAAGCCGAAGTTCGATCCGAAGGCTTCCGCCACATGGGGACCTGAAGAACTGAAACTATCGGTTGGAACGGGAGTGCACCGGTCGAGAGTCGTCTTTTGTCTAGACATGAGATTTTCCGTGCCGCTCGACCAGCATCCCCAGTAATCGGCCACACGGGCAAACAAAAACGGCGCCACCCAGGGGTGGCGCCGTCTGCTTTCTGATCAGGTTGTGATTACGTGCCGGTGCCGCTGAGCGCGACTTTCTGCGGGCTGCCTCCGCCGTTGTCGGTAATGCTGACTGACGCGGAGCGGGCTCCGGTGGCAGTGGGCTTGAAGGTCACACTGATGGTGCAACTGGCGCCACCGGCGACGCTGGAGCCGCAAGTGTTGGTTTGGGAGAAATCGCCGACGTTGGCACCGACGATGTTGATCTTGGTGACCGTGACCGTCACGGTGCTGACGTTGGTCAGCGTCACAGTCTTGGGCTGACTCGTGGTGCCCACTTTCTGATTGCCGAAGCTCAGGCTGGCGGGAAGCAGTTTCACGGCCGTGCCGGTGCCGGACAGCGGAACCGACTGCGGGCTGCCAGGAGCGTTGTCGGTGATGGAGACGGCGGCAGTGCGCACGCCTGCAGCAGTGGGAAAGAACGTGACGTTGATGGTGCAGTTCGCACCCGGAGCGACACTCGATCCGCAAGTGTTGGTCTGCGAGAAGTCGCCAGCGTTGACGCCAGTGATCGTGATGCCGGTGATAGTCAAAGTTGCGCTGCCGGTGTTAGTCAAGGTGACCGGCTTGCTCGGGGTAGGGCTGCCAATGAGGTGAACGGGGAAGGTGAGGCTGGTGGGAGACAGGCTCACGATCGGGCCTCCGAGCACGGTTTGCGTGAAGGGTGGGGCCGCGTTGGGATTGAAATTGGCGTCGCCGGAATAGGTGGCGTTGATGGTGTGCGCGCCCGCAGACAGAGTGGAGGTGGTGACGCTGGCTTGTCCGGCGCTGATGCCGGAGCTGCCGATGAGAGTGGTGCCATCTTTGAAAGTAATGGTGCCGGTGGGCGTGCCACCATCGCGCAGGCCCGCAGAGATCGTAGTCGTGAACATGACCGCTTGGTTGAGGTTCGAGGGATTTACGGAACTGGTCGTCGCCAGGCGCGTGCCGCCCGTATTGAGCAAGGTCGAGATGGTATCGCTGCCAAAGTTGGCGGTGGTGAGGTCGGGCGCACCATCCCCGTTGACGTCGGCCAGGGCGATGGACATGGGATTGGTGCCGACCTGATATGCAACCGCCGGCTGGAAGGTGCCGTCGCCATTGCCGGTGAGGATGCTGACATCAGTCTCGCCTTCGTTGGCAACCGCCAGGTCGACTTTGCCGTTGCCGGTGAAATCGCCGACGGCGATGAATTCCGGGGTAGCGCCGACCGGGTAGTTCACGGCGGGCTGCAAGGTCCCGTTGCCGTTATCCAATAGAACGCTGACGTTATTGCTGCCGGAATTGGCGACGGCGACGTCGAGGGTGCCATTGCCGTCGAAGTCTCCCACCGCCACGGAGAAGGGTGCGGTTCCAACATTGAAGTTCAGCGGCGTCTGGAAGGTGCCGTTGCCGTTGCCGAGCAGGATGCTGACGTTGTTTCCGGTGTTGTTGGCCACGGCCAGGTCGAGCTTGTTGTCGCCGTTGAAATCGCCAACCGCTAGGGATTGCGGATGCGATCCGGCAGGGAAGGTGGTGTCGGCGACGAAGGTGCCATCGCCGTTGCCGCGAAAGAAATTGACGCCGCCGTTGCTGGTGACGGCGAGGTCGAGTTTGCCGTCGCCATTGAAATCAGCGGCGACGATCGCCTGAGGCTTGGTGCCGTTGGTAAGGCTGGCGGCGGCATGAAAAGTGCCGTCACCATTGCCGAGCAGGATCGTTACAGAGTTGCTGGTCTGGTTGACCACGGCCAGGTCAGGTTTGGTGTCTCCGTTGAAGTCGCCGGCAACAGCGTAAACCGGTAAGGTGCCGGTCGAGAAGTTCACGGGCGGCTTGAAGGTGCCGTCACTATTGCCGAGTTCCACGCTGATGTTGTTGGCGAGGGAGTTGACCACGGCCTGATCGGGTTTGCCGTCCTGGTTGAAGTCGGCAATGACCACGGACTTAGGCTGACTGCCGGTGCCGGAGGCGAAGCTGGATCGGAAGGCACCATCTCCGAATCCGCTGAGCACTGTGATGTTGTTGGTGCCGAAATTGGCCACGGAGAGGTCGAGATTGCCGTCGTTGTCGAAGTCGGCAACGGCGATAAAGCGGGGCTCGTAGCCGGCGCCGTAGCGGACGGCAGGCTGGAAGGTGCCGTCGCCGTTGCCGAAGAGAATGTCCACGTCGTCGCCACCCGAGTTCGCGACCGCCAGATCGAGTTTGCCATCCTTATTAAAGTCCGCGGCGGCTACTGACCGGGGCTGGGGGTCCAGAGGATAGTTCACGGGAGGCAGGAAGGTGCCATCGCCGTTGCCCATGAAAATGCCGACGGTGTCGCCGAGTTCGCTGGCTACGGCCAGGTCCACCTTGCTGTCACCGTTAAAATCCATAGCCACGATGGAAACTGTGGCGAAGCTGTTGGTGGGATAGGTGATGGCGGGCTGAAAAGTGCCGTCGCCATTGCTCATGAGGACACTGATGGTGTTGGAGACCGGGGCGAAGTCTGCGACCACGAGGTCGAGCTTGCCATCATTGTTAAGGTCGGCGACGCGGGTGAAGATGGGGCCGACATCGGTGGGGTAGTTCACGGGAGGCTGGAAGGTGCCGTCACCGTTGCCCAGCAGGATGCTGACGCTGGCGCCCATGTTGTTGGCGACGACGAGATCGAGTTTGTTGTCGTTGTTAAAATCCGCGACCTGTACGTTCCAGGGTGAGCTGCCGACCGCAAAGTTGACCGGGGCTCCCAGGTGGCCTTTGCCATCGCCCAGAAGGACGCTGACGTTGTTGCTCAACTGGTTGGCAATGACAACGTCGAGGTGGCCGTCCCGATTGAAGTCACCTTCCGCAATGAAGCGCGGCCCCAACCCAGCGTTGAAGTTGACGGCGGGCTGAAAGGTGCCGTCGCCATTGCCCAGGAGCATGCTCACGATTCCGGTGGAACCGCCGTTGAAGTTGACCACGCATTGGTCGAGGATTCCGTCTTCGTTGAAATCGCCCACAGCGATGGAGTAGGCGTTGGTGGCGGTGTCGTACGCCGTGGCGGTACGGAACCCCGCTGCAGGCGACAACGCGGCAAAGCCGAGGAGACACAGCACGAGCGAAGCGATCTTAGCGGGGAGGCCTTGGGGCAAATGCGTCACAACAACTCCTTGATCCTGTGGTAGCGAGTAGCGAGTGGCGAATAGCGAGGCAAGGATTCAGCAATCCAGCCTGAACCCCGGGGCGGGTGCGGCAAGCGCGCCAGAGTTCTGCTAGAATCCACCTGCCTCAGTCGTTTTCCGCTACACCTTAGTAAGAACATCCAAGACGTCAGAGAGAGGGCTCCATTGCCGGTCCTGGTCGTCGGAGGTGCGGGATACATCGGAAGTCACGCCGCTCATACTCTCAAACGGAAAGGGCACGAGCCGATCATCTATGACAATCTGTCCACAGGGCATGCAGCGCTAGCGGAAGGTTTTGAGCTGGTCGTGGGAGACATAACGGATTCGGCCAAGCTAGCATCGGTGCTGCAACGGGTGGATGCGGTGATGCATTTTGCCGCGCATGCCTACGTGGGCGAATCGGTGGTCGATCCGCGAAAATATTTCCACAACAACGTGCTCGGGGGAGTTGCACTGCTGCATGCGGTGCTGGACTCCAAGGTGCGGAAGTTCATTTTTTCCTCGACCTGCGCCGTGTACGGGATGCCGGCAAAGCTACCGATCACCGAGGACACGCCGCGCATGCCGGTGAATCCGTACGGGGCCACGAAACTGGCGTTCGAACACGCTCTGGAAGCGTATGGCGCAGCTTACGGGCTGCGCTACGTGAGCTTCCGTTACTTCAATGCCGCTGGGGCGGACGAGAGCGGCAAGGTGGGAGAGATGCACTCGCCGGAAACCCACCTGATTCCTTCGGCATTCGAAGCCATCCACGGGGAGCGTCCCGCACTGGAGATTTTTGGCGAAGACTATCCGACTCCGGATGGTACGTGTGTCCGCGATTACATTCACGTGAACGATCTAGCCGAAGCGCATGTGCTTGGCCTGGAGTACCTCGACTGCGGAAGCTCGACGGCAATGAACCTGGGGACGGGACGCGGTAATTCCGTCCGCGAGGTGATTTCCACCATTGAACGAATCACCGGCCGCGAGGTTCCCAAGCACATGGGGCCGCGGCGAGCCGGAGACCCGGCGGAATTGGTGGCTGACCCAAGCCGTGCGGAGAAGCTGCTGAAGTGGAAAGCCACACGATCGCTGGAACAGATTGTTTCAACGGCGTGGGATTGGGCCACCCGGCAAGTACCGCAGCCGCCGCATTGACGAGCACTGGGCACTTAGCAACGGCCCGATTCTCGGCTACGGGCAAAGGCCCACCTCAACGAGCGAAGCCGAGCCATCATGAAGCTCACGGCGGTACCGGCTAAGTGCCGGTTCCGCTGAGTGTCACCTTCTGCGGACTGCCACCACCGTCATCACTGACACTCACGGATCCCGACCGGGTACCGACCGCCTTGGGCTTGAAAGTCACGCTGATCGTGCAACTCGCCCCCGGCGCTACCGTCGAACCGCAAGTGTTAGTCTGGGAAAAGTCGCCGGCATTCGAGCCGGTGATCTTTACAGTCGTTATGTTCAGGGTTACGGTTCCTAGGTTGGTTAACGTCACCATCTTCGGCGAACTCATGGTTCCAACCTGCTGATTGCCGAAGTTCAGATTGGCAGGGAGCAGCTTGACGATCGTGCCGGTTCCGGAGAGGGGAACGGAGTGGGGGCTGCCTGCCGCATTGTCGGTGATGGTGAGTGCTGCCGAGCGACTCCCCGCAGCGGTAGGAGCAAACGAAACGTTAATTGTGCAACTGGCACCCGGGGCGACATTGGATCCGCAGGTATTGGTCTGAGTGAAGTCCGCGCTGTTGGTGCCGGTGATGGTGATGCTGGTGATCAGCAGAGCAGCGGTCCCGGTGTTGGTCAAGGTGACGGGCTTACTCGGGGTCGAGCTGCCGACCAGGTGGACGGGGAAGGTAAGGCTGGCCGGGGACAGGCTCACCATGGGAGTCCCGTTGGTGGGGCCGGTGTTTAGCAGCACGCTCACTGTAGCCGGGATCGTGAGTTCATTGGCCACCGCCAGATCGAGCTTGCCGTCTCGGTTGAAGTCCCCCGAGGCCACCGAGGAGGGACCCGCTCCGGTCCCGAAGTCCTGGTGCGCCTGGAAGGTGCCATCGCCATTTCCCCAGAGCACGCTCAGGGAGCCAGTATTTGGCACGTACTCTTTTACGATCAGGCTGGAAGTGTCGGCCACCGCCAAGTCGAGTTTGCCGTCCCCGTCGAGGTCCCCCACCACGACCGAGGCGGGCAAGTGTCCTGTTGCGTAGTCCACGTGCGCTTGGAAGGTGCCATCGCCGTTGCCCAACAACACGCTCACCGAGTCGTCGGCATTGTTGGCTACCACCAGGTCCGGGTTGCCGTCGCCGTTGAAGTCCCCCACCGCGACCGAGACGGGAACTGATCCTGTTCCGTGGTCTCCGCGTGCCTGGAAGGTGCCATCGCCGTTGCCTAGCAGCACGCTCACCACATTGAAACCGTTGTCGGCCAGGGCCAGGTCCAGCTTGCCGTCCCGGTTGAAGTCGCCCACGGCCACCGAGATGGGAAGTGCTCCGGTTCCGTATTCCACGTGGGGCTGGAAAGTGCCATCGCCGTTGTTCAGCAGCACGCTCACCATGCTGATGCCATTGGCCGCCACTGCCAGATCCGGCTTGCCGTCCCCGTTGAAGTCGCCCACGGCCACCGCCAAGGGACGTGCTCCGGTTGCGTAGTCCACCTTCGCCTGGAAGAAGCCACTGCCATTACCGAACAGCACACTCACCGTGCTGCTGCCAGTGTTGGCCACTGCCAGGTCCAGCTTGCTGTCCCCATTGAAGTCGCCCACCGCCACCGAGGCGGGAAGTGATCCGGTGGCGTAGGACGATGCCCCTTTGAAGTTGCCATCGCCGTTGCCCAAGAGCACGCTTACGGTATTGCTGCCATTGTTGGCGGCCACCATGTCGGGCTTGCCGTCGGCGTTGAAGTCTCCCACTGCCACGGAGGCGGGATTCAATCCGGATGCGAAGTCGACGCGTGCCTGGAATGTACCATTGCCGTTGTTCAGGAGCACGCTCGCGGTGTTGCTACCGTTGTTTGCGGCCGCCAAGTCGGGCTTGCCGTCCCCGTTAAAGTCCCCGATTTCTACTCCGACGGGAAGGGTTGCCGTTCCGTAGTTCACTGTCCCCTTGAAGGTGCCATCGCCGACGCCCATGAGCACGCTCACGGAGTTGGCGCCCATGTTGGTTGCCGCCAAGTCGGGCTTGCCGTCGCCGTTCAAGTCCCCGGCGGCCAATCCCTTGGGGTGATTTCCGATGGGGTAGTCCACGCGCGGCTGCAAGGTGCCATCGCCGTTGCCCAAGAGTACGCTGAGGGAATTGCTACTATTGTTGGCGACGGCCACGTCCAGGTTGTTGTCTCCGTTGAAATCCAGCACAACCATGCCTTTGGGGTCAAGTTGTATGGGATAAGTCGCGGTCAACTGGAAGGTGCCGTCTCCGTGGCCCAAGAACACGCTCACCGTGCCGGCAGAGCCGGCGGCCACGAGCACATCCAGTTTGCCGTCGCGGTTGAAGTCACCCACCGCCACGGCCGCGGGAGCCGTTGGCGTGACGTAATCTACATGTGGCTGGAAGGTACCATCGCCGTTGCCCAAGAGCACGCTCAACAGGCTGACGTTCCTATCGGCTGCCACCAAGTCGGGCTTGCCGTCGCCGTTGAAGTCGCCCACCGCCACCCCGACGGGACCACCCCCCGTTGCGTAGTCCACATGGGCTTGGAAAGTGCCATCGCCGTTCCCCAACAGCACGCTCACCGTGCTGGCGCCGTTGTTCGCCACCGCCAAGTCCAGCTTGCCGTCGCCGTTGAGGTCCGACGCTGCGACTGCTTGTGGAGTGGTTCCTGTCGCGTAGTCCACGTGAGGCTGGAAGGTGCCGTCCCCATTGCCCAAAAGCACGTTCACGGTGTTGGCGGGGGAGGAGAGAGAATTCGTTAATGCGAGATCCGCCTTGCCGTCGCCGTTGAAGTCGCCCACCGCCACCGAGAAGGGACCTTCCGGTGTCCCGATGGGGTATTCCGGTGCTTCCAGGAATTGTCCTGAACGCGCGACCAGCGCCCCAGCGAGCAGATAAAGCGCGACTACAACAAGTGTATGTCTTGACATGAACCTCTCCTAGAAACCCCGGTGATTTTCCGGGCAAACGGCGTACCGTTGCCTTACGGCCTTGGTGAGCCTGCGGCCTTCAGAGAAACGGCTCCAGAGGGAAACGGAGTGCCGCACCCAGGCAAGCCAGGCAAACGGAGGTCTTCGACCGGGGTGCGGAATCAGGTGCGGAATCAGGTGCCCAAGCGCAGAAGATGTCAAGAGTCTGACATCGCCCAACGATCATGCTACGTGGTCACTTTCGGTGACACATGTCAGATGGGAGTCGGCGCAAGAACGACTCCGAAATCGGGTGTGGAGGCCGGGGGGGAAGCCCCCTGATCAAGCAAGACGTCGAATGGCAGCAGGGCATTCCTCCGACTTCTACGCGGTAACTTCTCTTACTGCCTTGTCGCCCACGGCTTGCGCCGCAGGCGACATTTTTCCACCGCAGCGCGGCGGTCTGGTGCGGTTATGCCTACGTGCCGTTTCCACCCAGCGGGACGAGCTGCGGGCTGCCGCCGCCATCGTCGGTGATCTGAATGTCCGCACTGCGTGACCCGGTCGCAGTGGGGGCGAAGGCAACGGTGAGGGTGCAACTCTTGTGGCTTCCGACGCTGCTTCCGCAGGTGTTGCTTTGCAGCACGAAATCACCTGCGTTGGTGCCGACGATGCTGATGTCGGTGATGTTCAGCTTGACACTGCCGACGTTGGTAAGAGTCACGGTTTGCGAGGTGCTGGTCGTGCCCACCGCCTGACTACCAAAGTTGAGAGCAGTGGGCAGAAGTTTCACGAATGTACCGACGCCCGTGAGGGAGATGGTCTGCGGGCTGCCAGAAGCATCATCGGTAATGGTTACGGCGCCGGTGAGCGTGCCACTGGTGAGGGGCTTGAAGGAGAGCCCGATGTTGCACACCTTCCCCGCTCCCAGGGTGGTTCCGCAGGAGGTGTTCAGGGTGAAATTACCGCTGATGACGATGCTGGTGATGTTAAGGGTTTGCGTGCCCGTGTTGGTCAGGGTCACGGTTTGGCGGGAGCTAGTGGTTCCGACCGCGGTGGTGGGGAAGGTCAGACTGTTGACGGACAGAATAGCGCCGGGACCAGTGCCGGTGCCAGTCAGGGCTGCGTTTTGCGCCGTGCCCAGGCCGTTATCGGTGAAGGTCAGATCTCCCGTCCGCGTGCCGCCGTCGAGAGGGGTAAAGGTTACCTGGGTGGCGCAGTTGGCGCCTACGTCGAGACTGGAACCGCAGGCGGAGGATTGGGAAAAGTCGCCGCTGATGCTCGGCAGCATACTGCTCAGCACGGCGCTCCCGGAGTTGTAAAGAGTAACGGTCTGCGGCGGGCTGGGCATCCCGATGGCTTCCGAGCCAAAGTCCAAGCTGCCGGGGAACATGGAGGGCAGGGGCGAGTTGAGGTACACGGACACGGAGTTGGCTACCTGGTCGGCCGCGGCCACGTCCAGAGCTCCGTCATTGTTGAAGTCGCCGACAGCGACAGCCTCACTGGGACCACCGAAGTTGAGCTTAGTGGCGTGGTAGGTGGGGGGCTGGAACGTACCATCCCCGTTGCCCAGCATGACGCCGATGCGGTTGATGCTGGAGTTGGAGGAGCCGATGGCGAGATCCTTCTTGCCGTCCCCGTTGAGGTCAGCCGCGACAACCGAGAACGGATTCTTGCCCACGGGGTAGTCAACGTGGGTTTGGAAGGTGCCGTTGCCGACACCCAGGAGGATCGAGACATTGGCGCTGGTTGCGTTGCTGACGGCGAGGTCGATCTTGCCATCACCGCTGAAATCCGCGGCCGCGACGCCGGATGGACCGGTGCCGGCGGTGTATTGAACGGGCAAGGTGAAGGTGCCGTCCCCGACACCCAACAGCACGGCGACGGTTCCGGTACCGCTGCAGGCAACGGCGAGATCTTGCTTGCCGTTACCGACGAAATCGCCCACGGCCACTGCGGTCGGGGAAGTGCCGGCCCCAGTGGTGAACCCTTGCGCGGCCGAGAAGTTGCCCTTGCCATCGCCGAGGAGAATGGAAACGCTCATGGTGATCTGGTTGACCACGACCAGATCACGATGGGTGTCATTATTGAAATCTCCCCAGGCTACCGCGACCGGCTTAGTGGCTACCGTGAACGTTTTCGGAGCCTGGAAGCTGCCGTCTCCGTTGCCGAGAGCTACCGTGATGGTGTTGTCGGAGGAATTGGTGGCGACCAGATCCGGGATGTTGTCCTCGTTGAGGTCAACGGCGGTGACTGAAGAAGGCTTGTTGCCGGTGAGGACGGGATTGGAAGCAGTGGCAAAGGTGCCGTCACCGTTGCTCAGCAAGATCAGGATTTTGTTGTCGGAGCGATCGGCGACCGCGAGATCCTGGAAATGGTCGCCATTGAAATCCGCAGTGTCCAGTCCGTCGGGCATGACGCCGACGGGAGTCCCGAACAGGCTCTGGAAGCCGCCGGTACCCTTGCCGGGGAAGATGGTGACTGAGTTGTCGAGGTCGTTGGCGGTGGCGAGGTCAATCTTGCCATCGCCATTGAAATCGCCGGCAGTCGCCGATACTGGGTCCACACCGGCGGCAAAGTCCACGTGGGGCTTGAAGGTGCCATCACCATTGCTCAGGAGAACGGAGACACCGTCGATGCCTGCGGTGGTGGCCGCGATGTCGTCGAAACCGTCTCCACTGAAGTCGCCAGTGGCCACTCCGACAGCAGTGCCGGCAATGGTCAGGTCCACGTGGGTGGAAAACAAGCCGCCACGCAGGACGGCCATCAATACGGAAACCGTGCTGGCCGTGCTGTTGGTGGTGACGACGTCGACGCGGCCATCACCATTGAAGTCGCCGCCCGTGATATTGAGAGGATTGGGCCCCGTGGTAAACAGCAGTGCCTTCTGGAAGGTCAGGTCGCCGTTGCCGCGGAAGAGGGTGAGGTCGGACTCGCCGGTATTGGCAATCAGGACATCATCCAGATGATCCCGGTTGAAGTCACCCTTCATGATGCCGTGGGGGCTCGCTCCGGTGGTCAGTTTCCGCAGGAGCTTGAACGTGCCGTCACCGTTGCCGGACAGAACGGAGACAGTGTTGTCCTGGCTGTTGGTGACGATCAGATCCTGCTTGCCGTTCCCGTCGAAGTCGTCAGCCACTACGCCGTAAGGCGAATTACCCACGTTTTTGTCAACATGGGACTGGAAGGTTCCATCGCCGTTGTTCAGAAGTACGGAAACGCTGCCCACGGCCGCGCAGGGGGTGGTCGGGCAGTTGTTATTGACGACGGCCAGGTCCATCTTGCCATCGCCGTTGAAGTCGGCGACGGTGATGGCGACGGGGTTGGTGCCGACGGCATAGTCCACGTGGGGCTGGTAACTCCCGTCAGGATTGCCGATCAACACAGAGATCGTGTTGTCGTTGAAGTTGGCGATTACCAGATCGGGCCTGCCATCTCCATTCAGGTCAGCGTTGACCACTACCTGGGGGTTGTGCCCCGTGGCGAAACTTGCGGCGTTAAAGGCGTAGGTTTGGGCGAGGGCAGGGGCGCTGAGAAGCCCCAGAACGCCAAACAAAACCAGGGGAAGCAGAGCTGGGCGAAATTTGCTGTAATTCATAATCAATCTCCTACCAGAGATGGTTGCCACGAGTTGGACCCACCATGCGCCGCCGGTGAGCGGAGCATGGCCCGAGCAGAGAAGAGCCTTGCGAGAAAACTGTCGCGAGCGGTGCGAACCGGCTTAGCCATCAACTTCGAGATGACGCGCAGGAACGCGTCTTTGCACAAGCCGATGCCTGCCAGAGTGCAGGGCTGCGAGAGGGGAGAAGATGGGCCTGCAGTCCCTAAACTTGGTTCACCATGCGCACTGCGTCCGCGGGTCGCCTTTTCAGGAGGCCCGCGTGGCGGCCAATACATGGTTGGTTGCCGCCTTCGACAGCACGAAATTGTCCACTACTAGAGCATCGATTCCGGAACAGAAATAACTGCGCATTGCGTCCCTCGGCTTAACTACCAGAGGTTCGCCGAACAGGTTGAACGAGGTGTTGACCAGCATCGGAGCGGGAGCCTGCTCGCCAAAGCGCTTCAGAAGCCGCCAGAACAGGGGGTTGCTCTGCTGCCGCACCACGTGCAGACGCACGAGATTTCCCGGAAGGAGAAAGCCTTTGGGCAGGACGTTCGCATGGCGGGCAGTGGCCAGCGAGTTCATCGATTGACAGAGTTGGGAACACTCGAAGTAACGCTCACAATCTTCTTCCGGGACGGAGACAGCGAAGGGGCGGAACCATTCGCGATGCTTGATGAAATCGTTGAGATTCTCCCGCACATAGGGAGCCCAGGGCGAGGCCAGCAGGCTGCGGTTGCCTAGGGCGCGGGGACCGAACTCGGCGGCGCCCTGGAACCAGCCCACAATCTTTCCGCTCTCGAGCAGTTGCAGGGCGGCATCGAGCTTGCGTTCCTCGGTGGTTTGCAGCGAATAGCGGGCCTTGCAGTTGTCGAGCACGTCCTTGATTTCCGAACGGCTGCAAGCGGGGCCCCAGTAGGCATGCGGAGAGGTGGACGTGCGTGGGTGGCGGGCAGTTTGATGCCACGCTAGAGTGGCAGCGCCCACGGCGTTGCCGGAGTTGCCGGGAGCCGGCGGTACGAAAACCTGGTTGAGACCCAGGCGCTTCTCCAGATTCGCGACCAGAAGCGTGTTCTGGAAGAGACCGCCGCCCAGACAAACATTGTCGATGCCGGTGCGGTCGCGGAAGTAGGCTAGGAGAGAGCCGATCACCTCGGTGATGGCGACCTGGAGGCTGCTGGCCAGCGCGCGGCGCTGATCGTCACTCAGGTCGGCCTTGCGGTCGCTTATCCCCACGCTCTGATAAAACTTGGCGGAGAAGGTCAGCCGTCCCGCCAGCCCACGATTTACATAGCTGTAGTTCAAGCGGGGCAGGTGATTCTTGGGATTGCGCAGCATGTCAATGAACACATTCTTGAAGACCGGCTCGCCTTCCAGGCTGAGCCACTGGGTCTTGTGTTCGTCATGGTGCGGGAGGAAGCCCAGCAGGTCGGTGACTTGGGCGTAAATCCAGGCCAGTGAGTGAGGAAAGGGGATGGTGCGCAGCACACGGATGCGGGTTCCTTCGCCCACTGCCACCATGCCGGAATGGCCGTCGCCTTCACGATCCAGCGTGAGGATAAGAGCGCGATCATAGGGCGACAGGTGGAAAGCGTTGGCGGCGTGGCAGAGATGATGCTCGAAATGCAAGATGTTGGAACTTCCGCTCTCGCGGTGCAGCGTGCGAACCTGTTGGACTTCGCGGGCAATCACGCCGAGTTCGTTGGCCTCGTGGTAGGCGGCCGCCACCGGCGAAAACGGGGAAAGACGGGCCCGCAGCAGAGAGCGGCGGGTCCAGCCGCGGAAAGGACGGGTGGCTACCGCGATGGCATCCAGGTCGTCCCAGCGCACACCGGCTTTGTCGAGGCAGAAGCGAATCGCGTTCTCGGGCAAGCCCACGGTCCGGGAGCGAACCAGCTTGTCATTCTCAATGGCAGCCTTGATGGCGCCGTTGTCCAGCAGGGCGGCTGCGGTGTCGTGCTTGAACGATGACAGTCCCAGTATCAGCATGAGGCTCTTGACCGAGGGGTCAGAGATCGAGTTGAGGTCAGGACGTTATCCACTGCTTCAAGACCAGAGACGCAGCAGGCTGCGTCTCTCGCAAGACTAATCGTCGTCGCCGCCGTCGCTGGCAATGGGTTCGAGCTCGTGCAGCAACGGACTTTCCTTGGCCAGAAACTCCACGTGTCCACACTTGGGGCAGACCACCATGGCGTGCGCCCGGCTAATGCCGTAGGGCAGAAACGTGAAGCGAGTAGGCCGATAGTCAGAGAGTTCGGCATTACAGCGCAGACAGGAGACCGTGAGTTTGTCCTTGACCGGCCAAATGCCGGGTTGTTCATGTTCGGGGTTGGCTGGCTGAGTTTTCATAGCGAATCCTCAAACGGAGTCACGACAGATTAGGGTAGAGCTGCCATCCTCTACCCGATTTTGGGGCAATTTGGCTGCCACCCAGAATGAGCAAGAATGTCTGTAACTATCAGAAAACACAGATACGGCTCCCGGTTCCGCGACCGGGGCGTCAAGGTGACCTGCGGCTCGGAGGATAAATTTATACCCACAGGCGCGGCAAGGCGTTTCCACTTATGAAATGGGCCGGCCGGGCGGGCCCGGCGGTTACGACGCCCCGGTCTCCTTGATCGGTGTAACCAGAATCATGGCCAGAGCCAGATCCTGCGGCGAGCCCCCTTTGTCCGGCTGAGCGTGCAGCTTGACTTGCACGATGCAGGTGCCGGCGTCATCGGTGCGCAACGCGGGCGAGTCCTTGAGGCCGGAATCGGCGGGCACAAGGCTGACGACCGCCGGGTGGCGAGTGCGCGAGGCAAAGCGGCTCAGGCGAAGCAATTCGTCCATATTGGGGATAAGAGCGGGATCGCGATCCACGCTGACCGGGCTGAGCAGGACGAAGTCGCGATAAGGATTCACGCCCTTATGAGCCTTATCCTCGGGCATCTGCGCATACCGCATGGTGTAAAAGCCGGCGCGCAGCTTCTGGTCGCGGAAGTCTTCGCGGATGTCCTCACTACTCTCCGGCACGTAGTGAATGACTCCGACGAACTCCCCAACCTTCAGGTTGCCGTAGAGAATCCCGGATCCCGACGCGCCCTCGTGGGTGGAGACGGTTTTGGCCAGCCAGAGTTCGCAGACGGTGGTCTTCAGGCCGTTGACCGTGGTGGTCAGTCGCAAGCCCTGGGGATCCAGGCCGTCCACCAGCGATTGCGGAAGGTAGGCCGAGGCTTTGGCGGTGATGGGTTCAGTGGCGTAGGGTTCCTGCGCGCGGGCCGGCAACGCGATGACAGCGAAGGCCAGCCCCAGAAGTAGCCCAGGCAGCCACAGGACCTGCCGCCGAAGCTTGGAATGCACCTTGGGTTCTAACATCTGAACATCCTACTACGTGCCGTTTCCGGAGAGGGGAGCGAGCTGCGGGCTACCGCCTCCGTCGTCGCTGATGCTCACGTTTGCCGACCTGGCTCCCGTGGCCGAGGGTTTAAAGACAACCTTGATCGAACAGCTAGCACCCGCGCCCAGAGCGGTGGTGGTGCTGCAAGTGGTGCTGCGGTTGAAGTCGCGGTTGTTGGGACCAGTGACGTTGATCCCGGTAAAGTTCAGGGGTTGTGCTCCGGTGTTCGTGAGCGTGATCGTCTGCGCAGCACTCTTGGTGCCGACTTTCTGGTTGCCGAAGTTAACACTCGAGGGCACGAGTTGCACCACCGTGCCGGTGCCGGTTAGGGACACAGCCTGGGGGCTTCCGGGAGCGTTGTCGGTGAAGTTCAGGCTGGCAGTGCGCGTGCCCCGGGACTTCGGGGTGAACGCGACGGTGACGGTGCAGTTCGCGCCCGGATTCAGGGATGCTCCGCAGGTACTGAGGGTCTGGCTGAAGTCCGCGGCGTTAGTGCCGCCAATGGCGATGCTGGTGATCTGCAGCGTCGCGCTGCCCGTGTTGGTAAGGGTGACGACCTGTCCGGCGCTGGTGGAGTTGACCAGTTGAGTCGGGAAGGTCAGGCTGGGCGGTGACAGGGAAGCGATCGGACCGCCGGACCCGCCCTGCGACAGGATGGAGACGGTATTGGACGCGGTGTTGGTCACCGCTAGGTCGAGTTTGCCATCCTTGTTGAAGTCTCCGGCAACGACGCAGGCAGGCGTTGTGCTGGTGGGCGAATCGGTATGTGCCTGGAAGGTGCCGTCGCCATTGCCCAGAAGGATGGAAACAGTATTGGCGACGGAGTTGGCAGTTGCCAGATCGAGTTTGCCATCCCCGTTGAAGTCACCCACTGTGACCGAGTTGGGTCCGGTACCGGTGGCGAAGGCGGCCTTCAGAGTAAACGTCCCGGTACCGCTCCCGGTGAAGATGGAGACCGTGTTGTCGGTTTTGTTGGTGACGGCCAAGTCCAGCTTGCCGTCGCCAGTGAAGTCGGCTGCTGCAATCGAGCTGGGCCCCAGACCGGTTGCGGTCGCGGCGGTCCATGTGAAGGTTCCATCCCCATTGCCCGGCAAGATGGAAAAGGTGTTGTCGAAGTTATTGGCAATGGCGAGATCGAGATTGCCGTCTCCGTTGAAATCGCCCACAGCGATGGAGATAGGCCCATTGCCGGTATTGGGGCCGGTGGCGTCGGTGACAAAGGTACCGTCGCCGTTGCCCTCGAGCACCGAGCCCAGGTTTTCGATGTTGTTGGCGGTTACGACATTCAGGCGTCCATCCTTGCCAAAGTCAGCCGTGGCCACGGATACGGGTCCGGCGCCGACTTGAGGAGCAGCTCCCACGGCAGGAGTGAAGGTGCCATCCCCGTTGCCCAGCAGGATGGAAACCGCGGGAAGGACCGAAGTCGAGTTTCCGAGGTAAGCGACGGCCAGGTCGAGCTTGCCATCGCCGTTGAAGTCTCCGGTAGCGACGGCGGTAGGCGCCGTGCCAGTCACGGGACTGGACTTGAGAGTAAAGGAACCAGCCCCGTTGCCGGTCAGAATCGAGACGGTATTACTTCCGCTGTTGACTACTGCGAGGTCGAGGATGCCGTCTCGGTTGAAGTCACCTTCAGCCACCCCCAAGGGAGCGGTGCCGGTGGCGATGTCCGACTTAGTCAGCGTGCCGGGCGCACCACCCGCGGTGACCTGGAACAGGACGACGTTGGAGACGCCACCACCAGGAGTCGGATTGGTCGCGGTAACAAGAGCTGTTCCGGCTGTGGCGATATTCGAAGCTGGCACGGTGGCGGTCAGCTTGGAAGCGCTGACGAAGGTGGTGGCCAAAGCGATGCCGTTCCAATTCACTATGGCGCCAGAAACAAATCCTGTGCCGTTGACCGTGAGGGTAAAGGTAGCTCCTCCGGGAGCGGCACTGGTGGGCACCAGCGGATTGCTGACCCAGGGCGTCGCGTTGGCTGAGCCTACCCCGGTCAACAGAATGCTCTGCGGGGAGGTGGCGATCTCAGAATCAAAGAAGACCAGGTCGCCGGCGCGAGAGCCCGGATTGGTTGGGGTGAAGCTGACGTTGACGGTGCAACTGGAACCCGCCCCCAGGCTGCTGCCACAAGTGTTGGTCTGCGAGAAATCGGAGTCGGTCTGCTGCAGGGTGCCTTGGGTTGTGATGTTGGTGATGCCGACCGAAGTGCTTCCGCTGTTGGTTAGTGTCACGGTCTTGGGGGCACTGGTCTTGCCCACGCTGATGGTGGGGAAGATCAGGCTGGATGGGGAGATGGTGAGCGCGGAACCGATGCCCGTGAGGTTCAATGCCTGTGGGCTGCTGCCATCACTGTCGGTAATGCTAACCGTGCCGAACCTTACACCGGCGAGCGTGGGCCTGAAGGTGACGGTGATGGTGCAGCTAGCACCCGCACTGAGGCTGCTGCCGCAGGTATTGGTCTGGGTGTAGTCCCCAGACGCCACAATGCTCGAGATGTTGAGGAGAGAGGTGCCCAGGTTCTTAAAGGTCGAGGTCAGCACCTTGGTAGACGAAACCTGCACCGTGCCGAAACTCAACAGACTGGGAGTCAGGCTGATGTTGGTGCCCACGCCGGTCACAGAGATGAGCTGGGGGCTCGAAGGATCTGTATCCGTAATGGTCAGCGTGCCCGCGCGGTTGCCGGTGGCAGTGGGCTTGAAGGTCACATTGATGGTGCAAGTGGGGATTTTTCCGGTGCCCGCCGGCGGAAGCGGTGCGGCACAGGTATTGGTCTGGGTGAATTCGGGACTACTGCTGGAAATGTTGGTAATCGTCAGAGTGGTCGTACCGAAGTTCGAGACTGTGGCGGTCTTAATCGGACTGGATGTCCCCACCGCCTGCGGTGGGAAGGTGAGCGTGCTTTGTGATGCGGGAGAGCAGGAGCGCGTCGCCAGGGTGAGTGGCGGCAGCGGCGTCTGGGTGAAATCGAAGGCATCGGTCATGTCGCCGATTATCGGGTTTGCATCCCGCTCATGGATCGGGGACAGACCGAAGATGGTTTCCGTAAACTTCAACAACGAGGAGTGTTCATAAAGCGTGTGGGAGATGTTACCGGAGAGCGCATAGGGCGAAATGATAACGAGCGGAACCCGCGGTCCCGGGCCGAATTGGTCGATGACCGGCGGGGGAACGTGGTCGTAGAAGCCGCCACTATCGTCCCAGAGCAGGAAAACGGCGGTATGCAACCAATCTCCTGCCATGAGGGCATTGAGTTGCTGTACGTCCCAGTTTTCTCCATTGCAGACGCTGTTGGCAGGGTGCTCGCTGACGTTATCGCCGGTCACCAACCAAGTTACGGCCGGGAGATTTCCCGACGCCGCATCGTTGGCAAACTGGTTGTCATCCTTGATGTGCGCGTTCCATTCCGTCGGGTTATTACGGATGTGATTGATTTCCTCCAGCGGGTTGTACGAACTGCCGGCGGGTGTGTAGTAACTCCAGGAGATGCCGGCGGCATCCAGGCTGTCCACCAGCGAGGTGAAATCGAAACAGGGAAACGGGGTGAGGATGTCGCCGTTGGCGGCGAGCACGTTCACGGTAGAGGCGGGGTCGGATTGGCAGCCCGATTCGCCCGTCAGGCCGTTGCTCTGCAGGTGCGCCTGCCCGATGATGGAATCGGAGGTAGCGGCAACCGTGTAGACGTGGTTGGGATTGCTGGTGGCGTGAATGGAGGAGAAATAATTGTCCGCCAGGGTGAAGGTGCTGGCGTAAGTGAAGTAGTTGGGGAGATCCGCCTGCTGGTACTGGGAGTAGCAGAGGTAGTCGCCGTTGAGGTTGCAGGCGAAGGTGGCGTCTCCCACCGTGATGTCCCACTTGTCCATGCGGCCACCGTCGATGGCTACGATGTTGCAGTTCCAGGTGTGGCAGAGATCGCGGGGCATCACATCGGGAGTGCGCTGCAACTGGAGAACCTGCCCGGTAGAAATGGGGCCGCTGGTGGCGCCGCGGGCCCCGGGGAACGCCCCGAACATGTTGTCGAAGGACCGGTTCTCCTTAATCATGAAGATTATGTGCGTGATGGGAAAAGTCTGTTGCCTTACCGCAGCGCGACTCTGCTGCGCCAAGGCGGACTGGCCCAGGACACCCAGTGCAATGGTAAGGCAAATGGCAAACACGCCGATGCGGAGAACGAAACGAGCAACCCGAGAGTGAAGGAAATGGACTGGAGCAGAACACCGCATAACAACATCCCCCGTGCGAAGTGGCGTAATGGTTAGAGTTGGCCTACTGGTTTCCGGAAACTAGTGCTGGTGAGGATTTGTCCAGGATGGAGGGCAGAAATCCGGCGACTCGTTCCCCAACGATCTGCGTGCCCATCTCTTTCATGTGGCACTGGTCCTGGAAATACTTCTGGATATCTGCGGGTACCGACGACTGACCCGCGAGCAACTGGCTGCTCCGCAGCAGGGGAATTCCATGCTGTTCGGCGAATTCGCCGAACTGGATCTGGAATGGCCCTTTTTCGTCATACACGCCGGTGCGGCCGTCAAAACCCGTAAACAGCAGGAATACGGGTTTCACATGCCGGGCAGAGAGGTCATCATAAAAATCCTGTAATGATTTCTGGTAACGGGTTTCAACATCTTCCTTGGATAGGGTCTTGAAGTTGGTGCCTGGGACCATGTACTTCTTCATGCGGTTGTAGGAGGCGCGAGCCCAGTTCTCCACGATGAGGTTGTACAGCGCGACGCTGCGCACGTGGTTCTTGAAGCGCACGGCGGCGGCGAATTTGTCCTTCAGTTGGGCGTCGCCGCTCACCAGATGACCGAGCCCACCTTCATTGAAGCTATAGCCGACGATGACCACGTCGGGATGGACTCCGCGGTTCCACAGATAAAGGAACTTCTGCCGCATGAAAGGTACAGGGTAGGCATCCACACCGCCATTCAGCACAGCGAAGCGGCCGGGGTAGGCACGGTCCAGCGCCCGCTGCAGTTCGGCAGGATAGGTGTGGTTGTCATCCACGCCGTAGCCGTAGGTCACGGAGTCTCCCAGGCAAAGCACGATCTGCTTGCCCGTGGTGTCAACCGGCCCACCGCGCAGCCCGAGATCGTTAATCCGGGAATGGGTCAAGGAAATTTTCTCGACGTATTCCTGGTTGGGCACCGGGGTAAACAACAGATCACCCTGGCGCTCGTAAAGCAGGGCACGGTTGTAGCTGACGCAGCGCAGACCGAATTCGGCCACGACCAGCAGCAGCAGCATGACCAGCATGGAACGGACGTACGGCGAGAGTAGAAATGAGCCGAAGGGCTTGCGGACCGTCTCGTCTTCCGAGATGGAGCGCGCGACGTAGCCGATGTGACCGCAGGTCTTGTTTAGTGCCACGACTGCGTAGCCGATATAGATGGTGGCCAGCAGGGGGATGACATTCAGCCAGTCGAAATGGAGGTTTGGGATATAGACGTGATTGAAAACCACCAGCAGGATGGAGAGCACCAGGAGGTAGAACGGCACACGGGAGGCGCTCTGTCGGCGTATGGGCACCATGTCCTGCTGTTCCGGGGTCTTTAATTCAGTGTCAAGCATTTCGGGAAAGCCCTTGAGTTCCTTACGCGCTGGCGCCGGTGAGCTCCGGTTCGGTGTCTTTTCGCACCACGGTTTTCCAGCTGGGGAAATCCATGCGCGACATGGTTTCTCCGGCATACTGCTCGATGAGTTCCAGTTGGGGTTCGGTGAACTTTTCGCGCCAGCCCATGACGGCGCCTTTGCGGACGAAGCGGCCTTCCTCGCGCGTGCTCTTGTGCAGTTTCTGCGAGCGTTCTTCGCGGGCACGCATTTTCTCGACAGTATTGTCGGCGATAGCCTCGGCAATCACTTCAGGCTGCACCTCGAAGCCGAGGAAGTCCACGACGCGTTCCAGGGTTTCCTGGGTATTGCGGCGCATATCGGCGAACTTCACGGCGAGCAAGTCACCGCGTTTGGCCAACGGGGAATCGAGCCACTGTGGAATGTGCTCCTGCCAGGGGCCGAAGCCGTTGATAGTGCCTTCCAGAAATGCCTTGATGTAGCCGTCAAAATTGCCCCACCAGACCAGCCCCAGTTCGTTCTCGCGGGAGTACTGCGAGAGCAGAACGTCCCTCACGTCCCGGATGAGGTAAATGGAGCGCTTGTAAGTGGGGCGATAGAGTTCGTGCGTCTTGATCAGGCGGCCGGTGCCGGGGAGTAGCGGGAGGGCATCCTTATGAATCCCGATCTCTGCGATGACGCTGTTCACGTTGTCGAAGCCGGCGGACTTGCCCGTCAGGATCCTGGTCAGAAGAAAGCGCAGCCAGGTGTTGCCTGAGCGGGGATAGGAGGCAACCATCACGTCATTGCGATCGATGCCGCGATGGCGCATCCAGATGATGGGAGCGCGCAAAAACGTCCTGGAAGCTTTGTGGCGAATTTTGCGATAGGTGGAAGGCATCAAAAAAGCTCCGGAACCTGGTTTCGAGTTCGTTTCAGCAGGCGCCCGTGCCCCACAGGACGGCGGGAAGGGTCGCGAGCAGGATCTTGATGTCGAGCCAGAGATTGAAGTTGAGCAGGTAGTCGAGATCGTGCGGCATCATGCCGATCACGCTGGTGTTGTTCTCGCGATCGCGAATCTGCCACAGGCCGGTGATTCCCGGGCGCATCATGCAGCGCACGCGCCGGACCTTGGGGTAAGGTTGCATCATGTGCAAGACCAGCGGACGGGGTCCGACCAGGCTCATGTCGCCTTTCAGCACATTGAAGAGCTGCGGCAGTTCGTCGATGCTGGTCTTACGGATGAAGGAGCCGATGGCCGTCAGGCGCGGGTCTTTCTTCAACTTGAGCAGAATGCCGTTCTTCTGCATCTCCTGAACTTCGGCAGTGTTCATGATCTTGTGCTGGTCTGTCCGCATCGAACGAAACTTCAGGCAGATGAAATGCCCCTGGTTCAAGGCCCAGCGCTTGGCGTTGTAGGTAATGGGGCCGGGCGAGGTCAGGCGCACCGCCAGGGCAGTGAGCAGAAACACGGGCGCGAGCAGAACAATCAGGAAAAAGCTGCCGACAATATCGATCCCTCGCTTGATCGCGAGCTGAATGCGAATCGAGAGGTTGTGCTCGAACTTGTACTTCAGTTGAGCCTCGACCCGGTCGAGATCCTGCATGAACCAGCGGTAGCGGTCGCTTTCGATGACCGAGGCAGCCGAATAGAAATACTCCGAACCGGAGCTGGGCGCGGCTTCGCCCGGTATTGAGGCTTTCATTGGTTCGATGGCCATGATCCCTTGGTCCCTATCTGACAAGTTTGTTAAAACCAGCCTGACGTACAGTCCCGGGTCCTGTCCTCTAACGGGAAGGATGCCCGTAACCTTCAAGACATCACGTGCACAAAGTCGTACTGCATCGGCTAACTAATCGGCACAGGCGGCGTGCATCGGTTCCTGCGCGAGCAGTTGGCGCGCCAGCATCATGGCGCGTCCGATCGCCTGATCCATGTCGTAGTAGCGGTACTCTCCGAGGCGTCCGCAAACCAGCAAGCCGGGGATGGCCTCGGCCCGAGCCCGGTACTGCTGGTAGAGTTCCTGATTCTGCCGGTCCGGGAAGGGATACTCCTGGTGGTTGGGGTTCTCCGGACTATACGTGTATTCCCGCGTCAGCACTGTTCCCTTGATGTTCGGAATCTCCTCGGGTGGCATCATGTGCTTCCATTCCAGGGTGCGGATGTACGGGCCGTTGGAGGGGTCCGGGTTGTTGACCTGGCCGCAGGGCTGTACCAGGTCATGGCCTGGAAGATACGAATGCTCGCGGCGCTGACCCCGGTAACGCAGCCGGCCCATGTCGTAGCCGAAGAATTCATCGATGGGTCCGGTAAAGACCAGCAACTTTCGCGCCTTGATGCGGTCTCTGTGCTTCAGATAATCGAAGTGGAGCACCACCGGAATGCCGGACAGAATGTTCTTGGTGAATTCCGCGTAACCTTCCCGGGGAATGCCCTGATACTTGTGGCGCATGAGGCGGGGTTCATCGTCCTCGCGCACATCGAAGCGGCGGGCCAGATCGGCGGACAGTTCGGTCGCGTTCACGCCCCACTGTTTTTCGCTGTAGCCCTTGACGAACTTGCGGTAGACCAGTTCGGGCATCATGGCCAGCGAGGCTTCTTCGAAGTTGGCCGGGGTGCCAGTGAACGACGGCTTCCAATCCTTGCCCACGCTGCGCCGGATGTAACTGGCGGCGATGGGCCAGTTTTCGATCTGGCCATCGACCTGGGACTTCACAACGGCTTCGTACTTATAAAAGGAGGCGAAGCGGTTGACGAATTCCCAGATCTCTTCCGACCCGGTGCGGAAGTAGTGCGGCCCGTAGGTGTGGATGCGGACGCCACTGGGATGCTTGTGATCGTGGACGTTGCCGCCAAGGTGGGCGCGGCGTTCGAGGACGATGACATCGCGCCCGGCGTCAGCCAGGAAGCGGGCGATGGTTCCACCGGTCAGACCGGAGCCTACGATCACGTAGTCGGCTCGCAGCGAAGGTCCAAGGCTGGTGATCCGAGGATCGGCCGGAGGATGGAGGCCGAGCTCGGGATCGGTTCGCAGCGCGCCAACCGGCTTCAATGTAGTGTCTGTGCTCATTTGTCCAATCGGGGCAGGGAAGCGACCCTGCTCGACTGCAGTTTTGAACAACGACAAATTAAGGGGAGATGCTTCGACTTCAGTTCAGCGACGACTTCTCGACGATGTAGTTGTCGAGGACAAGACAGTCCATCTCGCTTTTCACGAAAGTGTTAAACGCGTTGGCCGGCGTAGTGACGATGGGCTCACCCCGTAGGTTGAACGACGTGTTCAGCAGTACCGGAACGCCGGTTGCCTGGCCAAAACGCTCGATCAGTTTGTAGTAGCGCGGGCTCTGATCTTTGAAAACCGTTTGCAAGCGGCCGGTGCCGTCGACGTGGGTGATGGCGGGCAGGATGTGATGAGCCTCCTGCTTCACCGGCACCACGTACAGCATGTAGCGCGCCGGGTAGTGACTGGTGGCGTGCGGCAGCTCGAAATACTTTTCGGCGCATTCCGCCAGGACGGAAGGCGCAAACGGACGATAGGGCTCGCGGAACTTGATTTTGGCGTTGACGATATCCTTCATTTCCGGATTGCGCGGATCGGCGATGATGCTGCGGTTGCCGAGCGCGCGCGGTCCCCACTCAAAGCGCCCCTGATACCAGCCAATGACCTTGCCGTTCATCAGCCGTTCCACCACCTGGTCGAACATGTGATCTTCGTTCTCTACCAGCTTGTAAGGAATGTTGTTTCCCTTGAGGAAGGAACTGATCTCGGAGCCACCGTAGTGGCGGCCCCAGTAGGCGTGGTCCATGCGGAAGTTGCGCGGCTTGCCGAGCAGCGTGTTATAGGCCCACAGAGCAGCTCCGAGCGCGCCGCCGCCGTCGCCGGCAGCCGGCTGCACGAAGACTTGCTCGAACGGTGTTTCGCGAATGATGCGGCTGTTGGCTACGCTGTTGAGTCCAACCCCGCCCGCGATGCACAGGTTCTTCAGCCCGGTCTCTTTCTGGAGATTGCGGGCCATGCCGAGAATCAGCTCTTCCGTCACCTTCTGAATGCTGGCGGCGATGTCGGCGTAGTGCTGGTTGAGATTCGAGATTTCCTTGATATTGGCTGGCGGTTCGCCGAAATACTTGGGGAAGCCGGTGGCCTCGGTAAAGAAGTGCAGCTTGGTCGGACGCGGTTCTCCGAACAACTGCTCGAACTTCTTGCTGTACGTCCTCTCGGTGGAATGGTGGAACTCGAAGTAGTCCATGTCCAGCGCGAAGGAACCGTCGCTGTTCTGGTGGACCAGCTTCCAAACCTTGTCCACGTACTTGGGCTGGCCATAGGGCGCCATGCCCATGACTTTGTACTCGCCCTCGTTGACCTCGAAGCCGAGGAAGGCGGTGAAGGCGCTGTAGAGCAGGCCGATGGAGTGCGGGAAATCCATCTGCTTGGTCAGCTTGATGTCATTGCCACGGCCGATGCCGTAAGTAGCCGTGACCCACTCGCCCACACCGTCCACGGTGAGGATCGCGGACTCGTCGAAGGGAGAGCACAGATAGGCGCTGGCGGCATGGGAAAGGTGATGCTCGGAAAACAGCACCTTCTCTTTCTTCACGCCCAGTTCGCTCTGCAGGGTGCTGGCAACCCAGAGTTTGTCGAGCACCCACGTAATCATGGACTCACGAAAAACCTTCCATGATTTCGGATAGGTGCCGAGGACGCTGGCCAGGATGCGGTCCAGCTTGCGGAAAGGCTTCTCGAAGAAGACGACGTAGTCCAGATCTGACCCGCTAATCTTGCCGGCTTCCAGGCAATACTGGATGGCCTGCTTAGGAAAGCCGTAATCGTGCTTTTTACGGGAGAAACGTTCTTCCTCCGACGCGGCGATCAATTGTCCGTCACGCAGCAGCACGGCGGCCGCGTCATGGTAGTAACAGGAGATTCCCAGGATATCCACGATTCACTGCCTCTTGGCCCACTGCATGTCCATCACTTCGTCGGGGTGGTTGAGCCACTCGGTTGGGCGCTTTTTGATTCTCAGTGGGTCCGCAAACAGGCGCACCATGAGTCCGAATGGCAGCAGCACGACCGCGTACATCACGGTCAGAATGACCCGGGCCTGGAAGTTACCAATCTTCTTGGCCAGACGGGTCCATGCCGCCCAAAAATTCTTCAGTCCTTGCCACACAGGATTTGCCATTACCTTCCTCTAGAACAGGGTGTAGATGAATGGAGCGATGACGGAGCTCTGCGCCAGCACCAGCACCACGCCTAAAACCAGGATGATGGTGATGATGGGCAGCATCCACCAGCGCTTGTTGTTCCAGAAGAACGAGAGCAATTCTCCCGCAATTCCGAAGCGACGAACCGCAACGTCAACGAAACCCATAAACCTCTCCTTGATTAATCTCTTGTGAAAGCTGAGACCGCACCTGCAAGCTCGGTGTTATCCCGACACATGGAACACAGAGCAACCAACCAACTATCCATACAGCAACTCGGAGCTGGGTGAAACGCCGTCGGTATCAAACGAGCGCAGCCCTAGCAGTTGGAGCATCAGCAAAGTTACGTACGCCGGATTCAGGTACACGTAGCGGCGCCACAAACGGCGGGGCTCCATGCACAACCGGAAAAACCATTCCATGCCCATGTCCTGGATCCAGCGAGGCGCCTGCCTCACTTCGCCGGCGATGAACGGGAATGCCGCACCCACGGCCAGCGCGGGCATGGGCAGCAGGTCATGAAACTCGTAAACGAAAACCTCCTGCCGCGGGCAGCCCAGACCGACGAATACCATGGTGGCGCCGGAGTCCTTGATTCTGTCCGCCAGTTCGATTTTTTCCTGGGGGTTCAGCCGGCGAAACTTCGATGGTTCCATGCCGGCGATGATCAGGTTGGGGAATCGCTTTCGCAAATTCTCCCGCATTGCGTCGAGGATGGAAGAGGTTGCGCCGTAGAAGAAAACCGGCAGACCCTCTTTGGCCGCTTGCTCACATAAATACAGAGTGAGGTTGGGACCGTAGCAGCGGTCGCGCAGCGGCGCGCGATAAAGCAAGTTCAGGGCCCAACGCACCGGCTGACCGTCGGGCAGTACAATGTCAAGATTGTTCAGGCGATGCTTGTGTTCCTTGTCCAGCGCTCCGGTCATCACGCCGTGGACCGCGAGCGCCGAAATCGATGCGGAGCGGCGTTCGCGCGCAGCGCGGATCACGTAAGCGATCGCCCCCTCGTAGTCGATGACGTCCACCAGGATGCCGACAACGTTCTTCTTTTCCGCGTGGATCAAGCGATCTTCCTCCAGCGCTCCCGATTCATGTCGTAGATTTCCTGCAGGATGGCGGGCACGTCGTAATGCGGCTTCCAGGAGGGGTAGTGCTCCTGGAAATGCGATACATCACTGATCCACCAGATGTGATCGCCCTGGCGATTCTGTTCCACATATTCCCAGCGCAGTTGCTTGCCACTGATCTTCTCGCAGAGGTCGATAGCTTCAATCATGGAGCAGTTGCTGTAGCGGGCACCGCCCATGTTGTAAACCTGCGCCGAGCGCGGGTTCTGGAAGAAGGCATCGAAGGCGCGGATCAAGTCGTTGCTGTGGATGTTGTCGCGGACCTGCTTGCGCTTGTATCCGAAGATGGTGTAGGGCGTGCCGGTGACGGCACACTTCATCAAATAGGCAAGAAAGCCATGCAGCTGGGTGCCGGAGTGGTTGGGTCCGGTCAGGCAGCCGCCGCGGAAGCAGGCGGTGTGCATGCCGAAGTAGCGACCGTATTCCTGCACCAAAACATCAGCCGCAACCTTGGAGGCGCCGAACAGGCTGTGCATGGTGTGGTCGATCGACATCGTTTCCGGGATGCCCTTGGTGTAAGCGTGACTGGGATCAATCTCCCAGCGGGTTTCGAGTTCGACCAGCGGCAAGTAATTGGGCGTGTCGCCGTAGACTTTGTTGGTCGAGACGAAGATGAATGTGGCTTCGGGAGCGAACTGGCGCGTCGCTTCGAGCAGCGACAGCGTGCCATTGGCATTGACGGTGAAATCGACGAATGGTTTGCGGGCGGCCCAGTCATGCGATGGCTGCGCCGCGGTGTGAACGATCAACTTGATGTCTTTGCGGTACTGCTCGAAAATACGGAAGATTTCGTCCTGGTTACGGATGTCGGTGTCGTAGTGCGTATAGGAGGGAATCTCCCGCTTCAAGCGGTCCCGCTGCCATGCGGTGGAGGCTTCCTCGCCAAAGAATTCCTTGCGCATGCCGTTGTCGATGCCGACAACGTCCATGCCTTTGTCCGCAAAGTAGCCGACGGTCTCCGACCCAACCAGCCCAGCCGACCCGGAAATGATGGCAACACTCATGGTTCGTTGGTTCCTGCGACCCTCGGATTTACTGCAAAAACGCGGAAAGGCTTATCCGCGAGATAAACTGAACCCCACTCCAGCATCAGCCGGAGCAGCCGCGGTTTCGGCGGCCACGGCCCGCTGATAGATTGCCATCAGCAAGGGATAGTTCTTCTCAGCCGTGTACTTGGCTTCGTAGTCTCTCCGCGCTGCTTTCCCCATTTCCCGCATCTGCTCAGGGTTTGACCAAGACCAGAGCACTTTGCGGGCCAGATCG
Source organism: Terriglobia bacterium (assembly GCA_020073645.1). Lineage (GTDB taxonomy): Bacteria > Acidobacteriota > Terriglobia > Terriglobales > Acidobacteriaceae > JAIQET01. The sequence goes on along the minus strand of JAIQET010000017.1, from coordinate 24,123 downwards.
GCCGCATCGCCAGCTATGAAGTGCAATCCAGTTCGTTTGTTTTCAACAACTTCCTGCATACCCCCAAGACGGGAGCAGATCACAGGAACGCCACATGAGAAAGCTTCTGCAATCCCCATGGGAAAATTCTCGTAACACAGGCTGGGCGCCACCAGAAACCTTGCTAACTTGATCATTTCCAAGGTTTTCTCGCGACTCAGGCGACCGTGGAAGGTGATTCCGCTCAGGCCCATTGCAGTGGCCCTGTTCCGCAACTCTTCCAGGAGCGGGCCGTCGCCCACAATGGAAAGCGGGATGCGATTGGGCAACTGCCTCCAGGCGTCGAGCAGTGTGTCCAAGCCCTTTTCGTCCGAAAGCCGTCCGGCCAAGACTGCATGCGCGCCATCGCCGGTACGCTCGCCCGGATCGGGATGCACGAAGTTCGGCTTGACGCAAACCTTCTCCGCTGGAATTCCGGCGCGGATGAACTTCTGCCGGGAGAACTCGGTCAGCGCAATGAACAGATCCGGGTAAGCACGGCGGCGGCGCTGGACCGCCATCATCAGGGCCACGGTGGCGGTTGCCGGGCGCGACTTGCGATAGCAGCCATAACGGATGCCACGCAGCAAGCTGTGCTGGGAGCACTCCTCGCAGACCTTGCCGTCGCGAATGAAATTCGCGGCCGGACAGAAAAGCCGGTAGTTGTGCAAGGTCTGCACCGCCGGGACGCGGGCTTGGCGGCAGGCAGCGAACACCGACGGCGACATCATCATGAAGGTGTTGTGAACGTGCACCACTGCGGGCTGTTGCTCGCGGAGCAGACGACCGAGCTGATCCATGGTGTGGCTGGACCAGGTGATGTTCTTGATCAGGGCAAATCGCCGCAACCCTCCGTAGTCATCTGCTTCAAAGTTGTTTCGGCAATAGGTCAGGACCTGATGTCCGGCCCGCTCCAGCAGTTGGCGCTCCTGCTCGAAAACCACTTCTTCGCCGCCATGGATCTTGTAGCGGTTATGGACCAGGAGGATTTTCATCTATGTCGAGGTTGGGGGCGGCGGCTCAGTTGGGGTGACGTGTGACATATTGCGGAAGATCGCTGTTGTTGACATAGAGCACGTCCTGGCGTCCGCAGACGTAGTCGAGCATTTGTGCAAACTCGTCCCACAGTCCTAACTGGTCGATCTCCCAGGAATGGCCCCAAAGGTGCCAGATTCCGCCCTCGTGGAGGACGCGGTCGAACAATTTCTTGCCGATCTCGACCCAGTCATCGCCCAGGCCGAGGCGGGTCACGTAATCATAAAGGCGGCCGAACTTCCGCGCCTTGGCGATGTTCCGCAGGTATTCCGTCCGGGTATGAGGGTACACCTGGGTGCTGGTAGGCAAGTCGAAGGGACTGTAGCGGGTATCGGTGGCCAACAAGCGAACCGTCCGGGCGCCCTCGTAGCCTGCCTTCTTCAGCGCTTTTACGACGTGGCCGGTATAGCGTCCGCGGGGATAGCAGAACATGCGGATGTGCTGGCCGAGGGTGTCTTCGTGGATTGCCTTACAGGTGCGTACGATGTAGTCCAGTTTCTCGACCGGCACTTCGGACATGATCTCGTGGGTGATGCCATGGCCGCCGATCTCGAAGCCCTCGGCGATGAGCGACCGCATGGCGGTCTTGCTCAGCGACGGATTGCCGTTGAAGGGTTCGATGGGAACATAAAAGGTCCCGCCCATGCCCCGGGCATGGAGCAACTCCGCGATGCGGAGATCGCGGATGTCGCCGTCATCCCAGCTGGTGGTGACGATTCTTGCTTTTCCGTCCGAGGGCATTCTGGTTCTCGCCAGGCTCACTTGGCTTGCTGGAGAGCCGAGGCGGTTGTCTCTACGCGAGGGCTGCTAGTGCCTGGCAACTGCTGCTTCCTTCAGCGCGTCCAGCACGCCGTAGTAGGCAGGCTTTTTCTGGTGATCGTCGTCAAACAAATCAGGCTTGGCGTCATGCAAGTCTTCCTGCCTTTTGTTCACCAGCCAGGTATCTTTGTCGGACAGATCCCAGATCGTCATGCCTTTGCAATTGGAGTCCGCGAGGCAAGTCGCGGCCACATCGTGATAAATCCTGCGCTGCGTTTCCCACGGGTCTTTCACTGAGCCCGGGGGGCCCTGATAGACGTCCATTTCGGTGATGTACACCGGCATGCCCAGCTCGCGAGCACGGCGCAGAAAATTTTTGAACTGATCGAGGTAGTCGGGATCAAGCCGGTGCGCTTCCAGGTGCATCTCGGTGCCCAGGCCGTCGATGGGGACGCCCTGCGCCTTCATGCGCTTCGCGATGCCAAAGAATTCATCGGCGCGTCCCTTGTCAATGCCGGTCTGGCCAAAGGTTTCGTTCAGCACCAGGGGGACATTGGTGGCCTCGCGCGCGTAGCGAAATGCCTTGGCGATGTACTCATCCTGGCCCAGGATGATTTCCCAGGGATTGTTGCGGTGGGAGAGCGGCTCGTTTACGACTCCCCAGGCGTAGAAGGCATCGCCCCCGTGGCGCACCACGGTCTGGATGTATCTCTTCATGAGGTCCTCCAGTTGCCCGGGGCTAAACGAGTGCTTGGGGCCGCCGCGCATTTTCTCGTGCATCCACTGGGGCAGGGAATCGGGGCGATAAATCAGGGCCGCGCCCCAGATCTTCATGTCGTGCTCTTTGGCGAACCGCATGGTGCGGTCCATCTTGGAGAAATCAAACCGGCCCTCTTCCGGTTGATTGACTCCCATCATCCCCATGGTGATGGTGGCGTTAAACTCACGCGCCAGAATGCGCTGACCCTCCTGGTCCTGGTCCCACGATTTGGGTTTGACGCCGGTGCCGATATAGAACTTCAGGGGATCGGCATAGTGCCGCAGGGTTTCACTATCATCGGACTTTTTCTTGTCCGCGGCGGATAGTGCACCAACCAGTGACGCAGAGAGCATGATTGCGAGCAGGGCCTTCTTCATCTTGAAATCAAACACCCGCGCTAGCGGAGAGTTGTGCCGGGGCGTAATCCTGCTCGTAGGCTTGTGGCTTCTTGAGCTTGCGGCGGAGGAATTCGGCCGCTCCCAGGGCAACAAAAAAGTGGCAGGGCGGATGCAGGCTGAGGTCGGTCATAAAGAACATGCGGGCCGAGACCACGGCCAGAACCGCCATGCCTTCGTAGGCCAGCTGGCGGTCGCGCATATCGAGCTTGTGATTGATGGTGCACTTGACCAGGATCCACCACGCCATGCCCATGAGGATGAGCACCGGGGTAAGTCCCCAGGCGCCAGTGCCTACGATGATCTCCACCCAGTCGCTGTGGACGGTGGCGGTCTGGGTGTAGCCGATCTTAGCCAGCACACCGAACCGGGCGGCAGCCCACATGCCTAACCCGGTGAAGGGATACATGGCGAATTTTTCCAACGCGACTTCCCACCATTCCAGGCGGCTGCTGAAGGACGCGAGCTGGTTGTCACTTTGACCGCGCTTCAGGTAGTCCCAAAGGTACTGGTAGAAGCCGGTGATGACGATCATGAAACAACTTGAGAGTACGATGGTGGCGCCCTGGCCGACGCGGCTGGAGAGCAGATAGATGAGGAACACCGCGAGGCAGAATCCGCCGACTGCGGAGCGGGTCTGGCCGAAGATCATGGTGGCGAAGCCGAAGAGGAAGACGAACCAATACCAGGCGACGTTTTCCCGCTTGCGGTTGATAGGCAGGAGCCGGCACAGCCCGACTGCGGCTATGCAAGCGGCATATTCGGCAAGCTGGTTGGAAGAAACGTCGGGAAAGACTCCCTGCAGCCAAACGCCCAATCCGCCGATTCCCGCGACTCCGTACGCGCCGCCTTTCATGAGCGCATCGTTCGGGTCCCACACGCACCCGAACCAGACGTTGGCGAGCATGATGCCGTACAAAACCCAGGTCCAGTCCATGAACAACTTGTAGTCTTTGGTTCTGCGGATCAGATAGAGCGCGGCGCCGAGCATGCAGACGTCAACGCCGTATTCGACCGCCTTGTAAAAAGTCCATTCCCAATACACCGACCAGATGGTGGAGAGCAACGCCATCAGATCGAACCAGATGAGCAGGCCGACAATTCCCGTGAAGACGGAGCGGAGCCACTCAACTTTTCGCAGGAACATCTGGCACAACAAGACGGCGCCGACGGCGCCGACCGAAGCGATGCGGAAAAGGGCGGCGTTGTCCACCGGCGCTTCAATGCCTTCGGCGGCGGTGCGCTTGCGGAACACCAGTCCGCTGATGAAAATGATCGCCCACAGCCAGTGGTACCACCTGAGGCTGCGGACCAACTCGACGCCTGCAGGGATAGCTTGGCGGAGGGTCTTGTAGAAGTACACTGCGCACAACGCACCGGTCGCTAGGAGCGCGAGAAGGACGTATTCCTTGTAGCCGCGATAGCTGTGCAAGTGCTTCGCCACGAGCTCTGACAATTCCAGAATGGCCAGAAATCCCAGCGCGCCTATGGCTCCAAACAGCAGTACCTGCCAGGGGGAAGAGGCCGACGACGTGCCCTGCCCCGACCCGTTTCCGAATTCTCGGTTGCTGATTTCCACTGCGTTTACTCCTGACTACCTACCGGCTAACCTGTTCTTCGATGTTGGTGTGGCCCGCCGCTGTCATGAGGGCAGAAGGCGATTGCAGCTGCGTCGTGTCGTTATCATGTCCGCCGGTCGGATAGCCCATCTGGGCCAGGATCTTTCCGGCATACTGCTCAATTCTTTCCACCTGCGCCTGGGTGAGGCGATTACGCCACCCACCCACCGAACCGCTACGGATGAAGCGGCTTTCTTCGGACGACGTGGGCTTAGGAGCGGTGTCCGAGAGTTGCGGGGAGCGCTGCTCTTTCTCCTGCATTTTCTTGACGGTGTTGTTGGCGATGGCATCGCGCACCACCTGTGGATCTACCATCACCCCCAGGAAATCCAACACGCGGTTCAGCACCTGCTCGGTGTTACGGCGCAGCTCCTCAAACCGGATCAACAGGAAGTTCGGGGTGCCGGCCAGGGGTGAGTTGACCCAGCCCGGCACGTGCTCATGCCAGGGACTGAAGGGGTTGACCCCTCCGTGCAGGAAGCGGCCCAGGAAATCTTCGAAGTCATCGGGCACCCATCCCAGGGCTTTCTGATAAGCGAATTCCGAAAGCACTACATCCCGGACATCCCGCACCAGGTAAATGGCCTTCTGGTACTGCTTGCGGTACGCCTCGTGGGTCTTGATGAGACGGCCTTCGCCGGGAAGCAACTTCATCGCCGGCTGGTGCAGCCCGACCTCGGCGATGATGTGGTTCACTTCGTCGAAGCCAGAGGTCTGCCCGCTGACCAGGATGTCAAAGAGCACAAAGCGCAGCCAGGTGTTGCCGGAGCGAGGATAGGAGGCGATGAAGGCGTCGTTGCCATGCAATCCCCAGTGCCGGAGCCGGGTCAAGGGCCCACGGAGCCCCGACTTCGCCACCTGGTACCAGACTCGCTTTGGATTGATCAGACTCAATGGTCTCCGCGTCAGTACCGCCACCAGCTGGCCAGATACGCGACCGTGCCCCCGATGGAACGGCGCAGTCGGCGGAAGAACGACGGTGGAGCAATATTCAAGCCCGGTTTGGGTCGCGGTGCGCGAAACGATGCCGATGAAGCCGATGCTTGTGCCGTGTGGTTTGGTTCCCCTGCCATGTTGCGAGTCTCCCGAGTTCAGACTTCCTGCCGGGCGCGAGCCAATGCCGGTTGCAGACGCGCCTGGATCATATGAATAAACTTGCGATCTTCCGTATCCAGCCCGAAGAGGATCAGCGATCCCGCGAACACTCCGCATGCCAGGACGGCGTTGATGGCTACCGTGATCAGAGCGGTGCCCATGTGCACATTGCGAAGCAGGAACAATGGAATCGCAGCCAGCACGCTGGCAGCCGCACCTTTCAGGTAGCGCTTGTCATAAGGAAGCATGCCCAAGGCGTAGCGCGCAAAAATGACCGCGGCAACGAAGAGGCCGCTAAGTGCGATGCCGGTGGCGATGGCCGCTCCGGTCATGCCATAGGGCGGAACCAGCGCCAGTCCAAGAATCACGGCCAGGGCGAGCATGGTGCCGGAAATCTGGAACATGCGTTTCTGGTATCCCGCCATGACCAGCAGAAATCCCACCGGCCCAGTTCCGGCGTTGATCACCTGGCCGAAGGTGAGGATGAGCAGAACCGGCCAACCTGCCACGTAGGCTTTTCCAAACAGCACGCCCATGACCAGCTTGGGCGCAACACACGTGACCAGGAAGGGCGGCATGCTCAGGTAGAGGCCCCACTTGGTGCTTACACGATAGAGCTCTTCCAGTCGGCCCAACTCGCCGTGATGGTAGAGGTCGGCCGCCATGGGAGAGAAAATTGCGTTGAAGCCACTGAGGATGAGGGCGAAGGTCACCGAGAGCTGGGAAGCTGCCGAATAAATTCCGACTTCGGCGGCCGGCCGATAGAAACCCACAAACAAGCGGTCCACCCAGATAAGCAGCACGCCAAACACTCCGGTCAGGGAAGCGGGCAGGGAGAATGCGAGCAGCTCCTTGCCGGGATAAATTGCCTTGACCTTGGGGTTGACGACATCGCGGAACAGGCGTCGCACATAACGCAGCCCCACCACCGTGGCAATAGCGAAGGAAATGAGACAGGCAACCACCGCGCCCCCCAGCCGCCAACCGAGCAGGTAGAAAGCAACGAACAAGATCAAGTCGGAGATCGGCTGGCTCATGTCTTCGGTGATGGTGCCGAACTTCATGCGATGGGAGATGCGAGTCGCGGCCGCCGCCACGGTGACGCAGGTGATCAGAGGAAACCCGAAGGCAAACCAACGAATGACCGGGATGGACTCGGGCTTATCAAAAACCCGGGTTCCGATCCAGGGCGCGCCAAAGTAGAACACGGCGCCGATCAAAGTGCCGGCGGCAAACGACAGCCCAAGCGACTGCACGATGACGCCTTTCAGCCGGGGAACGTCTTTTTTCCAGTAGCGGGCGCCGTAGCGGATTACGCCGATGTTCAATCCCAAGGGGGTGACGAGGGTCACGATTCGCGAAATCGTCCAGCCGATGGCGTACAAGCCGAAGCCCAAGGGTCCCAGCAGACGGGCCATGGCGACATCCCCCAGCAGGCGAACTCCGCGTCCGGCGATCTTGCCGCCCAGGGCGACACCCGCGCCCGCGGCCAGTTTGGCAACATCGGCCTCGTGAGCGGGGCGGTCGGCAACGGCTGCGACTGTCCCGGTTTCTTCGGGCGATTCCACCGGAGGCACGGGATTGACGGGCCAGGCAGCTTCCGCGCTCACATGGCCTCCAGGCAGCGCGCCAACATGGAAGGTTCCAGGAAAGCCTGGTAAACGGATGCGGCGGCGCGCGCCCACCCGCCCTTCTGCTTTCTCTTTTGCAGCGCCTGCGGCAGGTGGTAGTAGAAGACCCGCGCCGAGGCCACTCCGCAGACGAAGGCCTGAATCTTCGGTGCAATGGGTCCGTAGCCCGCCCAGAACGACTTCTCCAACGAAAGGAGGAAGCGTTTTGAGATCAGGGGATTGAGCATTTGCGAGCGCAGGTCGAAGATCAGGCTCAACAGGTCCTGGCACATGTTCACCGCCGCAAAATTCTCAAAATCCACGATGAACAGCCGGCGTTGTGAGTCGTTCCAGAGCAGGTTGGCCATCATGAAATCTCCGTGGCTGAGCACGACGGGAACATTCAGCACGGGCTTGCCGATTTCGGCAACCGTGGATTCCAGAACTTGCAGTGCTGTGGTGGCGTGCAGGCAGGAAGACTGGCCCGCCTGGCGAATACGGTCTCGCAAGCCTTGTACCATATGGCCGAGATCGAGGTTCTCGCTGCGTTGACTCGAGCGGTCGTGCACCCGGCGCAGCCAGACGCCCGCTTCGAGCAGCGCCGCCCTGGCAGACTCTCTGGGTACAAACAGACGCTGGCGCTTCACCATATCGTCGAGCACTTCGCCGCTAGCGCCGTGCCACACGATAGTCTTGGTGGCGAGAGACTTGCCCATCGGAACCGGAATGTTCTCAGTTCCGGCAAGCCGGCGAAGCTGGAAAGTCGTATTCCACTCGATCTCGATTTGCTCGGCCGTCGAACGGGAAAGCCTAGGTACCCGATCGTCCCAGGGAAGCGTGATGCGAGGCATGACGCGGTACGGCTCGCAGAGCAGCGTCTTGGCGAAGAACTGTTCGCCGAGGGAACGACCCCAGCTGCGAACGGAGCGCTCGCCGGGACTGAGTTCCCAGCGTTCGATCGTGATATGGCGCGAGTGAACGTCCAGGGCAGCGGCGACGTTTTGGCGCAGGGCATCGATTTGGGTTGCGGTGAACGTCATGCGGCCTGCAAGTCGGGAGTGACCAATTCGGGCTGGCGCAGCTTGCGATGCAACAGGACATAGGCGGCGATCATGGCAGTGGCGCTGGCCAGAACACTGGCTAGCACCGCGCCCCGCAGGCCAAACGCCCACGTGGCTGGAATCCCGGCGATGATCGCGACCAGGGTCGATGTGCCGTAGGCGGCGAAAACCAGGGACGGCGACTGCACGGCGCGCAACGGGATCGCCTGCGCCGTGGCTCCGATGCGCAGCACCAGTGCCAGCGCTACCCACGGAACCAGGCTGGCGACGCCCTGATATTTCCCGCCGTAAAGCCAACGGAGGATCGGTTCGCGCAGCACGATGAGGATAGCGAAGTAAGCTGCGGTTCCGCCCATGTACAAAACGGTGAGTCGCTCTGTCAGCTTGCTGACGCCACTGCGGCCCTGAGCATGGTGAATGCCTGAGGCATACGGCAGCGAAAGCAGGGAAAGTGCCGCGAAACCCTGGCTGACCGGGGACGACAGGTTCAGCAGGGCCTTGAGTTCTCCGGTTGCCGCCAACCCGTGAAAGCTCGTCAACGAGAAGTAAAAGATCGCGCCCGTCGCCCAACTTGCGCCCGAACTGGCCAAAGCCCAACGACCGTACGTCCAATGCCGCTGGGCCACCTCCAGCGTGGTGGGAGATCCGGAGACTGATTTCCATGCAGGTTTCAGTCGGGCGATGAGTGCGGGAGCTGTCACCAAAGCACCCGCGGCCATGAGCAGAAACGCAACCAGGGGCGAGAGCAGGTGCAACCGATAGCAAAGGAGCAGTCCGGTCAGCAGGGCGATGCAGTACACCAGCGCGCCCGAGACCGCAGAACCCGGCGCTAGTTTGATATAGAAGGCGCGGCGCACCACCCAGAACAGCAGTACGCACGGGCCCGCCACCGCGACGCCTCCGATCGCAACTGCGAGCGTGTCGGCCCCGGCGAGGGCGTGAATCAACCACGCCGCGCCACCTACCACAACCATGGTCCCCAGCGCCACCCAGAGGTGGACACGGAGAATCGCACCCAGATATTCCGGGAGACTATTCTTGTAAACCGAGGGTCCGAAAACGCTCATCGGTTCGAGGATGAAGGACGAGTAGAAAATCGCCAGCAGCAGAAAGACTTCGAAGGCGAGCGCGTAGGCCCCGTAATGGGCGGGCGCCAGCTGACGGGCGAGCAGAAGCGCGACCAGAAAATTGGAAGCCGCAATCAACCCCTGATCGGCGAGTGCCAGCGCACCTTTACCTGCCCAAGAGGTCGCCGAGGTCCGCCAAGCGGGCCCTGGCTGCGGCGCGCCGGTCTCGATTCTTGAATCGCTACAGATCATCCGCGAAGGATAGAGATGAATGGAGAAGCGAATTTCGTGGGCGGATCAGTTCAATTCACGACTGCCCGGAGTTTGGAGGCGGTCTTGTCCACCTTGGCCAACGTGGCGGCTTGCTTGCGCCGGGGAGCGGGTTTTGCCGTGGACACCACGGGGAAGTGATGGCCCACGCTGTCCCGACCCATGGAGTGGTATTCGAACCCCGCGTGGCGGGCTTCGGCCGGATCGTAGAGATTGCGCCCATCCACCAGAACAGGGACTTCCATCAGATCACGCACGCGGTGGAGGTCCAGCTCCTTGAACTCGCTCCATTCCGTGAGCAGCAGCAGGGCGTGCGCTCCGGCAGCAGCTTCGTAGGCGGTGCGGCAATAGGTCACGCGGCCAGGTTGTTCGGGCAGAAGCACGCCGATAGTCTTACCTTGCGGCACCCACAGCGCCTTGCGCACCTTCTTGAGGAAGATATCAATCCGTTTGAGGTTGACATGCTCGACCTCTTTCAACAGGGCGCAGTTGGCTCCGTGCTCTTCGCCCAGATACATAAACGCGCGCAGGTCCTTGGGGAAGCAGTAGCCACCAAAGCCGATGCCGGCGGAAAGGAATCCGGTACCAATGCGGGGATCGAGGCCGATGCCCCGCGCGACATTTACCACATCGGCGCCTACCGCCTCGCAGATATCCGACACCATGTTGATGAAGGAAATCTTGGTGGAGAGAAATGCGTTGGCAGCGTGCTTGATGAGTTCGGAGGTGGTGATGTTGGTCACTACGATGGGGCACTTCAGCGGCCGGTAGATGGCTTCCAGCAGCTCGCGCGCCCGCTCGGACTCAACCCCGATCACAATCCGGTCGGGCTTGAAGAAGTTCTCGATGGCCCTGCCTTCCTGGAGGAATTCCGGGTTGGAGGCGACGTCGAAGCGAGGTTGCAGGGGAGTCGTGCGAGTACGCTTGCCGGGCTTGGCGCTGCCGTTGCCATTCCCGTGGCCGTTGCCGCTACCGTTGGCGCGCGGCTCGACACGGGCATAACGCGCAATCGTCTTCTTCACCCACTGGGCGGTAATGGCAGGAACTGTACTTTTCTCCACGATCAGCTTGTAGCCGTTCAGATTGCGGGCCACCATGCGAGCAATGCTCTCAATCTGGGTGAGATCGGCCTTGCCGTCGTCTCCCTGGGGAGTGCCCACGCAAACGAAGAGAACGGTGGCCGAGGCGATGGCGCCACCGACATCATCGGTTGGAATGAACAGGCCGGAGTCAAGATGCTTCTGCAACAGAGGCTCAAGATCCGGCTCATAAAACCAGGATTTACCGGTCTTCAGGGTAGCGATGGTTTCCGGATTCGAGTCGGCGCCGATTACTTCCCAGCCTAGCTCGGCGAGTCCCAGCGCGGTCGGGAGTCCCACGTGGCCCATGCCCAATACGGCGATTCTTGTCTTCTCCACACTAGTCTTTCCCATGCGGCCAAGGTCAGCCATTCGCAGGATCCTCCAAGTGCTCGGTACCTTCAGTGAGCGAAGCACACCCCAAGAGACAAGCAGAGATGTGATTCGCGAAAGGGGGAAAGGAAACCAAAATTCTCAAATTCTTTCCAATTCATAGCCGGTCACCCGGACCAGGATGGAGCGCTGAATCAGGTCGATGGAGACCACCAAGCTCTGGTCCGTGTTCTTGGCCACCAGGACCCCTTGCACGCCATCCAGCGCACCTCCCCGAATCCGGACTCGCTCGTTGACTTCGAGGAAGGGATAGAGTTCAAAGGGGACGTTGCCGTCAAGGATCGCCCGAATGTCCTCGATCTGCTTGTCGGGGATGGGAGTTCCGCGTCCCTGGCTGCCCACGAAACTGGCTACACCTGGTGTGCGCAACACCGAAATGCGAGTTTCCGGCGCAGTGGTGGTGCGCACGAACACGTAACCCGGAAAAAGCGGAAGCTGTACTTCTTTGCGCCGGTCGCTCCACCGATGGAGACGAGTGACCAGGGGAAGGAAGGCACTGATCCCTTTTTCGTGGATCTCGTCTGCCACCTTCTTCTCGTGCCGGGAACGGGTCTGAACTGCATACCAGTTTGGCGCCTCGGTGGTGCCGGTCCCGTGATTTTGGCCCACGTTGAGCATAGCTCCGCCCCGTCAGTCCCAGGTGATTGCTCCGGGTGCCTGTCAACAATCGGTTCTGGCGTCTTGCCTAAACTCCCCAGGCCCCACGATGAACGCGAGAAACCCGGAGCTTTGGGGAGGTCTTTTGTTTCAAGCCGGCTGCGGTCAGTTGCCGCTGGCTAACAAAACTCGTTTCTGCATTCCTGTGCTCTACAGCCGATCGTAGAGCTGCTGAGGAATGGGGAAGGTCCGCTTATTGAGCACTGCTCCCAGAAGGCGGACTTGCGCGATTTCGCAACTTTCCTTGGCTTTCATGGCGGCTTCGCGTTTGGTCGCATTCGACTGCAAAACCAGGATCATTCCGTCGGACAGTCGGCCCAGGGTGATGGCATCGGCGTAGAGGTTTGTGGGCGGAGTGTCGATGAGTACGTAATCGAATTCCGCGCGCAGGTCCGCCATGCGCGCCCGCAGCCCCTCCGAACTGAGTGGGGCCGCCGGAGACTGCGGCGCCAGTGAGCCACAGGTAAGCACCCACAGATTGCTGCCGGAGACCTGCCTGGCGAAATTTCGCATGGCTCCCGGTTGGGCGATGGACTCGACCAGTCCGAAATGGTTTTCGATGTCGAACGAGCGGTGAAGCGAGGGAGTTCGCAAGTTCGCGTCCACCACGCAGATGGAAGCAGTGGTTTGCGCGGCCAGCGTAAGTGCGGCGCTGGCCGTGATCCAACTGCATCCATCCCCATGTCCAACCCCCGAGAACACCACCACGTGGGGTGCGTCCGGACTGGTGGAGCGGAACACTCTTTGCACCAGCTTGAGGACTTCCTCTTCGCCGACGCGCACCGATTTGGCGGTTGGGCGAGCCGTGGCTAACGGAGGCGCCAGAGTGGGTCGCGCGGGCGACAGTGAGGGTGCTGCTAACTGCTGTTCCTTCTCAATCTGCTGCAGGGCCTCGAAAGTTCTACTCAAGATCGTGTCCTCGCTTCCTAGTTCACAGAGCCGTGATTACTGAAGGTTTAATTGCCGTTCTTCGGAACTGAGCTGGTCGATCCGACCGGCACTTCGAAGCCGTTCTCGGGGATCGATGCGAACACTGGTACTTCCAGGAACTCCCGAACCTCATCCGGAGTGCGGAAGGACGGATCGAGATAATCCGCAATTAAGGCTGCGCCAGCGGCGACGAAGGCGCCGAGGAGCAGAGCCAGGAAGATCACCAGCAGAGGAGAGTACAGGGTCTGCTCTGGAACCGTCGGCGGTTCGGCGATGATCACGTTGAGAACCCGGCGCTCATCGAGCATGTCCTGAATGCGCGCCTGCTCGCGCTTGGCGAGGTAGAGCAGGTAATTGGCCTCGGCGGCTGATACCTCGCGGGCCAGGTCATTCTGGGTGATGCCTTTCTGGTCGTACGCCACCGCCTGGTCGTGGTAAGTCTTCACGATGCTGCTGTCGGCGGAGACCTGGGCGGAGTAGGTGGCCAAGTCCGCCTGCGCCGAAGCGATCTGACTGTCTGCCCATTCGTAGACGGGGTTTTGGTCGCTGGTGTCGTCCGTCAGAGGAAGCTTCTGCTCTCGGGCGATGGCCTCCCTGGTTTCCGCAATCTTGCTGTCCACTTCCTGGACCAAGCGGTAGCTCGGGTCATACTTGGTGATCAGAGTGGTGCGCTCCAGTTCCAGGGAGTTCAAAGTTTGTTTCAGATTGGCGAGCAGAGCGGCGTTGTCGAGTTTGCGAAGTTGGGTCTGCTGGCGCTGCGGCAAGGAAGACTTCAACACGCGCAATTCGCTCAAGCGCTGTTGCGTGGCCTTGAGGTTCTTCTCGGCGGTGTGCAGGTCAGCTTCGAACTGGCTGCCTTTGTCCACCGCGATGGTCACCTGACTCGTCGCCGCGACGGCATCCTGAGTTTTGGCGAAATTCAGCATGGCGGCCTCTGCGGCCATCAGCTTCTTGCGTGCATCTTCGGTCTGCTGCGCGAAGAAGTCGAATACCTTGGGCAGGCGATTCACCGCCAGGTGTTTTTCCATGTAGTGCTTGGTCAGGCTGTTGGTAACGCACGCCGACTGGACCGGGTCGTTGGAGGTGTACTGGATCTGCATCAAGCCGGTGCTGCTGATCACGTTGGGGCTCACGGCCGACGCCAGTTTGGACAGCGCCTTGGGATAGCGCGACTCGTTGTAGCCGGGGATGAGGCCGGTGAGCTTGATCAGGTACGGGGTGTAGAACTTGGGTTCGCCGTAGAGCAGCATGGGGCAGTTGTCCACCACCTTGCGCAGCAGATCCTCGCTTTGCAGGATCTCCGACTCGTTGGTGATATCGATGGTGGTGGCGGAGGCATCAGTGGGCAACTGCGGCCGCGGGCTTGAGTCCGGCGTCACCGCGGGCTCGACGCGGTCATGCTTGACCAGGATCTCGAAGTCGGACTCCCAGATCAGTCCGAACATGTAGATGACCAGCAGACCGGCCAGGGTGCTCCACAGAAACGCCGTGCGCAGCAGTTGCCGGTGCCGAAACCCGATAGCGAGAAATTGTTTCAAAGTCGAGGAGATCGATTTCGACGCCTCAAAGCCATTACCATTGCCATTTTTTTGCATAATGCGTCTCCTAAATGCTGATCGAGTCACTACCTCGGGCTTATTGAAAGGGGCCGAAGTTCACTCGGAACTGATTCCACGGAATGAGGGGCTGAATCGAGAGGAGCTTGGCTACGCCGCTCTTGGGAACCCACAACATGTCGCCGGGCTGCAGATGGAGGTCTTCAGCCAGGTTGCCTGATTTCAGCATTTGTTTGATATCGAGCTTCTGAGAGGAAACCCATTGATCCGAAACACGGCGGAACAGGTATACCTCAGAGTGCTTGGCGCTGCTGGTAAAGCCGCCGGCAATGCCGATCGCCTGGACCACGCTGGTGTCACCGTACAGTTGGAACTTGCCCGGGTTTTTCACTTCACCCTGTGCGATGAAGTAGGGGTTCAGGAAAGTCTGCAGTACGACGGTAATCACGGGCTCATGCAAGAGCTTGGAGTACGCCACCTTGAGTGCGTCCGTTACTTCGGGGGTGGCCATGCCCTCGACGTGCATGTCCGGCAGCTGTTTTAAGTTGATGAAACCGTCGGGCTGCACTGTTACCGTTTCGTTGTATTCCGGAGTGAACGGAAAATCGATGACGAGGACATCGTTCCTGGTCAGCTTGTAGCGGGGATCGCGCTGCTTCAGCACCGGCGCATCAGCGTGCTGTTGCTTGCCGCTGATGTCAGGCGAAACGCTCGCCATAGATTCGGCCTTGGCGGGCGACGCGGCAGGGTCGTCCATTTTGGCGGTCTTGTCCTGGCCAGCTGCGTAAGCGGCTCCGGCAAAGGCCAGCAGAACCAGAATCGAAATTCGCAATAGCCTGCTACTCATCAGAATCTCTCCTCGTGCGACAGAAAACCTGGCAACACAAATAGCGGTGGCAGCCCCCGCATTCCGCAGAGCGTGTCCTGCAGACTTACAATGAATTCTGCTAACGGATCTCCCCACGTGCTTCTTGTTGGGACTCCCCCAACATTCGCTGCTTCGGCGCCCCACTGCTCCGAAGCCAAGGCGCAAACTGCGCGGAATCCCCACGGGCCGCCTCAGCGGCCAACCGCGTCAGCGAGCCTAAAGTGCGGCGACCATTTGCCGAACCGCCTGCCTGTAGGTTCTTGACGCACAATAGCTAAAGCAACCACGGTGCCAACTGCTATCCGTCAAATGCCGGTGGGAAAAAAACCTGCAAACCGTTGCTAACATTGACGGTCTCACCGCTTCCAGGGGCCAAGACGTTTGCCAGGATGTTGCCGAAAGGGGACTAATGGTCAAAGTTTTGCATACCATGGAAACGATTCTTTTCGACTTCGCCCCCACCATCCTTAAGCTGGGAGAGCCACGTCGCTCAGCCATTCTGGAAACCGGCCCGCAAGCTTCGGCCATCCAATTGAGCCAGAGAGCTTAACCCCACCGGCGGGGTGCCGTCTATCGTGGAAGAAAGTTTCTTTTCGGCAGGGAGAAGAAAGTTTACAGCACGAAGGTGTGGTTAACCAACATATAAACAGATAAGCCAATGTGGGGGATTGCCAGACCAAACTTGGAGTTTCGGGCATTGCCGTCGGGCAGAGGCGCGGTCACGCGCTGCGCAACAAAACGTGGCGCGCCGGGTTGATAGGTTCTTAGGGAAATTTTAGGTAAGTCAAGAAATCGAGGTAAGGCCTTTGAAGCGATCGCACCTTGAGCTCCCGGGATTGAAGCCCAATGATTCATCGTCGGTTCGGCAGGCCATTTACCTTGGGATCTGCACCGCGGCAGTAATGCTTCTTGCCATCATCCCGATCGGCTGCGGTGGCTCAGGCGCCGGTCAACAAATCCTTGGAGTGTCGCTCTCACCTGGCGCAACCACCCTCGCGGCAGGTTCCGCCGTCAAGTTTACCGCAACCGTGGATGGCGGAGGGGGTGTGACCTGGCAAGTGAACGGAGTCACGGGCGGAAACGATAGCGTGGGCACGATCGATTCCACTGGCTTTTACAGCGCACCGGACACAACGACCCCGGGTATGATGACCATTACTGCCATCTCCAAGTCAGACAATACGAAGATGGCGACGGCGACGGTGGATATCACGACCGACAGTCGATATCCTACGGACGCGATGGGGACGGCAACGTCTACCCCAATCGCCTGCAATCTGATCGGCGCTGACCAGGGAGCGCAAAACGGCACGGTTAGCTGCTATCAGGTGAACCTCCACTGCCCTCAGGTCGCGGACGAGGTGGTTGACGTCAAAGTCAACGCTCCACTCAGCTCGAAGGGGACCATCAGTTTCATGACCGGTGGAGGCGGTGTACTGTTTTATGACGTGCACTTCGATACTAACCCCGGCATGTGCTGTGGCAGTGAGATCATCAATGACATGGAGGCCGCGGGCTACACGGCGGTGCAGGCGAATTTCGACAACAAGCCGGTCGGTTACCCGCCTGGCGGGGTGTTTGCCGGTTGGCTGAGTGGGCCCGGAGGGCCGCGCAAACTGGTCTGCCGCTGGGCCACGCTGGAAAAGTGGATCAACGACAACCTGCGCACGCCCAGCACCCCGATGTGCCACACCGGCAATAGCGGCGGGGCGGGGGTGTCTGCCTATGCCCTCGCGCACTACGGGCTGGATTCAATCTTCAGGTTCATAGAAGAAACCAGCGGGCCGCCATTTGTTCGAGTGGATGAGGGCTGTGTCTGCAACTCACCCCCGGTCGATCAAATGTGTGGAATGGGAGCGCTTCCGACGTGCTACGGGGGGAGCACTTCGATCGATGCCGTCGGGTTCCTGGACCCGTCCTACAACCCAACCGGGCACTTGTGCTCGGGTGCTTCTGCCACTCACGAAACCTCGAACCGAACGACCTTCGTGAACGACAGCATCCTTTCGCCGGACGCAAACCTGGTGTACCCGAATACGAACGTCAACTTCGTGTTTGGCGGCGACGACTCTGGGTCGGCTGATCCGCAGGCCGTGCAGTGGTGGAAAGTCATGACGCCGAAGAATGGGAACCAACAACCAATCACCTGTTTGGCTGGCGTCACGCACGAAATTCCAACCTTTACCGCAGGCCGTGACCAGATCGAGGCTGACCTGAAGGCAAATTGCAAGTGAATCCCCGGCAAACGGGCTGGGTTAGGCCCCGTTTAAGGCCTTCCATACCCCCCCGGCCATGTCCAAACTTTTTCCCGCCAAGTGCAAACTATTGACTCTTGACAGGATAAAAGTTCTAGCCGAACGATAACTGTCTTGGTCAAACCGCGCTAGTGGCTTGGGTTTGCGGAAGCCCCCGCCTCCCCACTCTGGCTTGCTACTTGCTTTGTTAACAGCGGGAATGATGGTTTAGCACGTTTGAGAACCGGTTGCCGCTACAGAGACTGAAAGCCAGAACCGACTGTGCAAGTTCTTTCAGTCTTGGCAAATGAGCAGGACTCTGTTTCACTATGTGAGTGCAACGGGGCGTGAGCTGTAAGGTTCCTCCTCCAACTTTCAGTGCCTTTGTTTCACCGAAGGACTAGACGCCCTGAGTCTTGTTGCCCTTCAGCTGTGGCTGGGGATTCGCTCCACCCATAAGTTCGTTTTGGCAGCAGGTCTTGGGGATGGCACCGGCTTCAATGAAAATAGGGGAAACAAGCAAATATGAAGCACTCCGAACCTGATTTTGAAGTAGGGATCATTGGTGGCGGTCCCGCCGGCTCGAGCATGGCGGCCTACCTGGCGAAAGCAGGTATCAACTGCGTGGTCTTCGAACGCGAGATCATGCCTCGCCCTCATGTGGGCGAGTCCTTGGTGCCATCCTCGACGCGGGTCTTCAAGGAACTGAACTTTCTGCCCAAGATGGAGGAAGCCAAATTCCCTCACAAGTTCGGAGCTGCCTGGACGGCCGCGTCTGATGCCAAGGTATATGACATGGACTTTGGCGGAGTCTCGGCCGACTGCCATGTGGATGTCCGCTTCGAAGAACGCGACCAGCCTGGAGTGGCGCAGAACTACACCTATCATGTGGACCGGGGCAAGTTTGACTTGATGTTGTTGCAGCATGCCAGCGGATTTGGCGCCAAGGTCTACGAAGGTGTGGGCGTCACCGGAGTGGATTTCACTGATCCCAACCATGCCGCGGTCAAGTACTCGATCGGCAAGAAAGAAATGAGCACGACCTGCCGCGTCGTGGTGGACGCCAGCGGCCGCAAAACCCTGGTGGGCAATCAGCTCAAATGGCGCATTCAGGATCCGGTCTTCGACCAGTACGCGATCCACACCTGGTTCGACGGCTACGACCGCCGGGTGATGGCCAAGAGAAAAGAGACGATGGGAGACTTCATCTTCATTCACTTCCTTCCCATCACCAACACCTGGGTGTGGCAGATTCCGATCACCGACACCGTCACCAGTATCGGCGTGGTCACGCAAAAGAAGAATTTCGCCAAGAGCAAGGAATCGCGCGAGAAATACTTCTGGGAATGCATCAAGAGCCGTCCCGAGCTGTATGAGGGTCTGAAGGCGCAGGGGTCGCAACAGATTCGCGCCTTCAAAGATGAAGGCGACTACAGCTATGCTATGAGACAGCTGGCGGGCGACCGGGTAGTTCTGGTGGGGGATGCGGGACGTTTCGTGGATCCGATCTTCTCCACGGGAGTGAGCATCGCGCTGAATTGCTCACGCTTTGCCCACAAGGACATTATCGGGGCGCTGGAAAGCGGAGACTTTCGTCGCGAGGCGTTCAACACCTACGAGTCCACCATCCGGCGCGGCACCCGGAACTGGTACAACTTCATTACCGTTTACTATCGGCTGAATGTGCTGTTCACGGCGTTCGTTCAGGATCCGCGCTACCGCCTTGACGTGCTCAAACTGCTGCAGGGAGACGTTTACGATGACGCCGAACCAGCAGTCCTGACCCGGATGCGCAGCATTGTCACGGAGGTAGAGAAGAACCCGAAACATTCTCTGCACGGCTTCCTCGGGGACCTCACGGCGAATGCCTTTGCCGAAGCCCATAGCGATTGAGGGTTGCAGGGTGGAGTCGGGTGTCGCCC
This sequence comes from Terriglobia bacterium, assembly GCA_020073645.1. Taxonomy (GTDB): domain Bacteria; phylum Acidobacteriota; class Terriglobia; order Terriglobales; family Acidobacteriaceae; genus JAIQET01. The sequence continues at coordinate 4,795 of JAIQET010000017.1, read as the reverse complement.
GGCTCCGCTTCGCTTACTGCCCCACCGGGCGAAGCCTCTGACTTAAACCCGTGAGAGTGCCGCAGGACCCGGAGCAGCCCGAGGGAGGTACAAATCTTTTCCCTGGGGAGTGCAAACTATTGACTTGTGACCAGATAGGAGTTGAAGCCGAACAATCAGGGGGCTGCTTAAGTCGCGCTAGGTTCAGGGGTTTGCGGCAGGCGCCGTCCCCCGGATCTGGCCTCCCGTCTGCTTCACTTACAACGGAAATGAAGGATTGGCATGTTTGAGAACTTGCGTGGCGATTTCGCGCGAGCCAGGGATGATCGTATCCGCACGCTGGAGCGGGGATGGAACCGCTCGGTATGGTTGTCGAACCTACGGATTCTGGTGGCGATGAACACCTGGACGATCATTACCTATCGTTTTGCGCATTGGGTGGTGAAGCTGCGGGTTCCGGTGGTGCGGCAGTTGTTGATGGTCGTGGCGATTGCCCTAGAACGATGGGTGCGTCTGTGGACCGGGATTATCATCCACCGCGACGCCGAGATTGGACCGGGTCTGGTGGTGCACACGCCTTACGGGGTTTTTGTTGGTCCCACCAAGATTGGCGCCAACTGCACGGTGGGAAGCGGGGTGGTGATTGCTGCCGGTTCCCGAGGGGTTGGGGACAATGTGTATTTCGGCCCCGGCGCCAAGCTCATCGGGACCGCCAAGGTTGGTAACAACGTGGTGATTATGGCCAATAGCCTGGTGCTAACGGATGTTCCCGACAACACCACGATCGTGGGAGTACCAGCGCGGATTCGTTTGCGCGGGGGGCGGCCTCAGCGCTTCGAGCCGAAGGCGACGTCCGCTTAAGCGACGGCCAAGGCTGCGGGTTCGAAAGAGAGGGTAAGACTTGGACTTTGCATGGAGTGAGGAACAACAAGCCTTTCGCCGCGAAGTCATCCGCTTCGCTCAGCAGGAGCTGAACGAGAACCTCATTGAGCGTGATCTGCACGAAGAATTCTCCTGGGACGCGTGGCGGAAGTGTGCCAAGTTCGGTATCCAGGGGCTACCCATCCCGCAGGAGTATGGCGGGGGCGATGCGGACATGCTGACCACGGTGTGCGGGCTGGAGGCGCTGGGTTATGGCTGCCGCGATAACGGCCTGATCTTTTCCATCAACGCCCACATGTGGACCTCAGAAATCCCCATTCTGAAGTTTGGCACCGAAGCGCAGAAGAAGAAATATCTGCCGAAGCTGGTCAGCGGCGAGTGGGTTGGCCTGCATGCCATGACCGAGCCGATGTCGGGCTCCGATGCGTTCAGCCTGTTGAGCCGCGCCGAGCGCAAAGGGGACCGCTATGTGATCAACGGCTCGAAGACTTTCATCACCAACGCACAGAATGCCGAGGTGATCATCGTCTTCGCGAATCTTGATCCCGAAAAAGGCGCCGCTGGCATCACCGCCTTCATTTTGGACAAGGACACGCCCGGGTTCACCATCAGCAAGAAGCTGCACAAGATGGGCTTGCGCACCTCTCCCATGGCCGAGCTTTCGTTTGTGGATTGCGAAGTGCCGGTGGAGAACCTGCTGGGCAAGGAAGGCGGCGGCCAGACCATTTTCACGGTTTCGATGGAGTGGGAGCGCATCTGCATCATGGCCAGCCATCTTGGAGCGATGCAGCGGATGCTGGAGACTTCGGTGAAGTACGCCAAGGAGCGCCGCCAGTTCGGGCAGGCGATCGGCAACTTCCCACCCATCTCCACCAAGATTGCGGACATGGACATCCGGTTGGAAACCGCGCGGCTGGTGCTCTACAAAGCCGCATGGCTGAAGAGCCAGGGCAAGCACGCGCTGCGGGAAGGCTCGATTGCCAAGGCTTATGTGGCCGATGCTTGCATCCAGCAAGCTCTGGACGCGATCCAGATCCACGGCGGCTATGGTTACATGACGGAGTACCAGATCGAACGCGAGTTGCGCGATGCGATCTCGGGCAAGATTTATTCAGGCACGACGGAAATTCAGAAGAAGATTATCGCCGGTTTTCACGGGCTCTCTGACGTACCGTCGGCCGCGCCCGCGCGGCGAGAACAGGGATGAGCCATAGGAGCGATTGATGCCTTACATCCTTCAGCAGCTTTTGACGGAAAGCGCCAAAGGACGGGCCGAACACCCCGCCGTCTGGGCCCGGGGACGAACCCTGAGTTATGGCGAGCTCGACCAGCGCTCGAATCAGCTGGCGCATTTCTTTAGGCAGCGCGGTCTGAAGAAGGGCGACCGCATCGGGATTTTCTTTCCCAAGGCGGTGGAGTCCTTGGTGGCGATGTTCGGGGCCCTCAAAGCGGGCGTGGTCTACGTGCCGCTCGATCCCAATCAGCCGTCCGACCGCATTAGCTACATCATCGGCAATTGCGGCATTCGAGCCCTGGTCACAACGGAGGAGCGGCTGCGCATACTTGACCCGGCGGTGATTCCGTCAGTGGAGTTCGTGGTCCTGACTCACGAACTGGCCAACGGGTCGCCGCGGCCGAACACGTTTCCGTGGAGCGCGCTTGACGCATTTCCGGCCACGCATGCGCCCGTGTTGCAGGCCACTACGACCGACCTGGCCTACATCCTCTACACTTCGGGCTCAACCGGACGGCCCAAGGGGGTCATGCTCTCGCACCAGAATGCCTTGACGTTCGTGGAATGGTGCGCGGAAACTTTCGACATCCGTAAAGACGACCACGTCTCCAACCACGCCCCGCTGCACTTCGATCTTTCGGTGTTCGATGTCTACAACAGCATCAAGGCGGGCGCGACGGTGTACATGGTGCCGGACGAAATCGCGGTCTTTCCCGCCAGCCTGGCCAACTGGATTGAGCAGCAGCAGATCACGGTGTGGTACTCGGTTCCGTCGGCTCTGGTGTATCTGGTTTTGCATGGCAAGCTCAGTGCGGAGAGGCTGCGGCAATTGCGTCTGATCCTGTTTGCCGGGGAAGTTTTTCCGCAGAAGTACCTCAAGCAACTGGCGGAGATTCTGCCGGACGTCGAGCTCTACAACCTCTACGGGCCGACGGAAACCAACGTGTGCACGTATTACCGCGTGGATCGTGCGATTTTGCCGGGCATGGACAAGCTGCCGATCGGCCGGGCGTGCGCCAACACCGAGGTGTTTGCGGTGGATGAGCAAGACCGCCTCGTAGGAGTGGGCGAAGTGGGCGAGCTTTATGTGCGCGGGCCGTCGGTGACGCCGGGCTATTGGGGAGATCCGGAAAAAACGGCGAAGATGTGCGTGCCCAACCGCTTCCAGGCGAACTTCGAGGAGAAGATGTACCGCACCGGCGACCTAGTCCAGCCCGACGAGAATGGGGATTACTATTTCCTGGGGCGGCGCGATAACCAGATCAAGAGCCGCGGCTACCGCATCGAGCTGGGAGAGATCGAAGCTGCGCTGCTCAGCCACTCGGGGGTGTGCGAAGCGGCCGTGATCGCGGTGCCGGATGAGGAGATTGGCAATCGCATCAAGGCGTTCGTGGCCCCACACCAGCCGGGTTCCCTGACGGCGCTGGACCTGCAGCAGCACTGTGCGAGCAAGGTTCCGAAGTACATGATTCCGGAAGTGATCGAATTGTGGGAAGGGCTGCCCAAGACTTCCACGGGCAAGATCGACCGGGTGCGGCTGAAGCAGGACCGGGCGCAGGCGGCCGACTAGCAAGGATTTCCGCAGCAGGGAATGGAAAGCAGTTGTATAGTAGTGATCTTTTGATGAACACCGGCCGAGGCCGAACTGAGGGGATTATGACCGAACCAGGATCAATCAAGGCTCAACTCATGCCGTTCGTGATGGAGAACGCCCAGAGCAAGGGTATCAACCAGGTAAGCGATGACGACTCGCTGACCGCGAGCGGCATCATCGATTCGCTGGGCGTCTTCCGGCTGGTGTCGTTTCTGGAAGAGACGTTTGCGGTGCGCATCGGCGACGAAGAGATCGTGAACGACAACTTCGAGAGCGTCCGCACCATTGAAAAATTCGTGGCCGCCAAGCTGGCCGCCAAGGGCGAGAAGGCCGCTACGCGGTAGCGGCTTCGCGGCGTCGGACTTTTTCAACGTTTGACGAATGTGTCGCTGCCCGCGCCCACCTTTCGAAAAGCGCGAACGGTGGGCACCCCCACCCCTGGTATTCCATCGTATAACGATAGTTTGGTTGAGTGGTCCACCCGCCTGGATCAGGGCGGTGGTCCGGGCGGCGCAGCGGGCCGGGATTGAGCCCTGAAGTTGCGGGTGGGATAGATCAGATAGAAAAAAAATTTATGTCAAATTCGGCAAAACAAACAGGTTACGGGCGCTAGATCTCGTAAAATCCGGATTCGACGGGAGTTATCCGCAAAATCGGGAGCCCATTGGACTTAGCAGGGGCCGCGAGGAGTGGCAGAAGGGCCTGCATCCGATAGCAATGGGGCGCGCGGACAAAATTCATGAAACTGACCTCTGAGCTATGTGACGTGTCTTACTATCTACTTTAAGCATAGCACGTTGTAGCGGGTAAATGGGACATGGGGGAGGATTTTATTTTTCTTTTGCGGTGAAAGAGTTGGGAAGAAATCAGGGTTCCTAGGGGCTTGACAGAATTGCGTGCACAGAGGTGGCAGGATTGTAAGTAGGGGTCGCGTGCCCGCCCTTTCGCACAGAACGTGTTCGGTCTCATGACATCCTTTACAAAGCGTCTCGGGACATCCTTTACACTCCGGCGCGAGCGTAGCGAGCGCGGGAGTGTAAAGGATGCCGTGGATGACGATGGATGTCCAAGAACAGAAAGTGAAGTTTGTGGTGGCGGCGACGCGA
>JAIQET010000016.1 GCA_020073645.1 Terriglobia bacterium | reverse complement strand
GCTTCCTTCACGCGCTTCTTCTCGCCCGGCTTCAGGTAGAAGGAGTGACGCTTGACCTCCTTGATGATGTCTTCCTGTTGCACCTTGCGTTTGAAGCGGCGCAGCGCATTCTCGAGGGATTCTCCCTCCTGGAGTCTGACTTCTGCCAAACTGACTACACCCCCAAACTCGTCCTATTTGGACGGGGATAGTTATTGCAAGGTTCTCCCGTCAAGTCAAGAGCTATGTCAGGTTTTTGTACAAGGACCGCGCGGCCCCACATGATTTGGGGGCCGCAGTTGTCCCTAATACACCAGTTTCAAAGCCACTTGCACTTGGCGGGGAGCGTAGGCGTCCGTGGCCTGCATGAAATTTGCCGGCTTCTGGTAATGAGCAGGGAAGTAGTTGATTCCAGTATGCTTGTCGATCTTGAGAAACTGTCCCGCAGTGTCGGTGAAGCCGTCGTCACTGACGATGACACGCTGGTTATCGCGGTTGAACAGGTTGAAAGACTCTACCACCAGGTCGAGCTTCACGCGATCGCCGAAATAAAGGCGGCGAGTCAGCCGCATGTCGGTGGTGGCGTAGTCAGGGCCGAGGAACGAATTTCGGCCCGCTCCCGGCAAGCGGTCGTTGCTGTCATTGCCGTCCTGGTTGGGATCGCCGAAGATGCGCGCGTCCACCGGGCGGCCGCTGCCGATCGTCACCACGCCCGACATTTTCCAATCGTTAAATATTTTCCCCAGCAGTTCGTGTCCGCGGTGAAAGGGTTTGGGCTCGGCAATCCAGGAGAGGGAGAAGCGGTGGCGCTGGTCCGTCACGCTGGGACCTCGCTCCGCACTGGTGGCATAGGAATTCTGCACCGTGACCGGACGCCCCGCTACCAGCGCATCCTGTCCGTCGTCAATCGCATGAGCAAAGGTGTAAGCCAGGCGGAAATAGAGACCGCTGGTCATACGCCGCCGCACCGAGACGGTAAGCCCGTGGTAAACGCTGGAGGCAGCGCTTTCGAATACGTTGATCGCGCCTAACTGCGGAATCGGCCGCACCAGCGGGTTAATACAGGGTGGAAACGGGCAGGTCAGCGTCGGCGAGAACTGCCAGGTAGAGAACGAGGCCACGTTGTAATAGCCCAGCAGGTTGGTGTCGGTGGAGTCGTAAACGGGATAGGCAACCTCCACCGGCGGCGGCAGGTTCGCGTCCCGAGCCCGAATCAGGTCTACCCCGTGCACATACATGTAAGAGACGCCCACCGCCAGGCGGTTCGCCACCTCACGTTCCACACTCAAGCTGGCCTGCTGCACCTTGGGCGTCTTGAAATCATGCGCAAACGCCGCCACCTCGGTGCTCAGGAAGCCGGTCAGGCTCGCCGGTGGGGCGCAGGAGGTTCCACTCAGCGGGCAGTTCACCAGCGGGTACGGATACTGCGGAAAGATCTGATGGGAGTAGTAATCCGCGTTATCCAAGAAGAGATTGGTGGCCGAAAGACCGTTATCGCTGGCAACTGAAGAAGTGTAGATCTGCGGAATGCGGGTGAAGAAGAGCCCGTATCCCCCGCGCACCACCAGCGGCCGTTCATCGCCGATCGAGTACGCGAAGCCGATGCGCGGGGCAAAGTTGTTCGTATCCTTAGGGACCTTGCCGGAATCCGGCCACAGCGGGTTCGAGACCAGGCCCTTGGTGCTGAAGGTCTGCAGGTCGTAGCGCATTCCCAGGCTGAGGCCAAGCCGGTTGGTCACGCGAATCGTGTCCTGCACGAACCCGGCGTACTCGTTGGTGTCAGGATGGGTGACCACCGAGCCGAAGTTCTGGATGTAGTAGCGGGGTACATCGTGAGCGTACGCCCGGAGCGGGGTGATCTGCATGCCCCCAACCATCGGCTCAAAGGTAAACGGGTTCACTTTGATGTCGTCAAAGATGTATTCGCCGCCCAGCAGCGAGGGGAAGAAATTACTAATCCAGGTAACGAGCACGTCGCCGCCGAATTTCCAGGAGTGCCGTTTCCCTTCCAGGCTGACCGTTTCGGTCAGGTGCAGGCGATGTTCGCGGGTGCGGCGCGGCAGAATAGAAGACCGCCCAAAGCCGTCAATGATGCTGCTGACCTTGGTCAACGCAGCGGTCGAATTGCTGCTCGACTCCTGCAGGTCGCGTGAAAACTGCGCCCGCAAGTGGCTGACCATCCGCCAGGATAGATTACTGGTCAACGAAAGCGAACCGCTTTCCGTAGCTACCATCTCTTGGCCATTGTCGCTGATGGCATAAGTGGTGATCGGGCTGGCAGGATCGAAGAAGACGTTGTTCTCCCCGTAGTAGCGCGACGTATTCAAGCGGAACGAAAGATAGTGACGCGGGGTGAGCGACACGTCTAGCTTCAGGAAACCGGTGTTTCCCAGCAAGGCCGACTGGTACTGCCCGCCCAGCGCCGAGAGTTGATCGGCAGCGGCGAAGACCAGGGCCTTATCACTGTCCTCGTAGTCTCCGTGGTAGAGCGGTTCCTGACCCTTCTGGGGCACTACCTTCGAGGCCCCGTTGTCGAACCGCACCACCGTGGGCACATGGAAAACATGCTGGTCGAAACCAGCAAAGAAGAACACCCGGTTGCGGCGGACGGGTCCGCCAAAGGTAAAGCCGAACTGCTGCTGGCGGTCATTGGGCTTGATATCGGTGAAGGCATGCTGCGCGTTCAGCGCGCTGTCGCGCAAGTAGTAGAAGCCGGTGCCGTGAAATTGGTTTGACCCGGACTTGGTGACCACGTTGACGACGGCGCCTCCCGCCCGTCCCAGTTCTGCCCCATAGGTATTCGAGGAGACGCGGAACTCCTGCACCACTTCATTCGAGAACTGGTAAGGCGCCCGGTAACGGCCCCGGGCCTGGCCGAAGAAGGCATTGTTGTTGTCCGCGCCATCCACCAGGTAGCTGGACTGGTAGCCGCGAATTCCACCGAACGCCAGATCGCCGTTCGAGCCCGAGGTCAACCCGCGCGGATCCTGGGTCACGCCCGGGGTCAGCAGCGCGAGGTCGGTGAAGCGCCGTCCGTTCAATGGCAGTTCGTTGATGGCCCGCTCATCCAGCAGGGAGGAGACCGCGGTCGGTTGCGTCTCCACCAGTTGGGGCGCGCCTGAGACGGTGACGGTTTCTTTCACCCCGGCGACTGAAAGCTTGAACGCCAATTCCACCGTGCCTCCCACCTCGACGTGGATCTGTGGAGTTACCTGGGGCGACATGCCCCGCATGATCGCCCGGGCGGAGTACTCCCCCGGCGGAAGCAGTTCGAAGGCAAATCGCCCCGCACTGTCGCTTGCGGTGGAATAACGCAGACCCGTGTCCGCGTTCACCACCACGACACTGGCCCACTCTACCAGTCCGCCGGAAGAGTCAGTTACGGTGCCACGGATCGCCCCGGTAGAAGCGTCCTGCCCCAGCGCCGCGGTCACAAGAAGCGTCAGGAGAAGACAAGACAGCACCGTCCACGACAATGGCGTCATCCCGAATCCCGGCTTCAGCCGGGTAAGGGACCTCGTGCGCACCACTAACTGGCCGGAGATTGAAAGGTGAAGGGGAGAGGAGAAGAAAGAGAAACTGCCAACCCTGTGCGTCATCGGACTCACACCTGCTTATCAATGGAGTGAACTGAGTCCAGACGCGACGGGTGCAACTTATCTGTATATCAATGGAGGGCAGGGAAGTCTGTGCCTGGCGAACAAATTCTTGGGACTCATCCCGAAGTGGGAAAGGAGCGCAGCCACCCCTCACCCCACCTTCTGCTTGACCAACTCCTGCACTCGCTCGAGAACCTCATCTTCGGAGAGGTCAGTAGAGTCGAGAATGACCGCATCAGTAGCCGGCACCAGCGGCGACGCGGCCCGGGTGCGGTCGCGCCGGTCGCGGTCCCGCAATTCTGCGGCTGTGGCTGCCGCCGCCTGGCCTTTCACATGATGTTGCAACAGGCGTCGTTGCTCGCGCACTACCGGATCGGCGTCGAGAAAGATTTTCACGTCGGCGTGAGGAAACACCTTGGTGCCGATATCGCGGCCTTCCATCACCACGCCCCCGCCCGCGCCCATAGCCTGTTGCCGGGCAACCATCCACTCGCGCACCTTGGGATGGACCGACACCCGCGACGCTGCCTCGGTCACGTCGATCTCGCGCACCCGCTGGGTCACGTCGCGTCCGTCGAGCAGCACGCGGTTGCCGCCCAGGCTGGGTTCGAGCTGGATGCGCGAATTTTGGGCGAGCTTGAACAGCGCCGCTTCCTCATCAAACGAGACGTCCCACTCGATGGCCTTCAGTGCCAGCGCGCGATACATGGCCCCGCTCTCCAGGTTCACGTATCCCAGCTTGCGCGCCAACCGGGAAGCAATGGTGCTCTTTCCCGCGCCGGCAGGGCCATCTATGGCGATGATGAGTTTGCGTTGAGGGGATTCGGTCATCGTGCGAGCTAATAATTGTACACGCTGGAAAACGGCATGGTTTGAGCGATGACGCGCGGCGCGGACCGCGAGACTTACCGCTTCACAGCTTGCGGACGGCGGGAATTGGAGGCCGCCGCTTCCCTGGGCGGCGTGATCTGCACCAACGACCGCGCGCCTACTCGCAGGAAATTCAGCTCCCGCGCCGCCAGCAAAGCGTTCATAGCTTCCTTCACCCGCGAGCGCGGGACGAAGTTGCCAAAAATTGTTTCCACTTCCTGCTGATCGGCCGCGATCACGCAATCCAGGTATTTCGAAAGCAACGCCGACAGTGCTTCTCCCACCGACAGCCCAACACCCTCGCGCACCGCCTCGGGCGCCCAGCGATACAACACATCCCAGAACGCGCCCTCTCCTTCTTTATAGTCCACGCGGGTGATGCGCAGTTTCGACCACAGTTCACCCAGGGCGTGATCGAGGGCCGCCAGAGACAGGCTTCCGCTCAGCGTCTCCCGCAGCTTCTGCTTGGAGATCGGTCCGTCGCGGCGAACCGCTTCGAACACATCACACGCCAGTTGCGAGTACTCCGACCGGGGATCAGGCTTGGGCGCCTGCTTGGGATTGCGCTCGCCTACTAGCGCATAAAAATAAGGAAAGATGGAACCCGCCACCAGGAAGGCGCTATTCTCGTCGAACAGATTGGCCTCGTACGCAGCATGTTCGCGCAGCAAGCGGACCATGAGATCGGTGGCTTCCTGCGCCCGCGGATCGGCGAAAGCGTGCTGCCACGTGGGCAGGTGTTCGTCCGACCCAGCCCACGCCCCGATGAACGTCGGCACCAGCACCGCCGGCCGCAGCGGGTACATCAGGCAGAAGCCCACCGACTCGATAAATGCACGGGCATCCTCGAGGGTGCGCACCGGAGGCCCGTTGAGATGCCACTTCTCACGCCGAAGCTGGTCGAGTTCGTGGTCGGTCATAAAAGCAGCAATTAGCACTTAGCCATTAGCACTTAGCCATTAGACCACAGCGCCTGTATTGCATGATTCCACCACGAACCATTCCGGCCAAATGCTAATTGCTAAGTGCTAATTGCTAGATTCTCTTAAACGCCTTCTGAATATCCTTCAGCGAATACCGCAGAACCACCGGCCGCCCGTGCGGACAGCTCATGGGGCATTCGGTCTTGGCAAGCTCCGCCAGCAGCCATTCCATCTTGTTCTGTTCCAGCGGCATGTTGACCTTGATCGCGGCGTGGCAGGCAATGGAGGCGGCAATGCGCGCCCGCACTTTCTCCAGGTTCACGCTCTGTTCTTCGCGGGAAATCTGGTCGAGCAGCTCATGCAGCATGTGCTCGACCTGAGTGGCTTCGACGCCCGCCGGCGCGATCTTGACCGCAATGCTGCGCGAGCCAAACGGCTCCGCCTCGAAGCCATTCTTCGCCAGCTCCTCCGAAATCTCGGCAAACACGGCTTGCTGCGCAGGATTGAGCTCAATCACCAGCGGCATGAGCAAGCGCTGGCTTTCGACCTTCTGTGCCGCTCGCTGCTTCAGAATCTTTTCGAACAGCACCCGCTCGTGCGCCACGTGCTGGTCCACGATCCACAGCCCCTCATGGTTCACCGCCAGAATGAAAGACTCGCGAATCTGTCCCAGCGGCTTGAGCGACGCCAGCGAAGGCGCCAGATCGCTGGGTGCCTCGGGTTCCTCTGGAACCGGCGGCGTGCAACCATCGCCGGGGATGATCTCGGGCGCACGCACCAGGGACAGAGCAGCATTGCCTTCAATGGCACTCCCGCCCGCAAACTGAAACCGCTCATTCATGGGTGGCGGCACCGGGGCCTGCAAAGCAAAATCCTGCGGAGCAGCCGGCGCGTAGAGCGCGCGCCACGCCCCGCCGGCCTCCGGCGAGCGCGCCCCGGGGGATAGCCCCGGACTCGCCGTGGGATGAGCGTAGATCTCAGTGGCAAACTGCGGCACCGGCCGAGCCTTCATCAGCGCGGCCCGCACCGAGTCGCGCACAAAGTCATGCATCACCGTCTGCTGCCTGAATCGCACCTCCGTCTTCGAGGGATGGACATTCACATCCACCTCGCCGCTGGGCAGCTCCAGAAACAGCAGCACCACGGGATAAACCGTCGGCGGCAGGATGTTGCGATAAGCCTCCGTGAGCGCATGCTGGATCAGCCGGTCGCGGATCAACCGTCCATTGACGAACACGAAAATCGAGTTGCGGTTCAGCTTCTGGATCTCGGGCTTGGAAACGAAGCCATGCGCCCGCATTTCGCCGGGATCTCTCGGACCTTGCTCCTCTTCTTCTTGCCGCCTCCACGGCGGCGGCTGTGGCAACCCAATCCGTTCCAGCGGCTGCTCGGCGGCGACCGGAATCAACTGGTCTAGCGTCTCCTTCCCGAACACCTGGTACACGCGCTCGCTGTAGCCCGCCACCGGAGGCGCCACCAGCATGGCGTTAGTGGCCGAGTGCAACTCAAAATGCTTGTCCGGATGCGCCAGCGCGTAGTGCGTGACCAGCGAAGCGATGTGCGAAAGCTCGGTGGACTCCGCCTTCAAAAACTTCTTTCGCGCCGGGATATTGAAAAATAGATCGCGAACCGTGATCGAGGTCCCCGCCGGCAGCCCGGCTTCTTCCACTTTGAAAATCTTGCCGCCATTGATCTCGACGATCGTCCCGGAAGCTTCTTCGGGAGCCCGCGTCTCCAGCCGCAACCGCGACACCGAAGCAATCGAAGGCAACGCCTCCCCGCGAAAGCCGAGCGTCGCCACGCTGAGCAGGTCCTCCGCATTCTTGATTTTCGAAGTGGCATGTCGCTCAAACGCCAAAAGAGCGTCGTCGCGCACCATGCCGCACCCGTTATCGGTAATCTGGATCAGCTTCTTGCCGCCGGCCTCCACCTGAATGCGGATGCGCGTGGACCCCGCGTCCAGCGCGTTCTCCAGCAACTCCTTGACCACCGAGGCAGGCCGCTCCACCACTTCGCCCGCGGCGATCTTGTTGGCAACGTGCTCGGGAAGGACGTGAATGCGGCCCATGAGTATCTGCCAGTTTACCGTTTTGTCATTCCGAGCGCAGCGAGGAATCCTTATCGCCCCGTGTATAATCCGCCCGCGACCAGGTGAAGGCACCCATGTCCGAAACCAGCCCAGGCATGCAACGCCAGTTGGAGATCTACCAGTCAGGACTGGCTGGCAAGAAACTTTCCGTCCCCATCCCGCTCGCACTCCTGGAAGCCAAGGCCAAGGAAATTCTCCCTCCGCAAGCCTACGACTACGTCGCTGGAGGCGCCGGCGGCGAGCGCACCATGCAGGCCAACCTGGATTCCTTTTCCCGCTGGCAGGTTGTGCCCCGCATGCTGCGCGACGTTTCGCAACGCGACCTGAGCGTGGAAGTGCTGGGCGCCCGCCTGCCCGCGCCGCTGCTGCTGGGCCCGGTAGGGGTGCAGGGGATCGTTCATCTCGAAGCCGAGGTCGCTTCGGGCCGCGCCGCCGCCGCTCTCGGCGTCCCATTCATTCTCAGCACGCTTTCCTCGCGCTCCATGGAGGAAGTAGCCCAGGCCATGGGCGCCGCCCGCCGCTGGTTCCAGTTGTACTGGGGAAAAGATCCAGAAGTGACGGCCAGCATGCTGCAGCGGGCCGAGAAAGCCGGATATAGCGCCCTGGTAGTGACCCTCGACACCCAGATGCTGGCCTGGCGCGAGCGCGACCTGCACCATTCTTATTTGCCCTTTCTGCTGGGAAAGGGCTTGGCAAACTATTTCACCGACCCGGCATTTCGCAGCCAGCTGACCCAGTCGCCGGAGGCTGACCCCGCAGCCGCAATTCGGCTATGGGGCACGGTATTCGGCAACACCGCCCTGAACTGGAAAGACCTCGATTGGTTGCGCCGCCACACCAGGCTGCCGATTGTGCTAAAGGGAATTCAGCACGCCGACGATGGCAAGCGCGCAGTGGACTGCGGAGTGGATGGAGTCATCGTCTCCAACCACGGTGGCCGCCAGGTCGATGGAGCCATCGCCTCGCTCGACGCCCTGCCGGCTGTGGTCGAAGCCATTCAGGAAAAGATTCCGGTCTTGTTCGACAGCGGAATCCGCCGCGGCTCAGACGCCCTGAAGGCTATCGCCCTCGGCGCCAAAGCCGTGCTCCTCGGCCGTCTCTACATCTGGGGACTCGCCGTCGCGGGTGAGCAGGGAGTGCGCGATGTGGTGCAGAATTTCCTAGCGGATTTTGATCTCACCCTCGGGTTGAGCGGGTATCGGTCGTGTGGAGAACTAAACCCGTCCACGCTGCGGACGGCAGAAACCTGAAACCTGCCCGACCTTCCCTTTGTCGTCACTCCGTTGACACATCTCCAAAGCAGTGTTCGCTTAGCAGTCGCCGGATCTGCTCGGCTTGAAAATCGGGGTCAGAACCAGGGCCACAAGTGATCGACTTCATAGGAAGTGTCGAACCGTTCGAAGCCAACTCTACATATCGCACTTGTTGGCCCCGATTGTTCAACTTAGTGTTCATGCCTGTGCTGGTTTCATATCTGGACCACCAATCATCCATCTTCGGAAGAAAAACCACTCGCCACTCGTGCTCTTCGGCGAAGATCGGGCGCTTCACAACGTAGATCCAGGGAGTCAGCGCCTGTTCTAACAGTGAGTCACAGAGGAACGCGATACCTAGGTTCTCAAATTCCTCTGTGGTCTCGCGAACCCTTTGCAGCACCCTGCGCAGCCTCTGCCGCTGGAGGTCCGGTTCGTAGAGAACTTGTTCCAGGCGAAGGTACCGACAGGTGGCAGTCGACCTCAGGGGAAACGCACCCTGCAGCGGGCTAAGGTCAAACTCGATCTGATAAGGACCAAACTTGTTGTATTGTGGTTCGTGGTTAGGCTTCGCACAAAAGCACGCTACGTAAGCGTCTGCTGAGCAATCGTTGACCAGGTTCATCTCCGCGAGGCCGACCTCCAAACAGGCTTGCATCGACTTTTTCCCTATCGATTTGGCTTGCCGCAATTCGTCTGTGAGTATTTCCTGTGCTAGCTCAAAGCCGTATCTAATCTCGAAGGGATCCTCAAGCAGACGCGCCTCGGTAGCCCAGAGGCTCTTGGATGAAATGATTCCTTCGACGGCAGCCCTCTGCGTGTAGTGGTACAACAGCGGCGGAGTGGTTAAGGTTGGGCGCCGACGCATTCTTTCGAGGAGGTTACCGAACGACGGCGCGGACTTCCTATCTTTCATTGGATTGTCGCCGCACACTGATCCCCAACTCCCGCAATTGCGCCTCGCTCACCGGAGTCGGTGCATCCACCATCAAATCCACCGCCCGCGCCGTCTTGGGGAAGGGAATCACTTCGCGCAGGCTCTCCGCCCCAGCCAGAATCATCGCAATGCGGTCAAGTCCCAACGCAATCCCGCCATGCGGAGGCGTCCCATACTCCAGTGCTTCCAGAAAGAATCCAAAGCGCGCCCGCGCCTCTTCTTCGGTCATGCCCAAAGCGTGGAAAATCTTCCGCTGAATATCCTGCCGATGAATACGAATCGAGCCGGAACCCAACTCAGTCCCATTCAGCACCACGTCGTAAGCCAGCGCCCGCACCGCGCCCGGATCAGACTCCAGCTTGTCCATGTCCCGCTCATGCGGCGAGGTGAACGGATGATGCGCCGCCGCCCAGCGCTGCCCCTCTTCGTCGTACTCGAACATGGGGAAGTCCGTCACCCAGAGGAAGCGAAAGTCTTTGGCCGGATCGCCGGTCTTGCTGAACAGCCCGTGCTTCGCCGCATACTTCTGCGCCAGCGCCACCCGCAACAGCCCCGCCGAGGTGTACACCGCATGGTCGTGCTGTTTCACCTCAGGGCCCACAATGCTCTCCGATGGATGCCCGCCGGGCTTGCCATCACCGGCGACGATCACAATCAGGTCGTCGGCCTCAGCGCCTGTCTTTTTCCGAACCCCGGACGCGGCCTCGGGGAAGTTTTTCTCCAGCCGCTTGAAGTCCTCAAATAGCTTCGCCCCGCCCTTCGCGTTAAACAGCGGCTTGATGTCGTCACGCTCTTTCCGCGATAGCTCGCCGACTTTCGGAATACGGATCGCCACCACCGGCAGAGTTGCGCTCACACCCAACGTCTGCAGATTTTCCGGCGCGAATGCCTCACGGACGTCGGTCATCGCTGGTAGCCGCATGTCGGGCTTGTCGCTGCCGTACTGGCGAATCGCTTCGTCATACGACATGCGCGGGAACGGCGGCTTGATCTCGTGTCCCCCGGCCTTGAACGCCGCCGTCAGGAATCCCTCGACCACCTCCCACACCCGCTCCGGTTGCGGATACGACATCTCCAGATCGATCTGGGTAAACTCCGGCTGGCGGTCCGCCCGCAGGTCTTCATCGCGGAAGCAGCGCACGATCTGGAAATATTTGTCAAAGCCCGAGATCATTAGGATCTGCTTGAACAGTTGCGGCGATTGCGGCAGCGCGTAGAACGACCCCGGCTGCACCCGGCTGGGCACCAGGTAATCGCGCGCCCCCTCAGGCGTAGAGCGCGTCATAAACGGGGTTTCGATCTCGAAGAAACCCTGTGCCGACAGATAATCCCGAATCGCGATCGCCACCCTGTGCCGCAGCTCGATATTGCGCTGCATGGCGTCGCGGCGCAGGTCAATGTAGCGATACTGCAACCGCAGCTCTTCGTTGGGCAGCACCATGTCGCCCGGCAAAAACGGAGGCTGCTTGGCTTCGTTCAGGATGCGCAATTCATCGGCAATCAGTTCGACCTCTCCGGTCGGGATGTTCTTGTTCACCGTGTCAGGCACGCGCTGCCGGATCTTGCCGAGCGCCGCGATCACGTACTCGTTGCGCAGGTCCCCCGCTTTGGCGTGCAGCGCGGGATTCCTCTCCTTGTTGAACACGACCTGAGTCACTCCCGTACGGTCGCGCACATCCACAAAGATAAGGTTGCCGAGGTCGCGGCGGCGGTTTACCCAACCCATGAGCACAGCCGGCTTACCGGCGTCAGAAACGCGCAGCGCCCCGCACATGTGGGTCCGTCGGAGATCGCCTAAAAAATCGAGCAAAGGGAATGCCTTCTTGTCGGGATTACGGCCTGAGCCGAATCAGAGATTATAAACGGGCGGGTGTCGCCGCGCAGTGCGCTAGTCGGTGTCCAATGCGCTCCACAAATTCGGAGTCTCTTGCTGGAACTTCAGCTTCCACTCTTCGCCCTGCTTCACCCAGGTGTCGCTGACGTGCACGTAGCGCGGGCGCTCCCCGGGTCTTACCGCGTCATAAGTCACCACAGCCGCACCATCATTGAGCGGCACCACTTCGAAAAAATAGAGGATGGGTCGTTCCTTATCGCTGGCCGCCTTCACCGGATGCAGATCCTCCAGCATGTCCTTCTTGCCGCTGCTGTCGCCATTGCTGCCAACCCCGACAAAATCCTCCGCGACGGCGTTCTTCACATACTGCACATCTCCGCGCCCCATGGCCGCCAGAAATGCGTTTTCTGTGTCAAGCAGCGATTGGGCGAAGGGTGTGGGGCGCTGGGAGTCGGACGCGATCGCTTGCGAACCGGCTGCGCTGCTCTGGGCGAAAGAAGGCACCACCAGCAGACAGAACACAGACACAAGAACGCGCGTTTTCATGATGACCTCCCCTGGGACCTTCCCGATTGTAACTTCTGCGGCAACTCGGCTCGTGGAACCGAAATCTGCTCGCCGGTAATGAGGTCCTTGACCTTGAAAATATCAGCGTTGGTTTCGTCTTCTCCAACGATGATCGCATAGCGAGCTCCAACCTTGCTCGCTGTTTCAAGCAGTTTCTTTAGTCGAAAACTGCGATCACCCAGCTCAACAATGACTTTTTTCTCACGCAACTCTTTCGCAAGTTTGATAGCCTCTCGATTCATGCCCTCACCGATGGGCGCAATGAAAGCATCGGGTCCCCCCAAGATCGTTGGCGTCTGATCCTGAAGCGCGAGCACTAGTCGGTCTTCTCCCATTGCAAAGCCGATTCCAGGAGCTGGTGGCCCACCTAGGCTCTCCGACAAGCCATCGTATCTTCCGCCCCCAAGGATGGCATTCTGGGCTCCCAAGGCTCCGTGAGTGAACTCGAATGCCGTTCGGGAGTAGTAATCGAGACCTCGAACCAATCGATCGTTGGGTATGAAAGAAACTCCAGCAGCTCTCAGCAACGCCTTCACATTGTCGAAGTGTTCTTGGCAATCTTTATCAAGATAGTTCTTAATCAGAGGCAGCTTTTCAATGATCGGCTGATCCCCGGGCACCTTGCAGTCAAATACGCGCAGGGGGTTCGTCACGGCTCGCCGTTGACAGTCGGCGCACATTTGTATGACAACCGGAGCTAGCGCAGCTCGAAGAGCCTCGTTATAGACAGCACGATCTGCTGCGCACCCAACCGAGTTCAAATGCAGCGTAGGGTTACGGATTCCGAGACGACGAAGCAAGGTGTCCAGCATCTCCAATATTTCAGCGTCACGCAACGGTTTGTCACTGCCAGAATGGCGCGGCCCGATGATCTCCGCCCCGATCTGATAGAACTGCCGGTAGCGTCCCTTCTGCGGCCGCTCCCGCCGAAATTGCGGTCCGATGTAAAACAGCTTGTTCAAACCGCGGTTCTCGAGGTTGTGCTCGATGTAGGCGCGCACCACGCCTGCGGTATTCTCCGGACGAAGGGTGAGAAACTGCGGCGCCTCTACCCTCAATTCCAGTTCATCGACGACGATGCCCATTGTTCGGGCAATGGTGGTGAACGCCTCTGGGACAGACCCTCTTGCTGTCACCAGGAGCAGGGACACTGGTTTCCCACCATGCATTTCGCGCCAAGCATTTCCGTGCTGGACAAGGTGACGCAAGTCTTGATTCTTTGCACCATAGCGGGCCCGGACTAGCGTCCAGCTCCCATTCCATTCGACTTGCACGCTTGGTCCGTAGCGTGTCCTCTGCGACCTGCCAGCAGTAGGAAACTCCTGCGGCTGTACGAGCTTTGTTACTTCCCGGAAGTGTGTTCTCAGCCAAGCATCAAGCAGCTCTTGGTCAGCCGAACCACCCCCATCCTCCCACGTGTACATTTCTTTCGAGACGATGTCGGTCTCTTCGCCCACCGACCGCGCGAACAACTGCGTCTCCTCGAAAATCGGCGTGCGGATTTCCTGGAAGTTGTAAGCCCGGAACACATCCCGCGCCGCCGATTCGACAAAATTCCACAGCGCCGTCTCCGGCGGGAGCAGATCGCGCGTGCCTCGCACAGCCTTGATCATTGGTATGCTTTCGTCTCGCCCACGTGCAGCCGTGGAACCAAGTCCCGGAGGGACCTCCGATAATAGCCCGCCACTTCAGTGGCGGGTGAGCCGCCGAGTTCGACGTCGTGCCGTAGGCACGACTGAAATACCCCGAAGCTCACGGATTGATTTCAGCCGTCCCTAACGGGACGGGTTGCGCTGAACTGGCGCCGCACCCGGCGTTGAAACGCCGGGCTACTATCAGTCGTCCCTCCGGGACGCAACCTTACTTCGGCGCTGGGTACCAAGTACTAACTCCCTTTCAAATACTCATCCTTGTACCCCAAATAATTCCTCGCGTACTGCAAAATCATCTCCTGGTCCTTCTCCTGCAGCTTGCGCCGAAACTTTCCCGGCGATCCCACCCACAGCGAGCCCGGCTCCACCACGGTCTTCTCCGGAATCAGCGTCCCCGCCGCAATAATCGATCCCGCCCCAATCCGCGCCCCATTCAGGATGATTGCGCCCATCCCAATCAGGCAGCGGTCTTCCACCGTGCACCCATGCAACGTTACGGAATGCCCCACCGTCACGTACTCGCCGACAAAAACTCCGTACTTCTCCTTCATGCCGTGCAGCACGCTGCAATCCTGGACGTTGGAATGCGCGCCAATACGAATCGCATACACGTCGCCGCGCGCCACCGCGTTCATCCACACGCTGGCATGCTCGCCGAGCGCCACATCGCCGATGACCTGCGCCGACTCGTCCACGTAGCACGAGGCCGGAATCGTCGGCGTGATGCCCTTATAAGAACGGATCATGATTCAAGGAAATTGAACATAACACATTGGCAGGGCAGCGCGTAAAGCCGTAGCGCCGGCGTCCCGCCGGCCACTGTCAGGCCGGCAAGAGGGCAACATCCTTCCAAAAGCGAAAGGCGCGGCGGGAAGCCGCGCCTCTCTGCAACACGTCGCCCCTAGTTCTCCGTCGGCTCCGGTACCTTCGGTTCTGACCCTGCGCGTGGCGCCTTAGGAGGTTTCGGTGGGATAGGAGGCTTAGGCGCCTCCGCCATGGACGATCCCTTGCGAATCTCGATCGTTCCGTGCTCGTTGCTGATCACCAGGCGCGGGCCGCCGCTGCCGACGGTACCGCTGGCAGTCGCTTGATCGTGGGCGTTGTCAATCTTCAAATCGCCAAAGTCGGACTCGATCTCGCCCCCACGCGACCGCGCATCCACCTGGAAGCCGGCCTGGTCCGGCAGGTAGATCAAGATATCGCCACGGCGATTCTCCACCTGCATGGGCCCCAGCTTGCTCATGCGCACTTCCACCGAGCCGTTGGAATCTTCCAGGCGCAGGTCGCCGGTCACCCCATCCATGCGGATATCTTTCGCGCGCGTGATCAGCCGCACCGGTCCGGTCACGTTGTTGGCCCGCAGATCGCCTGAGTCCAGGTCAAGATCACCATCAAGTTTGGAGAACTCCAGATCGGTGCGCGACGACTTGAAGACAACGGTCTTGGTGATTCGGGCCAGCTTGATGCTCTCCATGAACTCGCCATTCAAGCGCGCGCTGCCGGCGATGTCTTCCACGGAAACATCATTCACCCTGCCTTCGACGGACACATCTCCGGCAATCTGCGAAACCCTCGCCGAACTGTGCTCCAGGCTCAGACTGAGTTTGCCTTTGACGTCGGAGGCGGAAACGTCGCCATGCTGGTTGGAAATGTCCACATCTCCGTCCCGTCCGGTGACGTTCGCGTCGCCGCGGCGGTTGGAGATGACCACGGCCGCTTTGCGCGGAATCGTGATGTCCATATCAGCCGCCACCCAGTGGTCGCCCGCGCCCTGGGTGTTGGCGTTCAGCGAGACCGTGTTGCCGGAAACCGTGATCTGCGGCTTAGTGCCTGCGTTCCACTTGTCGGCATCCCCTTGGCTCTCCGCGCTGATGCGCTTGTGGACCAGTACCTTGATTTGATTGTCATCAGACGGGCTGACATTCACCGCGCCACGGATGCTGCTCACGTTCAGGCTCGCGCCCGCCGGGAACGCCTGCTGCAACTGGTCATCGTAGGTGTAGGTGTTTCCCCACAGTGGACCCTCGTTGTCGCCCCAATCGATGTGGTCACGCAGTTCGCCCCAGTTGAAGCGCGAGGCTTGGGTGGCGGCCAGCCCGCAGACGATGAGCACGATCAGCAGGAAGACCCCTCCGGCGCCAATTCCGGCGGGCCGTGTCCCTTCCTTCTGCGCCTGCTGGTACTCGATCAGCTTGATTACGCCCCACAGGATGATCAGCACCGGCCAGTAGTGCGCAAACCACGTGCCCAGCGCGTACCAGTGCAGCACACCCATGTTGGCCAGCAGCAGGAAAATCCCGATCACGATCAGCACCACCGGACCTGCCAGCGAGCGCCGCCGGCGGCGGGTGGGAGGAACTTGCACGGGGCTAGCCATGATGCACCTCGCTTGAGGGAGGCTGAACCTCTCCAGTTGTGGTTCCCGTTGGCCCGCCCGGGCCGGGCGGCAGTGGGACGTCAATGTGGCCGGAAATCGAGGCATTGCCTTGGAAGACCTTTACCAGTCCGATCACCACCAGCAGGACTGGCCAAGTCCGATGGAAAGAAATCACGTCGGTTTGCTCCAGCAGAAACAGCGTACCCAGGGTTACCAGCACCGCCGGACCCATGAAGGTCCGCGCGCGGCACCGGTCACAGCCGCAGGCGCTTGGCGCGCTACTGGCTCCCCAGCGGCGGACGAACAGCCACACACCAATGGCAATCAGGATGACTGGCCAGAAGTGATCCAAGTTAAAGAACCAGAAGCCCAGGTTGTGCAGCATAAACAGCACGCCCAGGCCAATCAGGATGATCGCGCCCGTTGGAATCTTCGCCGCGTCCACTTTTTCCCCGGCGCTGAAGGTTCTGCCCAGGCCGAAGGGATCCGGCGCGGGCTGCCCCATCTGGATAGCTCTGGCGGAGCGCACCGCATCAATGATCTGGTAGAAGTAAAAGAATCCGAGGCTCAGTCCCAGCACTGGCGCAATGCTGTCGGAGCCGGAAGACAGACCCCACACTAGGCCGGTGAAGATCAGCAGGTGGGCCAGTCCCTTGGCGTACTGGGTGTTGTAAACCGCCCCCACGCCCACGGGAAAGAAGCCCGCCAGAATGCCGGCTACGGTCGGGTTAGGGCCGGAACCCGGGGCAGGCGGAACTTTCAGGCCTGCACCCTGATCCATGACCTGTTGATAAACGGTTTGTTGCGGCTGCACGCCTTCCAGTCGTGCCGCCAGGCAGCTCTCGCAGTAGACGACTCCGCGCACGTCTCGCGTGCAGTTGGCGCACAGCGGTTTCCCACACGTGCGGCAGAATGCCACCTTCTCCGCATCGGGATGATTGGCACAGTTCATACAAACCTCCTGTAAGTGGTCACCGTCACTACAGGCGGATCGTTTGGGGCGGAAGCCAGCACCGGCTGGTCTCCCCCCTGGCTGTAGTTGCGTTCCTGTTTTTGTTCGGGCTGTCCACTGGTGTTGTTATTGTTTTTGCGTTCCTTTTGCTCCTCGGGAGCAGGCCCTGGTTCGGCGGGCGTGGTCGCTCGTTTGAACTCCCGCACCCGCGATTCGATTTCATACACGAAGCGAATATTCTCGTAGTACTTCACTACGCGGCCCGAGGCCTCGTAGTACGTCCGTTTGACTGCGCTGGGCCGCAGGTCCACGTGCCGCAGATCGCTGACCTTGATTCCTGCCATGCTGAGTGCCAGCGAGAGCGAGAAGAACGCCATGCCAAATGACATAGCGAACCGGGGCTGCCGCGCCACCGCCCACACCGGGGCGACCAGCGTGCCGGCCCATTCCCGCATCCGCTCTGCCCAGGAAATCTGCGGCTGAGCGCTTGCCGGCTGACGCAGCCGGACGGTATCCAATCCGGTGGTGGCGACCAGGATGTTGTGCACCAGGTTGGCGGGAGGCTCCACCTCCTGCAGCGACTTCAGCCACTGCCGGCCTTCCTTGGCTTCCGCCAGCAGCGGCCCGCACACCGGGCACACCCTGCCGTGGGCCTGGAACTTCTCCAGCCTGTCCCCGCTCAACATCTCATCGAGGACTTCGCAGAGCAGAAGATCAAACTCGGCGCACTGCATTCCGTTCTTGCTTTCGCCTGGCATCACATCACCTGCCTATAGGTACGTTGAAGCAGGCGCGCTAGTTCCGCTCGCCCGCGGTTTATTCTGGACTTCACGGTCCCTTCCGGGACCTTCAAAACAGCAGCAATTTCCCTGTAATCCATGTCTTGCAAGTCGCGCAAAATCACGGCCTCCCGCAGCTCCGGCGACAATTTCTGCAACGCCCGATGCACCGTCTCTCCGGTTTCGCGGCTCTGTACATGGGCATCCGGAGGCGCCGCCTTGTCCGGAATCTGCTCGCTCAGCGGCATGGCATCCTCGTGCTCCGAAGGCGCCGTATCCATGGAGTCGGTCACCCGGTCCTGCTTGCTCTTGCGGAAGTGGTCCACCAGCAGGTTGCGCGTGATGGTGGTAACCCAAGTCATGAACGCCCCGCGCCCCACGTCGTAAGTCTTCAGGGTACGGTACATCTTGATAAAGACCTCCTGGGTGAGGTCTTGGGCGTCCTCGCCCGAGCCCGCAAACCGGTAGCAGATGTTGTAAATACGCCGGTTGTACTTCTGCACAATCTCTTCCCAGGCCACGGCGTCGCCGGCAAGGCAGCGACGGACCAGCATGGCAACGACCTGGGCGTCTTCCAACCTGCACCCCGCAACTCCTGGTTTTTTCAGCCCGGGGCCAATGTCCGCAGACACACTCCGCCCCAGGTCTGACACCACATTACAAGTACGTTATTGTGGTTCCAAAAGTTCGAGCAAATTTCCGAAGCAAGGCATTGTAGCAGGGAGTGGAAGTGGCGGGCGAAGAGAGGGCGAAGCTGGCGGAGTAGTGGAGTCCCGACCTGCCGCTTTCAGAAATTGGCCGCAAGGTATTCCCGCAGCCGCGTTAAACGGAATTGCGCGGTCCCGATCTCAATCTCCAGGCTCAGTTGGTCCACGTTCAACCGGTTCCGGAGGGAGATGGCCACACTGGTATCCAGCCCGGCCACCTGTCGAGTTCGATTTCCGAATTGTTGACAAAAGTG
The DNA here is from genome assembly GCA_020073645.1 of Terriglobia bacterium. Lineage (GTDB taxonomy): Bacteria > Acidobacteriota > Terriglobia > Terriglobales > Acidobacteriaceae > JAIQET01. The sequence continues at coordinate 47,695 of JAIQET010000016.1, read as the reverse complement.
AAGGCCCCTGAATCGCTTCCCGAGAGAACTCGCCCCACGCCCTCCGCGGTTTCCGAGCTAGACGCCAGGCGCATGACGAATTCGTATGTCCCATAACCGAACACTTCCCGAGATTGAATCTCACCGCCGCTGGACATCACTATGCCGTCTGGCCCGAGCGTCTGAGTAACCCCGATGCGAAGCATTCCCTGGGAAAAGTCCAGAGCATCTGGGGTGAAGACACCCTGATTTCGTCCGGGAAGAGTTCCCGGCGCATGCCAGTTGGAGACTTTCCACTTGGCCGGATCGAGTTTGCCGCCGCTGAAATCGTCGCAGAAGCGGGAACTCTGGGATGCTCCGGGCGCCGCCAGAGCCAGGCAAACCAGTACAAGCCATTGATTGGGAAACCTGACGATCACAGGGATTCCATCGGCAGAATCATGATCTTCCTAAGCCCCGCGCCGATGGCAGATTACGTAGGTATGCACTGGCTGTGAATCGCCCTGGTCCCCGGCGTCCTGCCGGCTGTCGTTGGGGGCGTCCCCCACATTCCAAGGGAAACGGTACTTGCCGATGGCTATGCCGCCCCGCAGGCAAAGCCAAAAGGTAATAGTTCCGCATGACCATCGCGCCGTATTCAAATGGGCAGGCAACTGGTGTAAGATGACTCCCTTCCCCGGGGAACAGTTATGCCCTGGAAATCAGCTCGCTACCTCATCTCATGGAGCCAGCTCTCGCTCTTGGTTCTTCTCTTGTCTGCTGGCCTGCTTGCGAATGCCATTGCGCAAACCGCAAAACCGCCCGCCAGCACCACTTCTTCCCCCAAACCTGAAGCCAAGCCCAAACTCACACCTACCCAGGAGCAGGGCCTACGCCTGTTGAAAGCCGCCGAGGCCGAAGCCGGCGCACTCGAACCGGCGATGCGGGCAGCCGTGCTGTGGCAGGTCGCGCATGGGTATTACAAAGTGGATAAGCCCCGCGTCCTGCTTACCCTGATCGACGCCTTTCGCGCCGCGACCACAGTCGAAGATGACCATCCGGAGCTGAAATGTTTCCTCGTGCCGGATGAATGCCACAGCAAGACTTGGCTGCAAGTCAACATCCTTCGTGAAATGCTGACCTCGCCACAGAAGGTCGAAGAACTGTTGCCTCAGGCCGATCCCGACGTGCGGCCTGTGCTCACCGGTGAGTTGATTTCCAAGTACGTCCGCGACAAGAAACTGGACCGGGCCCAGCAGCTCTTGCTGCGGCTCAGCGACGAAAAGGATTTTCCCTACGATGCCGCCTCGGAGCTCATGCTCGCGGTTCCCTCAGATCAGCAACGAGTCGCCATCTTCAACCAGGCGATGAGCAACTTTCAGACTTTCGGAGAAGGCAAGTTTGGACTGATCGCACCCGAAGACTTGGGAACTCTGGTAATCCGTTTCTGGCGCCACTTGCCACCAGCCACGGTCCTGGAGGCGGTGGATCAGTTGCTCGGACAAGCTAAAACGGAATCAGAGAAACACGACGACAATCAGATAAGTCTCACAACCAAGCAGGGCGGTGTGTCCTTCTCTCCCTACCAGTACCGCTTGTTTGAGCTGATTCCAGTATTGCAGGAACTCGACTCCTCTCGCGCCGAGAGCTTATTGCACGAGAACGTCAGTGTCGCCGGAGCACTGCAGAAGTATCCCGATGGCTTGCGCTCTCTGAACCCGCTTTACCGGGATACTCCTGCCACGCAAGAAGAGCAAATGGCAGATTTCCCGTCCATGACGATGGGAGGTTCCGCCTCCGACGCAGCCGCCGACCAGGTGCTGGACCAGTGGCAGAGACAGGTGCTCGACTTGCAGATCCGGGTTCGGAAGGAAGTCCGAACCGATCCCAAAAAGGCGCTGAGCACTGCCATGGCCATCCCATTGTGGGGACCAAGCGGTCCTGGTTCACATTCCCCCCGCACCAATACCTTAGCCGAGTTGGCTGTCGTCGCTGCGAAGAAGGACCCCGATACCGCCACGAAAGCCCTCGAAGAGGTTCGCAAGGTTCTCGATCAGATGAAGCCGCGAGATGGGGGAAGGCTCTTGCGTCGAATTGCCGAAACTTACTTGAACATGGGAGACCAAGAGAGAGCGGAAAAAGCGTTGCATGAGGGAATGAAAATTGCCGAGAAACTCTACGCCAGCGATACCGATGCGTCTGAGCCTAACCTTGCTCTGAAAGCAGAATGGCTCTCCGCCGGACTTTGGCGGAGACTTGTCACTTTAGCAACCCGCATCTCCCCGCAATTGGCCGAGCAGTTGGTCGCCGACATCTCCGATCCGGAAATTCGTGCTCTCCAGAAAGTCTCTCTGGCGAATGCCTTGCTCGGCGCGCCCGATTATCCCTTCCGAAGCATCGCGTGGCGCGAGGGAGGACACGACAACACAATGTGGGCGTTCTAAAGCGGTGGCCGTGGCGCCGGCGTCCCGCCCACACATTCGAAGAGGCAAGTCTTCCCTGAGGGCTGACGGCTAACCCCTACTCCGACGTGAAGTAATCCACCGTCACCGGATTTTCAAACAGCGAGTAATCCCGCGTCACCACTGTAATCCCGCTCTCGGTCACAAAATACCGCTGGCGGTCGGCTTCGGTGTCGTAGCCTACCGTGGTGCCTTCGGGAATGTGTACGTCGCGGTCAATGATGGCGCGGCGGATGCGGCAGTGGCGCCCAACGTTGACGTGCGAGAACAGGATGCTGTCGTCCACTTCGCTGTAGGAGTTCACGCGCACGTCGGGAGAGACAACGCTATTGCGCACCGTGCTGCCGGAAATGATGCAGCCTGCGGAAACGATGGAATCCAGCGCCTGTCCCGTGCGTCCGGCTTCCGCGAACACAAACTTCGCCGGCGGATACTGGCGCTGGTGGGTGCGAATCGGCCAATCTTTGTCGTACAGGTTGAACACCGGCGAAACCGACACGATGTCCATATTGGCTTCGTAATAGGCTTCAAGCGTCCCCACGTCGCGCCAGTAGAGTGCTTCCTTCTTATTTTCGTCCACAAAGTCGAAGGCGTAGACGCGGTATTCGTCCACCATATTGGGCAGAATGTCCTTGCCGAAATCGTGGCTGGAATCCGGGTCCTCCGCATCTTTTAGCAGCACCGGGATGAGCACGTCGGTGTTGAACAGATAGACACCCATGGAGCCGCAAACCTTCTCCGGGTTGTACGGAGAACGGAGCGTGGTCTCCTGCGGCTTCTCCAGGAAGCCGATCACCCGGTTGTCGTGGTCCACATCCACAACGCCGAAGCGGTAGGTTTCGGAGGGATCGATCTGAATCGTGGCCAGGGTGACGTCAGCGCCGGAATCCTCGTGCTGCTTGAGCATGAGCCCGTAGTTCATCTTGTAGATGTGGTCACCGGAAAGAATGAGCACGTGCTTGGGCTGCTCGGATCCGATGGAATAGATGTTCTGGTAAACCGCGTCGGCCGTGCCCTGGTACCACTGCTCGCTCACCCGCTTCATCGGCGGCAGCACTTCCACGAACTCGCCCATCTCGCGGGCCACAATGTTCCAGCCTTCGCGGATATGCCGGTTGAGCGACAGCGCCTTGTACTGGGTGAGGATGTACACCCGCCGCAGATCGGAGTTGATGCAGTTGGAAAGCGTGACATCAATGATGCGGTAAATCCCACCGAAGGTGACGGCAGGTTTGGCCCGGTCGCGAGTCAGCGGATACAGGCGCTCGCCTGCTCCTCCGGCCAACAGAACTCCCAGCGTATCCTTCATCGCGCTTCCGGTCGGGTGAGGTCACGGGCCTCGGGAGACGCCGCCGGCCCGCAGCAAAAGTGAAACCGCCAACGCAAGATACTAGCACAGAGGAAAAAACCGCCCGCCCCACTCGCGGACATGTACAAGCATCACACTCGCCAGTGACGCCCGCCATCGTCGCTTCCCCTCCCGGCAAGGCATCATCATACTGGCGATGCCCGCCCTCGAACCCAACCCGAACCGCTTCCGCTCGGCGCTCGAGCAAGGCGAATTCGTCTACACCGCCGAACTCGTGCTGGGACGCGATCACACTGCCGCAGAGGCAGAGACCTTTGTGAAGGAAGCCTCCCAGCAGCCCGACGGCATCAAGGTCATCAGCCTCACCGACCTGCCCGGAGGCAATCCCGCCCTGCCCCCCGACGCCTTTGTCGCCTGCGTCCGCGAACACAACCTCACGCCCATCGCCCATCTGGCGGGCAAAGACGGCAACCGTTCCTTCCTCGAGGCCCGCCTGCACGCCCTGGCCCGCCTGGGCGCAGAGAACATTCTCGCCCTCACCGGCGACGCCCAAAGAGACGCCTTCGCCGGCAAGGCCAAGCCTGTCTACGATCTGGATTCCATCCTGATTCTCTGGCTGATTCGCGCCCTGCGCGCCGGCCTCGAATACAATCTCGGCCCGAGAACCACACGCACCACGCCCTTTGACTTCTTTGCCGGCGCGGTAGTGAATCCCTTCAAGGTCCGCGAGCCCGACCTCCTGATGCAGCTCTACAAGCTGCAACTGAAAGTAGCGGCCGGCGCCCAATTCATCATCACCCAGCTCGGATACAACCTGCGCAAGCTCTACGAACTGAAACAGTACATGCTCCGCGAAGGCCTCGGCCACATCCCCGTACTCGCCAACGTCTACGTGCCGACCGCCAAAATCGCCCAGCTGATGCAATCCGGCGAACTCCCCGGCTGCGTCATCCCCGATGCCCTCCTCCACCGCCTGGAGCAAGAAAAGAAACCGCAGCGCCTGGAGCGCGCCGCCCTGATGGTAGCTGCCGCCAGGGACCTGGGCTTTGCCGGCGCCCACATCGGCGGATTCGGCCTCACCCACCGCGACTTCATGACCATCCTCGAGCGCGCCGCCGCGCTCGGCAATGCTTGGCGCGCCCGCCTCGACGAACTCGTGTTCCCGTACCCGAACGAGTTCTACCTCTTGCCCCAAACCGCAGACGGTCTCAGCGACGCCGCCGCCGAATATCAACTCACCCCCGCCAGGCCGCATCCGACACTCGCCCAGCGCCTCTCCGCCACCATCCACTGGCACTTTATTAAGGACGGTACCTTCGGCCCTCGCCTCTTCGGCCCGCGCCTGAAGCCCGGAGACCACGCCCCCGCCCGCCGCGGCTTCTGGCACGCCCTGCTCGCGCCTTCGACTCTCTACCGCAAGGCCACCTTAGGCTGCGAGAGTTGCGGAGACTGCCTCCAGGACCATCTCAACTATGCCGGCTGCTCCATGCACGGCTGCTACAAGGAGCTGCGCAACGGTCCCTGCGGAGGCTCCCGCGTGGACGGAACCTGCGAGGCCCGTGACCTCCCCTGCATCTGGAACCAGATCTACCTCGGCACCCGCGCCATGGGCGACGATCCCACCAAGTTCGCCCACATCCTTATTCCTCCCCGTGACTGGTCTCTCGACCGCACCAACGCCCTGGCCAACCGTTTCGCCGGGCTGGACAACCTCTCCAAGAGGATCGATCTCCGCACTGCCGTGAAAGGGCACGGCTTCAGCCGTGCCGTATCGGAGCCAAAAACGCCGGGGCTTTAGCCCCTGAGGATTTTCCCATGCTGATCATCGGTGAGCTGATCAACTGCACCCGCAAGAAGGTCGGCGAAGCCGCCGAGAAGAGAGATGAAGAATTTTTCAAGGAACTCGCCTGCAAGCAGGCCACCGCCGGAGCCCACCTGCTCGACGTCAACGGCGGGCTCCCCGAAAAGGAAGTGGAGCTTCTCAGCTGGCTGGTGGATCTGGTGCAGGGCGTCGTGGACATTCCTCTCTGCCTCGACAGCGCCGACCCGCAAGCCCTGCTCCAGGCCCTGCCGCGCTGCAAGCAGCGTCCCATGGTGAACTCCATCAGCGACGAGCCCGCCCGCTGGGCCATGCTGCCGGTGCTCAAGGAGCACCGTCCCAAAGTGATCGCGCTTTGCCTGTCGGAATCCGGAATGCCCAGCGGTGTGGACGATCGCGTGGCCACCGCCAGCCGCCTGATCGATCGCCTCACCGCCGAAGGTTTTACCTTGGACGATATCTACGTGGACCCGTGCGTGATGCCCCTCGCCACCGGTCCCCACGGCCAGAACCTGCTGGCCGCCGTCAGTCAGATCGCGGCCCGCTATCCCGGAGTCCACATCAGCGCCGGCGTCAGCAACGTTTCCTTCGGCCTGCCGGTGCGCAAGCTGCTGAACCAGTCGTTTCTTCTACTGCTGATGGCGCATGGTCTCGATGCCGCCATCGTCGATCCCTGCGACCCGCAACTAATGATGAACGTCACCGCCGCCGAAGCCCTGCTCGGCCGCGATGCCCACTGCAAGAGCTACGTCCGCGCCTATCGCGACGGAAAGCTGGGCCCGGTCACATAGTTGAATCCGAGGCAGGATCGATCTTGGGTGGAGCGGCGCTTTAGCGCCACGGTCCCGGAGGGACCTCCGAAAGTAGCCCGCCACTTCAGTGGCGGGTGGCTGGCTGAAACCGCTCCACGCTGACTCAGGTTTTCTCCGTAGACATTCTTCACCAGTTGCAAACATCCTTTTGACAAACAAGTGACAGTCCATTCTCCCGGCGCTGAATCCAATCTTTCAAACGCACTGAGACAGTCTTCACGAACCCACCGGCGGTTGTGCTTGCAACCGATGGGGGGGTGCGCTCGAAGGTCAACATGGCAGCAGCAATAACAGGCAACCATAAGGAGACATCATGAAGAAGTATTTGTTTGGGGCACTCATCACGTTCACCGGTCTGTTCACGCTGGCGGCAGGAGCTCAGGCGCAGACCAGCGACATCGTGGTGCATATCCAGCAGGATTTCGTAGCCAGCGGGAAGACGCTTCCCGCGGGGACATACCGGGTCTTACAGGATTTCACGGGAGCCGGGACTGGGCTGATTCTGCGCGGCGATCACGCATCCACGTTCCTGCTTCCCACCACCCACGAGGCGCCCTCTTCGGATCGGCGCGCCGTGAAGCTGACCCGAGTGGGCGACGCGTACTACCTGAGCGAAGTGGCGACTGACTTCGGGGTTTACACTCTGCCCCTGCCATCCCTCGCCACCCGCATGGCCAAGGCCAGAGACCTTGGCCGGACGTCTTCATCCGGAAGCGACTAGCCCTCGTTTCCTAGAGGGCCAGGCTGCCCCATCCTGGCGTCGTGCAGTTCGACGTTAGGGTGGGGTCGTTTTATTTTGGTTTTGCCACACGCAGACGTTCGGACGGAGCCGCCTTCGGTTTGGGATCCAGCAAAATTCGGTGCAGGGAAGATGCGAGCGTGGTGATGTCCGTGTCGCTGTGGTCGGCGCGCTCGGCCAGGGCATGAAGTTGTTTGACTTGTTTCCATTGATTGGCTTGGCGCTCGGTGAGAGGAGTAGCGGGCATCTTCGGGAGGGTGGGGGTTGAAGCGGAGGATGCAGGGGCGGGTTTCCCTGGGGAAGGCGGTTGGGGTGCGGACGGAGTTTGGGTTGACGGCTGGGACTTGGGTTGGGGAGTGGGGGCAGGGACGTTGGATTTCACTTCTGGCTTGGGAGAATTGCCATTCAGGGGAGGGATGAACGGTTTGATGGATGATGTGGCGGGTGGTTGCGGGTTAGGCGGGGCCTTGGGTTCCGGGGTGGCGGGCGCGGTGGGTTCGACTTTGACTTTGAGGTGGAACTGGCGACGAAGTGCCTGCAGCTTGGTTTGGTCTTCGGGGGAGCAGTGTTCGGGGTGTTCGGCGAGGTACTGGCGGTTGTAGTCGGGGAGTTCCTGGACGAGATCGCGGAGATGGTCCTGGAAGCGGGCGCGGCGGGAGTTGAGGAAGGCGAGGTTGAGGGTGCGCAGGATGAGGGAGGCGCGGCGGTGATCGTACTCACCTTTGGTGATGCGATCGAAGACCTGCATGAGGGAGTACTGGAGGTGTTCGGGACTCTCGAACATGGCGGCGGAATCGAGGCGGGCGTCGACGCGGCCGGGGAGGCCCTTGATAAGGTTGGCGTGGAAGTAGCAGAAGAACTCGCCGCGGAGGGCGGGGGAGCCGCAGCGGCGTCCGTCAATCTTGATGTGAGTGCAGCGGGGCGCGTCTTCGAATGCCATGTCGTCCTCCGTTGAGTTGCGAGTAGCGAGTTGCGAGCACCGCAAGCCACGGCTGGCGGCGGGATAGATCAAAAGAAAAAAAATTTATGTCAAATTCGGCAAAACAAACGAGTTGCGGGCGCTAGATCTCGTAAGATCCGGATTCGACGGGAGTTACCCGCAAAATCGGGAGCCCATTGGACTTAGCAGGGCCGCGACGGGCGGCAGAAAAAGCCTGCCTGACACACGGATGCCCACGGCGATGGCGCACGTGGGCAGAATTCATTGCTTACTCCTGAGCTATGTAGATTCTTTTACCATCTACTTAAAGCATAGCACACTGAAGAGGGTAAATGGGACATGGGAGAGGATTTTATTTTTGCTTTGGGGTGAAGGGGTTGGGAGGACATTGGGGGTTTGGGGGGCTTGACAGCGGGTGAGCGTGTCTTGGCGAAGGCGACGGGGACTGCTCATGCCTTTCCAGTGAGGTCCGTGAGTTTCTTCGCGGCCATCAGTTGGGAAAATGTTGTATAGCGGGGACCCTGCATGGCCCCCTGTGGTGCATCGCCAAAAGGAATCGGCGTTATCGCTGTTGCCTTCATTGAAAAGACTAACTTGTACTTGCCGCCTTCACCGTATGGTTCGATACGGTTAACGGGCGCGTAGTGGGTTATCGCTGAAACCGGCAGCGTTTGATAGGCGGCGATGTACTTGATCTTGTCCAGCATGCCCCCAGAGATGCGGATGGCATACCAGCAGTCTTCCCCGAGAAACACCTTCTCGAAGCCCTCTTTCTGTGCGGGGACGATGATGGTGTCGGGCTGCTGGGAAAGTTGTTTCGGCAGCGGCTCAGCAGTTGAGGTCTGTGGTGTCGCGACAGCCTTCGGAAACTCAAAAGCACGAAGCCCGACGAGAGGGAGAATCTGAAGAATCTCGTTCAAGAAGCCCCGGGTATCTGCTTTTTCGGCTTCGGTCAGGCCGGGTTCCTGGGGAGCGTTGCCGTTGTCCAGGTGACAACCACCCGTGGCTGTTGCGCGGTCCACCAAGGCGTACTCCAGCCAGGTGACGTGGGCACGATTGAGGCCGCCACTGTTTGAAACAAAGATGATTCCCCAACTCCAAAAGTCCTTGTTTTGGTAGTGGGCTTCTATGCGATTTCGCACGCCATCGGCTTGCCCTATGTAGATAGTGGGTAGGTCATCTTCTTGACCGCCAAGTCCTTGATAGCCGACCAAAATGTAAATGCCTGCCCGACCGAACTCCGCACGCTGGCGGACGTCGGTCCATTTAGAGCGCGGAAATGCAATCCCTAGTCCGGTCCAGTTCATGCGATCGATGAGGCGAACGCCCTCGGGGTCTCCATCAGGCACGAAAATGCGAATCGTGAAAGGGGCGGCCATTACTTCTTTGCTCCTTGTGTCAATGAGCGTCTTCTGTGGAGTGAAATCATAAAGTACCAAAGAAATGGGGTTATGCGAAGTGCTAGTCAGCCTCGTGCGGTAGGCCGAGAGATGGGAGAGCAGCCACAATCTTGACGGTTTCTAGGCTGACGGTGACGACCTGGCCGATCAGGCGCAAGATGTATTGCGGGTCGTCGGGGCGGTTGGGATCGTTGGTGATGCCGCTGCGTTTGTCGGTTGAGACCTGGTATTGATCGATGACCCATTCGAGGGCAGAGCGGTTGCCGAGGCGGTATTCGTAGGTTTCCTTGGGGATGCCGGAGAGGGTCAGGAACTGGTTGTAGATGAGCGAGGTCTTGTCTTTGCTCAGTTTCGTTTTGGTGACGCGGTAATCGAGTTTTTCTCCGGCTTTTTCCCTCTTGGTGAGCGGGTATTCGGGTTGTTGTTCGTAGTGGACGTGGATTTCGGCGAGGCGTTGACCAGCCTTAGCCAGGGCTTTGAAAAGATCAGAATCTTTCACCACCGGGGACGCAGAGGACGCCGAGGCGAACGGGATGCGCGGGAGTTCGCGGCGGAGGTTGGCGGCGTAGCGCTGGCGGTAGTCGGGGTGGTGCAGGACGGCGTAGATGTAATGGAAGATGTCCCACTTGGTGATGGAGCGGTCGCGGTAGCGAACGCGAAATTGTTCCAGCGCCCAGTCGGTAATGTTCTCGCGGCGGTCGGCGCCGTCTTCGGCGTAGGTGTAGAAGGGGAAAACTTGAGTACCGCAACCCGGCCCAACAAGATGAAGGTCGACAGTCGCAGCCGCCATCAAAGAGAGAAAGGGCTTTTCCGATCCAGGCCCCGTGATGCATATAGCTCGATTCACATCCGTGTTACTCGGCGTTGGAATTATGTGTCTGTACTGCGCTGGCCGGTCGTTCAGAACTGCGTCGTAGTAGAGAAACATCTTGGAGTATGGACGGTAGAGTGCGGACCGGATCGAGTCGTTGCTGTATCGCGCTAGAGTTCCCCGTGACAGTTTTGCCTTTAGGCTTTCACTCCACTTCATTTCGGATTTTTGCAGGAATTCGTCGATGTTCTCAGGCTCTCCAGCTTGCTGGTAGCGGGCGACTTCAACATCGTAGTCATCTACGAAGGCCCGCACTCTTTCCTCCAGTGTTCTCTCATCGAAGGCATACACAACGGAATCCCGATTTGTTGAGACGCCCAAGGAGCTAAGTGCAAAAATCGTTTCACTGCCCTTCGCAACCAAAGCGATGTGAGTCCCAAAATCTTGACAGATCCCCTCAGTCATCCAGGTGTGAGCCTCATCAGGCTGTAATTCCCGCCATGCGACTCCGCCTATCGCCCCAGTACTTGTCAGAAAATCGTATTTCTGTTCCTTTCGCCAAGATGGGCCAACGCTCGCGTAGTGTATAGGGCAACAGACATCCTTAGGGCCGCCTGCACGGCGCACGAAAATGTTCACGCTAACCCCGACCTGAATGCCAAATACATTGTGAGTTGTCCCAGATAGTTTTGGGTTTTTACGAACATTCCCACCCAAATCCAGCACATACATCTCCTCGAAGTCCCATCCCAAGGATGCTCGAACCCCGTCTAGTGACCGATCATCGATAAAACTGTTGTTTGTAACGAAACAAACGATTCCTTCAATCCCAATGCGGTCAGTAGCCCAACGTATCGCCTTAAGATAAGGATCCTGTAGCTTCCTTAGTAGTGTGGCCTTTGAATCTCGGCCGTAAGTTTCCGATACGCGGCGATCAATGACTGGATACTTGCGGTTCTTGTTGTTATCAGTTTCGTCCACCTGTCCCGCGTTGTACGGTGGATTTCCGATGACCACGAAAATCGGCGATCCCTTCTGCCGCTTCACTCTTTGGGCGTTTTCCTCGTTCATGAAGCCGAGGGATGCCTGTTCGGCTTCGGCTAACTCAAACGTATCCACCAAACAAATCCCCGGAAATGCCTTGTACTCCCCCGTGCGGTCGAAGTACGCGTGCTCGATGTTCATGCTGGCGATGTAATACGGCAGCAGCATGACCTCGTTGCAGTGCAACTCGTTTTCATATTTGTAGGGCAAATCGGTGGTTTTGATCTTGTCCATGATGTTGACGATGAAGTTGCCGGTGCCGACGAAGGGATCGAGGATATGGACGCCTTTGTCACCAAGGGAGCGGCCAAATTCTTCTTGCAGGATTTCCTCGACGCTGCGCACCATGAAGTTGACGATGGGCTGCGGGGTATAGACGATGCCGTGAGTGTCGGCCTCTTTGGGTGAGTATCCCTGGAAGAAGCGCTCATACACCGTGTTTAAGAAAGCCTGCTTTTCGGAGAAGCCGGTGGTGTTTTCGGCGCTGACTTCGATCGCCTTGTAGAAGCGGTCGAGCGGGCGCAGGAATTCGTTTCGGTTGAACGCTCGTTTTGTAAGCTCGACGATAACTTTTTCGATTTCGGCGGCCACGACGTTGCGGCGGGTAAAGTCGGGGTTGTCGAAGATCCTCTCGAAGATGCGCTCCGTCAGCAGGTGCTGGATGAGCATACGCTCGACCGCATCCTCGGAGAGATTGGGATTGATGGCCTGACGACAGAGGGCGTAGAAGTCGTCGAAGCTGCGGACGAAGGCGGGATTGCGGCGGCGCTCTTCGTCGATGATTTTCTTGACGGCGGCTGCGAGTTCCGGAATGCGCTCGGAAAACTCGCTGACCGCCTGTTCCCACTCTTGGATGTAGTCGGCCTTGTAGTCAAAGAACTGGTTGACGATCTGGGCGAGGTAGTCGGGCTTGGAGATGTCCTGGTCGGCGATACGGGCTCCGGCCTGATAAAGCACGGCGCGCTCGGGAGCCTGGAAGATGATGTTGTCGCGAGGGTAGCCCTTGTCGAGCTTGGCCTTGATTTCGTGGTCGAGATCGTCTTTTTCGTCCTTGGCCTCCCAGTAGCCGTGAGCGAGGTGGAAGGTGTCGAGCAGAGCGCCGTCCACGATGACACGGCTCTTGGCGCGCTGGATCGGGAACTGATGAATGAAGGTGAGATGGAGCTTTCTTCCGCAATCGGTGAGCAGCTTGGCGAAGGCGTCGCTAACCTGAGCCTCATTATCGAAGTGAAGCTGGCCGAACTGGTTGAGGGCGGCGTAGTACGCCTTGACGGGGGCGTGCGTCGGCTTCAGATTGAGGGCAGACATCTCAAGTTCGGGGGAGTGAGACAGTTTACATCGGAAAACAGGTCGTGGCTGTGGACTGGTTTGAGGCGGGCGGCGGTGTCGTCCCTACGCCGGCGATCTGGTGGTGCGCGCAAGGTCCTTCGCTTCGCTCAGGATGACGCCGGTTTTCAAGGGACAGGCTTACCTCAGGGGCTAAAGCCCGATTCCTGGTGAACCTTGATCGGCACGGCTGAAGCCGCGCCCTTCCGGGTCGGAGGGGGAAGCATGATCCCATGAGTCTGTGGCAAGACCCCGGTGCCGTCCCTGAAGGGACTCGGTTGACTTCGCCCTCTGGCCCGCCCCGGACTCACGTCCGGGGCTAATGTCTGGCGTCCCTGGAGGGACTCGGTTCATTCCACTGCGGGCTTCCCGGCACTGCCGTGCCGGGCTATCGTGTGGCGCCGCTTCGCGGCTTGACATGGGCAAGGGTTGGAGGGCGATTTTGCGGGGCGCGACCTACGGTTCGTGGATGGCCAGGCTTGGCTGGGGATGACAATCGGCGGATGCAAGAGACGGGTTGAAGCGGTTCGGCCGTGCCTACGGCACGGTGTCGAGGGGGGCGCGGCGGTTACCCGCCACTGAAGTGGCGGGCTACTTTCGGAGGTCCCTCCGGGACCGGGGTTGGGCCGGAAAGGCTTTGCGGAAGATGTCCGAAGGCGAAATGGCATTAGCAGGTGCGGGTCGTGTGCCTATGCCGGCGATGCGGTAGCGCGCGCGGGGTCCCCTTCGACTGCGCTCAGGGCAGGCTTCTCCCCTCGCTTCGCTCGGGGTCAGGATGACGCCGGTTTTCAAGTGAGGGGCGGCTCGCCGAACAGGGCGACATGGACGTCACCACGCTCGCAGCCTCCCTCCATCCTCCACCGAATTTTGCTGGATGCTAAATCCAAAGAAAAAACGCCGGCATAAATGCCGGCGCCACACGAGCTAAGGCGGGGTTACGCGGCGTCGTCCTCGATCTTGATGCGCAGCGACTTCAGGAACTTCAGGTCCTGATCGCTGATCTTGAGTTCGGGATTGCTGCTGAGCGTGGTTACCAGAGAAGTCTTGTCAGGGGATTTCTCGCCGGGCTTGCTGACGCCGATGGTGGCTTCGAGCACCAGGAAGATGTCGTAGCCGCCTTCCTTGATCCTGGAAACGACTTCGGCGATCTGCTCGGAGTCGGCCAGCGACTCGTTGATCGCCTCGCCCAGCTCCTTCATCAGCTGTTTCAGTTGCTGGTCCACATGGCCCCCTGTTCCCGCTCCTATCCCATTGAATGTGTGCAGGCGTCACAATGTCGCGTGACGTTGCTCCTCGCACGGAGTTATTGTAACCCCGAAGATTGATAAAATCGATGCCCATGGCGAATGCCTTGACGACCGCGCGCAAAGTGGGCATCGTGGCGCGAGTGGCCGCGCAGCAGCTCGGGCGCAGCCGCCACGTGGGCGCCGTGCTGCAGGCCGGCCGGGCCACCGCGGCCCATCTGGGACGGGTGCTGGGCCAGCTTTGGCTGGAAGTTACAGGCTTTGTTTTCCTGTCGTTAGCGGGGATCGGCGCGGTGGCGCTGGTGCGCGAGTGCATCCTCTATCAGGCGGGCAAGACCACTGTCGGACGAGTGATTCTGGCGGTATGCTTTACCGCGGTGTTCGGCTGGTTCGGGGTGAGTTCGTTCTGGCGGGTGCGGAAGAAGGGCTGAAAGGGGCGCGAGTATGGCCGACAAGGTGAAGACCGAGGAGGAAACCAAAGCCGCTGCGCCTCCCACCGCGGAGGATCAGCAAACCTCCTCGCACATTCCGGTGCGCCCGCTGTATACGCCCGCCGACATGGAAGGCTGGGACTACGACCGGCAGGTGGGGTATCCGGGGCAGTATCCGTACACGCGCGGGGTGCAGGCCACCATGTACCGCGGGCGGCTGTGGACGATGCGGCAGTACGCCGGCATGGGGGACGCGGAGGAATCCAACAAGCGCTACAAGTATCTGCTGGCGAATGGCACTACGGGGCTGTCGGTGGCGTTTGACCTGCCGACGCAGATTGGGCTGGACTCGGACAATCCGCTGGCGGGCGGCGAAGTCGGCAAAGTGGGGGTGGCGATTGACTCCATCGAGGACATGCAGCGGTTGTTCGATGGCATTGAGCTGACCAAGATCTCGACATCGATGACCATCAATGCGACGGCGTCGATTTTGCTGGCGCTTTACGTGGCGGTGGCCAAGCGGCAGGGCGGCGACCTGCGCAAGCTGTCGGGCACGGTGCAGAACGATGTGCTCAAGGAATACATCGCGCGGGGGACGTATATCTATCCGCCGCAGCAGGCGATGCGGATTATTACTGACCTGTTCGCCTGGACCAACGAGCATGTGCCGGAGTGGAACACGATCTCGATTTCCGGGTATCACATGCGGGAGGCGGGGTCGACGGCGGTGCAGGAAGTCGCATTTACGCTAGGCAATGGCATGGCGTACGTGCAGGCGGCGATCCATGCCGGGCTGGATGTGGACAAGTTTGCGCCGCGGCTGTCGTTCTTCTTCAATGCGCACAGCAATTTTCTCGAGGAAGTGGCGAAGTTTCGGGCGGCGCGGCGGATGTGGGCGCGCATCATGCGGGAGCATTTCAAGGCAAGGAATCCGAAATCGTGGATGCTGCGGTTTCATACGCAGACCGCGGGCTCGACGCTGACCGCGCAGCAGCCGGAGAACAACATTGTGCGGACAGCGATCCAGGCGCTGGCGGCGGTGCTGGGCGGAACGCAGTCGCTGCACACGAACTCCTACGACGAAGCTCTGGCGCTGCCCACCGAGCAGGCGGCGCGGATTGCGCTGCGGACGCAACAGGTCATCGCGTTTGAGTCGGGGGCTCCGCAGACGATTGATCCGCTGGCGGGATCGTATTACATCGAGTCGCTGACGAATGAGATCGAGCGGAGGGCGACGGGATATCTGGACAAGATTCAGGCGCTGGGCGGGATGCTGAAGGCGATCGAGCGTGGGTATGTGCAGCAGGAAATCCAGAATGCGGCGTACGAATATCAGCAGCAGGTGGACCGGCTGGAAGCGGTGGTGGTGGGCGTGAATCGCTTCGAGGTGGAGGAAGAGAAGGCGATTCCGATTCAGCGGATCGATCCGGGGCTGGAGTCAAAGCAAGTGGAGCGGCTGCGGGCTCTGCGGGCGCGGCGCGATGCGGGGCCGTGGAAAGACGCGCTGGGTAGAGTGGAGGAGGCGGCGCGGTCGGGTGCCAACCTGATGCCGCACATCCTGCGAGCGGTGGAAGCGTACGCGACCGTGGGCGAAATTTCGGATACGCTGCGGAGAGTGTTTGGGGAGTACAAGGAAGCGGTGGTGATCTGACCCCGGTCGTCAGTCATCAGCTGTCGCAACCATTCACCTCTAGGCACCAGGCGGAAGGTGTTCCGGAATCGTAACGGAACAGAAGCGATTTAGTCGGGCATTGGCCAGTATGGTATAAGTTGCCGCGATAAGGTGGCAACGATGGCCGAAGACTCCCCGCATGCGCCCGATCTTGAAGCGCTCGCACGTTCCCGGTTCGGCGAGTTGAGCGAAGCCGAACAGCGACTGCTTCGTGCCGCCCCCATGGGCGAGATCGCCTACTGCGGACCGACCGAGGATAACAGCGACCCAGCCAATGACCCTGCCAACGCCGACGGCTGGGGCGGCGAACGGGAGATTCGCGCGGAACTGATTCGCTGGCTCTGCGTTGACCCCGAAGCCGCCCAGAAGATCGATCCTCGAGGACTTCACGCGTACGCTGGCAAGATCATCGGCAAGCTGAACATTTCCTATGCGACCGTTGCCTTCCCTCTTCGTTTTGAGCGGTGCTGCCTCACCGACGATGCCATCCTGCGATGTGTCAGGATCCCTGTTCTGAACCTTGCCGGCAGTGGGACGCGGTCGCTAGACGCAGATGGTGCCAACGTGACGGGTGAGGTCCGTCTCAGTGCTGGGTTCTCCGCCAACGGTGAGGTGCGGCTGCAAGGGGCCCAGGTTGGAGGCATCCTGCAGTGCGGTGGTGGCAAGTTCAAGAATCCCGGAGGCTCGGCGCTCAGTGCCGACCGCATCAAGGTGGCGGGCAGCGTGTTTCTCCGCAAGGGGTTCTCCGCCGAAGGCGAAGTGCGGCTGCTCGGCGCCCAGATCGGAGGCAATCTCGAGTGCGATGGCAGCGCGTTCAAGAATCCTGGCGGCAAGACACTCAACGCCGACCGCGTCAGGGTAGAAGGCTATGTGTTCCTTCGCAAGGCCACGAGTGAAGGTGAGGTGAAGCTACTTAATGCTCAAGTCGGGAGTAACCTGGAGTGTGATGATGGCAGGTTCAAGAATCCGGGAGGCACGGCGCTCAGTGCCGAGCGCATCAAGGTGGCGGGCAGCGTGTTTCTCCGCAAGGGGTTCTCTGCCGAAGGCGAGGTGCAGCTGCTAGGAGCCGAAATCGACAATAACCTGGACTGTGATGGCGGCGCGTTCAAGAATCCTAGCGGTGACGCGCTCTCTGCCGACAACGCAAGAGTGAAAGGAGACTTTTTTCTCCGTGGGGAGTTCTCCGCTGAAGGTAAGGTGCGGCTGCTCGGAGCCCAGATCGGGGGTAACTTGGAGTGCAATGGTGGCGTGTTCAAGAATCCCGGTCACGAGACACTCCACGCTGACGGAATCAACGTGACTGGTGATGTCTTCCTCCGCAACGGGACTTTTGAAGGTGAGGTGCGGCTCCCCGGTTCCCGAATTGGGGGAGACTTGGACTGTGACAGCGGCACCTTCGTGAATTCTGATCACGAGACACTCCGCGCTGACGGGATCAGAGTGAGTGGTGATGTCTTCCTCCGCAACGGGACTTTCGAAGGCGAGGTGCGGCTGCTCGGGGGCCAGATCGGGGGGAGTTTGGAGTGCGATGGCGGCGAATTCAAGAATCCCGGCGGCGATGCGCTTTCTGCCGATCGCATCCAAGTGGCGGGCAGCGCCTTTCTCCGCAAGGAGTTCTCCGCCGAAGGCAAGGTGCGGCTGCTCGGGGCCCGAATCGAAGGAAGCCTGGAGTGCGACGACGGCGCGTTCAAGAATCCCGGTGGCGAGGCAATCCACGCCGACGGGATCGACGTGAGTGGCGATGTCTTCCTCCGCAACGGGACTTTCGAAGGCGAGGTGCGGCTGCTCGGAGCCCAAATCGGGGGGAATTTGGAGTGCGATGGCGGCGAATTCAAGAATCCCGGCGGCGATGCGCTCGATGCCGATGGTGTCAACGTGGTCGGTGATGTCTTCCTTCGTAAAGAAACTTTCGAAGGCAAAGTACGGTTGCCCGGGGCACGAATCGGGGGGAACTTGGAGTGTGATGGTGGCGTGTTCAAGAATCCCGGTGGTAATGCTCTCACCGCTGAAAACGCCAAGGTGGAGGGCGACGTTTTTCTACGCAGCGGGTTTAGAGGCGAAGGTAAGGTTGTGCTGTTTGGCGTCCAAATTGGTGGGGGTCTCAGTTGCCGCCGTGGCATGTTTAGCACGCTGGACTTGAGGACGGCGATCGTTAAGGGGATTTTCAATTGGTCCAAGATTCAGGGCGTTAACGCCACACGGCTTGACTTGCGAGATGCCTCAGCTAGTGCGGTCTTGGACGAAGAGCCAAGCTGGCCGGACAAGGGCAATCTCAGTCTTAGTGGATTTACATATTCCCGCATATCCGGGGGGCCGACTGATGCCGAAGCGCGCCTCAAGTGGCTCGACCGAGCAGATCGGTTTACGCTCCAACCCTATCGGCAACTCGCCAAGGTCTTACACGAGACGGGCGATGAGCGGGGCGCACGCCGGGTTCTTTTTGAGATGGAGCACCGGCGGCGGAAGCAGCAGGATCGTGATTCGTTGGCACGTTCTTGGAGCTGGCTTCTCAGGTGGACCATTGGGTACGGCCAGATGTCGTGGCGTGCCTTGTTGTGGCTCTTGGGCCTGAGTTTCGTGGGCTGCATGATATCCGGTTTCGGGTATCTCGGGGGGGCGATGACTCCAAACGACGAGAAGGCATTCGCAGTCTTTGAACAACGGGGATATCCGCCGGACTACTATCCGCAGTTCAACCCCTTGGTTTACTCTTTCGAGGATTCCTTTCCGCTCGTCAACCTGGGAGTGAAGGACCACTGGGCCCCGAGTCAAGAAGGCTCGCCGAAACTACCCGTACTCCACTGTTTTAGTTTGCACTGGATGCGCGACGTAACACTTCGCGGGGTTCACCCCTTCCGGTGGAATGCGCCAGTGTTTCTGCGCGTGTGGTCGTGGCTTCAGGTCCCGCTTGGATGGGGACTCGCGACACTTTTTGTCGCCGGCTTAACTGGCATTGTGAAAAGCGGCTGACAAGAGCAATGAAAGAAGCGCAACTTCGCTTCTAGGGTAGAAGCCGAATATCCCCCATACTATTTGAATGCTAGTCCGCAGGTATCGCCGCGGGCTGGGTCAGACTTGCGGTGCGGGCCTTCTGGCGTTTCGGTTTCACTTGCAGCCACTTGCGAATCTCCGGCAGCGCCGCGCGGGTTACCGCTTCTCCGGCGCGCACCAGATCTTTACTGTGTTCGAAATCGTCGTACTTGAAGCCGTTGACGTCGGGTTCGAGCACCAGGTCTGCCGCCTTCTGCCATACCCCGCAGTTCATCTCCTGGGCGATAGCAAAACACTGCCCGATGACATCGAACAAGTGGCGCGGGCCACCTTCTCCGTTGGTCCATCGGCCCTTGAGATGCACGGCCAGCACGCGGTCGGCGCCCATTTCACGAAGAGGGTTGGTGGGAACGGCGTGAGCGAGCATGCCGTCTACCAGCAGGCGTCCGCGAATCTTTACCGGTAGGAACATCCCTGGATATGCGCAGCTGGCGCGCACGGTATCAATGAGCGGACCGCTGTGAAATACTGCGCCTTCGCCGGTGGCGAAATCGGTGGCCGTCACCGCCAGGGGAATACGCAATTCTTCGAAGGTCTTGACCTTCAGGATGCTGCTCAGGAAGCCGATCATGCGCTGGTTGCTGGCGAAGCCGTAGCGCGAAAGCGTCCAGCGGGCGAAATGCTTGAAGCGGACGCGGGTAGCAATCTGCTCCAGTTCAGGGATGGTGACTCCGCTGCAATAGGCGGCGCCGATCAGCGCGCCGACGCTGGTGCCGGCCACAAACTTGATGGGAATATTTTCTTCTTCGAGGACTTTCAGAACGCCGACATGAGCGATGCCGCGGGCAAAGCCTCCGCCTAACGCTAACCCAATAGCGGCTGGGCCCTGAACCGGCCCGGCCTCGGAAGGACGCCCTGACAGCTCGCGCCCAAAGGCCTGTACGGAACGAATAATCTTGCCCAGACTCTTCACAGGGACCCCACATCAACCCCGGCTCGTGCCCGGTACCGCTATGCTCTAACTAGCAAATAAGATGCCAGTTTGGGACTAAGGGTTCAATGGCCCGACAGTGGGGGAATGTTACGTCCCGGGAGGTTACCTCGCCCAGTTCGCCAGCGGTGACTAACTGCCGTGATCCTGATAACTTGGGGCGCATGGTCAGGGAGATTTCGGCGGGCGGGGTGGTGGTGCGGCCAGCCGCAGGCGGCTGGGAAATGGCCGCGATTGAGCCGCAAAAGGAGCCTTCCGCCTCTGCCCCGAGAGGCAAGAAAAAGTCACAAAAAGTGCTACTGGCCCTGCCCAAGGGCCTGGTGGATCCAGGGGAAAAGCCGGAGCAGACGGCGATCCGCGAAGTACGCGAGGAAACCGGCATCACCGCCACTGCAATCACCAAGCTGGCGGACATCAAGTACGTGTATGTGCGCTCCTGGGGTGACAGGGAGCGGGTGTTCAAAATCGTCAGCTTCTACCTGCTGCGCTACCAGTCCGGCCAGATTGACGACATCAAGCCGGAGATGCGCATCGAGGTCAAGCAAGCCCGCTGGATTCCTCTCGAGGAAGCGGCGCGCCGGCTGGCGTATCGCGGGGAACGGGATGTAGTGGTACGGGCCCAGGAATACTTGAAATCACATCTGGAGGTTTGACTCCATGCCCATAACTCCGCACATCGAGAAACACTTCACCGCGGGGAATTTTGTGCGTGACGTCGTGATCGGGATGTCCGATGGGCTGACCGTTCCCTTTGCGCTAGCGGCAGGGCTTTCCGGCGCGGTGAAGAACACACGGCTGATCGTGGTGGGCGGGCTGGCCGAGATTGCTGCCGGATCCATCGCGATGGGCCTGGGAGGATATCTCGCTGCCCGCGGCGACGCCGAGCACTACCAGCAGGAACGGGAGCGCGAACAGCGGGAAGTGAAAGAGATCCCAGAAGAAGAGATGGCGGAGGTGAGCCGCGTCTTCCAGCAATATGGCATCCCGCAGGAGCAGAGTGCACCCGTGGTTGAGGCGCTCAGCCGCCGCCCGGAGGCGTGGGTGGATTTCATGATGCGTTTCGAACTGGGGCTGGAGAAACCCGACCCTCGCCGCGCGTTCACCAGCGCCGCCACCATTGCCGGCGCCTACGTCGCCGGTGGCTTCATACCCTTGTCGCCCTACATGGCGCTGGCGAGCGCCACCCAGGGGCTGATGGTGTCGGCGGGCGTGACTTTAGTCGCACTCGGGGTGTTCGGGTTCATCAAGGGGCGGTTCACGGGTACTCCAGCGCTCCGCAGTTCGTCACAAACAATGGTGACTGGTGCACTTGCGTCCGCGGTGGCATTCGTGCTTGCAAAACTGATCGCATGATATTGAATTTAAACGATTTTCCTTGACTCGGCAGGCCATCCCGCCTAAGATAATGACAACTTAATAGGGCGCGTGCCGATGCCATCCTCACCCCACATCTAATTCGGCATGCGCCCGCTGTCTTTTTGACCGGTTTTTCTCCCCTTCCCGCATAATAGGTTTCGTGAACTTTAGAGTGTTTTGTTGTGTGGCGCCGGCGTTCCTGCGACTTCGCTCAGGACAGGCCCGCCGGCTGCCGCGGAGGCGTCTTGCCTCCACCGTTCGACTGATCGCATATCTGATGCTGGCATCTCTGCTCCTATCCCTGCCAGTGCCGGCAAAGACTAAACCATCCGCCTCCACCGCCGATCGCGACTACATTTCCGCGCTGGCGGCCGCTAACCAGTTTCTGCACGCCTGGCAAGCCCAGGATCATGAGGCGGGTCTGGTCATGCTCAGCGACGCCGCCAAGCAGCACACCTCGGAAGAACGCCTGCAAAGTTTCTTCGCTCCTGCTTCCGGAACGCAACAGGCTTTCGAAATCAGCCGCGGGAAGAGAGTCAAGCCGGGCCGCTACAGCTTTCCTGTCGTCTTGCTGGAAACCGCTCCCGGCCACGCCGTCCACCGCCGCTTCTCACACATCATTGTGACCAGGGCTGGCAAAGAGGAGTGGGCAGTGGATAAACTTCCATAGGACAAGTTTTCCAGAAACTGGCAATCAATCATCCTTCACGCACCTTTGTGTCCTTCGTGGTTAAGAGGCTCCTATGAAGCGCATTCATAAAGTCGCCGTCCTGGGCGCTGGAACCATGGGCGCCCGTATCGCTGCCCACTTCGCCAACGCCGGCGTTCCCAGCTATCTATTCGATATAGTTCCTCCCGACGCCGACGGCCCTGCCCGCAACAAAATCGCTGCCGCAGGACTGGACGCCGCCAAGAAGTCCAAGCCAGCTGCCTTCATGGAGCATTCGCTGGCCCGGTTGGTGACCATTGGCAACTTCGAAGACGACTTGAAGCGGCTGGCGGAGGTGGATTGGATCATCGAAGCCGTAGTCGAAAACCTCGAGCTTAAGCGCGGGCTGCTCAAGAAGGTCGAGGCCGTGCGTAGGCCAGGCACTATCATCACCACCAACACCAGCGGCCTACCGGTGGGCAAGATCGCAGAAGGCTTTTCCGACGATTTCCGCTGCTCGTGGTTTGGCACACACTTCTTTAATCCGCCGCGCTACATGCGGCTGCTGGAAATCATTCCTACGCCCGATACGGATCGCGATGCGCTCGAGGCTATCGCCCACTTTGCGGACGTGCACCTCGGCAAGGGCATTGTCATGGCCAAGGACACGCCCAACTTCATTGGAAACCGCATCGGGACGTTTTCGGTGCTGAACGTCATCCGCCTGATGCAGGAGATGGACCTCACCATCGAAGACGTGGACGCGCTCACCGGGCAGGCGGTGGGCTGGCCGAAGTCGGCCACCTTCCGCACCATTGACCTGGTGGGGCTCGACATTCTGGGGCATGTGGTCGGCAATATGATCCAGAACGTACACGACGAGCGCAGTGATCTCCGGTTGCCGGACTTTTTCCGCCAGATGATCGAGCGCAAATGGCTGGGCGACAAGACCAAAGCCGGTTTCTACAAGAAGGTGAAAGGTGGCGAGGGCAAGGAAGACGAACGCCTGGCGCTCGACTGGAAAACGCTGGAATATCATCCGCGGCACCGGCCCAAGTTTGCGGCCCTCGAGATGGCCAAGAACATCGAGGAGCCCGGGGCGCGCGTTCGCATGCTGTTGGGTCTCGACGGCAGCGGGCCGCAGAAAGGCGACAAAGCGGGCCAGTTCCTGTGGGCAGCGTTGTCGGATCTATGGAGCTATTCGGCGAATCGCATTCCTGAAATTTCCGACACGGTGGTCGAGATCGATCGCGCTATGCGGCTGGGCTTTAACTGGGAGCTGGGACCGTTCGAGTTATGGGATGCGGCTGGGGTCGAAGCCACCGTTGCCCGCATGAAGAAGGAAGGGCGCCCGGTTGCGGCGAACGTGGAGAAGCTGCTCGCATCCGGAAAGAAGTCCTGGTATCTCGACGATCCTCATACTCCTTCGGGCCGCATGTACTGGGACCTTGACCACGAGAACTGGAAGCCGATGCAGGTGCCGAGTGGAGTCTGGTCGGTGGAGGTGGCGAAGAAGTCGAACGGCGTGGTCAAGAAAAATGCCGGGGCGTCGCTGGTGGATCTGGGCGATGGCGTGGGCTGCATCGAGTTCCACTCCAAGATGAACTCGCTGGGCGCCGACATCATCCAGCTAATTTTGCAGGCGCTAAAGCCCGGCGGCCCGGGGGACAACTTCGACGCGTTTGTCATAACCAACGACGCGGGAAACTTCTCAGTCGGCGCCAATCTCATGCTGCTGCTCATGTCCGTCCAGGAGGAAGAGTGGGATGACGTGGACCTTGCCATCCGCACCTTCCAAGGTGCGACCCAGGCCATCAAGTTTTCGCTCAAGCCGGTGGTGGTGGCGCCGTTTGGCCTGACGCTGGGAGGCGGTTGTGAAGTTTCATTGCACGCCGCCGCTCGCCAGCCGCATGGCGAGCTTTACATGGGACAGGTCGAAGTCGGCGTGGGCCTGCTGCCCGGTGCCGGCGGTTGCAAGGAACTTCTGCTACACGCCGTGGCGCTTCTACCTTGGTGCGTTCTTCGCCTCGCACCGACAAGACGATGATCGGAATCTGGGATTTTGTCCGAAGATGCCGGCAGAGTTGGAGACCGTCCATGTTGGGCATGCGGAGGTCGGTGATGAGGAGGTCCGGTGACCACTCCTTGATCACTTGCAGCGCATCATCACCGTCGGCGGCGGTGCGCGTCGAATAACCTCGGCTCGACAACGTCGTCTTCAGCACCCGCGTGATCTGCGGCTCATCGTCGACAATCAGGATCTTGTGCTTCTCGTCGACCATACTCACTTCATCTCTTGCGTCACGATGTGAACGTCGACGGGCGGAGCGTCCCGCAGGAACCTGTGGATGGCGGAAAGGTAAAGGTACTTACGCCATCCCGTCTGGGCGGACCGCCCGAATACCACCTGGGTGATGCGCTTTTCGCGGACGACCTTCGCAACCGCTTCGGCTACGCTCTTGCCCTCGGTGCGAATCACCTGCGCACCCAGATTTTCCGCAAAGCGAATGTTCTGCGCCAGGGTGCGCTGGTTCTCCGGCGTCTCGTCGACTCCGACGTCCACATAAATCACGGAAAACTCGGCGTCGATACGCTGCGCCATGCGCGCCGCCCGCGCGATCAGGTACTGCGCCGCAGGATTGGAGCTGATGCACACGCCAATGCGCTCGCGTATCCCCACGCTGAGCTCTGCGCCCTCTTTTGCCAGGTAAGACTCCAGGCTCCGATCCACCGCCCGGGCCACTTGCTGCAGGGCGAGCTCACGCAATGCAATCAGATTGCCGGGACGGAAGAAATGGCCCAAGGCCCGCTCGGCACGGTCCACCGGATAGATGTCCCCGCGGCTCATGCGCTTCTGCAGTGCCTCCGGCGTCAGATCGGCCAGCACGATCTCATTGACCCGCTGGATGACCCAGTCCGGAACGGTCTCCCGCACCTGGACACCGGTTATGCTCTGCACCATTGGGGTCAGGCTCTCGACATGCTGCACGTTCATCGTCGAGAGCACGTCGATGTTCGCGTCCAACAACTCGATGACGTCTTCGTAGCGCTTGCGATGCTTGCTGCCCTCGATATTGGTGTGGGCCAGCTCATCCACCAGCGCGACCTGCGGCTTGCGCGCCAGGATGGCGTCCAGATCCATTTCCTCGAAGGGCGCGCCTTTGTACGTCATCTGCCGACGCGGTACGGTCTCGAGCATGCTGGCGAGTTCGGCGATCGCCATCCGCCCATGGGTTTCCACCACCCCAATCACCACGTCCTCGCCACGGCTCCGGCGGCGGGCGCCTTCGCTCAGCATGTTGTAGGTTTTGCCGACGCCCGGGGCGTAACCCAGGAAGAGCTTGAAGATCCCTTGCCGCTTTTGCGGGGCCGCTTCTTCCAGCCATTGCTCAGGTGTTTTCGGCATCGCGGCTATTTTCGACGAGATCGGGACGCGCTGTCGATTACAATCTCGGCGTGAGAAGACCAGCGCAATTGATCCTACGCTTCCTGGTCGCGGCCGCGATCAATTTCGTGATCGGCTGGATCTATTTCCGGGTCATCCACGTAAATCCCACCACCGTGGGATTCACCTTTTTACTCGCGATTCTTGCCGTCTCCGCGTTTTGGGGCTTGCGGGTCGCCATCTTCATGGCGGTGCTGGCAACGCTGGGCTATAACTTTTTTTTCCTGCCGCCGGTTGGCAAACTCACCATCGCCGACCCGCAAAACTGGGTGGCGCTGATTGCCTTTCTGATTACGGCCATCATCGGCAGCCACCTGTCGGAGCGCGCGCGACGCGAGGCCCTGCACTCCAATCAGCGCCGCCACGAGGTGGAGCGGCTGTACGCTTTCAGCCAGCAACTGCTCGTCTCGGACAACGTCTTTGGCCTGCTCAACAGCGTGCCCTCCTATATCGTCGACTCCTTTGGAGTGACCGGGGCCGCCGTGTTTCTTGACCACAAGCAGAAGACATATTTCTCCGATATCAGCGTTCAGTCGCTCATCCCCATCGACGAGCTGAAGGCAGTAAGCGGTCGGGGAGAGCCGGTGCTGAATCGCGAACGTGGCATGTGCTTCATGCCGCTGCGCATGGGCGTTCGCTCCATCGGCAGCATGGGCGTCGTGGGGTGCAGCATGTCCCGGGAAACGCTGGAGGCGATCGGAAGCCTGGTCGCCATCGCCATCGAGCGCGCCTCCACCATGGAAAAGCTGACCAAGGCTGAGGCCACCCGTGAAAGCGACCGGCTCCGCTCCCTGTTGCTGGATGCGGTGACCCATGATTTTCGCACCCCGCTTACCGCCATCAAGGCTTCGGCGGAAACGCTTCTGTCGGAGGTGGAACTGGACCAGCCTCAATTGAAAGAGTTGGCCACGGTGATCAATGAGGAGAGCGACCGGCTGAACCGGCTGGTCGGCGAGGCCGCGGAAGTCGCGCAACTCGATGCCCGCCAGGTCGAACTCCTCTTCGAGCCGCATTACATCCGGGAAGCAGTCGATTTGGCGCTGTTGGAGTCCAGGCACGCGCTGGAGCGCCACACCGTGGAAGTGGCCGTTCCGGAGACGCTGCCGCCAGTGCCTATGGACTTGAATCGGATTTCGGAAGTGCTGGCGCAACTGCTGGAAAATGCCGGCAAGTATTCGCCGCCGGGGACGCCGATCCATCTCACCGCCGAGCTGCGCGACCGGCAACTGGTCACTTCTGTCGCCGACCACGGCCCCGGCATCGACGATCTTGAGCAGGGAATGATCTTCGAAAAGTTTTATCGCGGGCGGAACCAGAGAGTCTCCATGCAGGGCACCGGCATGGGACTGGCGATCGCCAAGGCCATCGTCGAACTGCACGGCGGAACCATCACCGTGACCAGCCAACTGGGACGCGGATCGGTGTTCTCGTTTACGCTGCCGGTCACGTAGTCTTGCAAGCTGCTCGACGCGCTTTCCATGCCATCTGGCCCCAACAACGCCGACACGGGGATTGCCTGGCGGTATCACAATGGCACCAAGCACTCCTACCAGAGCGTGCGCACTAACCCGCACTACCTGGACTGGTCGAACCGGCCGCTGCCATTCAAGATTTATCCCACCCTTAATCCCATTCGACTGCCGAAGGAAGTGCCGCAGACCGGCATGGCGGCGCTTTCGGTAATCGCGGAGAATGTTCGCCCCGCCGGGACCAGGATGCCGGCCTTGCACGATCTCGCCCTGCTGCTGTATTTCTCGGCGGGGATCACCAGGCACAAGACCTATCCCGGCGGCGAAATTTACATGCGCGCGGCGGCCTGCACGGGCGCGTTGTATGAAGTCGAGTTGTACGTGGTCTGCGGCGATTTGCCGGAACTGAAAGCGGGCATGTACCAGTTTGCGCCTGCCGAATTTGGCTTGCGCTTGCTGCGTGCCGGCGATTTCCGCCGCGTGCTGGTCGAGGCCACGGGCGCACACCCGGCGGTCGCAGCGGCTCCAGTCACCATCATCTGCACGGGAACGTACTGGCGCAACGCGTGGAAGTACCAGGCGCGGACCTATCGCCATTTCGGCTGGGACAACGGCACCATCCTCGCCAACCTGCTGGCCATGTGCACCGCCACGCAGTTGCCGGCGACCTTGCTGATGGGCTTCAGCGATGATCCGGTGAATGAGCTGCTCGATCTCGATACCGATCACGAGGTCGCGTTTTCACTGGTGACGGTCGGCTCGACCGCCACTTTCGACCTTCCGTCCGCCCCGCCGCTGCCACCGCTGCACCTGGAAACTCTGCCGCTGTCCGACCACGAGGTGGACTATCCCGCCATGCGCGAGATGCACGCCGCGTCATCGCTGGCCACTGCCGGCGAGGTCCGCGCCTGGCGCGAACCACCGACGCCCGGCGATGCCGTCGAGCTGCGCGGGCCCGCCATCGCGCTGCCATCGGCGCCGGAAGAGGAACTCGCGCGTGATGCCATCGAACGCGTGATCCTCCGCCGCGGCTCGACTCGCCAGTTCAAGCGCGAAGCGATCAGTTTGGCGCAGCTTGCCACCGTGTTGGACCGATCTACCCGCGGATTTCCCGCCGACTTCCACAACCCTTCGGGAGCGCAACTCAGCCACATCTACGTGCTGGTTAACGCCGTGGATGGCTTGCTGCCGGGCGCGTACTACTTCCATCGCGATCGGCGCGAACTGGAACTGCTGAAGCCAGGCGACTTCCGCCGGCAGGCCGGTTATCTCGGACTCGAGCAGGATTTGCCTGCCGACGCTGCCGCGAACGTTTTTTTCCTCGCCGACCTCCACACCATCCTGGCGCGTTATGGCAACCGCGGCTATCGTGCGGCGCAACTGGAAGCGGGCATTCTCGGCGGCAAGATCTACCTGGCCGCCTACGCGCAGCATCTCGGCGCCAGCGGCCTGACCTTCTATGACGACGATGTCGTCAACTTCTTCTCGCCGCATGCCGCGGGCAAGAGCGCGATCTTTCTGGTCTGTTTGGGCAACAGCGTGAAGCGCAAGCAGTGAGGGAGAACCGCGGTTACGCCTGGCGCGACGGCCGGGGCGGGGGCGGAAGGACGTTCTCGGGGAGATCCAGTTCCTCCCAGGAGATGGCGGGCGGATATCGGCGGTAAAAACAGGGGAGCATCCGCCTGTCGCGGAAGAGGGACCACCCCAGCGGAATGTCTAATTCCGCGAACCAGTAAACCCCTTCGGCTACGCGCTGGATCCGTGGATGAGGGGCGCGCAGGTCCGCACGCACCGCATCTGACAATTGCTCGTACGTCGTGGACCGGTCTCCCATCCAGCGCAGTTCCTCGAGGATGACATGCAATCCTTGGGGACAGCACTTCTGCTCGAGTCGTTCGAGCACCCGTGTCATGGGGGAGGCTTGCTTATGGGCCGCAGAGCTGCTCATGGTTGGCTTGCCTTTTCTGTGGCGGCCACTTCGCGGGCCTGAACTTGAACCTTGCTGTACCGGTCGCACAGACACACCTTGCACTTGCCGTGACCGTGTTTCCCGATCAGCGGAAACACGTGGTCACGTTTCTCGTGCCCGCACTCGCAGTTTGTGCTCAGAGCGTTCACTGGATATCTCCGTCAGGGGAGTGGCCGGATTCGCCGCTCTGCTGGACGATATCTTCGGCGGGCACCTGCTTCTCAAGCTTTCTCTGCTGCTTGCGCTGAGCCTTGGCGCGCTGTTTTTCCTGGCGTGCCAGCTCTTTCTGCCGTTTTTGGAAGGTCTGACTTGGGCGCATGCTAGCCCCACTTTTCTGCGCGAGGAGCATGCGCGGTGTGGAAGAGCTGGCCCAGCACCAGTTTGTTTGGCTGTCCTTCGCTGATGGGCTGATCGCAGCCGGGACAGTACCCGATCACTTCATCTTGGGGCGGTTTCGGTTCGGTTTTGAGCAACAACTCCTCCTGATTTATCCCATGTGATGGGCGGCGCGTGAAGTTTCCACTGTGCCGGTTTCGTTGTCGATTGGCATGGACGCTCCACCCTGGAACAGACTCAGTCGCGCACGACTGGTTCTGGCAGCTAAGAGGGAATACTTCAGATGAGCTGACTTAGTTCAGAGAATCTGAAAGAGGAGAGAATCTCGCTCAACCTTAACCCTAGTCCTTACCCGCAGGGAAGTCAATGACCCGCGGGGCAGGTACTACCCATGCGCGGCGTTGCGATGATCCCCAATCGCCGCGCACAGGTTTCCCGATCTCTCATCAGGCGAAAAATTCGCCGGGCAAGGGTTGCAAGGTGCGGCCGACGAGCGTATTCCGCGGACGGGACAATCTTTCGGCCGCGATATCGGCGTTGATCTCCTTGCGCTGCAGGCGCAGCTTCAAGACCCGTTCGATGTTCCGCAATTCCAGCGTCTCGGCGGGCGAGACCAGGGTGGAAGCGCGTCCGCGCGCTCCGGCCCGTCCGGTGCGGCCGACGCGATGAATAAAATCCTCCGGCAGTGTCGGCAGATCGTAATTGATCACGTGCGCTACATCCTGGATGTCGAGCCCGCGGGAAGCGACGTCGGTGGCGACCAGCACCTTGAAGCGGCCTTCGTCGAAGCCGGCGAGCGCGCCCGTGCGCTGCGATTGCGAGCGGTCGCCATGAATCATGGCGGCCAGGAAGCCGTCGCGCACCAGGTGCTTGGCCAGGCGCTCTGTGCCCCGCTTGGTGCGCGCGAAGACCAGCGTGCGCCCCTTCTCGCTGCGCAGCAGGTGGCACAAGGCCTGGAACTTGTCGGACGTTGCGACCTCGAACGCCTGCAGTTCCACGCTGTCCACCGGCTTGAGCGTGGAGCCCAGCGCGATGCGCACCGGGTTGCGCGTGTATTCGCTCACCAGCCCGGCAACCGAGGCTTCCAGGGTCGCGGAAAAACACATGGTCTGGCGCTCCCGGGACAGTTCGCCGACGATGCGGCGGATGGCCGGCAGGAATCCCATGTCGAGCATGCGGTCGGCCTCGTCGAGGACGAGCACTTTGACCTGGCGCAGATCCACCAGCCTGCGCCCGAGGAAATCCTCGAGCCGGCCGGGGGTGGCCACCAACAAGCGCGCGCCGGAGCGGATTGCGTCTAACTGGCCCTTTTCGCCGACGCCGCCGATCACCAGCGCCGCAGGGGCAATTGATTTTCCGCGCAACTGCTCGAATTGTTCATGCACCTGCATGGCGAGTTCGCGCGTCGGCACCAGCACCAGGGCTTCGATGGTCCGCGACCGGGGCGACTGCAGCAGCCGCTCGATCATCGGTACCAGGAACGCCAGCGTCTTACCGGTGCCGGTATGGGCTGTGGCCATCAGGTCTTTGCCCGCAAGTGCGTGCGGGATCGCTTCCGACTGGATCGGCATGGGAGTGTGAAATTGGCAGGCGGCCAGTCTCTGCTGCAAAGCAGGAGAGAGAGGCAGTTCGGTAAAGCTTGTCATTCGAATCGTTATCTTTCTGGAGAGGCGTCTCGCGAGACGCACGCAAAAGATGCGATTCGCGACTGTGCAAAGGAAGCCGCTCGTAGGGTTTTTGCGCTGGGAACGAACGGGGAGCAGGGAATCGAAGGAAGGGTCAGACCGGCTGTTTCAACCGACTGCCGCACCACAAGCGAACCGTGGTCACTAGCGTCTGGAACAGTATAGCACAGGCGCCGTCTCAGAACCGGGCGCGCAGCACGCTTGATGCTTACCTTGGTGCATCCTTCCGACTTCACTTTCGACAGTCATCAAGAATTGACCGTTCACGTACTTCGCGCCCACTTAGCCGGCGCCCAAAACCTAAGACGTGAAACCTAGCGCCTACCGCTTGTACCCAATCTTGCGCAGAAACGAGTGCCGCGCAATCACGTCGTCGGGGCCTTCGACGCCCTGGGGCGCGCTGCCGTCAATCACGCCCATGATGCCGCCGCCCTGCTCGCCGCGCGCCACCACCACCTCGACCGGGTTGGCGGTCGCGCAGAAAATGTTGCACACCTCGGGCACCTGCCGCACGGCGTTGAGCACGTTAATCGGAAACGCGTTGCGGATCAGCACCACGAACACGTGTCCGGCGGCAAGCAACTGCGCGTTGCGGATGGCCGCGCTGCGCAGTTCATCGTCGTTGCCTTCGGAGCGCGTCAGGCACGGGCCGGAGCTTTCGTTGAACGCCAGCCCAAATTTTGCCTGTGGGACCGTGGTCGCGATCGCTTCGTAAACATCCTCGACCGTCTTGATGAAGTGGGACTGGCCGATGATGATGTTCGTGTCGGAAGGGAAGTCCATCTTGACCGAATCGAAGGTGAGCATGAGAACCTCGGCAATTTGTAATTTGAAATTGGTAATTTGCAATTGCGACCGCAAGTTCGCGCCAGGTTGCGCCCCGAACCAAATTGCCAATTACAAATTACCAATTACAAATTCTCTTGTGCCATTCCGTTGCCCGCTCGTAGGCATGCGCCAGTTGCAGGACGCGGGCATCGTCGCCGGGCGCGCCGGCAATCTGCAACCCGATGGGCAGCCCGCCGCGGGTGAATCCGCACGGCACCGAAACCGCCGGCAGCCCGAGCACATTGAAGGGCCGCGTGTTGCGCAGCAAGATCAGTTCGCGGCGTCGCAAGTCGTCCGGATTCGCCTGCAGTTCCGCCAGCGCCGGGGCAGTCACCGGCGACGTGGGCGTGATCAGCAGATCGTAATCGGCGAACAGGTCCGCGGCGGCGCGGCGCAGATGGTCCAATTCGATCCGCTTCAGGATGTATTCCCTGGCCGCAACCGATTCGCCGCGCTGGATGCGCCGTAGCGTTTCCGGCTGGTAAAGCCCGGCGCGCTCAGCGAGAAATTGTGCGTGGTAGGCGTACGCCTCCGCCGCCTGCACCGTCCGGTCGGTATCAATGGGCATGCTGGCGTCGCTCAGGCCGCTGGTGAGCGTTTCCAACACCTGGAGCGCGTTGTTGATGGCGGCCGCGACTTCCGGGTCCAGGTCATCGAAGAAAAACTGCCGCACGATCCCGAGGCGCAGCCGGTGCGTGTCCTGTTCCAACCCTTCGCCGTAATCGCTGGCCGGCAACTCGCGGCTGGTGCTGTCACCGGCATCGTAACCGGCGATGGCCTGCAGGACGAGCGCCGCATCGCGCACCCTGCGTGTCATCGGACCCACGTGGTCGTACGACCACGACAGCGGAACCACCCCGCGCGCGCTCACCAGCCCGTAGGTCGGTTTCATTCCCACGATCCCGCAGCACGCGGCAGGCAGGCGAATGGAACCGGCGGTATCGCTGCCCAAAGCGGCGAAGCACATTCCCGCCGCCACCGCCGCTGCGGATCCTGACGAAGATCCGCCGGTGATGTGCGCCCGCGCCCATGGATTGCGGGCCGCACCGTAGTAGCTGACCACGCCGCTGCCGCCGTACGCG
Source organism: Terriglobia bacterium (assembly GCA_020073645.1). GTDB lineage: Bacteria > Acidobacteriota > Terriglobia > Terriglobales > Acidobacteriaceae > JAIQET01. The sequence goes on along the minus strand of JAIQET010000016.1, from coordinate 14,927 downwards.
AATTCGTGGAGGTTGGTCTTGCCGAGCAGCACGGCGCCTTCGACCTTCAAGCGCCGCACCACGGCCGCATCCTCCGCCGGCACGCGCTCCTGAAAAAGCGCGCTGGCGGCGGTGGTGCGCGCTCCCGCGGTATCAATCAGGTCCTTCAGGGCGACCGGAATTCCGTGCAGCGGCCCGCGGTAGCGTCCGTTCGCAATCTCGCGCTCGGCAAGTCGCGCCTGCTCCAGCGCGCTGTCGCGCGTAACCGTGATAAATGCGTTGAGCGCGGGATTGAGCCGCTCAGTGCGCTCCAGGCAAGCTTGCGTGAGGTCGACGGGAGAGACCGCCTTGTCAGCCACCAGCGCGGCGGCTTCGGTGAGCGTCAACGTGCACAGCTCAGACGCGGACGGCATGCGTTCGCCAGAATAATCGGTCTGTGGCGGATCGGTCTATCGGTCATCCGGCCGCTCGCTATTCGGCAGGAACGATGGCGAGAACCGGAAACCCGGGTTACTGGTCCACCGACGATGCGCCAGACGGTTCAGACCGCTTGTAGAGCAACTCCAGAATGGTGCAGTCGTCGTTCAGCGGCGTGTTGCCGCAGAATGTCTTCACGCTGGAAAAGATGCTTTCGTAGGGCGTGTCGCAATTGGCGGATTGTTCCAGGCGGTCGTCGCCGTAGAACTCGCCGCTGGCGTCTTCCGCCTCCGTGACCCCGTCGGTGACCATGACGAAGCGCCCGCCCGGCGGCAGCTTGATTTTGGCGCACTCAAACTCCGCCCCGGCCAGCAGGCCCACGGGTACGTTGCTCGACTGCCGGGGCCGTTCGATCTTTCCTCCCGCCACCAGCACCGGCGGCACATGCCCACAGTTCACGTATTCCAGCTCGCCATCGGGTTTGAGGCGCGAAAGCAGCAGGGTAGCGTATTTCTGCCCCATCACCTTGCGGCAGAGAAACGCGTTGGCGGTGCTGACGATTTCGTCCAGCGGCATATTGGCGATCAGTTGCGAATAGATCATGCCCTGCAGGATCGAGGCCAGCAGCGCTGCGGAAATTCCTTTTCCGGATACGTCGGCCACCAGCACCGCCAGGCCCTCGTCGGTCATCACCACGTCGAAAAAGTCTCCTCCAACGTCCTTGCAAGCCAGGTTGGTGGCGCGGATGGAGGCGAACGGCACGTCGGGAATGGAGACGGTCATCAACCGCTGCTGGATGTTGGCGGCGATGTTCAGTTCCTGCTGGTAACGGCGCGATGCTTCCTCCGCTTGTACCAGATGCGCGTTTTCCACCAGCGCCGCCGCTTCCGTCGCGATCGCCCGCAGGATATCGTGACTGACGGCGGAAATGTCGCGCGAGGCGAAGCGGCTGTCCATGTAGAGCACGCCGCGCACCTGCGGCTGGCCGTCATCGGTCGTGGATTTTTCCGCGAACTGGGTTTGCGTGCGCCGCAACGGGATGGCGATCACGGTCCGCAGATCGTAGGCGATGATGCTGTTTCGTCCCGCCAGATCGCTGGACGAACTGGTGTCGCTCACCATGAATTCCGAAGCCGCGCTGGCCGCCTCTTCCAGGATGGACTTGGAAATCGTGCTGTCATCCAGCAACTGCTCGCCCTTGGCGTTGCGTCCCGCGGCCAGCCGCATGGCGCCATCGGCGCCTCGGAGAAAGACGTAGCCGCGCTCCGCCTTGGTGAGCTTGAGCGTGGAATCCAGCAGCGACATCAGCACATCGGAGAGCACGCCGGTGGTGTTCAGCTTGCGGGCCGCTTCCAGGACCAGGCGGAGCTTTTCCAGGTCGGAACTGCCGGTGCTCACCGGCATCATGGAAATCTGGCTCAGGAACTCCGCCGCCGAGCTGGTATGCGGCTTGTCCGGATTGAAAACCACGTAGGCGGCATCGCGCGCGCCGAAATCAATGCGGTCGTTGGCTTCCAGCTTGTGGCGCTCGCGGCGAATGCCGTTCACGAACGTGCCGTGCCGGCTGTTCTGGTCCACGATGTAGTACGCGCCGTTTTCGCAGAGGATCTGCGCGTGGTCGCGCGACACCCGCGAGTCCGGGATGACCAGGTCCTTGCCGGTCTTCCGGCCAATGGCAAACGGCAGCCGCTCCAGCACGATATTGCGCTGCTCCGCCCCTTCGACGTAGAGCAACACGGGTGAGGGCACGGCAGATGGAACGAGCGAGGTGGCCGACAGCACGGACATGGCGGAAGCTCCCGATTCCTTCGAGACCGGCGGCCGCGCACGCGGCAGCCGGGACTGGCTGCAGTTTCCAGAAGCCTACTTCGTTCGGAGCGCGCTTGCAACCCTCAGCCTGCGCCATCTCCCGCGCCGGTTGTTATAATTGGCGTTTGCAGTTACTACGGCGCCCTGCCTGTCGTATGGGCCGAGAAAGCGATCCGGTTGAGAGGCAGCAGCTCGCATGACTGTTAAGACGGCCAAGCCCAAGGTGCTGGTGGTGGACGACGAACGCGTCATCGCCGATACCCTGGCGATCATTCTCAACCAGCATGGCTTCGATGCTTCCGCCGTTTATACCGGGACAGCGGCCGTCGAGCGCGCCCGCATTGTCAGGCCCGACCTGATCATCAGCGATGTCATCATGCCCGACATGAACGGCATCGAGGCCGCCATCAACATCCGCAGGTTCCTGCCGGAATGCAAGATCCTGTTGTTTTCCGGTCAGGCGGCCACGGCCGACCTGCTGGAGAGCGCGCGCGCCCAGGGACACGAATTCGAGATCCTGGCCAAGCCCGTCCATCCCCAGGATCTGCTGGCGAAATTGCGCGGGTAAACCGCTCTCCGGAAGAACTGATAACCCGAAAAACTGGCTTGCCAAAAAAAGAAAAACCGGACTGGTTCGCCCGGTTTTCCCTCTTGGCCGCTGGGCTGCGTTTACAGCCACGGCGGCAGGGGCGGAGAGCACCGATGGTCTCGGTTCGGCCGGCTCGCCAGCCCGTCGAAAATTGCTTCCCGCTCGTGTTTCGAGCAGGCTGGTGTGGTCTATATGCAAACGGCATACCAGTCTGAAATTGATGAAATACATTAGGAGACAGATATAAGTGATAGAAACTAAACAGCAGTACGATCTAATAACGTGGAGCAAGAAGGCAACCGGTGCCGGGAAGTGGCACATTTGTTGCACACGCAACGGAAAGGCTTAGGCCGGTCTGCCGCCCGAATGTCCCGCGCCTGAAGCCCGAATCCTAAAACCTAAAGCCTAAAGCCTAAAACCTAAAACCTAGAACCTTCTCCTCACATTTCCCGCCGCCCCTCTATCGACTTCAGCATGGTGACCTCATCGGCGTACTCGATGTCGCTGCCGGCGGGAATTCCGGTGGCGATTCTGGTGACCTTGACTCCCGGCCGCCGGATTTGCTGCGACAGGTACACCGCCGTGGCCTCGCCTTCCACCGTCGGGTTGGTTGCCAGGATGACTTCGTCCACCTCGCCGGCATCTATGCGCCGCACCAGGTTCGATATCCGCAGGTGCTCCGGCCCGACTCCGTGCAGCGGTGAGAGGGACCCGTGCAGCACGTGGTAGACGCCGTTGTATTGCCGCGTCTTCTCGACGGCCGCGATGTTAGTCGGTTCTTCGACCACGCACACCAGGCGCCGGTTGCGCGTCGCGCTGCTGCAGTAGGAGCAGGGATCAATATCGGTGATGTTGTTGCAGACCGAGCACAGACGCAGGTGGGCCTTGATGTCGCGAACCGCGGCGGCCAGCGCCTCGGCATCGTCGTCGCTGGAGCGCAGAATATGGAAGGCCAGCCGTTGCGCGCTCTTGGCGCCGATTCCCGGCAGCTTCTTCAGCTCGTCAATCAGGCGAGCCATCGGCTCGGCAAACTTAGACATTTGGTAATTTCGTAATTTCGTGATTTGGTAATTTCTTAATCTGGAATTCGGCACGGCACTCGAACACAGCGGGCACTCGTTGAAAATTACCAAATTACCCGATTACCAAATTACCAAATCAAAATGGCATTCCCATCCCGCCCAGCATGCCGCCGACGGTCGATTGCATCTGCTCGTCCACCTTATGCACCGCCGCATTCACCGCCGCCGTCACCAGGTCCTGGAGCATCTCGATGTCACCCGACTTCACCGTTTCCGGATCCATCGTGATGGACAGCACCTGCTTCTGCCCGTTCATTTTCACGGTTACCGACCCGCCGCCCGACGAGGCTTCCACCACGATCTCCTGCATCTTGCGCTGCAGGTCGTCGTATTGCCGCTTGGCCTGCGACATCAGTTCTTGAAGCTGCTTTGGATTGAATCCGCCCATAGCGAGTACCTAGTACTGAGTACTGAGCGTGAGTACGGAGCAAAACAACTCGGTACTAGGTACTCAGTACTCGGTACTGTCTTACCGCTTTTCCCGGTGATCAATCACGGTTCGTATCTGCGCGCTGAATTTTTCCTGCACTCGCCGCACCACCGGGTCATCGGCAGCACGGTTGCGCGCTCCCGGACCATTCGCCGGGCGCGCCGCGCCGGCCGCTGCCGCTTTGCCGCCATTGCCGGCGACCCCGACAACCCGCAGCTTCACCGGGCGTCCCAACGCTCTGACGGCCGCTGCAAGCGCGCCTTGCCGCGCATCTTCGCTCAAGGCCAAACCCGCATCCACCAGGGTCTGCGCCATACCGACTTTGATCACCAACTCGGCGCCTTCGGGGGCCACTTCCACGATCGGTGTGCGCGAGTTCGCCCGTTCCAGGGCCTCGATCACCTGCGCCTGCAGCTCGGCGCGCGAGACTTCCGGCGGCTCCGTCGCCACCGCGACAGCACTGTCAGTACTCAAAACTTGAACTCCGCTCTCTTCACCAAGCCCCGCGGTTCCGGCGCTCCTGCCCAATCCACTCGGCTGCACGGCGGAAGCTGCTTTGGGCGTCCGTGATCCTTCCCAATCGGGCGGCGCTGCGCTCTTTCGTGCCCGGTCGCTCTCCAAGGGCGAAGGTCCGCCTGAGTGCGGCCCGCGGGCAGGGACTGTGTGGCCCGGGTCGCCGACCCGGGTGCGCGGGTCAGAGACCAGCCCGACGCCGGCAGTCGCCCCACCCGCAGCCGGTTGGGCCGTGCTGCTGGCGGCCGGTGCCAATGTGGTCGGCGCCTGGTTCGCCACTTTGTTCGCTTACTGGAACGGCCACTATTTCGTGCCGGGCGCCGCCTTCGCGCTCGGGCTCGGCACCGTGCTGCTGATCCCGCTCATCCTGATCGCGCTCGCGCGCATCGAGGAGATCGCGGCTATCGCCTTCGGCCGCAAGCCGCTGCGGCTGATCGACGCGCCGCCGCTCGCGCCCGATGGCCACACCCCGAAAGTCTCGATCCATATTCCGGCCTATCGCGAGCCGCCGGAAATGCTCAAGCAGACGCTCGACGCCGTGGCGCGGCTCGAATACCCGAACTTCGAATGCGTGGTGGTGATCAACAACACGCCCGATCCGGCCTATTGGGTCCCGGTCGAGGAGCACTGCCGCGCGCTCGGCGAGCGCTTCAAATTCGTACGCATCGACGAGCTCAAAGGCTTCAAGGCCGGCGCGCTGCGCCTTGCACAGGTGCACACCGCGGCTGATGCCGAGATCATCGCCGTGATCGACGCCGACTATGTCGTGCATCCCGACTGGCTGCGCGACCTGGTGCCGCAATTTGCCGATCCGCATGTCGGCCTCGTTCAGGCGCCGCAAGACCATCGCGACGGCGCGCGCAGCCTGATGCACCACGCCATGAACGGCGAATATGCCGGCTTCTTCGACATCGGCATGGTGCAGCGGAACGAGGCCAACGCCATCATCGTGCACGGCACCATGTGCCTGATTAGGCGCTCAGCACTCGAGCAGGCCGGCGGCTGGTCGAGCGACACCATTTGCGAGGACACCGATCTCGGCCTCACGCTGCTCGAGCACGGCTGGCACGCGCACTACACCAATCGGCGCTACGGCCACGGCCTGCTGCCCGACAGCTTCGACGCCTACAAGAAGCAGCGCCACCGCTGGGCCTATGGCGGATTCCAGATCCTGAAGAAGCACTGGCGACGGTTCCTGCCCGGCGCCAGCCGGCTGACGCGCGAGCAGAAGCGCGAATTCGCGCTCGGCTGGCTCAACTGGCTCGGCGCCGAGAGCATCGGCGTCGCCGTCGCCCTGCTCAATATCGTCTGGGTGCCGGTCGTCGCCTTCCTCGACATCGCGGTGCCGGACCGCATCCTCACGATTCCAATCGTCGCCAGCTTCGCGGTGTCGATCGTGCACTTCCTTGCGCTCTACCGGCTGCGCGTGCGCGCCGGCAAGGGCCAGTTGCTTGGCGCGGTGTTCGCCGCCATGTCGGTGCAGTGGACGGTGGCGCGCGCGGTCAGCCACGGCCTGATCAAGGACCATCTGCCCTTCGTGCGCACCTCCAAGGGTGGCTTGCGCAAGAGCGCCGATTTCCACGCCTTCTGGGAGGCGGTGCTGGCGGCGCTGCTGATCGTCGGCGCGGTCACGCTCTACGTCACCAACATCAACAGCGTGCGCGAGATCAATATATTCGCGGTGGTGCTGGTGGTGCAGAGCCTGCCCTTCATCGCGGCGGTGGCGCTGGCGGCAATCGAGCGCTCGCCGCTCAACGACTTCGCCACCTGGCGGACGCTGGAAGCGCGCTTTGTCGAGCTGCTGCCGAAACGCACCCCCGCGATCGCCAAGGTCGCGGCGCCGGCGCCGGCTCCCGAGCGCGAGCTGGTGCCGTAATCGGTCATTCCGGACGCCGACCTAAGCGCGTTTACGCGCGTCTTAGACGCGCTATGGCGGCGATCCGGAATCCAGACGTAGGCAAGGAATTCGTTTCTGGATTCCGCGTTCGCGAGCTTTGCTCGCGCCCCGGAATGACAGACCTAGCCCGCCAGCGCCGTCTCCACCAGCTTCACCCAATACGAGGTGCCGAACGGGATCGCCTCGTCGTTGAAATTGTAGGCCGGGTGATGCAAGCCGGCACTGTCGCCGTTGCCGACGAAGATGAAGGCGCCGGGCCGCGCGTTGAGCATGTAAGAAAAATCTTCCGCGCCCATCACCGGCGCCATGTCGATGTCGACCTTGTCCTTGCCGGCAATCGCGCCGGCCACTTCCGCCGCGAAATCGGTCTGTGCCGCGTGGTTCTGCAAAACTGGATAGCCGCGGCGGTATCGCACCGTAGCCTTGGCGCCATAGAGCTTGGCGGTGCCCTCCACGATCTCGGGCACGCGTTTTTCCAGAAAGTCCCGCACCTGCGGGCTCAGGCTGCGCGCTGTGCCGCGCAATTGCGCGGTCTGCGGGATGACATTGTCGGCGTTGCCGGCGTGGAACACGCAGATCGACACCACCGCCGATTCAAGCGGATCGACATTGCGCGACACGATCGACTGAAGGTTGTTGACGATCTGCGCGCCCACCAAAACGCTGTCGATGCCGAGATGCGGACGCGCGGCATGCGCGCCCTTGCCCTCGATGTCGATCCGGATGTAGTCGGCCGCCGCCATGATCGCCCCCGGCCGTATGGAAAACTCGCCGACCGGCAGGCCGGGGAAATTGTGCATCCCGTAGACCTCGCCGATCTTGAAGCGGTCCATCAGCCCGTCCTCGACCATGGCCTTGCCACCGCCGCCGCCCTCCTCGGCCGGCTGGAAAATCACCACCGCAGCTCCGGCGAAGTTGCGCGTCTCGGCCAGATAGCGCGCCGCGCCCAGCAACATGGCGGTGTGCCCATCGTGGCCGCAGGCGTGCATCTTGCCCGGCACCGTCGACTTGTACGGCAGATTGGTCGCCTCCTCGATCGGCAGCGCGTCCATGTCGGCGCGCATGCCGATGACCTTGTCGGACTTGCCCTTGCGGCCGTGGATGACGCCGACCACGCCGGTGCGGCCAAGTCCGGTCACCACTTCGTCGCAGCCGAATTCGCGCAGTTTCTCGGCCACGCTGCCGGCGGTGCGCGTCACGTCGTAGAGTAGCTCGGGATGGGCATGCAGATCGTGCCGCCATTCGGCGATCTCGCTTTGCAGGTCGGCGATGCGGTTGACGATCGGCATGGTTTTTGGCTCCAGGCGGCGGAATTGAGTTGGCTAATCTAGCAAATTGCGCCGGCCCGGCGCGAGTTCAACAATGAGGCGGCGCCCGCCTATTGACCGGGCTGCCCAGCGCCCCTACACAGCGGCGCAAGCGCATGAACCGCAGCGGTTTTCCGTTTAAGATCATGCCCCTGGTGACGAGCGCGTAGCTCAGGCGGTAGAGCAACTGACTTTTAATCAGTAGGTCCTGGGTTCGAGTCCCAGCGCGCTCACCATCTTCGTCGCCGCCGACTTTAAACAAAAGCGACAAAAATGAGTCACCGCGCGCGGCGCATTTCGCAGCGAAGCGCGAGGCAGCCTGCGATACGCGAATAAATCGCATTGATGCCACCCATCTACCGCTACGATCTGTCACGAAACTTTGTCCTTATGGCCACCGCACTATCACCAATCCGTCTCGCCCTCGCCATGATGCCCGGTTAGTTGAGCGGCCAAGGGTAAGGGACGACCTTACGGAGGCCGAGACCATGCTTCATTGCAATGCGGCAAAGCTTGCCAGCGCCCGCCCCTTAGGCTCGACGGCGCGCTGTCCCCACTGCGGCGACTGCATGGTCGCCCCGGTCGTGTCCGAATTCGTGGAAGACGGCGAGATCCGCCACCATTGGGAATGCGACGCCTGCGGCGAAATCTCCACAACTTCCATCCCGCTCTGTTCGCCTTGATCTCCTCGGTGCCGGAATAGGTGCTAGGGTGCGGTGTTTGCAAAAATGGCTGCAGCAGCCTGATCAAGGAGGAGCAAACATGACACGTACGTTTCTGCGCCCGGCGCTGGCGGTTCTCGCCTGTGCCGGCACGCTGGCATTGGCCTCGCCCTCGATGGCGGACATGCTCAAGATGAAGGCCGACCTGAAGGCCTCTAACGAGGTACCGCCCGCCAAAAGCAGCGGCAGCGGCTCGGTCGACGTGACTTACGATACGGGCAAAAAGATGCTGTCCTGGAAAGGCACCTATTCTGGCCTGACCGGAGCCGCCACCGCCGCGCATTTCCATGCCGGCGAATCCGGCAAGAACGGCGGCGTCGTGGTGCCGATCTTCCAGGGCGCCGCTGCCAAGAGCCCGTTCGAAGGCTCCAAGCAGTTGACCGACGCGCAGGCCGCCCAGCTCATGGCGGGCGGCTGGTACGTCAATATCCACACCGCGGCCAACAAGGCCGGCGAGATCCGCGGCCAGGTTGTGAAGTAAACCACCCGCGACATTTGCAGCGTTTAAGCCCGCCGGCCCCAAAGCCGGCGGGCTTTCGCATGCCACTTGCGCGCGCTTTGCCTCGCCCGCCGCCGCGATCTATCTTGGCCCGCCAAAAGCAAGCGGCGGACGAGAACACATGGCGCAATCGAACGGCGGCGCACAACCAATCCTGGTGTCGGGCGGCGGCATCGGCGGCCTCGCCGCGGCCTACGCGCTCGCCCGCCAGGGCGTGCCCGTGCGCGTGTTCGAGCAGAGCCCGGAATTCCGCGAAGTCGGCGCCGGCATCCAGCTCGGGCCGAACGTGTTCCGCGCGCTGGAGAAGATCGGGCTGAAGGACGCGATCCTGGCCGATGCCCACCGTCCGCCGGCGCAGGAGATGCGCTGCGCGCTCACCGGCAAAGTGATTACACGCATCCCGCTCGGCGAGGAATTCTTCGCGCGTTTCGGCCAGCCCTACGCCGTCACCCACCGCGCCGACATCCACGGCACCTTCCTCAAGGCCTGCCAGGCCAGCAATCTGATCACGCTGGAGAACAGCCGGCGCGTCGACTTTTACGAGCAGCGCGGCGACGGCATCACCGTCACGCTCGACGACGGCGAGCGCGTCAGCGGCCGCGCGCTGATCGGCTGCGACGGCATGTGGTCGAACATCCGCGAACGCATCGTCGGCGACGGCAAGCCGCGGGTATCCGGCCATATCGCCTACCGCGCCGTGCTCAAGCGCGCGGACGTGCCGAGCGACCTGTGGCGGCCGGACGTCGTGCTGTGGGCCGGCCCGCGCACGCACTTTGTGCATTACCCGCTGCGGCGCGGCGAGCTCTACAACCTGGTCGCCGTGTTCCACTCCGACCGCTATGAGGAAGGCTGGAACGCCGAAGGCAGCGCCGATCTGCTATGGGAGCATTTCAAGGGCCAGCGCCCGGAAGTGCTGCGCATGCTCGAGCGCATCGAGACCTGGCGCATGTGGGTCTTGTGCGACCGCGAGCCGGTGAAGAACTGGTCGCAAGGGCGCGTCACGTTGCTCGGCGATGCCGCCCATCCCATGCTGCAATATCTCGCGCAGGGCGCCTGCATGGCGACCGAGGACGCGGTGGTGCTGGCCGAGAAGACCGCCGCCAAGCCGGACGATCTGCCGGCCGCATTCCAGGACTATGAGCAGGCGCGCTATCTGCGCACCGCGCGTGTGCAGATCATGGCGCGTGTCTACGGCGATTTCTATCACGCGCGCGGCGTCACCGCCGAGTTGCGCGACATGGCGCTTGCCGACCGCACACCGCAGCAATCTTACGACGGCATCGCCTGGCTTTACGGGGGGCTTTAACGCGGTCCGCGGGTCGCGCCCGTCACTTCTTCGGGATCCCGGCCTTGGTGATGACCTCGTCCCATTTCTTGATGTCGTCCTTGAGCCGCTTCATCAGCTCGTCCGGCGTACCGGCGCGCGCTTCCACGCCGATCTTGGCGAAATGCTCCTTGACGTCCGGCATGGCGAGCACCTCGTGCATCGCCTTGTTCATGGTGTCGATCACTTCCTGCGGCGTGCCCGCGGGCGCGAATACACCGTTCCACGACGTCACCAAGTAGCCGCTGACGCCGGCCTCCTGCACAGTCGGCACGTCCGGCATCGAAGACTCGCGCGTCGCCCCCGTGCTCGCCAGCACGCGCAGCTTGCCGGCCGCGACCTGGCCTCTGATCGCCGGCGGAAACTCGACCAGCATCTGCACGTCGTTGCGCAGCAGACCGACCACCACATCGGGCGAGCCCTTATAGGGAACGATCGTCACCTTCACATCGGCCAGCGACTTGAACAGTTCGGCGCCGAGATTCTGCGTGCCGCCGACCGCGATGGTGCCGATATTGAGCTTGCCCGGGTTGGTCTGGGCGTCCTGGATAAAATCCTCCAGCGTCCGGTATTTGGAATTGGCGGCGACCGCGAACAGCAGGTTGAACTCGCCGAGCTCCGAGATCATCGCGAACTGCTTGACCGGGTCGAACGGCAGATGATTGAAGGCCGCGACGCTGATCGCAGTGCCGTTGGTGACCAGGCCGAGCGTGTAGCCGTCGGGCGGCGCATTGACGACGGCGCGGGCGGCGTTGATGCCGCCGGGGCCCGGCATGTTCTCGATCACCACCCGCTGGCCGAGGATATTGTCGAGCTTGTCGGCCATGATGCGGCTGCTCACATCGGCGACGCCGCCGGCGCCGAACGGCAACACGATCTTCACCGGCTTCTCCGGCCATTTGGCCGCGGCCTGCGACAGCGGCGCCAAGGCCAGCAGCGCCGGCAGTGCCGGCAGTGCCAGCAGTGCCACGCGGCGCGCAAGGCGCGCTGTGCCCAAAAATCTCATCGTGAATCCTCCACCAATTTTTTTGAATGCGGCTTAGTCGAAACCATAGAGCCTGGCCGGATTGTCCACCAGCAGGCGCCGCTGCGCCAGGGCGTCGGCCGCGTATTGCGGCACCAGGTCGACCAGGTCGGCCTCGTCGGCCTCATGGGTGGCGTTGGGATGGGGAAAATCGGTGCCCCACAACACGCGCTCCGGCGCCGCCTGTACCAGCGCATGGGCGATCGGCACCGCCTTATCGTAAGGCGGCATGGAGATGCGCTCGGCGCCGCAGACCTTGATCCAGCAGTTTTCCAGCCGTGAAAGCTCGAGCAAGGCGCGCAGCGGCGGCTGATCGAGGCCGTCTTTGGCCGGCACCCGGCCCATGTGGTCGACGATGAAAGGCAACGGCAGTTTGCGGATCATATCCGAGAGCGGAATGATGCTCGGCGCATCGAGATGCAGCACCACGTGCCAGCCGCGTCCCTTGATGCGGTCGAGCACGCGCGCGAATACGCCCATGTCGGGCGCGCCGCCGAGATGCTTGACGAAGTTGAAGCGCACGCCGCGCACGCCGCCGGCGTGCAGCCGGTCGTAGTCGGCGTCGCGGAAACTGTCGTCGACAATGGCCACGCCACGATAGCGTTTGGGATCCGAGGCGATGCAATCGAGCATGGCGGCATTGTCGGCGCCGTGGCAGCTTGCCTGCACGATCACGGAACGCTCGACGCCGAGATGGTCGTGCAACGCCCGCAGCATCTCCTTCGGCGCGTCTTCCGGCGTGTAACGCCGGTTCGGCGCGTACGGGAACTTGGCCGCCGGCCCGAACACGTGACAATGCGCGTCGGTCGCGCCCGGCGGCAGCTTGAAGCGCGGCTTGCGCCGCTTGGCGAGGAAGGAGGCGTGGATGTTCATGAGGCAGCGTTTAGCCAACGCCGCTGCCGCTCACAAGGCCGGTATGTCGCCGGTTTCCCATCCCGCCATGGTCTCAGCGCGAAACGCATCGAAGCGTCCTGCCGCGATCGCCTCGCGCATGCCCGCCATCAGCGCCTGGTAATAGGCCAGGTTGACGGTCGATAGCAGCACTTGGCCGAGCATCTCGTTCGCCTTGGTCAGATGATGCAAGTAAGCGCGCGAGTAAGTGCGCGCGGCCGGATGCGCGCTTTGCTCGTCAAGCGGGCGCGGGTCGGCGGCGTGGCGGGCATTCGACAAGTTGATCGCGCCATAGCGCGTGAAGGCCATGCCGTGGCGGCCGTTGCGCGTCGGCAGCACGCAGTCGAACATGTCGATGCCGCGCCTGACCGCTTCCAGAAGGTCGTGCGGCGTGCCGACGCCCATCAAATAGCGCGGGCGCGCGTCCGGCAGCCGCGGCGCGGTCTCCTCGACGATCTTCAGCATCACTTCTTGCGGCTCACCCACCGCCAGCCCGCCGATGGCGTAGCCCTGAAAGTCCATGCCGGTGAGTTCGCGCGCGCTCTCCGCCCGCAAGGCGATGTCGTCGCCGCCTTGCACGATGCCGAACAGGGCGTAGCCCTCGCGCGCTTTGCTCTCGAAGGCGCGCTTGCTGCGCTCCGCCCAGCGCAGCGACAATTGCATCGCGCGCGCAATTTCCTCGCGATTGGCGGGGAGCCGCAAACATTCGTCGAGCTGCATGGAAATATCGGCGCCGAGCAGCGCCTGGATTTCGATCGCCCGCTCCGGCGTGAGTTCCACCATGGCGCCGTCAAGATGCGAGCGGAACGTGACGCCGTGCTCCTCCAGCCGGCGCAGCGCCGACAGCGACATCACCTGAAAACCGCCGGAATCGGTCAGGATCGGCAGCGGCCAGTGCATGAAGGCGTGCAGCCCGCCGAGCGCCGCGATGCGCTCGGCGCCCGGCCGCAGCATCAGGTGATAGGTGTTGCCGAGCACGATCTCGGCGCCGGTCGCGCGCACGATGTCGGGCGTCAGGCCCTTCACCGTGCCTTGCGTGCCGACCGGCATAAAGGCCGGCGTCTGCACGCGCCCGTGCGGCGTCACGATCTCGCCGCGCCGCGCGCCGGCGTCGGTTTTCAGCAGGGTGAAGGAGAAGGCGTCAGACATCATACCTCGGCATAGCAACACGTACCCTCTCCCCTTGTGGGAGAGGGTGCCCGAGCGGAGGCGAAGCCGAGCGAGGGCGGGTGAGGGGTCGGAGTCTCGTGAGGCACTGACCCCTCACCCGGCTCGCGCTTCGCGCTCGCCACCCTCTCCCACAAGGCGAGAGGGTTACGGAGTGCGCGGCGCCGCCGGAAATAGCAAACACGCATCGCCATACGAATAGAAGCGATAGCCGCTGGCGATTGCGTGGGCATAGGCGCGTTTCATCACATCCAACCCGCTGAAGGCCGCCACCAGCATGAACAAAGTCGAGCGCGGCAGGTGGAAATTGCTCAGCATCAGGTCGACCGCACGAAACTTGTAGCCGGGCGTGATGAAGATGGCGGTCTCGCCGGAGAACGCGTGCAGCTTGCCGTCCTCGGCCGCCGCGCTTTCGAGCAGCCGCAGCGCGGTCGAGCCGACCGCCACGATGCGTCCGCCTTGGGCACGCGCCGCATTGAGCGCCTCGGCGGTCTCGGCGGTCACGATCCCGAACTCGGCATGCATCTTGTGGCCGGAGGTGTCATCGGTCTTCACCGGCAGGAAGGTGCCGGCGCCGACGTGCAGCGTCACGTAGTACAGCGTGACGCCGCGCACTTTGAGCCGCGCCAGCAGGTCGTCGGTGAAATGCAGGCCGGCGGTCGGCGCCGCCACCGAGCCTTCCTCATGGGCAAATAGCGTCTGGTAGTCGGTTTTGTCCTGCTCGTCGGGCGCCCGGCGCGCGGCGATATAGGGCGGCAAAGGCATGTCGCCGCGTTCCTCGATGGCCTGGTCCAAAACCGGCCCATGGAAGGAAAATGAAAGGGTTACTTCACCTCCCTCATCTTTTTGTGAAACTTGAGCATCGAGCTGGCCGAGGAAGCACACCCGTCCTTCGGTGCCGAAGCGGAGCGTATCGCCCACCTGCACCTTCTTGGCGCCGAGGATGAAGGCCTTCCAGGTCGAGCCGTCGAGCCGCTTGTGCAGGGTGGCCTCGATCGCTGGCTCGCCGCTGCCGCGCCCGATGCGCCGGCCCTTCAGCCGCGCCGCGATCACCTTGCTGTCGTTGACCACCAGCGCGTCGCCGGGCTGCAGCAGATCGGGCAAGTCACCGACTTTGCGATCCTCGAGCTCCGGTGCCCCGCCCGGCCGCACCACGAGCAATTTCGCCGCATCGCGCGGATGCACCGGCCGCAGCGCGATGCGGTCGGGAGGCAGCTCGAAGTCGAACAGGTCGGTGCGCATGCTTCCTTATACCTCCCCCTGCAAGGGGGAGGTCG
>JAIQET010000089.1 GCA_020073645.1 Terriglobia bacterium | reverse complement strand
GTCATGCTGGTTGGCTTCAACATCTTCTATTTCTCCATGCTCCTGCTGGGCTGGGAGGGTATGCCCCGGAGATATTACGACTATCTCCCTCAATTCAGAACCCTTCACATGACAGCCACTTTCGGTTCCTGGATTCTCATCGCCGGATTGATTCTGATGTTTGCTAATCTCTTCCGTGGGCTCTTTAAATAAATCAACTTGGCTTCGTAGGCCGCCTCGGTCAGGGGCGAAAGCACCGGGGCCGGGACTTCCACCCGCACCCCGATATCCACCGGGCTGGAGACCGAGGGAATCGCCAGGCGGCGGGCTTCTTCCCGGATCCAGGCGGCGCCGGAACGTCCAGGCGCGGCGATCACATAGCGGGCCCCCACCACCTCCTCGTTATCCAGGGCTACCCCGGTGACCGCCCCCTCCTGCACCATGATCCGCTGGGCCCGACAATGGGTGCGGATCTCCAGGCGCCCGGTCAGCCGCGCTTGCAAGACACCAGGCGCCTCGTGGTGATCGATACGGTGCGGACGGGTACCGCTCCACCAGGAACGATTTACGTGTTCCGCGACGGCGACCTGAAGGCTTTGCCGGGAGGATCACCGCATTACGTTGGACTGTACGAGGTGCTTGCATTGTCGAGGCGATTGGGTCTCCCCGTCGCAGAAGAAGTGATCATCCTGGCGGTTGAAGCGGCTGACTGCACCACCCTGGGCGGAGAAATGCATCCCGCGGTCCGCGCGGCAATCCCGGTCCTCATAAGAATCGTTCGGGACAGCATGCCTGGGACGGCGGGTAAAGTGGCGGCGAAGGCCATGGCCATGGCCGGGTGAACGAGTCTAAACCGCGAGCGGATCATTGCGTGAGGGACGGCATCTTCCGTCCAAGCAAGATCCCGGAGGAGGGAGCCATGAAACGGCTACAGAGTTGGCCGCGGTGGAGTTTCTGGACCTGGTGCTGCACGCTCCTGATGGCGGGCGGCGCTGGCGCTTACTACCTGCGGACCGTACACGCTCTGGGTCCCACCGCCCATCTGCGCGACGTTTTTCCCTGGGGCGTAGAGGTTGGCCTGAGCGTGCTGTGCGGGCTCGCGCTCTGTGCGGGCGGTTTTGCGGTGGCAGCGACGGTCCGTATCTTGAAACTGGAGAATTACGAGTCCATCGTGCGCCCTTGCTTGCTGATAGGGTTCCTCGGCTACCTGGTCGCTTTTGTGGGATTCATCACGGATGCGGGTCAACCCTATCGCATAGGGCTGCTGATCACGTGGAACCCACGCCTGGTGCTAGCAGGAGCAGTGTGGTCGTTAATTCTCTATGGAGCGGTATTGGCTCTGGAGTTTGCTCCAGAATTGTACAAGCGTCTTGGTTGGCGGGAGCCGCCGCCGCTTCGCTGGCTCGGTATGCCGTTGCTGCTTCTGGC
Organism: Terriglobia bacterium; assembly: GCA_020073645.1. Taxonomy (GTDB): domain Bacteria; phylum Acidobacteriota; class Terriglobia; order Terriglobales; family Acidobacteriaceae; genus JAIQET01. The sequence continues at coordinate 10,774 of JAIQET010000089.1, read as the reverse complement.
TGTGGTCCTCTCGGTGCTGCACCAAACCTCCATGGCAGACCTTCTGTTGGGAACGCCCAACAAGATTTCAGCGTTGTGGTTCACACCGCAGTTACCATTTCTTTTCTTTGTTTCTGCGGCCTGTGCTGCCATAGCGGCGGTGATTTTTGCCTCCTGGCACACCAGCATTGCCTTTGCCAGGGGACTGCCCGCCAATCTCGTAGCCGGGATGGGCAAAGCCCTGGCGGCACTTCTGTTCTTCTACCTGGGCCTCCGCTTCGCCGACTCTATCTCCAGAGGGATTCCTCTGCTGGTGCAGAAGAACGATCTACAGAGTGTTTTGTTCGGCCTCGAGATTGGCTTATTCTTCATGCCCCTGTGGCTGCTGATTACCGAACGCGATCCGGTTAACCCTCGCGTGGTCTACTACAGCGCTGTGATGGTCCTGGCGGCTCTGATCACCAACCGTTTAAACACGTGTATCACTTCAGTGGAAGCCACGACAGGTGCGAGATATCTGCCCAGCTGGAATGAGTTCTTGATTGCTTACGGCGTAATTGCTTTGGGTGTGGCAGTGTTCAGCTTAACGGCCAAACGTTTGCCAGTATTCTTGGAATCTTAGAGACAAATGCGTGTCCCCACAATCGGGGTCACTGCGGGTAAGCATTTTGTAAATTGATAGCAAGGCTGATGATGGAGGTGGCTATGATCCGTAGCGCAGCCAGCCATCGCCTAAGGCAGAGAGTTTGGATCAGAGTCAACGGAGCTAGAAGGTTGCTCATGCTACATTTACCGCAATGCGTCCCGAGATAGAGCAGGCGGTCCAATTGTTGCGTCGTGGAGATGACGAGGCTTTAGAACAGGCCCTAGCTCTGCTCCAGAACACCGTCTTCTCTTTCAGCATGAAAGTCTGCGGCCAGCGCGAAGATGCTGAGGACACCATGCAAGAGGTGCTGGTCAAGTCTGTTCCCTACCTTCCCAAGTTCGAAAGTCCCAGGGCGCTGGTGGTGTGGCTCTACAAAGTGGCGAAGAACCGTTGCCTGATGAACCGCCGCAGAAGCAAGTTTGCTCCGAAGCAAGATCTTTCTTTGGAAGAACTGATGCCCGATCGGAAGGAACTGGAAAAGCTGAGTGCCGGCGAGAGCATAAACCCCGAAATGTTCGCCATCCGAAGTGAAGAGGTGGGACGGTTGCGGAAGTCGATTCAGAGACTGCCGCCGCAGTATCGCATTGTTCTGGTGTTACGCGATATGGAGGGGTTGACAGACGAAGAGGTCGCGGAGATCACGGGGTTGCGTTCAGGAACAGTTCGCGTGCGCCTGCACCGAGCAAGGCTGTTCGTGCGCAAAGACCTGACCAAGACCCTTCAACCACATCGCAAGACCGGCCAAGCCGCTGCATCGCGCTCGACTGCCACCGACCCGCCCAGACCTGCCCGCTGCAAGGCGATGTTCGCGGAACTCTCGGAGTATTTGGATGAAAGGCTGGATGATTCTCTGTGCGAGGAACTGGAAAAGCACTTGGACGGCTGTGAGCCCTGTCAGGCGTTTCTCGCCAGCTTGAAAACCACAATAGAGACGTTTCGCCAGTTGCCCAGTCAGGCACCGGATCGCGCCAAGGCGGCAGAGCTGCGGAAGGAACTCCTGCTGCGTTATGAACGCGTCTTGACCAGGACAACCGGCTAGGAATGGAACAGATCTTCTCGCGTTCCGGTTTCATCGGCTGGTTGGTTAAGCACGACGAAATACGACGCGATCCTCAGCTAACGTTTCTGTAATAAACCTTCTCTCAGACCTGCTTCAAAGTTCTCTGTAACAAAACCCGTGGTCCTGCATTTGTTCGTGTGGTGTTCGGAAATCCACACCAGGAGACGATCAATGATGACGGCTAAAGTCCAACTCACTCAACCACTTAGGCAGCAGCGCCAATTTGTGGCCCAGAGCGGGAGCGGCCATAACCTCCTGCTGGACGACACCGCCGGGGGCACCGGCCCCAAGCCGATCGAATTGGTCGCCGTCGGACTGGCCGGTTGCACCGCATTCGACGTCGTGACCATTCTGCGTCAGAAGTACCACCAGAAAATCACCGGCTACGAAGTGAGGGTGGAAGCCGACCAGGCGGATCGTCCCCCGCAGGTATTCACTGCAGTCCGCCTTCACCACGTGGTCACCGGCTTCGCAATCGACGTGGCGGCTGTGGAGGAAGCGATCCGCCTCTCGGAAGAAAAGTATTGCTCGGTCGGAGCCATGGTTCAGAAGACGGCCAGCTTTCACACAACCTACGAGATCGTCGAAGACAAAACCGAGTGGATGAAACCAGCACAGCTTGCCGGGGTGCAGAGTTGAAGACTCCCGGCAAACTCGTTCTTAGCGTCATCGCGCTGTTGCTGCCTTTGGCGGTGGCGTCGGCTCAGCCAACGGCCGAACCGTCCTCGCTCACGCTGCAGCAGGCGGTGAAGATCGCACTGGAGAGGAACCCGCTGCGCAAGGTCGCGATAGCAGACACGAAGGTAGCTTCCGCAGATGTTCGGGTAGTACGTTCGTTCCTCATGCCGCATCTGAGCTTTTCCGAAACAGCTACTCGCGGAAATGACCCTGTTTATGTGTTCGGCACCAAACTCCGGCAACAGCGTTTTACCACTGCGGACTTCGCGCTGAATCAGTTGAATACACCACTGCCGTTCGGGAACTTCACCACGCGGTTTGGGGGAAGCTGGAATCTCTTTGATTCGTTTGCCAGCTGGCACGGGATCAATCGGGCAAGACAGATGAACGAGGCTGCTGGACACCAGTTGGACCGTACGGACCAGGAGATCGTTTACCGCGTCGTTAGCGCCTATTACGAGGTTCTGCTCGCAAGCAAGCAGCTGGAGGTTGCGGAGCAGGCGGCAAAGACCTCCCAGGCGGTCATGGAGCGCAGTCAAGCGAGATTCGACAGTGGTCTGGTGGTGGAGTCGGATCTGCTGACGGCGAAGGTGCGCATGGCAACGCGACAGCAGGAAGTAATCCAAGCCAGGAACAACCTGGAGCTGGCGCGAGCGCAGCTCAACACCGCGCTGGGCGTGACGGTTGAGTCCACATTTCAGCCGACCGAAGCGTTAGCCGAGCGCGCTTTGCCAGTGCCGGCGCTGCCGGAGGTCGAAATGCAGGCACTCACGAACAGGCCGGACTTGAAGCGCATTGCCGCCGAGGAGGCAGCCCAGCGCCAAAGCGTGTCGATTGCCAAATCGTCGTTTGGTCCGCGGGTGAACGCTTTTGCAGGTTGGGAAATGGACAACCCTACATTTGTGGCGGGTGGCGGGGGCAACAATTGGCTGGGCGGAATCGAAGTCCAGTTCGACATTTTCCAGGGTGGGGCAAAGCGGGCGGAATTATCCCGGCAACGCGCCCTCGAAGACAAGGTTGTGGCAATGAAGCAGGCAGCCAGCGACCGCGTGCGTCTGGAGGTCCGGCGTGCCTACTACGACGTGGACACCAGCCGGCAACAGGTCGAAGTCGCCCGGGCCGCGATCGCCCAGGCACAGGAGAGTCTGCGCATCAACCAGGACCGATACGACAGCGGGCTGACCACCATTACCGACCTGTTGGGCGCCGAAGAGGCGGCGCGGCGCAGTCAGACCGATTACTGGGAAGCTGTCTATCGCTTCCATACCAGCTACGCCGGCCTGGAGCTGGCGGGTGGGACCCTGAATCCGCAATCCCCTGTGGTGATGCCATGAAGCGTATGAATGTTGGACTCAAACTTTGTGTTCTGGTGCTAGCCGCAATGGGCGGTCTCAGCGGCTGCTCCAGCAAGCGGCAGCAGACCGCCTCGTCGCCTGAAACCGTACGCCATGTTCCCGTGCTTGAGGTGCAGCGAGCCAATGTCCCTGATCTTCTGGAAGCTGTGGGGACGGTACATGCCGCGCAGACCAGCGAACTCGCCAGCCAGACGATGGGAAACATCGTAGAGATCCGCGCCCACGAAGGAGACCGCGTCCAGCGCGGCGAGGTGCTGGCAGTGATCGACGACGCGCAGGCGCGGTCCGCGGTTGATCGCGCGGCTGCTACCGACGCTGCAGCCCAACAACAAATTGCCGCGGCGGATTCCGACTTGGCCCTGGCAGAATCGACCCTGCAGCGCTACCAGAGCCTCTACGAGAGGAAGTCGGTCAGTCCGCAGGAGTTCGACGAGGTCAAATCCCGCCAGCAGGCAGCTCTCGCACGCCGCGACATGGCTCGATCAGGACTGGCGCAGGCGAAAGCAGCATTGACCCAGGCACGCACAGCTCTTGACTACACACGGATTCGAGCACCCTACAACGGAGTTGTAACCGAGAAGAAAGCCGATCCCGGCACGTTGGCCTCTCCCGGCATGCCCATCTTCACCGTCGAGGACGTGCGTCGCTATCGATTGGAAGTCACGGTCAACGAGAGCGATCTGCGGTATGTGCGGGCAGGACAACCGGTGCCCGTCATGATCGATGCCCTCGATAACGCGGAATGGAAAGGCAGGGTCGCACAGATTGTGCCGGCGGCTGATCCCGCGAGTCGAAGCTTCCTGGTAAAGATCGAATTGCCGGCGGATGCGCGGCTGCGTTCGGGCCTCTTCGGACGGGCGCAGTTCTCTCGCGGCGAGCGGCAATCGCTGCTGATTCCGCGCACGGCGGTGGTCGAGCGCGGTCAATTACAGGGTGTTTTTGTCCTTGGGTCCGACAATGTCGCAAGCTTGCGCTACGTGACGCTGGGGAAGCCTTCCGGTGCCGAGATTGAAGTGCTTGCCGGCCTGCAGGGCGGAGAACGGCTTGTGACCAAGCCGGGAGAACTCGATCTGAACGGCAAGCGCATCGAGGCCGAGTGATGACCGACAACCAGTCCAAATTGACGGCTCAGTCTTCTCCGGCTCTGCGCCTTGCGGGCCGCATGGCTCACGGGTTCATTGATTCCAAGCTAACGCCGCTGGTGATCGTCGCTGCTTTGCTCCTGGGCGCCTTCAGCGTTCTGCGCACGCCGCGCGAGGAAGAGCCGCAAATCGTAGTCCCCATGCTCGACGTTTTCGTCCAGATGCCGGGCGCCTCAGCCCAGGAGGTAGCACAACGGGTTAGCCTTCCGATGGAGAAGTTGTTGCGCGAAGTGCCGGGCGTCGAATACATCTACTCCATCAGTCATCCCGGCGTGAGCATGCTGGTGGTGCGTTTCTACGTCGGGACGCATGAAGAAGACGCGATCGTACAGACGTACAACAAGCTCTACTCCAACTTCGATCGCATTCCCCCTGGCGTCTCGCAACCCATCATCAAGATCCGCTCGATTGATGACGTGCCGATCATGGCGCTGACGCTGTGGGGGAAAGACTACGACTCATACCGTCTCCGGCGAATCGCGGGCGAACTGGAAAACTCGCTCAAGCAGCTGGACGACGTTTCCGAGACCACAATCATCGGCGGGCAGCCGAGGCAATTGCGGGTGGTTCTTGATACCGAACGGCTGGCGGCGTACGGTCTTACACCAAGTGCGGTGGCCGCCCAGCTCCAGAACGCGAACAGCCGGGGACAAGCGGGTAGCTTTGCTCGCGACAACCGCGAATTTCAAGTCGAGGCGGGCTCGTTCTTCACGCGGGTCGAGGATCTGCAGCAGGTAGTGGTCGGAGTCCACAGCGGCCGCCCGGTTTACTTGCGTGACGTGGTGGAGAAGTTGGAAGACGGTCCGGCCGAGCCGGACACCTACGTCATGTTTGCGAATGCGCGAGGAGGTACTGGCCAGGCCGTCGGGGAGGAATATCCCGCCGTTACGATTACGCTCGCAAAACGCAAGGGCACCAACGCGACCATCATCTCTGAACGGGTGCTGGGAAAGGTCGACGCTCTGCGCGGTTACGTCCTTCCCAATGACCTGAACGTTACGGTCGCGCGCAACTACGGCGAGACAGCGAAAGACAAGTCCGACGAACTACTCAAGCACCTGCTGATTGCGACGTTGTCGGTCACGTTGCTGATCGCGCTGGCGCTGGGCTGGCGCGAGTCGGGTGTGGTGCTGCTGGCGGTGCCGGTTACACTGGCCCTGACGCTCGCGGTCTTCTATTTGTATGGCTACACTCTGAACCGGGTTACCCTGTTCGCTCTGATCTTCTCCATCGGCATCCTGGTAGATGACGCCATCGTCGTGGTCGAAAACATCGTGCGCCATTTTCGATTGCCGGAAAGCCGAGGACGATCGCTGGCAGAAGTGGCGGTTGAGGCGGTCGATGAGGTCGGCAATCCTACCATCCTGGCTACTTTTGCTGTCATTGGTGCCATCCTGCCCATGGCATTTGTGCGCGGCCTGATGGGCCCGTACATGCGCCCGATCCCCGTGGGGGCTTCGGCAGCCATGATGTTCTCGCTGATCGTGGCCTTCGTAGTTTCACCGTGGGCGGCACTGAGACTGCTCAGAAACTACGCGGGTTCCGGCGCGCACTTTGCGGAGACCGAAGGCTGGACGACACGCCTGTATCGCCGGTTAATGAACCCGCTCATACTTGATGCACGTCGCCGCTGGATGTTTCTCGGTAGTGTCTTGCTGCTGCTACTCGCTGCGGTCGCCTTCGTGCCATTGAAGTGGGTGCGGGTGAAGATGCTCCCGTTCGACAACAAGAGCGAGTTCCAGGTCATCATTGACATGCCCGATGGGACCCCGCTGGAGCAAACAACTCAGGTGGCGCAAGCCCTGGGACACTATCTGGGTGAGCAGCCTGAGGTCATCAATTACCAGATCTATGCCGGCACCTCCGGTCCCTACAACTTCAACGGACTGGTACGGCACTATTTCTTGCGCAGCCTGCCCAACCAGGCTGACATCCAGGTGAATCTGCTGTCCCGTCACGACCGCCGGGCGCAAAGCCACGAAATCGCACGCCGGTTGCGGCCGGAGTTGGACAAGATTGCCCTGCCGTTCGGGGCACGCATCAAGGTCGCGGAAGTTCCCCCGGGCCCGCCGGTGCTCCAGACCCTGGTCGCTGAAGTTTACGGACCTGACTACAAGACTCAGATTGAATTAGCCGCTCAGATCAAGAAAGTCTTCCAGCAGACGCCGGGCGTCGTGGACGTGGATTGGTACGTTGAGGATCCGCAGACCAAGTACGATATGAAGGTGGACCTGGAGAAGGCAGCGCTGCATGGAATCTCGCCTGCCGACGTCACGCGCACCTTGCAGATAGGACTAGGCGGCACCAACGCCGGCTTGCTGCACGATCCGCAATCGCGCGAGGACATTCCAATTGAGGTGCGTCTGGCGCTTCCCGATCGCTCGGGAATCAAAGACCTCGGCAACCTGAAACTGCCCACGCCGTCCGGCGGCCAGATAGCCCTTCAGGAAGTAACCAACTTGCAGCAGAGCACGATTGATACCAGCGTGTATCGCAAGAATCTGCAGCCCGTGGTTTATGTGACAGGAGATGTGGCGGGCGGAGATGAGAGCCCGGTTTACGCCATCATGAAGATGAGCGACGCGATCGACAAGATCAAGCTGCCAGATGGCTACACCGTGAAGCAATACAAGGGCACGACCATGCCCGAGCGCACCGACCGATTCTCCATGAAGTGGGACGGTGAGTGGCACATCACGGTTGAGGTTTTTCGCGACCTGGGGCTTGCCTTTGCCGCGGTCCTGGTCCTGATCTACGTGCTGGTGGTGGGCTGGTTCCGTTCTTTCATTACGCCGCTGGTCATCATGGCGCCGATTCCACTCACGCTGGTTGGCATCCTGCCCGCACACGCGCTAATGGGCGCGTTCTTCACGGCAACCTCAATGATCGGCTTCATCGCCGGAGCCGGCATTATCGTCCGCAATTCCATCATTCTCGTCGATTTCATTGAGGTGCGCCGTTCGCAAGGAATGTCGCTGGAGGACGCTGTGGTGGACGCGGGTGCGGTACGCTTCCGGCCCATGCTACTGACGGCGGCGGCGGTCGTGGTGGGGGCCAGCGTGATTCTGTTCGATCCGATTTTCCAGGGACTGGCGCTGTCACTGATGGCAGGCGAGGTAGCATCCACCGTTCTCTCGCGGATGGCCGTCCCGGTGCTCTATTACCTAAGCCAACGTAGGCGCAGTTTGCAGCCCGCGTCCGTCGGACACCCGATGACGGCGGCAGATTAGAGATTCAACTTGGAGGTACGACTATGACGATTGAGCGTTACTTGAGAATGGTCGCTGGGGCTTTCATTCTAGCTTCGCTGGCCCTGGGACATTGGGTGAGTCCGTACTGGTATCTTTTCACCGCCTTTGTCGGACTGAATCTGTTCCAGTCAGCATTTACCAACTGGTGCCCGATGATGACATTCCTGCGCAAGCTGGGAATCAGCAGATAGGGGCGGGAAGAACTGGGCGGGGAGAACCATGCCTCGCGCAATACCTATCACGCCGGACGAGTCGTCTTCCTGAGACAGTTGCTGCGCGTGGCCGCTGCCTTCTGGTGGCCTCACTGGGTGGCCTTGAACGCGCGGTGGGGCCGCTCTTTGGGGAAGGTGCTGGATCTCGCGACCCGGTTTACCTCCTCATCTGATCAGACAGGTCAGCACACTCTGAGCCGATTGGGGCCGCCGACTTGGTTGCGTCGCCATCGCAAGCGTATCCTAGCTAGCCGTGCGGAACACCATTGGCAGCTACTTCGGCTTCGAGCAAGCGGGCACCACGCTGGGACGCGAAACCGTGGCCGGGCTGACTACGTTTGTCACGATGTCCTACATCATCGTGGTAAATCCGGCGATTCTGCGAGCCGCCGGCATTCCCGTGGAAGCCTCGATGGTGGCCACCACGGTCACGGCCATCTTCGGCACGCTGTTGATGGCCCTTTACGCCAACCGGCCGTTCGCGATCGCACCCTACATGGGGGAGAACGCCTTCGTGGCCTACACGGTGGTGCAGGTGCTGGGCTTCCACTGGCAGACGGCGTTGGCGGCGGTGTTCCTGGCCGGGGCGTTGTTCTTTTTACTCACCGTTTTTCGGCTTCGGCAGTATCTAGTGGAGGCCATCCCTTCCGGCCTGCGTTACAGTTTTGCGGTCGGCATCGGCCTGTTCCTGACCTTCATCGGTCTGAACGAAACCGGGATCGTGATGCTGGGCAGCGCAGGTGCGCCCGTGCGGGCTGGACACCTGACCGCCGCGCCGGTGCTGGTAGCGATCTTTGGCTTTCTGTTGATGGCCGTGCTGATGATCCGGCGCTTTCCCGCTGCTATTCTAGTCGGGATCCTGGCTACTGCATTTGTGGCCTTTGCCGCCGGTGTTTCCGCGGCACCGAAAGCCTGGGTGAGCCTGCCGCCCAGTCTTGCGCCGATATTCTTCAAGCTTGACTTTAGCGGTGCCCTGAGTTGGAAGTTCTTTCCGGTTGTGCTCACCATTTTCATCATGGCATTTGTGGACACCATGGGCACACTGATCGGCGTCTCGGCGCGCGCGGGATTTCTGGACCAAGACGGCAATCTGCCGCAGATCGAGCGGCCCATGCTGACCGATGCGCTGGCGACCAGTTTCGCCGCGCTGGTGGGTACGACGACGGCAGGTGCCTACATTGAATCGGCGACCGGGATTGAGGCGGGCGGGCGAACCGGATTTGCGAGTGTCATTACCGCGCTGTGCTTCACGGTCGCATTGTTCTTCTCGCCTTTCGTAGCGGCCATTCCGCCGCAGGCCTACGGACCGGCGTTGATCGTGGTAGGGCTGCTCATGCTGGCGCCCATCACCAAGATTCATTTCGACGATTTCACCGAACTAATCCCGGCCTTTGCGGTGGTGGCGCTCATGAGCTTCACCTACAACATTGGCGTCGGCATCACAGCCGGTTTCGTGTTGTATCCCTTCTGCAAGCTGGTCTCAGGGCGGGCGCGTGAAATCAAGCCCGGGTTATGGGTGTTGGCGGCGCTATCGCTGCTTTTCTTCGTGTTCTATCCATATACCTAAGCAATGACAGCGGTCGGCACCTGGGATTGGGCGCAGCCTTGTAGACCTGAACTCAGAAAAAGAAGTGACGGTTTCGTTTTGGGAATGGGCGTAACAATTTCTCCGCAGGCAGACGAGAATGCACAGCGTCAATGGTGCTAGCCTCAACAATTGAAGTTACCTTTCAGCTTCCGATCTTCACAATCGGTAAAAGGAGGAGCCATGCTCGGAAGAGCGAACCCAAAAGGAATCGCCCTGCACATCGGGCTGAACCAGGTTGACCCCGTTCACTATGCTGGCTGGAAAGGGGAACTGGTAGCCTGCGAAAACGATGCCCGCGACATAGAGGCAATTGCCATGGCCCAGGGCTTCGTAACCAAGTCACTGCTCACCAAAGCTGCCACCTCCACTGCCGTGCTGGATGCGATCGACAAGGCAACAAGAGAACTGGCGGAAGACGACTTTTTCCTGCTGACGTATTCCGGCCACGGCGGACAAATCAATGACGTTGACGATGAAGAGCCCGACGGCCTGGATGAAACCTGGGTGCTGTACGACCGCCAGCTTGTCGATGATGAGCTGTATGCCATATGGTCCCATTTCCGGCCCGGCGTGCGTATCTTTGTCTTGTCCGATAGCTGCCACAGCGGCACGATGACAAAAGCCGTGTTCCTCAACCCCACACTGTATGTCCCGCATCTGGAGTCGCGTGTGCGTGCCAGTGCGGCCGCCGACCTGAGACCGAAGTTTCTGCCCCCGGAGGTACAGGCCAAGATCTACAAGGAGCGGGCAGTACTGTACGACGACATTCGCAAGAAAACTCCCCGTAGGGAGAAGGTCAACGTAGAGTGCAGTGTCATTTTGATCTCTGCCTGCCAGGACAACCAGGTGGCCATGGATGGAAA
>JAIQET010000015.1 GCA_020073645.1 Terriglobia bacterium | reverse complement strand
ACCCCTTTGTACTCTTTGGGGGAGCTGCTTGGGTCGTCGCTTCTGCAGTAGACCTTGATTTCATGGCCCCTCCTGGCGAGTCTAGTCGCGATTTCCTCGGCGCAGGCCTCGAAACCTCCGTACCGTGCTGGGATTCCTCTCGTTCCAAGAATAGAGATCTTCATTGGGGTCGCCACGATGATCATCCTGTTGACTCAGCCATTATCTCAGGCTGTCATCTGGGTCCATTGGCTCAACATTATATATGAGCTTCTTGATGAACCTTTCCAGAGGGGCATGAATGAGAATCCTGGTCACAGGTGCCGCGGGTATGCTCGGTACCTCTCTCGTCCCTGTTTTGAGGGCCAATGACCATAGTGTTCTCGCAACGGACATAAACACGTCCGATCCCAACATCGAGAGGCTGGACGTACGGCTTATTGCGGATGTGATGCGCTTCGCAGAGAAGTTCCGCCCGGAGATAATCATGCACCTCGCTGCAGAGACAGACTTGGAGACCTGCGAGCAGAGGAGGGACTATGCCTACCAGGAGAACTTCATTGGTACTCAGAATGCATGTGTCGCTTGCAGGCACCTGGGCATACCAATTACTTACATAAGCACTGCTGGGGTATTCGACGGCATGAAGACCGAGCCATACACGGAGTTCGATGAGCCTAACCCCATAAACGTGTACGGCGCCTCCAAATTCGAGGGTGAGCGAGTTGTTCGGGACACCATCCCTGAGCATTACATTGTTAGGGCAGGCTGGATGGTAGGCGGGGGAGAAAAGGACAAGAAGTTCGTAAGTAAGATCATAGCGCAGCTGGACAGAGGTGCCAAGACGCTTCACGCAGTCAACGATAGATTCGGAACCCCCACCTATGCACCAGCATTCTCAAAGGTCCTTGAGAAGTTGACCAGGACGAGGTATTACGGAACATATCACCTAGCATGCATGGGCCGGTGGTCGGGGAGATGATGGCGGAGCTGGTTTTGAAAGATAAGGAGGCGAAGCCGTATTTCAGGCTGGCGAGATTTCCGCAGCCGGCGAAGGCACTGTCTACACACGTGGGCGCGGCTCGGAGCAAGGGGCATCCGCGGTTGGCGAGTTGGTAGCGTGAGAGCTGTGGACCCAAGTTTTCAAATGCCAAGCCAGGATTCACCTGGGACAACACCAAGTCCGGCCTCAGCGCTTGAGGCTCTCAAGAATTTTGTAGCGCAGTTTGACCCGGTTGATCTTCTGAGCCAGTTAACGTTGACGTTTCTCTTCACCCAGGAGACCACGCCTATCGGTGAATCAAGCCCCGTGAGACTCTGGGCGAGATGGATTGAGTTTATAGCTGGCTACCTAGCAACTCGCCCTATAGGGGACGAACAATACGCTCGTTTCCATGGCAGTTCCATCGAGACCCTAGAAGCCCTCGTCAAGGAGTACTTTAATTCTCTTCTTCGTCAATTCTTGGCCGAACGATCGGCCATGGGACAGACTACACCGGCTGAACGCTTATTGATGTCGGCCAAAATACACTCCCTGTATGTTCGCGGGGACGCCTATCCACATCAGTTCTTGGAGTACGCTTCCGAACTTTATGGTGAGCATGACCGATGGTTCAAGTCGAACCTCGGTTTCACCATAAATGATGCCATCCAAATCGTGAGAGCAATTCCCGTTGAGCTTGAAAGGCGCGTGAACGAATCGGCGACGAGAGCGAAAGCGGATGCACCTGGGCGCGCCGAGACATTCCTAGAGGCGGGCGAAGAGGCTGGATTGAGCCGTCGAGAATTGGAAATCAGAATCGCATGCGATCTGCATTTCGGAGCCGCCCGGCAACTGTTGAGCTTCACAGTTGAAGAAATATCCCAGATCTCCGGAGCCGGGTTGAATGTCTGTAAAGCCTTCCTTAACAGGTTGAGTCAACCTTTCGGGTATCGCAACCCGCGATTCCCAAACACATATGGGGACGCGTCGAAGGCTCCATGGGATTACAACTGTGTAGATGAGAGACCGTTCCTCGAGCATGAGAACAGATACTGGCTGTTCACCAATCCGATGCTCACGTCGGTCATCTTTTACACGTTTTATTACGACTTGATGGCTGACGTTGCCTATCGTCCACGCTTCGAGGCGAGCAGAGGTGCATATGTGGAACGAAAGGTGAGAAACTATGCGACCCGGGTGTTCCCAACGGAAACTGTCCTGCTAAACCCCACCTACTCGAACGGTCAGGAGTTTTCTGATGTTGCCGTTCTTTACGATGGCAAGGTTGTTATTTTCCAATGCAAGGCAAAAGGACTCGCTAGAAGCGCTCGTATTGGCGAAAATTTCGTTCAGCTACGAGCAGATATGCAGGCCGGTATCAGAACGGCATTCGATCAAGCTCTCCGCGCGAGAAAATATCTCCGCGATTCAGAAAAAGCCATTCTCGGAACCGAAGGAGCAGAACTGCATGTTGAAACTAAGCACATCACAGATATCTATTTGATAAACGTGACCTTTATGCCGTTCCACACCATGGCGACGCGCTTTGAGAATATCGAAGACGCTCTCGGCTTATTCCCGGAGAAAGAGTATCCACTGTCTCTCTCTCTTGGCGCGCTCGACATCGTCAGTCAACTGCTCGATTCGCCGGCGAGGTTCTTACACTACGTCAATCGCAGATTGGCTATCGAAAAGACTGCTTTCGATTTAGACGCCGATGAACTGGACTTGTTAGGCTACTATCTCTTTCAGGGTTTGTACTTCACTCCAGAAGAAGTCCGGGGTGCAAGTGATGTGGCACTGACCGGGTTTTCGGAGGAAATTGACGAGTATGTGCATCGCAAGTACGATGCACACCAAGAGGTCGAGCGCCCCCAAACACCGATGCCACCTGGCTTCTCAGAGTTGATTAGCGACATTGAGTCTCTACCATCAATGTACAGAACCGACTGCGCAATTGCATTGCTAGATATGGGAGGTCCCGCACGATCGAAAATAATGGAGTTGATCGAAACAACGAAGTCTATGACTCGGAAGGACAACGGGCAACATTCCATATCGCTGGATGTGCCAGACCAATCACGCGGATTCTCATTTCTGAGTATCCCGAATGCTGGCTCGGAAGGGATGGGCTTCGAGGCGGCGACCAGCTTCGCCATGTTGAAGAAATATGCGCAGAAGCTCGATGAGTGGTTTGGGCTGGGGTGGAGGCTCGGAAGCTCCCGCTCCGTAGATGTCGCGGTGACACTTAGATTCGCCTGGGAGAAGGACGACGTAATGGAGAAGGCGGTCAAACGATTCTTGACAGCTGGGCGAAAGATTGACCCAAGATAGCTATTTCGCCCGCGGCGAGAATCTCCGCCCTCGTGGACCGAGTGCTTGAAACAGAAAGCCCTCCCGCCCACAACCCGGCGGAAGGGCATTCCTGTTACTGTCAGCCTTTAGGAGAGATCCCGCTACTGCTTGTCGTACACTGCGGTGTTCTTGACCGTCTTGCCCTTGGAATCGGTTCCGCTGGTGGTGACGGTGCGAGTCTTGCCGTCGGCCGAGACCACGATTGTTCCGGTCATGGTGACCTTGCCATCTTTCTTGATCGTCATGTCCAACTTATTGTCACTCACCTTCTTGTACGCCCGCGTGTCGGACGTCGGATCGCCGGTGACGGCATAGTCTTTCCCGTCGAACTTTCCTGTCCACTCGTTGTGCAGGGCCTTACCGTCGGCGTCGGTGCCGTCCACCGTGACTTTCACGTTGTCACCCGCCGCCTCGTAGACAACGGTGTGGTTCTTCGGCGCCCCAGGGGCGAACTTCGATTTGGCCTCGTTCAGCTTCCATGTGCCCATCATTGGGCTGGCGAAGCACATGACCGCCGCGACCAGGCACACAACTAGAGTCAATAAAATCGTTCTTGCTCTCATGTTCCCTCCTGATTGGGAAGCAAATTGTCAGATTGATTGGCGGGGCCATTCTAGTGCCACGGGGTTGATTCAGCAACTCGAGGGTTGCTCTGACGGATGGGGCACTGCGCGCCAGATCCCTCACCCGGCTGAACTACGCCGGGTGTCGGGATGACGTCATCATGGATAACTGGGGCAAACTGCACCACTACCTTCTTTTCCAAACATCGATTCCTTTTCTGGCTAGGGATTGGCGTGTAAAGGCGCAAGACAGAGCGTCCCTGTCCTTCTCCGTGCCTCCGTGTCTCCGTGGTGAATGGGTCCTACTGGATCTGGATCACGCCTTCCCCGGCGCTGGAGCGGATCTCGTCCGTCCGCGCCATCACCTTGCGGGCGAAGTCGAACAGCGACTTGGCGTGGGGAGAGTTTTCGCCTTCGAGGACAGAGGGCTTGCCGGTGTCTCCGGCTTTGCGGATGTCGGGATCGAGCTGCACGCTGCCCAGGAAGGCGACCCCGAACTGGCTGGCAGTTTTTTCTGCGCCGCCGCGGGAGAAGATGTCGATCTCGTGGTTGCAGTGCGGGCAGACGAAGTAGCTCATGTTCTCGACCATGCCCACCAGGTCCACCTTCATCTGGCGGAACATTTCGATGGCCTTGCGCGCGTCTTGCAGGGCAACGTCCGAGGGCGTGGAAACCACGATGGCTCCGGTCAGCGGCACCGTCTGGATGAGCGAGAGCGCCACGTCTCCGGTTCCCGGCGGCAGGTCAATTACCAGGTAATCGAGCAGGCCCCACTCCACCGAACCGAGAAACTGGCGGATGATGGAGTGCAGCATGGGCCCGCGCCAGATCAGCGGCTTGTCCCCGGGATTCAGGAAGCCCACCGAGATCACCTTGAGCCCGTGGATGGTGAGCGGCTCCAGGCGGTTGTCTCCCACGACTTTCGGTTGCGCGCTGGTGCCCAGCATGAGCGGCACATTGGGACCATAGACATCCGCGTCGAGGAGGCCGACCTTGTGCCCCAGCTTCGACATGGCGATCGCCAGATTCACGGCGAGCGTGGTCTTCCCCACCCCGCCCTTGCCGGAACCAACGGCGATGATGCTGTTCACGCCGGGCAAAGGCTGAGGAGCGGGCGGTTGCTGTCCAGAATGCATATGAGCCAAGAGGGCACCTTCCAGAAAAGAGCAGTAGGAATTGCCGAACCTTTTGATTATACAGATCGTCACAGGAGGGTGTGACGTAGCGCCGGCGTCCCGCCGACCACGATGAAGCTCGTGCAACGAAGCGGCTCATTCCCTCTTCGACATCGTGGTGGCCGGCGGGACGCCGGCGCTACAGCGCGAGGTATCCCCCATCCACCGGAAACGCCGCCCCCGTCACCCACGAGGACTCATCGCTCGCCAGGTACACTGCCAGCCCCGCCATGTCTTCGGGTTGGCCAAGGCGGCCGATGGGGTGCACCGCAGTGCGCTCCTGCCGGACGGCAGCGGGGTCAGGAGCTTTGCTGATCACCGCCGCCGTCAGATCGGTTTCCACAAACGACGGGCAAATCGCGTTGACCCGGATGTTCTCCTGTCCGTGGTCGATGGCCATGCACTTGGTGAGCAGCACGACCGCGCCTTTCGACGCAGCGTACGAAGCCCGATTGCGCGCGCCGTTGATGCCCAGCACCGAAGCGATATTGATGATCGACCCGCCTCCGGCCTTGCGCATGTGTGGCAGGACGGCGCGGGAGAGCAGCCAGAGGCCACGGACGTTTACGTTGAAGGTTTCGTCCCACTGGGCTTCAGTGATCTGTTCGGCGGTGCCGATGTGAAGCACTCCGGCGTTATTCACCAACACGTTGAGCCCGCCGAACTCGCTCACGGTCTGCTCGACCACCCGGTCGATTTCCTGCTGGATGGACACATCGGCAGCAAGAACCAGAGCGGAGTCGCCGATCTCGTGCCCGACAGCCTCGAGGCGTTCCTTGCGCCGGCCAACCAGCGCAACTTTTGCGCCTTCGCGGGCCAGGGCAATGGCGCAGGCGCGGCCAATGCCGCTGCCCGCGCCGGTAACGATGGCAGTTTTGTCTTGCAGGCGGGAGCTCATGATCTGAATTAGTCTAGCGGAAAAGGGACAACTGAGTAGAAACTGTCATCCTGAGCGAAGGAGCGGCTTCGCATTGCGAAGCCGTTACGTAGTCGAAGGATGACAAAGCTGGTTAACTCTCGGCTCAGTATCCCTGTCCCTCCAGCCTTACCTTGCCGCGGAACATGCGGTAGATGAACAGGAAATATCCAAGCGCCAGCAGCATCCCCAGAATCCACCAGACAATGCCGACGGCCAGCCCATGATGTCCGGCGGCACTGTTGTAGATAGTCAGGCTGTAGCTGAGATCGGTGCTGGCGGGCAGCAGCACCGGATAGAGCGCGAAGGCCGCGCCCACCAGCATGGCGGCAATGTACAGACTGGAAGCGGCGAAGGCGAGTTTCTCTTTGCTTTTCGTGGCAGCCCAGATCATCACCGCCAAGCTGCCCAGCACCACGACCGGCACCAGCAGTCCTACGGAATGAGCCTTGTAGTTGTTCATGACTTGCGGCTGAATGTAGTACGTCGCCAGCAGGCTAACGCAGGTGAGCAAGAGTTGGAGCGGCCACACCATGACTGCGATCCGGCGGGAGCGCTGGCTCAAATCACCTTCCGTCTTGATCGCGACATACAAGGCACCATGCGCCGTCAGCGTCACCAGGGCCACGACCCCGGCCATAACCGTGTACCAGTCCAGAATCCCGGGATGAGGTCCGACTCTGAAGTTGGTCCACAGCGGCTCGAAGAAATATCCATCCGGTCCCAGGGGCACGCCTCGGACCACATTGCCCAGCGCGGCTCCGAAGAAGATGGCGAGCAGCGCGCTGGACACGCAGAAGACCACATCAAAGAACCCCTGCCAAACCGGATCATCAATGTGGGTGCGGAACTCGATTCCGATGGCCCGCAGCATCAGAAGCCATAACACCATCATCAACGGCAGATAGAAGCCGCTAAAGCTGGAGGCGTACAGCTGGGGGAAGGCGAAGTACAGCGTTCCGCCCGCGGCCAGCAACCAGACTTCGTTGCCATCCCACACCGGCCCAATCGAGCGCAGCACCATGCGGCGCTCCGTGTCACTGCGCGCCACGAAGAGATAAATCACTCCGGCACCCAGGTCGAAACCGTCGAGCACCACGTAGGCCGTCAGCATGACCGCGACGATGATGAACCACAGTGTTTCCATAAAGACCTCTAGTGGGCAACCGTTTCTGCCGCCGGCCCGTGCTCAATCTCCCGCCGCACCAGAAACAGGAACAGGATGCTCAGCGCGGTATACATCCCCATGAACCCCAGCAACGTGAACAGGCCATTCCCAGCCGAGACGGTCTTGGAGTAGCCGTCGGCCGTCAACATCAATCCGTACACCAGCCAGGGCTGGCGGCCGAGTTCGGCGGTCATCCAGCCGGCGGTGTTCGCGATGTAGGGAAACGGCAAGCTCAGCAACAGCACCCATAGCATCCAGCGCGCGTCAAACAGCTTGCCACGCCACAGCAGAAACACTGCCACCACCATGATGGCAATGAAGATGGTCCCCAGTCCCACCATGATGTGATAGCTGTAGTAAAGCAGTGGAATGGTCCCCGGCCACAATTCCTGCGGAAATTCGTCCAGCCCGTGCACGTGCGCTCCCCAGCGACGGTAAGTCAGAAAGCTCAGCATTTTGGGAACGAGCACCGGGTTGTCGATTTTGCGCTCTGTCACGTTGGGCTGCCCGATGAGCACCAGGGGCGCGCCGGGTTGCCCGGTGAACAGGGCTTCCATCGCGGCCAGTGTGACCGGTTGGTTCAGGGCCACCATCTTGCCTTGCCTGTCGCCGGTAGGGAACAGTTGCACGATGCTGAACACGCAGCCCGCGACCACGCCCACCTTCACGAAAATGCGTCCGTGCTCCAGGTGCTTCCGCCCCAACAGGTAGAAGGCTCCCACCGACGCCATCACAAACGCGCCCGTGATTCCCGCCCCGCTCATGTTGTGCGCATACTGCCACCACGCCCACGGGTTGAGCACCAGCGCCCAAAAGCTGCTGAGCTGCGCCGAACCATCGGCCGCGCGGACATAACCTACGGGATGCTGCATCCACGCATCGGTGGCAATGATGAAAAATCCAGACAGCCACGAGCCCAGAAACACGGCGACCGCCGACCACCAGTGCGCCTTCGGGCTCAGCCGCTTCTCGCCGTAGAGAAACAATCCCAGAAATGCCGATTCCAGGAAGAAGGCGAACATGCCTTCCATGGCCAGCGTCTGGCCGATCACGCCTCCGGCGAAGCGCGAAAAATGCGACCAGTTGGTGCCGAACTGAAATTCCATCGGAATCCCAGTCACCACGCCCAGCACGAAGTTGATCCCGAAGATGCGCGCCCAGAAGCGCGCCGCCTGGTTGTAGCGTTCATCGTTGCGGCGCAGGCCCAGAGTCTTGAGCACCACGATCAGCGGCGCCAGTCCCATGGTGAGCTGCGGAAAAAGATAGTGAAAAATTACGGTGAAGGCGAAGTGCAGGCGGTGAACCAGGAGTGCGCTTTCCATAAGGATGCCCCATCCCAGGCGCGAACGGGAATTATGGCGGCTGCCGTGGCCCGCAGGCTGTGACGCCAATCACAGCCAGTCAGAGTGAATCACGATTGCTGCGGCGTTCCCGCTCGGCGCGATGAATCTCCCGCCGCCGCCCGGCGTCCTCATAGCGCCGCCGCTGTTCGTCGGTTTCAGGAACGACCGCCGGCACCGGCATGCGGCGTCCGCCTCCATCCACCGCCACAAATGTCAGATAGGCGGAGCTGACGTGCTGGCAGTTGTCGGCAATGTAGTTTTCCACCCAGACTTTGACTCCGACCTCCATCGACGTGTGAAAAACACGATTGACGGAAGAGCGCAAAATGACCAGGTCACCGACATGCACCGGCACCCAAAAGTCCATGTGATCGATGGACGCCGTGACCACGTAGTGCCGGGAATGGCGATGCGCCGCCAGCGCCCCCGCCATGTCAATCCAGTGCATGAGGCGTCCGCCGAGCAGCGCCCCCAGCGGGTTGGCATCGTTGGGGAGAACAATCTCGGCCATTTCGGACTGGGAATCGTGAACCGGGCGGACGATCAGCGACGTATCGGTCTGGTTCATCAATGTACGCTCGCGGTTTAGCCTGCCAGGGCAGGCTGGGTTCGGCGGAGCAGATAGGATTCCAGGTAACACTCCGCCATTTTCTGAATGCGCGGGTTGGGATGGACCGAAGTCCACAGCCCGAGTGAAACGTCGTACTCCAGCGTGCCGTGCTCGGCGGGAGTATGCGACGCCTCGCACACAAACCACAGCAGCAGCTGCGAACCGCGCTCCCGCGCCACCGAGAAGCGCACCGCATCGCACGCCCGCTCCGCCGGCAATCGCGGACAATCCACCGCATAACCCAGATTGCAGAATTGGGTGAGTTGTTCCTCGGTGGGGATGGCGCCTTCGTGTCCGGGAGCACAGCAGTGCCCCTTCCAGCCACCCCCCAGGGGCAAGCGCGAAGGATGCAGCCAAGCCCCGCCTTCCAACCTATGCGTCGGCATGAAGAATGGGCACGCCAACTCGGATCTCCTTGTGGGAATGCGGCCATTGTACTCAGGACGGAGGGATACCGCCAGTGGGGAGCGCGAGGGTCATCTTGGGCGCTTTTCATGCCGTAGAGACGCAGCTTGCTGCGTCTCCTGCCGACACAAGCGGAAATGCCGGGGATTTGTTGCTACGCGGGTCGGGCGGAAGCCTCGGTTCGCTCGGTGGACGGGTCGGAGAGCGATCGCTACGCAAGCGGTGTAGTAATCTTCTGATGGTCATCCGACCCCCGCCAACTGGGAGCTGATCCTATGGACCGTCTTGCCCTGCTCAACGAAATCCTCGCCGAGAATCCCGGCGACGCCTTTGCCCGCTACGGTCTGGCCCTGGAGTACTCCAAGGCGGGCGAGATAGACCGCGCGCTGGAGGAGTTTGGCAAGCTGCTCTCCGCCCATCCGGATTACACTGCCGGCTACTTCATGGCCGCGCAGACCTTGTCCGCCGCCTCCCGCACCGAAGAAGCCAAAAAGATGCTGGCCGACGGCATCGCCTCCGCCCAGCGCACCGGCAACGCCCACGCCCAGTCGGAGATGGAAGCCATGCTGGCGGAGTTGGGGTGATGTAGAACCGCGGAGGATGGCTTGGCCCCTCGGACTTCTCTCCAAAACACCTGGAAGCTATTTCCAGAGCTGCTTGTCGAAAACACAGCCTGACTTCTCAACGTCCTGGAGGTATTCAACTATTCCTGCACGTCTTAAATAAACTGTTCTATCATAGTGGAATTATTGTCTACAATAGTTCTAATATAATTGACTATTGTTCCACTTATGTTTAATAATTATTGAACATGAGATTGCAGGAACACTGCCATGAGGCCTGAATTTAGACAGTTACGACTGGGACAGCTTGAACGTGCATTAAAGCCTTTCCTCGAAGCGAAGGACTCACCGCGTCCGCAAAAGGGCTGGATTCGTGCCGTTCGCGAGGCAACTGGGGTCACCGTACGCGAGATGGCGAAGCGGCTCCGCAAAGCTCCTTCCATTGTGATTTACCTTGAGAAGTCCGAGGCAGAGTACCGTATCGGTCTCGGGAACCTGCGCGAAGCCGCAGACGCACTCGGGTGCCAGCTTGTATATGCTCTTGTTCCAAAGAGCGGAAGTATTCAGGAGCTTTCAGAGCAGCAGGCGAGGGCCAAGGCCTCAGAAAACGTTCGCGCCGTTGAGCACACGATGGCTTTGGAAGACCAAGCTGTGGGAGGGGTGCAGGAGAAGATCGAGGAAGAGACGAAACGCATTCTGAAGACGGGTCGGAACAAATGATGCCACTGGTGACAACCAGTGGCGGCAATACTCCCCTCTCGGCGGAAGAGCTTGCAGACCTCATTCCGAGCCTCGCGACAAGGGAAGAATTAAACGAGTGGGAGAGGGAGAACATATTGCGCGCAAGAGAGTGGGCCATCCGCGATCGCACCAGTCCGAATGACATGGTATCCGACGAATACATTCGGAAATTGCACCTGAAAATGTTTGACCAGACATGGAAGTGGGCAGGGCAATACCGACGAACCGAGAAAAACATCGGGATTCCTTTCCACGAAATTCGAGAGCAGCTCGCGGCGTTATTCGGTGACGGTTGCTATTGGATTGAGAAGGGCACGTTTTCACCCGATGAGATGGCCGTTCGGTTCCACCACCGCATTGTAGCCATTCATCCGTTCCCGAACGGCAATGGAAGACTTGCCCGTCTCATGGCAGATGTACTCGTGATAAAGCTTGGTCACCCTGCACTCACTTGGGGTTCCACCGACCTCGTCAAGCAGGGCGAAGCACGAGCCAGATATTTGGACGCCATCAGAGCGGCGGACAATGGCGACATTCATCCATTGCTCGAATTCGCCCGTTCTTGATGGGTTTTCCACTCCAGCATGCGGTTCCGATCCCGCCACCACCCGGCGAGATCCCATTCCCCTCGCGTCCCGGCCTCCCCTGCGGTTTTCCTTCAGCCCTGCGACCGCGCCATCCTCGCCATCGCCCACTCCACCAACCCCGGGAGGAGCTGGTAAATCTTGATGGGAACATGCATCGTCCAGGGCACAACCACCTCCCGCTTCTGCTTCAGGTAGCCGTGAAAGGTCGCGCGCGCCACGCGCTCGGCGGTGATCCCACGCACTGACGATGGCCGGACGACCTTCACTTCCCGTCCCCGCAGGGCGTTGGCGCCGAAGTCGGTGCGAACGTAGCCGGGGCAGACCGTCATCAGGTGAATGCCGGCGGTCTTCAGTTCCACGTGGGCCGCCTTGCCGAAGGCGTTCATGGCGAACTTGGTGGCGCTGTAGACGGCGTGAAACGGGAGAGGAATGTGTCCGGCTACGCTCGAGATGTTGATGATCGTCCCGGAGCCCTGCTGCTTCATCACCGGGATCACCGCCTGCATGGCGGCGACGGTGCCGAAGAAGTTGGCGTCGAAGGTATCGCGGCAGGCAGTCATATCCAGCTGAGCCACTGAATCCAGCAAGCCGTGGCCCGCGTTGTTCACCCAGACGTCGACGCGGTCAAAGTGGTGCAGGGTGAGGCTGAGGACGCGGTCAATCTCCTCGCGGTTGCGCACGTCGCACGACAGGGCGAGGGTGCGGTCGGTGTGGCCCACGCGGCCGCGGGCGGCCTCGGCGCGTCCGGCGTCGCGGGAGAGCAGCACCACGCTGGCGCCGTGCTCGGCAAAAATCCCGGCAATCGCCTCGCCGATGCCCATGGAAGCGCCTGTCACCACCACGACTTTGCCCGAGAGGTCCATGCCCGCTTGTATGCTGACGGGCGATGCCAAGTCAAGCACAGGCGTACAATCAACAACGCGCGTGGCTGGCCGGAGGCCCTGGTTGAGCTCACTTCTGCCCTTGTTTCCGCTGGAGCTGGTTTTGTTCCCGGGCACGCCCCTTCCCCTGCACATCTTCGAATCGCGCTACCGCGAGATGATCGCGGAATGCCTGGCCGGGAAGCGGCCCTTCGGCGTGGTGCGCGCCAAGGACGAGGAGATAGCCGAGATCGGCTGCACCGCGGAGATCGTCACCGTCACCAAGAAGTACGACGACGGCCGCATGGACATCGTGACCCAGGGCCTGGAACGCTTCGAAGTCATGGAAGTGAACCAGGAGCGAGCGTTTCTGCAAGCTGACGTCCTGTACCTGCACGATGAGCCGGGCAAAGCGACTGCGGAAGAAGTCGCCCATGCGGTCAAGTTGCATAACGACATTCTGGCCCTGGCGGGGGCGGAGCCCCAAAAACCGTCAGAAGAGGAGATCGCGCAACTCTCCTTTCACATTGCCGGCTCGATGCCGCTCGATCTTGACTTCAAACAAAACCTGCTGGGGATGAAGTCGGAGGCCGAGCGCCTGCAAGCCGTCATCCACTACTTCGAAACCATCCTGCCCAATCTGCGGCGGACGGTGCACGTGCGCCAGAAGGCCGGCGGCAACGGCCACGCAAGCTAAATCATCACACCAGCCGGTGACGCAACCGGGGGTATAATCGGAACCAGAAAGTTGTTTCCCCTGGGGGTTTTCCATCATGAGTTTCCCGCGGACGCTGGGTGAGTTGCGCCACAGTCCATTCTCCGAACAACGTTTGCGTACCCGGCGGGTGAAAGACGAACTGCGCGACAACCTGGTGACCAAGCTGCGCGCGGGTGGGCCCATTTTCTCCGGCATCGTGGGCTATGACGATACGGTCGTGCCCCAGATCATCAACGCCATCCTTTCGCGGCACAACTTCATCCTGCTGGGATTGCGCGGGCAGGCGAAGAGCCGCATCCTGCGTTCGCTCACCACGCTGCTCGATCCGCAGACGCCGTATATAGCGGGCTGCGAGATTCACGATGACCCCTATGCGCCCATCTGCCGGCGCTGCCGCGAGGAGGTCGCGAAGCATGGCGACGATACTCCCATCGCTTATCTCACGCCGGAAGCGCGCTACGTGGAGAAGCTGGCGACGCCGGACGTGACCATTGCCGATTTGATTGGCGACATTGATCCCATCAAGGCAGCACGCGGCGGACATGAACTCTCGAGCGAACTGACAGTGCACTACGGGCTGCTGCCTCGGGCCAACCGCGGCATCTTCGCCATCAACGAACTGCCCGACCTGGCCGGCAAAATCCAGGTCGGACTGTTCAACATCATGCAGGAAGGCGATGTGCAGATTAAGGGCTATCCCATCCGCCTGCCGCTGGATGTGGCTTTGGTGTTCAGCGCGAACCCGGAAGACTACACGGCGCGTGGGAAGATCATCACGCCGTTAAAAGACCGCATTGGCTCGGAGATCCGCACCCACTATCCGGCTTCCATCGAAGAAGGCATCGCGATTACTGCGCAGGAAGCCTGGATGCGGCGCGACGGTTACACGCTGCATGTGCCCAAGTACGTGCACGAAGTGATCGAGCGGGTTGCGTTCGCGGCGCGGGAGGATAAGAAAATTGACAAGCGCTCCGGAGTCAGCCAGCGCCTGCCCATATCCTGCATGGAAAACGTGATCTCGAACGCCGAGCGGCGCGCTATCCATCATGATGAGAAGGTGGTGGTGCCGCGCATCGGCGATGTGTACGCCGCCATGCCCGCGATCACCGGCAAACTGGAACTGGAGTACGAAGGCGAGATGAAAGGGGCGGACCACGTGGGACGCGAACTCATCCGCGCCGCTATCGCCAAGACTTACGACGAGTACTTCACCGGCGTGAACACCCAGCAGATTGTGCAGTGGTTCGATCTGGGCGGCGAGATTCAGCTTTCTGACACGGCGGGCGCCACTGAGGTTTTGCAGGCGTTGCAGACTATCCAGGGTTTGATGGACAAGCTGGGCAAGGTCGGCGTCGGTCCGAAGGACAGCCCGGAGACGCAAGTTTCCGCGGCGGAGTTCGTTTTGGAAGGCCTGCATGCGCACAAGCGCATTGGGCGCAACGAGGAGCGGGTGTTCACTGCGGGAGAGAAGCAACCCAAGCCGGCGGAAAAGCCCTTCGACCGCGAGGAACCGCCGTACCGGCCGAGAAGGCAATTTAACTAGTCGTTGGTCGGTAGTCGTTGGTCGTTGGCTCGAACACCCTTAGGTGTTTGACTAATGACCAATGACCAACGACTAACGACTGCTCTTATGAAACGCATTCGTTACAGCAAATACGTTCCCGACCCCGCCGGCGAGATGAGCATGGAGGATTTGCTCAGCGCGCTCTCCGATTACCTTTTGCAGAGCGGGTTTCAGGACTACATGTATTACGATCCGCCCGAGGGCGAGCAAACGCTCGACGATCTGCGCCATGCTATCGAGCAGGCTTTGCTCGAAGGCGATCTGCTGGACGAGCAAATGCGCGAACGGCTGCAGCAGATGCAGGCGGAAGGGACCCTGGACGATCTCATCGAGCAACTGATCGAACGCATGGAACAGGAAGACTACATCAGCATCGATCAGCCGCATGACCAGGCGCGGCAGTCCAGCGTCGGCGGGCAAGTCGGGGAGGCGCAGCAGCAGACCAAATTCGAGATCACCGACAAGAGTCTGGACTTTCTGGGTTTCAAAACGCTGCGTGATTTGCTGGGATCGCTCGGCAAGTCCAGCTTTGGGCGGCACGACACGCGCGACCTCGCGACCGGCATCGAGACCAGCGGCGCCTCGCGGCGCTACGAATTTGGCGACACCCTGAACCTCGACATCACGGCCACTCTTTCCAGCGCCATTCAGCGCGAAGGGGCAAAACTGCCGCTGAACATCGAGTACTCCGACCTGCAGGTACACCAGTGTGAGTACCAATCTTCTTGTGCGACCGTGCTCATGCTGGACTGCTCGCACTCCATGATTCTGTATGGCGAAGATCGCTTCACTCCGGCCAAGAAAGTGGCCATGGCGCTCTCGCACCTGATTCGCACGCAGTATCCAGGCGATTCCCTGTCGCTGATTCTGTTTCATGATTCCGCCGAAGAAGTGCCGCTCTCGCAATTGGCGCGGGTCAAGGTGGGGCCGTACTACACCAACACCCGCGAGGGCCTGCGTCTAGCGCAGCGCATCCTGCAGCGCCAACGAAAAGACATGAAGCAGATTGTGATGATCACGGACGGCAAGCCATCTGCGCTGACGCTGGAGGACGGCCGCATTTACAAGAATGCATTTGGGCTTGATCCCTTAGTGGTGAGCCAGACGCTGGAGGAGGTCTCGAAGTGCAAGCGTGCGGGGGTGCTGATCAACACCTTCATGTTGGCGTCGGATTACGGCCTGGTGCAGTTCGTGCAGAAGGTCACGGAGATGTGCCGCGGGAAGGCGTACTTCACCACCCCATACACATTAGGGCAGTATCTGCTGATGGATTACATGTCGCGGAAGACGAAGACGATCCACTGAGGAGAGCGGGCTTCAGGCTTCGGGTCTCTTGCCGCCGGTGCGGCGGGCGAGACGCCCGCCGGACAGCCGCCGAGACGGCGGCGCTACGCCTTAAAGCAGTAGCAGTCTAAGGGTATAATCGCCGCTACTCTATGGCCCTCACCGCCGGCGCAAAACTGGGACCCTACGAAATCGTCGCATCGCTCGGGGCAGGCGGCATGGGCGAAGTGTATCGTGCGCGCGATACTCGTCTGGACCGGCAAGTGGCCATCAAGGTCCTTGCCACCCACCTTTCCTCTTCCCCGGAACTGAAGCAGCGACTGGAGCGAGAGGCGCGGGCTATCTCCTCCCTGAATCACTCTCACATTTGTCATCTCTACGACATCGGTTCGCAGGATGGAACCGACTACCTGGTTATGGAGTTGCTCGAAGGGGAGACGGTGGCGGAGAGACTGCGAAAAGGCCCTCTGCCACTGAACGAAGTGCTCAAAGTCGGCGTCGAAGTAGCCGATGCACTGGAGGTCGCGCATCGAGCCGGCATTGCCCACCGCGATTTGAAGCCGGCGAACGTGATGCTGACCAAGTCCGGCGCAAAGCTGATGGACTTTGGCTTGGCGAAGCCTTACGGCATGAGTGCCCCAGCAACCGGCATGGCGCCTGCCTTCACTGCGGTGGCGACTTTGAGCGGTCCCAGTCCGGTCAGTCCGCTTACGACTGCGGGCAGCATTGTCGGCACCATCCAGTACATGTCGCCGGAGCAGATTGAGGGAAAAGAAGCTGACGCGCGCAGCGACATCTTCGCGTTCGGCGCGGTGCTGTACGAGATGGCGACGGGAAAGCGTGCGTTTGAGGGCAAGAGCCAGATCTCGGTAGCATCGTCGATCCTGGAGAAGGATCCCGAGCCGATCAGCGCCGCCAAGCCCATGACCCCACCAGCGTTCGAGCATGTGGTGAAAACCTGCCTGCAAAAGAATCCGGAGGAGCGATACCAGACCGCGCACGACATTAAGCTGGAGCTCAGATGGATTGCCGAAGGCGGGTCGTCGCCGGCGACTCCGGTTGTGGCGTCATCCCCACGCTCCAGTCGCGAGCGGCTACTGTGGGCCGCCGTCGTCACCATCGCGATTGTGGCTGGCGTACTGGCTGGAATGTTCATCAAAGGTCCCAGTCAACCGGCTCGTGCCATCCGCACGGTAATTGCTCCTCCGGAGAGCAACACATTCCGGTTGACCGGCGACCTGGCTGGACCACCCGTACTGTCGCCCGATGGCGGCTACGTCGCGTTTACTGCTGGTGCAGCGGACGGGAAAGTCATGCTGTGGGTGCGGCCCATGGGACAACTTGAGGCGCACGCGCTGCCGGGAACGGACAAGGCGACATTTCCTTTCTGGTCTCCGGATGGCCGGTCGCTTGCCTTCTTTGCCGATGGGAAGCTCAAAAGCATTGATCTCAGCGGCGGCTCTCCGCTGGTGATTTGCGATGCGCCGCAGGGCCGCGGAGGTACCTGGGGACCCGGCGGGGTGATCCTCCTCACTACAGACACGCAGGCGGCCATAGTGCGGGTCAGCGCCAGCGGCGGGACCCCGGTTCCGGTTACCAAACTTGACCGGACCATGCACACTTCGCATCGCTGGCCCTTCTTTCTTCCCGACGGCAAGCATTTTCTTTATGTCGCCATCAATCACGATTCCTCCAAGTCCGATCAGGACGCGGTTTACCTCGCGTCGCTCGATGGCGCCGAGAACCGTGTGCTGTTCCGCTCCCTCTCGAACGCGATCTACTCCAACGGTTTTGTATCATTCGCACGGGATAGCCAGTTGATGGCGCAAGGCTTCGATCCTGCATCGGGGAAGCTGCGCGGCGACCCGCAGGTCGTGGCCAACGGGGTCGCCAACGATCTCAGCACGTGGCACATGGACGCCTCCGCCTCGGACAACGGACTGCTGGTGATGGGCAGTGGTGGGGCGCCTGACTGGCAGCTCATCTGGGTCGATCGCACCGGGAAACAGATCGGCACCGTGGCCGAAAAGCTCTCGAACCTGCAATTTGCGCGTTTGTCACCGCAAGGGGACCGAATCGCCCTCCAGATCGATGTTGGCGCGAATGACATTTGGGTGCTCGACCTCGCCCGCGGGGTTCGGACCCGGCTCACTTTCGGCCCAGTTTCGAACAATTACCCGGTTTGGTCGCCCGATGGCAAGTGGATCGTCTACAGCTCCGAACGCAACGGCCGGCATCATATTTACCGCAAGCCCTCTGACGGCAGTGGCGCCGAGGAGCTTCTACTCGATGATGATCAGCTCATTCTTGTCAGCGATTGGTCACGCGATGGCAAGTACCTGCTCTATTCCCGCGGGCCGTTTTTTGGAAATGGCGAGGAGATCTGGGCGATGCCTTTAGACGGAGATCGCAAGCCTTTCCTGGTCGTGCCGCACGGTGCGAACTCTTTCGCAGCCGGAGGAAGGCTGTCGCCCGACGGCCGCTGGCTCGCCTACTCGTCCAACGAGTCCGGCCAACCGGAGGTGTACGTCGTACCCTTCCGTGGCGGTCAGGGGAAATGGCAGGTCTCGCAGAGCGGAGGCAATGGGCCGTTGTGGAGTGCAGACGGCAAGGGGCTCTATTACGCGAATCTCAGCTACACGGTTTTCGTGGTACCAGTGAAGCAACTGAACGACAGCCTGCAATTCGGCACTGCGCAGCAACTCGTGTCCAATACTTCCAGCCAACTGTTCTTCTATGATGTGGCGCCGGACGAACGCAAGATCCTTCTCAATGTGATCTCTCAGCAGGTGAACCAATCGATCACGGTGGTGACCAATTGGGCGGAAGAGCTGAAGAAGTGAGGCTGGAAATCGCGCAGGCCTCGCATCAGGAATCCGCAGCGCGCCATTATGTTTTCCCGGTAATTTCCCCCACCGCCCGGTAGGCCTGATTGATGGCCTCATCAGTGTAGGCGTAGGCACCCGCATCACAGTTGGCAATCGCCAGCCGTCCAAAAGGCTTGCGCGCGACCTCGCAGGGCAGTTCCCCACCCTCCAGCCAGAACTTGTCCCAGAGCGAGTTGTATTCGTAGGCGTAGCCGTGTGGCCAGCGATTCACGGTAATGGCCGAGATGTCTCGCGCGGGATCGAAGCCTCCCGGTCCCAGCGTGCGCGCCATCTGCTCCCGAATCTTGCGCTCCATGGTGTCAAACGTGGTGCTGAACAGCTCCATGCGTCCGATGCGATGCTGGTCGCGGGCGGGACGGCCCGGCTTGCACGGCGTCTTCACCATGTGTACGACGATCGACTCCTCCGGCTTGGTGGGGCAATGGTAGTCGCCGATGCTTACCGGCAAATCCAGGTTCATGTAGGGGTGATAGGCGCTGGGCGCATAGATGGAGCTCGCACCCAGTTTCTGGCACGAAGTCCAGTTCCGGAGGACCACGTTGGTGTAAAGCAGGGGTACCTTGGCTGCCGAGGCCAGCGCTTCCTTCTGCGCGTCCGGCAGTTCCTCGCACATGTAGGGAATCACCACGTGCCAGCAGGCGAGGATGGCGTGCGCGGCTCGGGCGGTATACACCTTCCCGCCGCGCGCATAGGCGACTTCCACCTCTTTCGCGCTGGCGGGATCGCCTACATGCTTCACCCGCACTACGGTGCTGTTCAGGCGGATCCGCACTGCCGATACTGGGTCGTCCAGCTTCGCGTAGTTGGCGCGGGAGGTCACCACATCGGTAGCGGAACTCCCCGGAATTGCCTGCGGGATCAGCTTGCGCACCAGCAGACGTGCGATTGAAGCATTCCCGTCCGGGAAGTGGAAGAAATACTTCTCCGCTTCGTCGTTCGGGATGGCATCGCGGTTCATCCCCTTGCCCGGTGCACCCAGATTCATCCCGTCAAAGCCGGGAGCACCCAGCCCCCAGGCATCCTGCGCCGAGACCGCATCGAAGCCCACGCCAAACAGCGGCTGTGGCATAGGCTGGAGCAGCGAAACCACTTCCGGAGCCACCTTCACGAGGTCAGTCAGAAAGCGGTTGTAACTCATGCGCGCCAGGCGACCCTTTTTCTCTTCGGCGCTGAGTCCAGGCAAGTAGTCCTGGTCGCCGCCGAACAGGCGTTGGCAATCGGCCTTGGCCTGGTCGGAGAGCGGAGCCTCTTTGAGGAACATCTCCAGGACCTTGGCGCCTGCTTCTGCCTCGTGCTCGCTCTCGCCGCCGCCCCGCAGGTTCGGATTCGCCACCAGCTTGTCGGCGCCGAACGTCTCTTTGTCGAAGAAAATCTTCGGCCGCAGGCCCAGCGAAGAATACAGCTTCTTGTCCACGTACCTCGGGTAGGAAGCAACATCAATTCCCAGCTCCTCGATCAGGCCCTTGGCCACGGCGCTGTAGGGGGCTGGGCTCTCGATGGAAAATGTCCCACCGTAGCCCAGGAGGAAGCGGTTTCCGGCGCGGAACTCGTTGCGCTTGGCGTGCCCGCCGAAGTCGTCGTGATTGTCCAGGATAAGGATGCGCGCTTTCGGACCGGCTACCTTGCGGAAGTAGTGGGCCGCCGCAAGCCCGCTGATTCCGCCGCCGACCACAACCAGATCGTAGGTTTCTCCGGTATCGACGGGTTTCCCGGCCTGGTCCCAGAACGTTCCATCGCGCAGGCTGTGAGCGGTCTCAAACGATCCCGGATGGCTGCCGCGCAAACCGGTCAAAGCCGGGGGATAGTAGTCTGCAGACTTCTCGGGATCGGCTTGCACGTCAAAGGCAGCGAAGGCGCTCGGAGGGAGCATGGCTGCACCCACGGTCAGCGCTACTCCGTTCAGGAAGTCACGCCGGGTGATCCGGCGGCCCATCCCCAGCTCTCGATCTCGTGAATCGCGCACAGGAATCCTCGTATTTCTGCCTGGGGGCGGAGTCGTCTCGCCTGCCGGGCGGGCTTTACCGAGTCTGTTTTATGTCTTCAGTTGTGACAGAACCACTTTAGGGCAGCTTCGGGAGTTCGGCGGTTATGGCTTCATCGGCCTTTTTCACTGCCGACTCTGCCGCCTGGAATCCGATTTTGCTATGGGTTCCGTCACAGAAAGGTTTGTTGACCGAACCGCCGCAGCGGCAAAGGGAAAACGCAGGTTTGCCGGTCAGATCGTACTTGTTGCCATCCGCGTCCACCAGTTCGATGGAACCCTCAGGACCTTCCACTCGACACGGTCCGTTTTTCCTGACAGTGATCTTTATCGCAGCCATGAGGCCTCCGTGGCCAATCTGAGTACGGATAGAAGATACCAGCTTCCAGCTGATGGGTTCTAGCTGCTGGCAGCTTCGGCAGTGGTGCAGTTTGAGTTCGCGCCGATCGTCTTCTTTGCGCCCTTTGCGAGTCCCTGGCGCACTTTGCGGTTTAAGACCTTTTACCGCAAGGCTCGCAAAGAAAGGCCGCAAAGGCCGCAAAGCAGGAGGTGGCGGGATTCTCAGGCTGCACCACTACCGCAGCTTCCTTACGCCGCCACCGACTTCGCAGCCAGCAGATTCCGGTACAACTGCAGATAGTCATCCAGCATGCGCTTGGCGTTGAAGCGTTCGCGGGCGCGCTGGTAGGCGAGGCCGGCATAGGTACGGCACAAATCCGGTTCGCTGCTCAAGCGGCGGATCATCGCGGCCAGGCTGCCGGCATCGTTGGCGCGGAAATAGAGCGCGGCGTCGCCCCAGATTTCACGGTACGTAGGAATGTCGTTGGCAATGAGCGCGCATCGGGAAAGGGCCGCTTCCAGAGCGGTCATGCCGAAAGGCTCGTAGCGCGAGGTAGCTGCAAAAATAGCTGCACGGCTGTACAGGGTGCGGAGTTGCGCTTCGGTCTGCGGCCCTTTCAAGGCCACGCAGGTGTTCTCGGTGGCAACTTTGACGTCGGCACGAATCGGAACCATGGGAGCCTGCACCGGCGCGTCAGCGCCGACGATGCAAACCGGCATGGGATGGGTGTACTGCGTCAGCAATGAAACCTGCTTGCCCGCGTCCCACAACCGCCCCACCGCCAGCACGGAATCGTCCTTGCTGACGTACGGATTAAAAAAGATCGGATTACGACCGTTGTAGATGACGGCGTCTCGCCGGGGCGAGATGTAGCTGGCACGAATCGCATCCAGCATCCATGCCGTGGGGGCGACGACCGCGTCAGCTTTCGCGAGCCCGCCGCTGATAAGTTCGCGATACCAACGCAGCCAGCGGCTCTCTTTGGGTCCGTGTCCGTGCACCGCCTTCCACCAGGTAATCAAGTCGCCGTGGGCTACAACCACGCGGGGTGCGGCCACGGGAAGGCTGCCATAACATATCTGGTTCAGGTGCAGCAGGTCGGGCTTGATTTCCTTCACCAGCGCGGTGAGATACGCGGAGGAGTCCTCCACATCCAGTTCACCTTCCTGCATCCAGTCGAGACGGAAGGCGGTGGGGCGGTAATCCAGCCCGTGCAGGTTGTCCATCCAGGAAGTCTGTTGCGGGAGGGGAATCTCACCGAGGCTGACCAGAGTGACACGCACGCCACGGCTGACTAATCCCGTAACCAGTTCGCGTGTGTAGGTCCACACGCCACTCAAAGTGTCGGCGGTCACGAGTACGTGCACTGGGGTCCCCTTGGTTCGCTCCAGCCGCAGGCGACAGCCATCGCCGTCTCTGCGCTGGACCTATTCTAATGGGGAACGCTGTCCTGCCTGAAGAACTTCTTCTTCGTATTGTGACAACTGCAAAACCTTGCACAGTGATCGAGCCGGATCACCCGCTTCGTGGCCCGGCGCGCGGCGCAAGTGGACCCAGTGAACACACTGCACTACAGATAATGGAGGGGGAAACAGGGGGAAATAGCCAGAACCGCAGCCCGGAGCGGCATGGCCTGCCTGCCCCGCACGGGTTGGCGCTGCGTGCCCACCTTCGATGTGCCTAGCCCTTCAACGATGCGAGGCTAGAACCTCGGCATCTCTCGCGGCTGCATCCTCGCTCGTGAGCCCGATCTTCGCGCGCAGCTCCCGGGCAAGCTCATAGGCGGCGCGGATCTTGGCTTCGGCAGCATTGGGCAGATTCGGTGCCTGAAGCGCCAGTTCGCAGGAGAGCAGCATCGCTGTGACCGTTCCCTTTAGCTCGCTGCGTAGCGCCTGTTCAACTGCCTGCCGGGCAACCAGGACTTCCCGCTTGCGGCGGCACAGCGCGGCCCGCACTTCCCGCACTACCCGCTCAATTCCGCTGATGGCGAAGTTGACGTGGACGGGCATGGCCGTCCCGATATGCTGCAGAACCATCTCGCTCGCATCCGGCTCCGCGTCCAGCAAGGATTGATCGACGACGACCGCCGAGTACTCCTGCGCGCGTAGTTCTGTTGCCGCCTGGTGCAGCGTGGTGGCTACCTGCGCGGGTTCATTGGTGGCCTGCTGTAGCGCTTCGGCACACTCCTGGGCTCTCGCGGAAGGCGTGATGAGTAGAATCATGACAACTTTAATTGCACGTCTCCCGCCACAGACCTTGCAACTGAAAACGCACCACTTGTGACTTTTTTCGCCTTGGTTGCTTCCCATTGCGGGAAGCCCGTACGCCACTTCCGTTCATTCCTGGGAAGCGTACTCCTTCAATTTCCGGTACAGCGTCGTCTTCCCGATCCCCAGCAGACGCGCGGCCAGCAATTTGTCCCCATTCAGCTGAGCGATGGCACTCAGGATGGTCTGCTTTTCCAACTCCGCCAGGGGAATGATGCGGGTGGAGACGTCCCCTCCTGACGGCATGCCATCGGGAGCGCTATGGATGGAGGTCGGCAAGTCACTCACGTGCACGATGGGACCGGTGCTGAAGGCGCAGGCCCGCTCCAGACAGTTTTCCAGCTCGCGCACATTGCCCGGCCAATCGTAGGCCAGCATCGCTTTGAGCGCGTCATCGCTCAGGACCCGCTCCTGTCCCGAGGTGCGGGACAGGCGCTCCAGGAAGTGGGCTGCCAGCAGCGGGATGTCCTGCCGCCGCTCGCGCAGAGGCGGAATCCGCAGGCTGAGCACGTTCAACCGGAAATACAGATCGCGCCGGAAAGTGCCTTGCGCTACCGCCTGCTCCAAGTCGCGGTTGGTAGCGGCCAGGATTCGCACGTTAATCGGAACCCGCTTGGTACTTCCCACCGGGCGAATTTCTTTCTCCTGGATGGCCCGCAGCAGCTTGGCTTGCAGGTCGACGGGCAACTCGCCCACCTCATCGAGAAACACCGTGCCGCCCTCGGCAATCGCCAGCAGTCCCTCCTTCGAGTGGTTGGCACCGGTAAAGGCTCCCTTGACGTAGCCGAACAGTTCGCTCTCGATCAGTGTGGGGACCAGTGAGCCGCAGTCCACCGGGATGAACGGCTTGTCGCGGAATGGCCCGGAGAAATGGATGGACCGCGCCACCATCTCCTTGCCGGTGCCGCTCTCGCCCAGGATGAGCACGGGATGGCTGCTGTGCGCCGCCTTGGCGATGATGCGGTACAACTTCTCCATCTCCGGCGCCCGCCCCACAATGCTGCCGAAGCCCTGCTTGGACTTGATCTTTTCGCGCAACATGCGATTCTCAGTCTTCAACTTCAGGTGACCTGCGACCCGCTCCAGCAACAACTTCAGTTCATCCATGCCGAAGGGTTTGGTGACGTAGTCGTAGGCGCCGTTTTTCATGGCCTGCACCGCCGACTGCACCGTGCCGTAGCCGGTCACCACGATCACCACGGCATCGGGACGGCGTTCCTTGATCTGATGCAAGGCCTCCAGACCTCCCGCACCCGGGAGCCTCAAGTCGAGCAGCACTACATCAACCCCATGCGCATCCAGCAGGCGATAGCCGTGCTCGGCCGAATCAGCCGCGAAGGTATTGAAGCCCAGCGATTGGGCGACTTCCCGGCAGGCTTCGCGAATCGCGCGCTCATCATCCACGACCAGGAGGTTGAGAAAGTTGGCGCCTTCGATCTGGGGGGTTGGGATCGGTAGGGTGACTTGTGCAGTGGTCATGATTCATCCCTCTTCTGTGGAATCGGATCTGTCATGCGGACCGGTGGGGTGGGTTGCTCCAATACTTCTCTTAACTTTTGCGCCAAGGCGCTGCCGGTGAACGGCTTGCGAAACAGCACGATGGTTTCCGGGTCGGAGTTTCGCTCGGTCTGGTTGTAACCGGACATGTAGAGCGCGCGCAGGTTGGGCCGGGCCAGCCGCAGGCGCCGGGCGACTTCCCGTCCGCTCATGCCCGGCATCACCAGGTCTACGACCAAAACATCGATGTTGCCGGGGTGGTTGTGGCAAACCTTCAACGCTTCGGTGCCATTGGCCGCCTCCAGCACGCAGTACCCGCACTGGGTCAACACCCGGCGTGCAGCGTTGCGCACCGCCGAGTCGTCTTCCACGAGCAGCACCGTCTCGTGGCCCTTCAGGGCGGAAGTGCTCAGCGCGATGGGGGTGGTTTCGCATTCTGCCGGCACCCGGGGCAGACAGATCACGACTCGCGTTCCTTGTCCCAGTTCGCTCTCCACCGCGATCGTCCCGCCACTCTGCTTCACGATGCCGTGCACCGTAGCCAGTCCCAGGCCATTGCCCCGCCCGGTTTGCTTGGTGGTGAAGAAGGGTTCGAAGAGGTGAGAGCGGGTTCCCGCATCCATGCCGCAGCCGGTATCCGTGACCATCAGCTCGATGCAGGGAGTGAGATCGCGGTCCTGGAGGTCACCGCTTTGGTTGGGCTCAGTGCAGTTCAGGGTCTGCAGCGTGACTCTGCCGCCATCGGGCATCGCGTCCCGCGCATTCAGCACCAGGTTGAGGATGATCTGCTGGACCTGCGCAGGATCCATCTTGGCGGACCACAAGTCAGCGGACAGGTCAGTCACCAATTCGATGTTCTCGCCAATCAGTCGCGACAGCAGGTTGCGCATCCCGGAGATCACCTGGTTCAACGACAGCACGCGAGGTTCGACCACCTGCTGCCGGGCCACAGCCAGCAATTGCTGGATGAGTGCGCCTCCGTGTTCGCCGGCCATGCGAATTTCTTCCACGTGGTGGCGGAGGCGTCCGTTAGGATCCAAGCCGGCCAGCAGCAAATCGCAGTACAGCATGATGCCGGTGAGCAGGTTGTTGAAGTCGTGGGCCACTCCGCCGACCAGGCGCCCGATGGCTTCCATTTTCTGGGCTTCGCGCAGTTGTTGCTCGGCCTGCTTGCGCTCGGTGATGTCTTCCACCATGCCGATGGTGAACTCCGGATTCCCGTCCGGCCCGCGCACCAGCGAAACCGTCAGCCGAACCCAGCCGCTGCCACCATCCTTGCGCAGGTAGCGGATTTCGATCTGGTAGTAGTCGCGTTTGCCGGACACCATCTCCTCGAACAGTTCGACGTCGCCGGCCAGGTCGTCGGGATAGGTGAAGTCGCGGAAATGCATTCCCCGCAGTTCGGCATGGGTGTAGCCGAGCATGCGTTCCACCGCCGGGTTAGTCTCGACCACCCGTCCCTCGGTGGTGCATTGCACAATCCCCATAGCCGCAGCGTCGAAAATTGCGCGGAAGCGCTTGTCGCTCTCTCGCACCAGACGGCGGCGCTCACCGTGGCTGATGTCGCGCGCGCTGAGGATGAGCAGGGTGCGGTCCTCGGCACGAAAACTGGCGCAACAACTTTGCACACGGATGCGGGTTCCGTCCGGCCGCGTACTGGTAAATTCGCACGCGGGATAGCCGCATTCGCTTTCCGGGCTGGCATCCGCTGTTTGGGGAGAAAGCCGAGTGCAGGCGCGGCCCGGCGGCACAAAGTCCGACAATGCTCGCCCCTCAACCTCTGCTCGGTAGTGATAACCAAACATCTGCGCGAACGCGCGATTGGCGTAGAGAATCCGTCCGCTTTCGATGACCGCCAAACTCTCCGGACAAGCGGCCACTGCGGCGCTCAACAGCGCGAGATCAGCCAACCCCTCGCCCCTTGCGTCGAACTGCGCGATCGCACTCATAGAATCGTGCTTGACGGGACCTCTCGCCTGCGCCTCGCGAACCGCCTGGCGGGGGAAGTCGGCGGGTCGCTCGCAAGCTGCGCGGTCGAGAATATGAACCCAGGAGAGCAGCCGAAAGCCATGGTCAGCTCCCGAATCGGGAACCAATGGGATAAGCTCCGCCTTCGTGCACGCTCCCTATTTGGGAAGTGTAGGCCGATCGCCGGTTCGTGCTAAGTGCACTCATCACAGCGATTTGTGATGGAAGACCGGAGGATGCACATTGCGGGAGGACCAAAAGGGGCACAAGAATGGGCGCGATGGCTCGCGCCCATTTCGGAAAGCAGGCGGGATCAAACTCAGATCTGCACGGCGACGGCCTGGGTCAAGCGAAAGGTGAGGCGCCGCTCGGTAGAAAATCCCACATCCTTTTTGCCGGTGGCATAGGCCGTGCCCGTGCCGCCAGCCGCGCCAATGGCGCTACCGATCAGCGCGCCTTTGCCCCCGCCCGCGATTCCGCCAATCAGTGCACCGGCGCCAGCGCCACCGCCAATCATGGCCAGGTTGCGTTTCTCGTGAGAGCCGCCTTTGACAAAGACACTGGAGGTCTGAAGCGGGAGCGGCTTGCCATTGACCTCGAGCGAGGTCAGCGTCAACCGCAGATAGCCGGGATCTTGCAGACGGCCGGAAGCTTTGGCCGCCACTACTTTCCCGGTGACCGCCGCCCCGCGGGGCGCCACTGTTTGTCCGTCCACGACGATGGGCTCGTCGAGTACCGCCTCGAAAGACTCGCCGGAATGAGACTCGGCACTGGACACAGACGACTGCAGCCGGATCGTAATCGGAGTTCCGGCTGGAATCGCGGCCGGTATCAGTGAGCCCGTTGGGGAGATCCCGTTCTTGTCGGCCGCGCGGTCGAAGGGTAACTGCTGGTCACTGGCGGCGTTCTCGTCCGACGCCTGTACCCCGGGCTGCCGCGAGCAGCCAGTGGCCAAAGCCAGCGCCAGAAACAGAACTGCAAGACTCGTGGCCTTCCAATACCTCATGGAACAATCCTCCTTGCTACCTACCAACCGATCTTATGTCGCACGGAGGATGCCATCGCCTAGGTTTTATAAATCAATAAGTTACTAGTGCGACGGATGCTACGCCATGTACTTTTTTCAGGCAGATTCTTTGCCGCCGGAGGAATTTGACCATGGTCATTGACCATGGTATGATCTGAGGAGAATCATGGAAGAAATCGCCATCTCGAAATTCAAGGCCACCTGCCTCGCGGTACTGGAGAAGGTCCGCAAGACGGGAAGGCCTGTATTGGTAACGCGCTTCGGCCAGCCAATCGCGGAAGTCGTGCCACCATCGCCAGCGCAAATGCCAAAGAGAACCCTGGGCGCAATGCAGGGGACTGGCCGCATCGTAGGCGACATCGTCTCCCCGGCCAGCGACGAGGAAGACTGGGAAGTGCTGCGCTGATGAAACTCCTGCTGGACACTCACATCTGGGTGTGGAGCGTACTCGAAACCGATCGCCTTTCCCGACGGGTGTCAAAGGAACTCGAGAACCCGGACAATGAGCTGTGGCTGTCTCCCATCAGCATCTGGGAAGTACTCATCTTGTGCCAAAAGAAACGCATGGTGTTGGACCAGGAACCTGACGTGTGGGTCCCGCGAGCGATGCGTGCCCTGCTGTTAAGAGAAGCACCCATCACCCAT
Source organism: Terriglobia bacterium (assembly GCA_020073645.1). GTDB lineage: Bacteria > Acidobacteriota > Terriglobia > Terriglobales > Acidobacteriaceae > JAIQET01. Next base: position 39,877 of record JAIQET010000015.1, on the reverse strand, counting down.
GAGGTGGCGCTGGAAACAGCACGCTTGCAACTCCCCCATCGCGATCCGGCAGACTATTTTCTGGCGGCGACAGCGCGGGTCTATGATCTCACCCTAGTCACGGCCGACGAGCATCTCCTGAAGGCGCCGGGCCTTTCGACGCTGGCGAACCGCTAGACGGCCGCCGAGAAAAAGCAGAACAAATCTGGCCGCACTGCTTGCTATTCTCGTCAGCTTGTTCTTACCTCGTCACACTGATGCGGCCCCCCGGGCCTGACCGGGTTGGAGACCCAGTCGCACACGAGGATTCACTTTGGCCAAACGAAAACGGAGGAGCAGCCGCCTGGCTGCTCCTCCGTGGTATTTCACAGGAGAGACGCAGCAAGCTGCGTCTCTCCGGGGTTGGTATTGGTTACTCTGACGAGCCTGGCTCCGCCGATGCGCTCTCGGCTTCATGGTCCGGCTGGGCAATCACGCCGTCGAACGGCGTAGCTGCCATGAAACGCCCGTGCACCACGCTGATGCGGCGCAGCGGATATCCTGAGTCGGGTCCCCGACGCCAGCTGCGCCCGCCATCATGGCTCTGGAAGACTACGCCGGTCGCGGTGCTGGTGGCCAGCAGCCGCTTATTGCTTTCGTCGTAGGAAATGGAGCTGATGTTCTTGTCCGGCAAGCCATTCAACATGTGCTCCCAAGTCGCTCCCGCATCGGAACTGCGGAAGGCGCCTTCCCGCGACGCGACCAGAATCTGACCGTCCGGGGTAATAGCCAGGTTGCGCAGGCTGGTTACAAACGAGGTCAGATGGCCCTGCTTCCAGCTGGTTCCACCATCGTTGGAGACAAAGACGTTGGAGCGCGTGGCCGCGGCTACCAGTTCACCCTCGGCCTGCACAGCAACCATCTCCTGTTGACCTAGAACCGGACCGCCGCTCCAGCTCTTGCCCTCGTTCGTGCTGGCGAACAGGCCCGCGGTAGTGGCTGCGAGCCAGCGCTTGGGTGTGACTTCGAGGTCGTTGACTTTGGCATCCAGCACCGAACGGACCGCCGTCTTGGTCGCGACCGCGGTCTTCTTCTTCCCTTTCATCACGGTCCGGGAGGAAGTCTTCTCGTTAACGATGGCGTTGATCGGCCGCCACTGGCTGGCGTTGCGATCGAGCATGAAAATGCCACGGTTGGTCCCGGCGATCAGCGCGCCGTTGCCGGCCGGTTGCAAGCTAAACACGTCACGGCCGCCCAGTCCTGCGCTCTTCTGCATCCAGTGCTGCCCGCCGTCGTGGGAAGTGAATACGCCGCCTTGCTCCTTGTCGTTGACGACACCCGCAAAGATGGCGTTGGGATCGTTCTTGTCGGCCACAATCGCAGACACGTAACGGTGCGTGTAGCCATGATTTGAGGCCACGAAGCTCTGCGCCCCGTCGTCGCTGGCCATCACGCCGCTCCGGTCTGTAGCCAGCAGGACACGTTGCGAATTGCGCGGATCCACCAGCACGTCGTTGACGACAGTCTCGGGGTTGCTGACGCGCTTCCAGGTCTGGCCCAGGTCCGTAGTCTTCCACAGACCCTCGGTGGTTCCGGCGTACACGATCTTCGGATTGCCGGGATCCTGGCGCAGCACTCGCGTGCGCCGCGCGGAAAACGGGATTCCCTGAATCTTGTGGAACATCTCGCCTGCGCTGTCGCTCTTGTAAATGCCCGAGCAGGCGCTGGCGAACACTACCGATGGATTCGAAGAATCGACGATGATCGAAAACACGTCCGAGTCGTCAATCATCCCCTTGTTGATGTGATGCCAGCTGGCGCCGCCGTTATCCGTCTTCCACGCCAGGTGCCAGGTGCCAGCGTAAACCACGTTGGGGTTCTGCGGGTCGATCGCGATCGACTCGATGTTCTTGATCTCATTCTGGTTGGCGGAAGAAATCCGCTCCCAGCTATCGCCACCGTCGGTGCTGCGGTACACGCCGTCCAGCGCGCCAACCGCCAGCACCTTGTGATCGGAAGCGGCGATTGCCATGGCACGGATGGATTTTCCATGCATGCCGGGAAGCGCCTGCCAGTTCTTGCCGCCATCGTGCGAGCGGAAAAGATCACCGGCCTGCTGGTTGTCCAAGCTCCAGGCCGCGGCGTACATGTGCTTGGGATTCTGCGGGTCAATGGCGATGTGGTCGAGCACATAGTCGTCGCCGCTGCCGAGGTGAGCGAAGCGCGACCAACTGTGACCGCCGTCATTGGAGAAGAAAACGGTTCCTGTATTGGTTCCCAGGAAAATGTGATCGGGGTTGGAGGGATCATAGCTCAAGCTGCGGACGTCTCCTCCATCCGGCCCCAGGACGGCCCACTGGCCGGCCCAAAGTGTGGTCGCGCAAAACAAGGCGACGACCAAGACCAACAACGACCTGCGACAAGAGTTTGGACCTGAAATCATGGTGAGTTTAGCCCCTGCGAACAGAGATACCCTGCGCAGGCCAGAGTGCCAGCCTAGCACGGGTCCAGCAAGTTACCGAAGGGAAGATGAAAAAGGGCCGGTCGGGTGTTGCTCCCAACCGGCCCTAGTTTTCTCTAAATGCTTTGTTTTCTATGCCTTCGGTTTAGCCGCTTTCTTGGCTGCGGGCTTGGGGTGGTCGGGGATCGCCTTCACCTTGTTCTCGTCCACCGGGGTAGTACCGGTCTCGGTGAAGCTGGCGCCCGCCGGGACAATCCAGAACTCGGCCGTCTTGCCGCCTTCGTTGCTGGTGCGCACTTCGATTCGGCTGGCGTCGATTCCCTGCTTGGCCTCGCCACCCGAGAGATACGCCTTGGCGTCCACGGCTCGTTCGGCCGCGAGGTTCTTGCGCTTCTCGGTCGGGTCGGCGTTGCCCACGATTACCAGCTTGGCGTCGGGCTCGTGCTGCAGGCGCTGCGCCACATCGTCCAGCACGGCCTTGCAGGTGTTGTCTACGCGCCACGGCTTCTTCGGGTTCGGGTAGTCACACGTGCTCAGCTTGCTGGCCTGCGGCGCCGGCGGCGGCGGTACTTCCACCGTCACCTGGGTTGAAGCCGAAGCGGTTAGGCCACGAGAGTCGGTGCAAGTCGCACTCACCGTGATTGGACCGGCGGAAGCGCCAGTAGTGTTCAGGGTCGCATTGCCGCCTGTTCCGGAGATGCTGCCGCCGCTGGCGGTCCAGCCGCTTATGCTCACAGAAGCGTTGTCCGGGCTGCTGCACGTGCAAGTAATGTTGGACGGCGTGCCGGTCTGCACGGTGCTGGGATTGGCGGAGCAGGTCATGGTTGGCGGGTTCTTCGGCGGCTCTTTCACCGTGAAGTTCGCGGTGCAACTGGCCTCTCCACCCTTCTTCATCTTGGCGTCAGTAATGTGAGCGGTCACGGTGTAGCTGCCGCCCGCGACCCCGTTGGTGTCGATACTGGCGGTATTGTCCTTGCTGGTAACTTTCCCGCCGGTGCTGCTCCAACTGTAGGTTAGCGTGTGTTTCGCGTTGAAGTTGCTGCCGGTGGCGGTTGCTGTGACCGGTTCGCCTACCATTACCTCGCTGGGCTGCACCGAGCAACTGGCAGACGGGGTGACGGCCGGAGGATAACCAAAGTTGAAGATCAGACCGGTGCGCAACCGTGCGCCGTTAAAGGAGGAGTGTCGAATGTCGGGGAACGCCGGCGAAACCGCATCCGCAAAACCGAAGCGTCCAAAAACATAATCGGCTTCGATCAGCCGCAGGCTTAACGGCTTCCACACCTTAAGATCGATGCCGCCGCCAAGGATCGGACTAACCGACTGGGAGTTATTGAGATGGGGAATGCTGAGGCGGTTGTAGCCCAGCAGGGTATGCGCAAACAGGTTGACGCCTTCGGTCCGCCACATGAATCGGGGGCCAACCGATACCGTCTGCTCCACCCCAAATTTGTTATAGTTCCCGCCGTAATCCAATTCCAAAGCCCAGTGTTGATCGAAGTTGTAGGCTAAGGCTGTTCCTAGGCCTTGCGGGATTGACGGCAGCTTCTGTGCAAATGGATTGTTCGGAGAGCGAAACGGAAGGGGCGCGCTGCCGCCGGGGTTGAGCCATTGATAGCCCACGAACAGGTCGACCTTCGGGACTTGTTCTTGCGCCGACGCTGCCGTCACCGAGACCATCACCAGCAACAGAGCAGCGAGCAGTACACGTCTGCCAAGTGCATTACAAGGTGCCATGTAATCCTCCGGGACTGTGCTTTAGCCTGTGATCCATGCCCAATTTCCAAGACCTGGGGGCCCGCATGGAACAGAAAAGAAATTAATATGTCTGCTGCAAGCCGACGATTCTACAGCAAAGCAGGCTCAATGCAAGCGATTCGAACAGATAATATTACTCGCGGAGTGCCTGCCCAGCCAACTGTCAGAATTGTCCGGCACCAATTCGGGACACGATGCTTCCCTCGGAGTCTCAGATTGATACCGACTCCTGTAGTGCGTTGCCCTGCATTTTCCGCTTACGACCGGCGAAAGTGCGGATCCCCGCTTGCGAGGAAGGACTAGAAGCCTGAATAATGACTCCACGGTTCCCCAGTTTATGAGCCAGGAAAAAGTACTCATCGTAGAGGACGAAGAAAACGAACGCACTGGTCTTGCGGAATTGATCTCATCGTGGGGCTATCGAACGGAGACAGCGTGCGACGGGATAGAAGCCCTGGAGAAAGTGGAACAATGGCTTCCATCGATCGTGGTGACCGACCTGAAGATGCCCCGCATGGACGGGATGGAGTTGGCCGAACGTCTGGGGGAGAAGTCTCAGCCGATTGCGGTCATCATTGTCACAGCCCAGGGGACTACTGGGACCGCCTTCCGTGCCGGGCGGATCGGTGTTTACGACTTCATCAACAAACCAGTCACCGACTTTGACCGGCTGCAATCCATCTTGCAGAACGCCTCCAGGCTGGTGGGGAAGAGCGTTGAGCTGGAGGTGACCCGCCGCGCGCTGCGCGACAAAGGTGTTCTCGGCCCACTCGTGGGCTCTTCGAAAAAGATGCAGGAACTCTTCCGGCTTATTGAAATGGTCGCGCCCAGCACCGCCTCGGTGCTGATCACTGGCGCCAGCGGCACCGGCAAGGAACTGGTGGCCCGCACCATCCACGAACTCAGCCCGCGCCGACCCAAGCCCTTCGTTCCCATCAACTGCGCCGCCATTCCGGAAACCCTGATCGAAAGCGAAATTTTCGGTCACGAAAAGGGCGCCTTCACCGGAGCCCTGGAGCGCCGTACCGGCTGCTTTGAACTGGCAGAGGGCGGGACCCTGCTGCTGGACGAGATTGGGGAAATGCCGGTGGGCACCCAGGCCAAACTCCTCCGCGTTTTGGAAGACCGCAAACTGCGCCGCCTAGGCAGCAAGATGGAGACTACGGTGGACGTCCGCGTTCTCGCGGCCACGAACAAGGTCCCGGAGGAGGCGGTGGCGCGCGGTGAGTTGCGCAACGACCTTTATTACCGTCTGAATGTTTTCAACATCCACATGCCCCCTCTTCGCGAGCATAAGGAGGATGTTCCGGAGCTGGTGCAATCGTTGCTGGCCGAGATGAGTGCCAAGCACGGGCGGAAAGTGGCAGCCGTCAGCGAAGCCGTCCTCAATCTGTTTCACAACTACTCCTGGCCTGGCAATGTGCGCGAACTGCGCAACGCCCTGGAGCGCGCCGTCATCGTTTGCGACAGCGCCATCGTCGAGACCAAGCACCTGCCGCCGGGTTTCGGCCAGGCTCCGGTTCGCACTTCGGCCGAAGATCCCGATGCGGTCCGCCTGGGAGTGGGTACCACCGTCGGGGAAGCGGAGAGGTTGCTCATCCTTAAGACCCTGGAGGCTACGAGCAACAACAAGACCCGCGCCGCCGAAATGCTCGGCATTAGCCTGAAAACCCTGCATAATAAGCTCAAGGAGTACGGCAGTGCAGCCGCCGAGGCCGCTTCCGGCAAGGAAGAGTAGCGCCCGCGTCCCGCCGGCCGTCGCGGAGGCATCTTGCCCCCGCCCTCGGTATTAAGGAACTGCAGCCGAGCACGGCGACGCCATATTCTCCGCAAAAGACCCGGGCCGCTGGTATGCGCCGACGAACCAAACTCGTGCTCGCCATCACCTTCATGGTGACCGCCCTGGTGTCGGGATTTTCCTATATTTATGTTTCGCAAATTCTGCGCCAGCGGGTCACAAGTGCCCAGGACATTGCCTCCCAATTGACCTCGCAACTCGCCTATCTGGCGGCCGAGGCAGCCCCGGACCTGACCAGCACTCGCGTGGACACCAGCAATCCGGAAGCCGTGCACCGTGCGATTGCCTACTACCTCAGCACCGACCGCGATCTGAACGCCATGCTGGAATCAGTGGTCGGCAACTGGCCGATCATCTACGACGCAGCGATCGTGGACGCTGACGGCAAGGCCATTCTGCACACCAATCCCAACCTGATCGGCAAGCCGGTGTACGGCCGTCCGGATTTTCAGAGAGTGGTGGCTGCAAGATTTCGTGAGCAACTCCACCTGGTGTATAACGCGCCTACGGTTTACGACGTGCGGATGCCGTTGCAGTTGAACGGCACCCCCTTCGGCAGTGTCCGGGTGGGGGTTTCCACCGTCTTTCTGAAGAATGAACTAACCTCGCGGCTCCAGCACGCCTCCATCTTCTCCAGCCTGGCCATCTTGCTTTCCCTGGTGCTGGCGGCTGGACTCTCAAGGATCGCTCTCGGCCCGCTGGAGAAGATCAGCCGCAGCCTGGACAGCGTGACCGCGGGGGACGCCGATGCCATCGTATCCGAGCACGAAAGCAGCCACGATGAGTACGGTCTGGTCAGCCTGAAGATTGCCCACCTCGGGCGCCAGATGCGCGATGCCAAGGAAATCTTCTCCGCCCTGAAGGACAACGTGGACCAGATCATGGCCAACCTGCAGGATGGCTTGATGCTGTTCACGCGCGATTCCCGGGTCGTGCTGGTGAGCGCTTCGGTGGAGCGCTTCCTTGGCCTCCCCCGGCGCGATCTGCTGGGTCGCACGGTGAAGGAGATCTTTACTCCCGACTCCTCGCTCGGGGCGCTGGTGCTGGACGCCTTTCGGCTGCACCAGGGCGTGGGGCAACGCGAGATCGAGTCCCCTAATGGCAAGCGGGTGCAAGTGTCCCTCGACTTGATTCAGGAAGGCGGCACCCAGATCGGTGCTCTGCTCACCCTGCGCGACGCCGAGTCGGTCCGCCGCATTGAGGACGAAATTGAAGCTTCCCGCCGCATGTCCGCCAGCGGCCGACTCACCCGTGGCGTGGCCCACGAGGTGAAAAACCCGATCAACGCTATCGTGCTACACCTGCAATTGCTGCAGACCAAGCTGCAGCAGATAGACCCGGACACCCGCCGTCACATGGACATCATCGGCAATGAGATTCACCGCCTCGATCGCGTGGTGCAGATATTGGTGGACTTCACCCGTCCGCGCGACCTCCACCTGGAGGAAGTCGATCTGCGACGCCTGCTGGAAGATGTCACGACTCTCGCCGGACCAGATGCCGCGCAGCATGGCGTGACCATCAACTCCCAAATGCCCGCCGAACCGCTGGCGGTCAAGGTGGACACCGATTTCATAAAGCAGGCCATCCTCAACGTGGTGCTAAACGGGGTACAGGCCATGCCCAATGGAGGAACGCTGTCAATCTCGGCCAACCGCGAGGAGGATACCGTCGTCACCGAAGTTCGCGATCAGGGTAGCGGCATCCCGCCAGAAGTTCAGGACAAGATTTTCGAGCTGTACTTCACCACCAAGAAGGGTGGGAGCGGCATCGGCCTCGCCCAGACCTACCAGATTCTGCAGTGGCACTACGGCTCGGTGGATTTCGAATCGGTTGCCGGGCAGGGTACAACCTTCCGCCTGCGGCTGCCGCTGGCGGAAAGCCGGGCATCGGCAAATGGTACGAATGGCGAAGGCGTGGCCCCAGCGCTCGGATCCTCCCCCGTCTGAGGGTGGCCGTGCGCGGATGGCCGCATAGGAATACAATTTCCCCTTGGAGAATCGAGCGGCCCCAGGCGGGCATCGAAACTCACATGACTCTGGCCGTAATCCTCGCAGTGTTTGCCGTGGCTACTGTTCCGCAGCCAGCAAACACTCACCCCTGTGCAGTCGCGATCCAGCAGGATGCGCCGCAGCCGGATACGCAGCAGCCACCGTCGCCGGAAACCAAACCTGATCAGACGGCCACTCCGCAACCAGCGCCAGCGGCGAATTCGACGCAGCCGCCAGAAACTCCGCACCCGGCCTCAACTGCCGGCAAGCCAGAATCAAAACCTACGCCTGCCAAGAAATCCAGAAAGCACGGTAAGAAAGTCACGCCCGTGGCCCAGCCGGGCGCCGGTCCTGCCAAGGTTGTCGTGCGGAATGGCAGCACACCCGATCCTGAGGTTCAGCTTTCTCCCGGAATGAGTCAGGAGCAGGCGTCTCACCAGCGCCAGAACACTACCCAGTTACTGGCAAACACCGAGGCCAATCTGAAGACGATTTCAGTTCGTCAACTGAACCCCAGCCAGGAAGATATGGTGAAGCAGATTCGCACCTATATGGATCAGGCCAAGGCGGCCATCACCTCTGGGGATTTGCCGCGCGCCCGCAATCTCGCCTTCAAAGCGCATCTGCTTTCCGACGAACTACTCAAGCAATGAACTGGCTCTTTGCGGGGCGGCTTGGCCGCGCCCTTCCACAAAACCCCTGCGTGGGACCAGTTCCAGCCGAAACGCGCTAACGGTACTTGGGGTCGAACAACGGCGGCACGTCGCCTCGCCTGGCGGTGACGACCAGTTCGTCGCCGAACTGTCCTCCGACATTGACACCGAACAAGCGATGCTTGATCTGGTTCTCCTTCAGAAACGGCCAGCGCAGAATGATGCCGACGCGTTGCTTGAGTGTCGGACGAAATGTCGGCACTTGATGAAACCGGATGTCGTCAAACCCACAGATATCCAGCAGAGATTTCAGATTTGAACCGCAGAACCCGTACTCATGCGCCAGAGTCACGTAAAGAGCGGAGTTGGCGCAAGGGGATTCCATATTCGGGGTGCGGAGCATCAGCACACCGCCGGGTTTCAGGGAGCGGTAGAGAGCGTCCACTACCCAGAGCAGCGAGTATTTGGGTATGTGTTCGATGACATGAGACAAGTGAACAAAGTCGTAGCGCTCGGGCCGGGACGCCAAGAAACTCCCGATGTCGTCCTCGATCTGGTGCAAGGTGATGGCGTCGGGCGCCCACGCCTTGACGAAGGCCTTGTTGGCAATGCCGAAATCGGCGCCAGAAAGGTTGGTGTATCCCAGCCTCAGGCAGGCCGCCAGGAACCAGCCTCGGCCGAAGCCCAGGTCCAGAATCGCGGCATGCTTGTGGGAAGGCAAAAGCGAGGACAACTCATGGGCAGCCTGCACCACGCGCGGGTCGTTCTGCACCTCACCCCAGGGCGGCTGCGTTTGCACCGCACCATGCCGCAGGCTCATGCGGCGATAAACTTCTGCCACGAAGGCGTGGGGGTCCATAAATTCTTTCTTCGAGCATCCGTCGTTACCGTGGCGACGGCTGGTTCAACGGTTCGGACCTGATTTTTCGGCCGCTGCCATCCGCGGCAGCAGGGCCTGGACCCGCGCCCAAGCCGCTCTCGCGATCAAACGGTCATCGGCATCGACGCCCGCGACCCACGCCACGCCGATGAAGACCGCGTACGCCAAGGGAAGGCTGGCGGCAATCGCCACCCATGGCGGCCGGACTCCTGCCAGTCCGGCGCGCAACAGGAAACAGACAGCAAGCGTCGCCAGCAGCGGCAGCATCAGGCGAACATAGCTGCGGTTGTAGGGCGATAAGCGGAGCGTGCTGCGCACTTCTCTCAGGTTCAAGGCATTGCTGAGCGCATTGGTCAGCGCGGCGGCAACGGCGGCGCCCACGATTCCCCAACGCGGAATCAACGCCAGGTTCAGTAAGACCATCACACTCGCGGCAATCACTTGCACCCGGATCAGACGCCGCTGGTTCCCCGACATGAGCAGCAAGTATCCCACCGAACCGACGCCGCAGTTCACCAATTGCCCCGCCGCGCCAATCATCAGGATGGGCCAGCCAAATTCGAAGTCGCTACCAAAAATGCCCATGAGCGGCCGGGCAAAGATCATGACTACCGCAGCCAGGGGTATGGTCAATCCCAGGATCCACTTGGTGAGAGTCTGGAACATTCGCCCCAGCAACTCGTTCTCTCCCCGGGCGTGCAGATCAGCAATGGTCGGGGAGAAGATCTGGTTCACGGACTGCAGGAGGATGGGTACAAAAGCGACCAAAGCAGCCGCCACGGCATACACACCCACCGCCCGGGGATCGAGGAAAAAACCAATCAGGACCTTATCGGCCTGAGCCATCAGAAACTCCAGGAACCCCATGCCGAATACCACGGTGGAAAACGAGATCACTTCCGGGTCCAGCGGCGGCCAATCAGCCATGGTTGCGCGCGCCTCTCGAGGCGTCAGTTTCCAGACCAGTACTGCCAGCAGTCCGAGCACAACTGCAGCACTGGCGATCTGGGCAAACATGTAACCCCACAAGCCGGTTCCGAGCGCGACCAGGAGTATGGTCAGAGCAATGTTCAGGGGACTAGCCACGAAATTCGTGACTACTGTGCGGCGGATGACGTCCTTGTACCCGGCCAACGCCTGTCCTAGAAAAGTATTCAATGCCCCGAGCAGCATGATGCCGGCAAACAGTGGGAAATAGGGGATCAAGGCCGGGGTGTGGTAGAAGCGAACCGCAATGCGGGGTCCGACCAGCAGCAGCAACCCGGCCAGCCCAAGGTTCAACACCAGCAGAATGGTACTGCCGCGCGCCAGGAATCCACCCAACTGCTGCGATCTGCCGCTGGCGGCATAAGTTGCGACAAAGCGCACCGCCGATTGCGGCAGCCCGAGAGCGTTAAACACACCCACCAGACCAACGATGGTCATACCCAGCGCGTAGAGGCCGAGAGCTTCCGCGCCCAGCACTCTCGCCAGGTACACCTTGAACAAGTAGCCCGTGGCTGCGGTAAACACGGTACCCGCAAAGAAAATGGAGGACTGGCGCGAGATATCTCCCATCTGGGAGCGAAACTTCTGCGTGTTCGCCGCGCTGGATTGCATTTCCGTGACGACGTTGTCCGGAATCAATTTGGTTGAGACTGAGGAACCCGACATCAATGAATCGATCTTAAGGGCTGGTTTCGGCGGCTGCAAGTGCTGACAAGAGGGCAAACCACGCAATCAGTGGCCGCAGCACCGTCTGGGTTCTTAGCCTAGCATCGCTCTCGAACCATCTGGCTCATCAGATTGGGATGTTCTTCTCAAACAACGCGGTCACGTGCGCCATATAGTGAGGGCCAGCATCTTCTCCGGACGGGGGGTGGGATTCACGATGCAGCAAGCGCCAACCCAACTGCTCTGCAAAGAGACTCACGATGCTGTCCACCCCAGTCGGCACCCAGCGGCGAAACCATGCCTCTCGCAATTCCGGGGCCAAGCGACAGTCGGTGATAATCAAGAGACCGTTGGGCTGGAGCGCCGCCGCGATCTTTGCGCTCACCTTCGTCAGTCGATCCCGGCCGTAGATGTAGTTCAGGACATCCATGGCAAACACCAAGTCATAGGCACCGGCAATCTCATCCTTCTCAATGTTCAGGTGTGTAACCTGCACGTTGGGTAGATGGGCACAGCGGCTTGCGGTCCGACTACAGGCATCGGGGGAGATGTCGCAGGCGGTGAGTGTGCTGCATCGCGTGGCCAACTCCTGGGTGAATACACCGTCATAACAACCCAGTTCGAGCACGCGTCCCCAGCTGTTGTCACCACGCCGTTCCGCAACCCGAGTTAAAACGCGCGCATGCCTTTCTCGTTCGAGTTGGGAACTGTAGTCCCAAGCACCCGCAACACTAATTCGCTCGAAAACTTGCTTGCTATCGACAAACCAGCGATTGCGGACCACGGAAGCCAGGTATCGGGTCTGCAGATAATTTCTGTGCAGATTGTCAAGCAGGCTACGCACTGAACTCACCTCGACCTCCGGGTCATATCCAGAGGAGCACGCTCAGCAAGTGATGCCGCTGCAACGGCCGGCGCATTCCACGACAGAGGTCCAGACAGAATGCGCTCCAGCGCCACTCCGTCGATTTGCTCATAGAGCCGCTTCAAGGACCCATCCTTGAAGTCGAACTCGCTGATCCGTTCCGGAATGCGATCAATTTCCTCTGGCGCATTCAAGACCTGGCCGACTCCAAATCGGCCCAGATGCTGGGCATACCCGCAATCCTTCGGCTCCAGCCAATTACAGTTGAAAAAAGGAATTCTCTGCAGAGTACACTCCAGCGCCACACTGGAACTCACGCTAATGCCAAACCAGATCTGATCGAAGAGTTCGGAGGCGAAGCGGCAACGGGAGACCTCTGCCAGCGATCTCTGCGATTCCTGCAACACAACCTGCATCAGCCGGCTTCGATCGCGCCGGCTCTCGAAAGGATGGAGTTTGATGACCACCTTGCGTCCGTGCCGACGCGCGAGCTCACATAGCCTGGGCAGGATTTCGCGGTAGGCTTCCTCAGCGCGACCGTTGTATGACTCATACGGTTGAGAGAAGAAGACGATCGAGTCGGTTCGGCGTGGTCTTGGACTGTCGTGTTCACGCCTGATTTCTGTTCTTGGAGCGCCAATCACGGCCTGACGTTCAGGAACTCCGCAGAGGCGGACCATGTAATCTTTCTCCATCTCACCTTTGCAGAGATAAACATCGGCATCACCTTTCTTGAAAGCCAAGCTGGCATCGAGCGCTCCATGCGCGCAGTAGATGGCTCGAAGCCCCATTTGTTTGGCAAGGGCAAGCGGAATACGAGTGTAGACGTTCAGGTCGTCTCCACAGAGGACACCTTCAATGGGCTCTTGCTCGAAAAGGCACCGCCAGGCATCGCGGACGCACAAGCCTGAGAACAGCATGGACGGGAAGTGATCCAGGAACCCGGTTTGCAAAGCCCAGTTCAGCTCCTTCACTTTGGTCAAGGAGCATTCACATAAGCGATGCCATGCTTCGATCAACGACTTGGCCTCGGCACGGGATCGCTTCGCCGGGACTGCATACGCGGCTAAAGAAGCCTGGAGCACATTCTGAGGCAGGTGCTTCCATTTCCCGTTGTTCCGGGTAGCAGCCAGGAGGAATTTCCGGTGCGGCAGCAGACTGGCATAGGCCAGAGCAGTACGCGACACGTTCACATACGGAGAAGGCAATAAGACCAGGGGCTCGCTGGCCCCGATGCGGCCCTGCCGGCTCCACCTTCGGCGGTACTGATAAGAGCCATCCCATTTGTCCAGAGCGATCTCGAATATCTGGGCAGGGGTCAGCCTCCTGAGACGTCCTGCCAGGGCGGACAATTTTCGGTGAGGCCCAACCCGAGTCTGGAAAGAATTAACGGTACAGCCTAAGGCTTGTCCCAGCAGTTTCGTCTCTAAACTTGTGCGACTGGCTGCTAATTCGGTGCATTTCCCTTGCAGGTGCTCACCGAGGCGTGCGAATAAACACGCGGACTGCAACTGCTGGTAATTGACGGCCGCGTCCATTTCCCACCAATCCAAGCCCTGGGAATCAACGAGTTGATTGCGACCGACATCGATCAATTCATTGACGCGCCGGAATATCTCCAGTGTCTCTTGAAAATCATACAGGCTCAAGCAACGCGTTCCGAGTTGGTGTTCCCATTGGCGGTAACAACTTGGTCCCGCCCACCCGAGATCAACGATGAGATCCCATCTGTGGTTTGCCCACTTCCCGGAGCACGGAGAATCTTCCCGATCAAGCAGCAGAACTTTCACGCGACCCCTAACCATTCACCGGTATGGACCGGCTGGTGAGCCATGAACTGCACATGATGCAAATCACCATCGGTCAAAGATGTTCTTCAGCCGCCGCGGCAAGACAACGAACTTGAAAGCAAGTATGCCACAGGAAACCTCCTGCCTTGCACCGTCTGCCATGCTGCTTCAGGAAGCCTCAGAGGAGCTGTTGGTCCAAAATCGTTCGCGTAGCGCCCGGTAAAATCCCGAAACATGCGCCTCAAACTGTGGCAGAGCCATGTCCGCGGTGACGTGCACGCGTGGAAGCGCGAAGCGGGGCGTCTCCGCCCCCAGGCCGCCATCGACGTTGAGGAACGCACAGGTAAACCCGGCTTGTGCGGCCATGTCGAGTTCTCTCTGGGTAACCGAGCCGGCATCGCCGAAGGGATACGCCAACGCCCATACCGGCTCGCCCAGGTGCTGCTCCAGCCGGCGGCGGCTCTCCGAGATTTCGCTCCATGCGACGTCGGGCGGCGCCTGCGACAACATGGGATGCGATAGGGTGTGGGCGCCGATGCTCATCCCTGATGCGGCCAGCCGCTGCAGTTCCGGGAGATTCAACATCAGGAATCGCCGTCCCCGGCCCGAGGCATCGCGGTACGGTGCGCTCCAATCCCCTGGGAGGCGAAGCTGAATTCGTATCTGCTCCACCAGTGCTTGCCGGGCAGCAGCGTCGCACTGGGAAAGTCGTTTCACAAGATTCACCCACAGCCCGCGTTTCTCGTGCCCTGCCGCCTGCGCCTGTACGCCGATTTGCGAAAGCTCCAGGCTTAGTGTTTCCGGCGCCGCGAGGAACATCAGGTAGAGTTCCTCGTACCAGAGCATTGAGGGCGTATCGCTGAGCGAGGCACCCGTCACGAAGAACAGGCACGTGACTCCGGCTTCCAGCAAGATGGGCAACATGTCGGTCAGCGTGTTCTGCAGACCGTCATCGCAAGTCAGCAGCACGGAACGCGGCGGCAGATCCTGTTTCGCCTCACACCACTGCAGGAACTGTGCGGGAGCGATCAGTTGGTAATGGGCTTTCAGAAGGCGGAGTTGCTGTCGCAACGCCTCTGGCGTCACCAAACTGCCGTCCAGAGCGGGATCCATGGGCTCGTAACCCGGTGGCAAGACGCCATGATAGGTCACAATCGCCGGCCCGGCGCCGCGCCGCCGCCGCAGATATCCGCTGCCGGCCAGGTAAGGATAGACCACGTATTTCAGAAAGGGGCTGACCAGCTTCATCGGTCGTCTACGAGATCCCAGCTCAGCGGCGTCCCTCGTTCCACGTCCCGCGCCGCGTGTTTGCCGATGATCTCGGGAAGGTGCCGGGGGTGCAATCCGTGCGCCGGGCGGATAGAGCGCACATTCTGGGCAGTGAATACTTGCCCTTTGTATACGTCCGCAACCACGAACAGGGATCTCCGGAACACACGGCTGCTGGCCTCATGGGCAGCCACGCCGAAATGAACTTCGCCCAACGCGCGCTGGGCGGTGCGTACCGCATCTACCATGGCTCTGAACTCGTCGGGCTCCAGCGAAAAGGCACCGTCCGGTCCGCCCAGGGAGCGCGACAACGTAAGGTGCTTTTCAATCACGCATGCGCCTAGAGCCACGGCGGCGACCGGGGCAGCAATGCCCATGGTGTGATCCGACAATCCGACGGGAACGCCGAACCGCCGCGCCAGCTCGGGAATCGTCCGCAGATTCATCTCGTCCGGCGATGCCGGGTAAGCGCTGGTGCACTTGAGCAAAGCAATTTGCGTGGCGCCGGCCTGGCGGGCAACCTGCAACGCCTCTTCGATCTCTTCCACGGTCGCCATGCCGGTGGAGATAATCAGCGGCTTGCCGGTGCGCGCCATTTTCTGGATGAGCGGAATGTCCACCAGTTCGAACGAGGCCAGCTTGTGCGCGGGCACCTCCATCTTCTCCAGGAAATCCACTGCAGTCGAATCAAAAGGGCTGGAAAACAGGTCCAAACCCAGTTCGTTCGCCACCTGCTTGAGCCTGGGTTGCCATTCCCATGGCGTGTACGCCTCGCCGTAGAGGTCGTGCAGGTTGCGGCCGTCCCACAGGGTGCCACCACCAATACGGAAGTATTCCCGGTCGCTGGCGATGGTCATGGTGTCCGCAGTGTAAGTCTGCAACTTCACCGCATCCGCGCCCGCCTGTTTGGCCGCATGGATGATGCGCACGGCCTGCTCGAAATCCTGGTTGTGATTCGCCGAGAGCTCTGCGACCACGTAGACGGGAGCGCCGCCGCCGACATTGTGTTTTCCGATTTGTATCGATTCCGTCATCGCGGAGTGTTCGCGGGGCGAATGGACCGCACCAGTTCGAATGCCTCCGCCGCCGGGCATCCCATCACGCTTCCCCATCGGGTCGCGAGGGCGCGCAGTGCCTCCGAAGATCGGGGGTGGGGGAACTCGCGGCTTTCCGAGTCGTAGCAAGCCATCGCGTCGAGCTTCGCGTCCAGCGTGCTGGTCACGTCCACGAATACGTTTGGCCGGAAGGATGGTTGCAACCGCTGAAAAGCCCATTCGGTGGACGACGGTACCTCGAAGGCGTAGATCTCGCGCACCGGATGCCCAGCCATGGGCCGTGTTGCCGTGAGCACCGCCCGGTGCACGACCTCGTGGTCGATGTTGAGATCACCTGGGTGGTGGGTGTAGATCACCTCGGGTTTAAGCTTCTCCACCAATTCCTCCACCAGCTTGACGACCTCGAGCAGCGGCACCGTATCCAGGCGATTGTCGGGAAGCTTGAACAACACCACGTCCTTCGCTCCCATCTTGGCGGCGGCGGCTTGGGCCTGCTGGTGCAGACGGGATAGCTGTTTGGCGTCCGCCTGATCTCTTTGCGCATGGCGCGAGGTGATGCCCTCGGCCATGATCGCAATATGCACGGCATGCCCCTCCTGTGCCAGGCGGACGGCCGTGCCGCCACAGCCCAGCACCTCATCGTCGGGATGAGCCGCAACGACCAGCACCCTCATCCATCTGTCCCCTTGGTTTCGGCGGTGGAAGTTACCCTGACATCGGCCACAATACGGCCTTCGTAAAGCGCGGCCCGGGTGAATTCAAAGCGAAAGCCGCCGTAGTTGAGGAACGCGTGCGGGTACCCCTCAGCATCCAGCATGCGAATGAAGTCGTGCAGTTCCTGCAGGGAGGAAGGCCTGCCGATCTCACTTTCCTCCGGTTTCCTGCGCTTGAAGTTCACAACCTCCCCGTGCTGTGGTTCGGGCGCCGGATGCTCCCGCGTGATGCGTTCGATCATTTTGGCGGACAACTCGGTTGCTCGCATATAAACCTCTTCCGCATTTCCTTCCAGCGACAACGGCTGTCTCAGGTAGACGGGGCCCGCGTCGAAATCAGCGCTCATGCGCAGCGCGGTAAGCATGGTCTCGCGATGGCCGCGGACAATCAGGTTCTGCAGCGGACTGCCGCCGCGCCCGTACGGAACATCGGTCATGTGGAAACAAACACACTCGAAGTTCTCGACGATCTCCTGCGGCACTTTCCACGACCAGTGCAGGAAGAAAATGTAGCGGGGCGCAAATTCGCCTAACCGGGCCTGCGAGAATTCCTCGGGTGAGCCCACGTAGCGCCAGCGTCCGGGCAATTTGCACAGCACTTCGTCGTAGACCCGCCGACTCCATGGCTTACACCCGGCCACGAGATAAGCATCTTCGGCGGATTCAGGTTTCCGTGCCATTTGTTCGAATATCACCCTTATCGATCCCGCGCGGACTATCTCCTCACTTGCTCTTCACCCAGCTCCGCGCGCCCGGCTGGTTCACAACCTTCGTATGGAGGTCGCGGGCCGAGTCAATCCCGGTTACGCCGGTGGCCTTGGCATGGTTGGGCAACCACTCTGTGACCGCGCGGTATCCATCCCCAAGATCAACGAGTTCATCGAAAAAGCGTCTGAACCTGATCTGCCGATAGCTGCCCGGACGGGCAGGCAGGGGAGAATCCAAAGCCATGCGGACCGACCACTCGGCATCCCGGAAACCACACAGCGCGCGAGCCGCGACCAGGCTGGAGAACCGAGGATTAACCTCGAGCAACTGGACGACACCAGCATGCTTTCGCACCTGAATGTTCGCACTGCCGCGAAGCTTACTCTTCTGGGCGAATCTCAGAGCGTACTCACTTACCGCTTGATCTCGGGAGGTTTCAGCAAACCAGGAACAGCTGACCGAGTTCAGTTCACGGCGGAATGCCAGGACTTCGGTAAACGCATCACACGCGAAAACTCCAACCGAAAACTCACCCTCCCGATCATCAATGAACTGCTGTACGACGCTGTCAGGATGCTCGGCGACACAGCCGGTCAATTCATCGGCAGTGTGTACGAGGAAGATCGCGCGGGACCCGCTGGATCGACGCGGCTTAACCACAAGCGGGAACCCCACGGAATCCGTCAGCCTCTTGAGGTCTGCTGGATCGGCTCCGTCAGCAAACGCCGCCAGATCCAAGTGATGCTGAAGGGCTCTCATACAGAGTAGTTTGTCGCCGTAGGTTTGCAGCCATTCGTGGGGTTGGCACACCACCACGGCTCCAGACGGCAGGCGCAGCCCAGGTTGTCGAGCCAAGGCAAAAATTTCGGCTTCGCTGCCGGGAATGACCGCCTCGATTCGGTGAACCTTGCATATCGCGTCTATAGCAGCGACGTAGGCGGCGTCAGAGGCGAGGGGAACGGCTTGGTAAGACGAAACAAAGGCGGCGCCGACTCCAGAAGGATCAACATCGCAGCCCCATATCTCGAACTGGACCTCTCCGACGCGCAACGACTTGACCAAGGCTTGACCGAGATCTCCGCCTACGGCCGTCACTAACACCCGAATGCGAGGGCGGCTCATCGGGTGAGCACCTCAGCCAAATAGCCAATGCGGGGGTCATGACGACGCGCATCGGCAATCACTTCGCTGGCATCGTACTGCGCGCGATGAAACTCAACATCCACAACGGATGTGTCCAGCACGGCAAACTCGGCTGCCCCGGAACAGCGTCTGGGCTGTCCTACTGAGCCCGGGTTAATAATGGTCTTCCCTTGCCAGCGCCGAACCATTGGATGATGAGTATGTCCAAGCAAGATCACTTCTTCCCGGCACTGCTCAAACCGGGACCAATCGGGAAAATCGGGGTAGACCCTACCTTCCAAAGGATCCCATGGAGCGCCGTGAAACATGGCGACAGACACGCCCCCGAGCTGGAGAGTCCGCTGCTGGGGCCACGATTCAATCAGAGTCCGCACCTTAGGGGACAACTCCTTCAAGGACCGGACCAACGCCGAGCCATAGCGATCGCAGTACGACCTGTTGGGCATCTCTCCCTGATGCAGGCAATTCAACAAAACCTGGTCGTGATTCCCCAAGACACCGGTGATCCGATCTGTGTCCCAGCAAGTTGAGCATTCGTTTACGAAAGGATAATAACCGACAAAATCGCCCATGAAGAGGATTAACTCAACATCGCGGAGAGCCGCCAAGACCGCGTTTAGCGCGGGACTATTTCCGTGCACGTCGGAAATCAGGCCAATTTTCATTCCAGAAGCCAAGCGGGCTCTTTCGCCCATACCGCAGGAAGTGTTTCTGCAAAGGGTTTGAGCCAGGAGGATAGTTCCGGGCTCGCTGGATACAGAGCTTCATCGCGGCCACCATCGTCGTGCCACTCCAGCGAGAGTCGCGATCCCGGAAGCTGCTCCAGGGCGCGCACAAAGGTTTCCGTATCAATCGCGTCCCTGCCAGCTGCTAGGAACGTTCCGCTCAGCCGATTCTCCGCCACTCGCAGAAGACACTCGCTGGCGTCGAAGACGGAGATGTAGTTCCGTTTGCTTCGTCTGCGCGACACCACAGGCATCGGCTCCGGGGGTGAACCTCGGGCAGCAACCAACAGAAGGCGGTTCCAAAATAACGTGGGTCGCTTCTGCCAGCCCCATACACCCGCCAGGCGAACAACCGCCTGCTTCTCAGCGGGAAGGATCCCACGCCAGATTTCCTCAGCGGCCAATTTGTCGGTTCCGTATCCTTCTCTTAGCTGCGCGGGAGCAATGCTCTTCCCCTCCGGAGGACTGACGCTAACCGAGCTGACCAGGACTGCGAACCCAATTCCGACCGATCGCGCCCATCCGGCCACATTGCCGGCCATCGTTGCATTCGCCGCGTTTCCTCCCGGAGAGTCCGGGCGGACTGCGGCGGCCGCGTGGATCAGCGCTGCGCTCTCCGGCTTCTCAATTCTCAACGCCGCAGAAAGCGCGGCGCAAGCATCGGGCCTGGTCAAGTCCAGGCCACCGTGCCGGGGAGAGTGCAAGGGCGTAATTCTGCCATCCGGCCAGGACTCTCGAGCTGCAGAAACAAGCACCCCTCCAAGAAATCCAGAAGCGCCCGTGATGATCAGTTGTTCCGGCATCGCTGCCTGGCTCCGTGCCTGTCCATCCCTATTTTGCTGCAGACAGTGCGCGCTTCGCCTTGCGCAGCGTTTCAATGTGCAGCAAGCACCGAGATTACGCGCTCGGCTCCGCAACCGTCCACTAACCCTCGCGCGCGCTCGGCCATTCTTTCTCTTTGGCGCACATCCTGCAAAAGGTCCCGAACTGCACCGGCAATCGTGGAGGTGCCCGATCGCCATGACCAGCCAAGGCTAAGGCCGGCGTGTGCCGCTTCTACGGTCTTCGCCACTGGCTCCTGGTGCTCGACCAGAACTAGCAAGATACTGGGCAGCCCCAGCGAGCATATCTCCCAGCAGGTTGATCCGGCTCCGGCGACTGCGATGTCCGCCCAAGCCATTAACTCGGCCATTTTGGTCGTGTTCTTCACCAGGCGAATGGGATAGGCGGATCCCTTGATCGCCTCTTCGATCAAGGCAACATTCGGATTCGCGCCACCCATCACAACTGCAGTTTCCAGTCCCTCGACATGGACAGCATTCAGAGCTTCGATCACTTTGAGGGTGACGTTGTCCGGATCACTGCCCCCCATGGTGACCAGGACCCGGCGGCCAACCGGAGGAACCGTACGCTGCCAGTTGCGCCACGCCGCGAACTCCCTACGTAACAGAGCATACCGAGGCCCGAGCAAGAGCCGCGTCTGCGGACTGCGATCTCGATAATAGTCCTCGCTGGCATGCGCATTCTGGTTCAGCACCAGATCGGCGCAGTAAACGCCGGCGTGGCCATTGTCATCCACGAAGAGCAGCTTGACGCCTGCGTCTTTCACATTTCTTTGATACTCCGCGCCGAAGTGATATCCATCGACCACCACCCAGACCGCGGCATGCTTGCGAGCCAGTCTTGAGGTCTGATCAGCGTCTTCTGTAGTCCCCTGGGCAGCCTGGAGGGGTTCAATCAACACTTTTTCGGCACGAAGCCTGTCCTCAATTGCGGATGGGGCTTCCGCCATGACGAAGACAGCCTGGCCCCCGGCGTCCTGCCAGGCTTGCGCCAGTGCCAGGCAGCGCATTACGTGTCCAGTACCGATTTTGATACTGGCGTCGGCTCGAATCATGAGGGTACCGGCTGCCATCAATGCCCGCGGATTGATTTCTGCATTACGTGCGCGTTCAGTTCGGCGAGTTCCGGTTTGCGCTCCACCACCGCCAGCGCCTCCCGCCAGTGAAAGTTGTCCCGATTGCCCAACCGGGAGTAGATGGCGCGCAGCAGCTCCAGGTCTTCGGCAGTGTCCAAAGTCCAGCGATAGGCGCTGTAGTCGGTCTGTCCGTGAGTAGAAACCAGCCGGAACAGTTCCGGGTGCTCGTGGAAATAGGGCGTCACGTGCTCGCGCTGATGCGGTTCTCTTGCGTCCCGCCAGGCCCGTTCCAGCGCAGCCGCGGTGAAAACTTCCGTGTCCAAGCCCCTCGGAAAGGTTCGCGGAAACACATTGCTGCCGTAGTCGCCACGCTCCTCCAGAAATATTCGAATGGTATCGTCCACCAGTTCGGGATCGATCAACGGACAATCGGAGGTGATTCGCACGATGGCTTCAGCGCCACAGGCCCGGGCGGCGCGGTGGTATCGGTCGAGCACATCGTCCTCCGACCCACGAAAGCAGGTAACGCCCAGACGCTCGCACTCCCGCACAATGGCATCGTCGGCGGCATCTTCGGTGGTGGCAACCACGACCTCATTGACCAGCGCAGCACGGGACAATCGCTTGACGACCCGCGCCAGCACCGTTTCGCCGCCCAAGTCCAGCAGCACCTTCCCCCGCAGACGAGTACTTCCCATCCGCGCCTGCACGATCGCGACGATCTTCAGATTCTTGCCCTGAGGTCTCACCAGGGATCCCTTGGCTTAAGACTCGCGGCGAAGCAGAAACATCGTGTCGCTGTTCTCATTCTCCAAGTATCGCAGGCGCTCTTCGCGCACCAGTTCGAAGTCCGCGAAGCGGCGAAGGTAGACTTGCGCGAAATCACTCTTCCACAGCAATCCGGTGTGGCCGCGATACATGATCTCGGTGGTCGCAGGCGCGTAGTATTCGAGCCCCCAAATCCAGGTCTTGGCAACTCTATGAATCTCATCCAGCGCCCTGGGCAGATCCGAAGGCGCGATGTGGATCAGGACGCCCGACGTAAACACCAGGTCGAAATATTCGTCGGGAAACGGAATTGCGAACGCGGAGGCCTCCTTGAAAACGGCGTCGGGCAGTTGCATTCGCGCCTTTTCCAGCGCGTAGCTCTGGATTTCGATGCCGTGCAGGTTGGCATAACCCAACTGTCGCAACAGCACCAACTGGTTCCCAATGTTGCAGCCGACTTCCAAAATGCGCGCACTGGGGGGAACCGGCTGGAGAAAACGCTGGTTGAGCGTCGTCCGCGTGACCCCGTAGTTCCGCTGGTAGAGCGCATCGAGGCTGGAAGTGTCCTGCGGGTTGCGGTCGGTGTAGTCCCGCCCGAAGCGACCTCTCCACTCACTGATCTGCGGGGTTTCCTGCTGTACCTTCATGGCTGATCGGCCTTTCGCCCGGTCCGAGCACCTCAACGGGAAAAATGTCCTACCACCTTGGTCACCGCGCGCAGTACATCGTCCACATCCGCATCGCTCATGCCGTGAAACATCGGCAAGCTGATCAGGCGCTCGTAGGCGCCTTCCGCGACGGGATACTCGCCGCCCTTGTAACCAAAACGGTCGCTGTAGTAGGGGTGGCGATGCACCGGAATGTAGTGCACGTTGACACCAATGTTCTCCGCACGCAGCGCGCGAAACACTTCTCCACGGCCAGCGGAGAGTTTCTCCAGGTCCAGGCGGATGGGGTACAGGTGCCACGCGGGATTCACGTCACCGCGGACTCGCGGCGGAAGCACGCCGGGTAACTCGCGAAACGCCGCGGTATATCGCGCTGCGATCTGCCGGCGCCGGGCCAGGTTCGGTTCGAGTCTCTTCAATTGCTCCAGGCCGAGCGCGCACGCAATGTCGGTTAGCCGGTAATTAAAGCCCAGCAGCACCATCTCGTAATGCCATTGGCCGGCACTCTGCCGCTGGCGCGTATCGCTGCTGATCCCGTGATTGCGGAAGCGCCGCAGCGTCTCCGCGAATTCCGGGTTGTCGGTGGTGACCATGCCGCCTTCCCCGGTGGTCAGATGCTTCACCGGGTGAAAGCTGAATACGGTCATGTGGGACACGCTCCCCACCCGGCGTCTGCGATATTCTGCGCCCAGCGCGTGGCAGGCGTCCTCGATCACAACCAACCCATGGCGCTCCGCCAGATTCAGGATGGCTTCCAGATCTGCGGGATGGCCGGCATAGTCAACCGGAAGAATTGCGCGGGTCCGCGACGTGATTCGGGCTGCAGTGGCCTGGGGATCCAGATTCAGCGTGTCCGGCGAAACATCGGCAAACACCGGCGTCGCGCTCTGATAAAGCACGCAGTTCGCGGTCGCAGCAAAGGTAAGGGGCGAGGTTATGGCCTCATCGCCCGCTTGCAATCCGGCAGCAAACGCCGCCGCGTGCAGGGCGGCAGTGCCTGAACTGAAACTGACTCCGTATTTCGCTCCCACCCAGGCCGCAATCGCTTCTTCAAACTCCGCGATCTTCGGCCCGGTGGTCAGCCAATCGGAGCGCAGCGTCTCGACCACTGCCGCGATGTCGCGCTCCTCGATGGACTGGCGTCCGTAGGGAAGCAGAGTCTTCCGCACCGGCGGTCCGCCGTCGATGGCCAGCATTTCTCTGCTCGCTGGAGTCTTGGTCACCGGAGTTGCGCTCATCGACCCCCTCAGGCCCGGGCGCGCTGCCGCTCGGCGAAATGCAGTCTCTCCGAGGGAGCCGATCCCGCATCGATCAGGTCAAACAATTCTTCCGGCGTGAGCCAGCGCGGATTGGTATCACTGGTATAGCGGAACCCATCCGAGAGTGGACGGCCATGCACCCAGTTTTCCTTCCGCCACCAGGAATGGGCCGGCTGAATCACGTACATGTCGGGGAGATCGAGCGTGTTGCGGGCTTCGTCCTCAGAAACCAGCACCTCATGCAGCTTTTCGCCGGGACGGATGCCGATATATTCCACTTCGCAGCCGGGAGCGAGGGCCTCGGCCATTTCTACCAGCTTCATGCTGGGAATCTTGGGCACGAAAATTTCCCCGCCGTGCATCTGCTCGATGCAGCGCACCACGAAGCGCACGCCCTGCTCCAGGGTGAGCCAGAAACGGGTCATGCGGGGATCGGTCACGGTGATCCGGCCACGCTTGCGCTGCTCCTGAAACACCGGAATCACGCTGCCACGGCTGCCCACGACGTTGCCGTAGCGGGCGCAACTGAAGCGGGTATCCTGCGCACCGGCGTAAGCGTTGGCCTGCACGAACATTTTTTCCGCGCACAGCTTGGTGGCGCCGTAAAGGTTGATGGGGTTCACCGCTTTGTCGGTGCTCAGCGCCAGCACGCGGTGGACACCCTTGTCGATGGCGGCGTCGATCACGTTGCGGCCGCCCATGATGTTGGTCTGGATAGCCTCGAAGGGGTTGTATTCGCAGGCCGGCACCTGCTTCAGAGCCGCGGCGTGCACCACCACGGTCACCCCAGCCAGGGCCCGCTCCAGACGTTGCCGGTCGCGCACGTCCCCGATGAAGTACCGCAGGCTGGGATGATCAAAGCCCGCCGCCCGCATGTCGTGCTGCTTGAGTTCGTCCCGGCTGAAGATGATGAGCTTGTGCGGATGATAGTCGCGCAGCATCAACTCCACGAACTTCTTGCCAAACGATCCCGTACCGCCGGTGACCAGCACAACCTGTTCCGACCAGTTCATCTATGGTGCCCCTTCCGAGTGACGAACCCAATTGACCAGCTTACCTCTGCAGAAGTGGCGAGATTTTGAATGGCGTGCTGAAAAAGCATCCCGTTGTCCGTGCCAGGAGGACGAAAAGATAACCCGTAGTATAGCGGAGATTTTCGCAATCGCGCGGGCGCTTGCCGCAGGAGGTTAACAATTTGGAACCAGCGAAATTAAGGTCAAGACTCTTGCAGCGCGATGTTAGAATGTGCGCAACCGTTCAACGATATCGTGGCGAGACAAATCTCTGTGGCCAGCTTGCGCGTCGGAGCAGAAAACGACGGGTACCGTCGTGTTTTTTTCGCTTTGGCCGCGGGCGTGTTTGTGGAGGAGTGAGGAGTATTGATGGATTCGGGACCCCTGATTCCGGCCAACGGCCAGGCTTTGCGTGAGGTTCAGTCCGCCTACCCGATTGAATTCAACCGGCCTCCTCATATCTACCCCGCGCTGCCCGTCCAGGATTCCGTGCTGCGGGAATATCTGCGCGTCCTCATCAAGCGCAAGTGGGTGGTGGTCTCCAGTCTGGCCCTTATTTTCTCAGTCGTGGCCATCGCCACCCTGAGGAGCACGCGCATCTACGAGGCCTCGGGCAGCATCGCCATCAACAAGGTGGATCCCGAGATCATGAATTTCAAGGATTCGCCTAACGGCGGCGGGGACTACTACGACCCTACCGACCTGGACACCGAAGCCAGTATCCTGCGGAGTGATCTGCTGGCATTGCAGGTGATCAAGCAGTTGAACCTGGATAAACGGACGGAGTTCGGCGGCCGTGGTGAGTCCCCGGCAAACGCATTGCAGCTGACCACAGACGCGATCCAGCCGGATTCTGCCCAAACCTCGGAAGTTCTGGATGGGTTCAAGGGAAATCTGCGCGTGGCGTTGCGGCTTAACACCCGCATTATCGAAATCCACTACCGCAGCCCTGACAAGAACCTGGCCGCGCGAGTGGTCAACACCTTGATCAGCACCTACATCGAGCAGAATTTCAAGACCCGCTTCGAGTCCACTATGCAGACGTCCGACTGGTTACAAAAACAGTTGGCGGACCTCCAGATCAAGGTCGAAACATCGCAGGAGAAACTAGTCAAGTACCAGAAGGAACATGAGATCCTTGGGATTGACGAAAAGCAGAACATCATCACCGCCAAACTCGACGAACTGAACAAGGAACTAACCGCCGCGGAATCCGACCGAATGGAAAAGGAATCGGCGTATCGCCTGGTGCAGTCAGGCGATGCAGACACGTCGGCGGCCGCCGCTGCCGCGGGCGCCGACGCCGCCTCCGGGACCCCGGGGAGTAGCGGTTCCCCGCTGCTGGACAAATTACGCGAGCAGCAGGCCGATCTCAAGATCCAGGTGGCGGAACTCAGTACCCAGTTCGGGCCTTCCTATCCCAAGGTCGCCCAACTCAACAACCAGTTGAAGGAAGTGGACGCCCAGATCCAGATCGAGATGAAGAAAGTAGTGTCACGGGTGCGTGGCAACTATCTTGCTTCCCTGCAGCGGGAGAACATGCTGAGTGGTGCCCTGGAAAAGCAGAAACAAGATGCCAACCAACTCAATGAAAGCGCCATCGAATACAGCCTGCTGAAACGTGACCTCGAGACCAACCGCACACTTTACGAAGGCTTGCTGGAAAAGCTGAAAGAAGCCGGCGTCACCGCAGGTCTGCGCTCCAACAACATTCGCCCTGTCGATCGAGCCCGCGTCCCGACCGAGCCCTCGGAGCCGAACGTGCCACGGAATCTTGCCTTCGCGCTGGCGCTCGGCCTCTCCACCGGCATTGGACTTGCCTTCCTGCTGGAAGGCATCGACAACACCGTGCGCACGCCCGAGCAAGCGCAGGTCATCTCGGCGCTGCCATCGCTGGGAATGATTCCGCTTGGCTCCAAAGCCACGGAAGCCAGTTCGCGGCAGCGCCTGGCGGTGGCTTCTTCCAAGGAAGCGGTGGAGTTGGTAACCCAATCGCGGCCCCAGTCCCAGATGGCGGAGTCGTATCGCGCCTTGCGGACTTCGCTTTTGCTGACCTCCCTGGGAGCGCCGCCCAAGGTCATTCTGATCACCAGCGCGCTCCCCCAGGAGGGCAAGACCACCACCAGCATCAACACCGCCATCGTGCTGGCGCAGAAGGGTACACGAGTTCTGTTGATTGATGCCGACTTGCGCCGTCCCAGCATTCACAAGACGCTCGGCATGGGACCACGCACCGGACTGAGCAACGTGCTGACCGGAAGTGCCACGATTCAACAGGCCACGGTACGCTCGCCCATTCTCCCGTCGCTGTTCGTGCTGCCCGCGGGAACCCCGCCGCCGAATCCGGCGGAATTGCTCGCGTCCGCCAACATGAAAGACGTTCTCGCCGAGCTGCGCGGAGAATACGACCACATCGTGGTCGACACACCGCCGACCCTGTCCGTTACTGACGCGGTGGTGATGTCCACTCGGGCGGACGCCGTGGTCCTGGTAATTCGCTCCGGTCAAACCACCAAACAGGCCCTACGCCGTGCGCGTGACCTTCTGATGCAAGTGAATGCCCGCGTCTGTGGAGTGCTGCTGAACGCGGTCGATCTCAACTCGCCCGAGTATTACTATTACTACGAATACCAGGGGAAATACGGCCAACGCTATTATCAGGAGGACGAACTCACCAGCGCAGAGGAACCCGCTCCCAAGGCCACTTCCAGCGGTATTTAGGGTGACAAAGCGTTAACGGAATTTCGCCGCCCACGAGCAGTCTGGTATGCAGATACCGCTCCACAGCCCAGCCCAAAAGATCTTCCTGCTGTCGCTGTCCCTGGTCTTGGCCGCGGCTTACATTGGCTTGGTGTCCGCACAGGGTGCTGCTGCTTATTTCTCTGAAAAACCCGAATTCGCCAGTTTGCAGCGTGCCGCCCGACTGCAGCCCGGAAATGCCGATTACCACTACCGTGTAGGACGTTACTTCTTGATTGTGCAGCGATCCCCGGAACCCGCGGTGGCGGCGTACCGAGCGGCTATCGCGTTGAATCCCTATGCAGCGCGCTATTGGTTCGACCTGGCCGCGGCCTACGCGCTGCTCGGCGACACCAACCAGCAGAAAGATGCGTTGGAACACGCCATCGCCGCCGACCCGCGAACTCCCGAGGTCGCCTGGGAAGCCGCCAACCTGTACCTGGTCCAGGGAGACACCGACCGGGCCCTGAAAGAGTTCCGCGTGGTGCTGGAAAACGATCCCAGCTTGCCGTCCGCCGCCTTGTCGCTCTGCTGGCGCACCAGGCCGGATGTCGAGGCTCTGCTGCGCGACGTTGTCCCGCCTCGACCCGATGTCTACGCGGCATTCCTGAATCTTCTGATGGCGAAAAAGGAGACCGCCAGTGCAGCCAAGGTCTGGGCACAACTGGTGGAACTCCACTTGCCCATGGAGCGCTACCAGGTGTTTGACTACATCCGCTATCTGATTGGCCAGCGCGACGCCGATCAGGCCCGCCTGGTTTGGCAACAGGCAGCCGGCTTGTCCGCGCTCTCCGCCTACCAACCTTCGCCCACCAACCTTGTGGTCAACGGCGATTTCAGTCTAGACGTGCTGAACGGTGGATTCGATTGGTTGTACGCCAAGACGCCGGACGTCTCCCTGGCCCTGGATCCCACGCGGTCTCATGCCGGGCATCGCTCCCTGGAGATCGATTTCAATACCGCGAAAATCGAAGACGCCGGCATCCGGCAACTGATACCGGTCCAGCCCAATACCAGCTACGACTTCTCCGCCTACTTCCGGGCTGAGGATATCGAAGGCGCTGGGGGGCCTCGTTTTGCCATCCAGGACCTGTTCAACGCTACCCTGTACTTCGCCAGCGAGGAACTGAAAGACGCAGATTTCTGGAAGCAAGTGAGTGGCACCTTTACCACCGGGCCCGAGGCAAAACTGCTAGTCGTGCGCGTGCAGCGCGTGCCCGCGGGAAGTCCCATCAAAGGCAAGCTCTGGATTGACGGCGTGCGCCTAGTCGAAGGGAGCCACGACTAACGTGCTCACTGAGACTTCCGCCGGAGCGGCGCAAAACTCGCAAGCCGCCGTGGAGCGACCATCCTCTCCCTCGTTCTTGGACCCCATCCTGTTCTACGGGACCCTCGGTTTGCTCTTGTTTGGCCCGCTGGCTTTCGGCGCCGTGGAGGCCTGGTCCATTTTCATCCTGGAAACCGGTGCGGCCTTGCTCTTCGTGCTCTGGGCTGTCCGCCAAGCGCGATCCGGTGAACTACAGATCCTTTCCAACCCCTTGTTTTTCCCAATGCTGGTTTTTGCCGCTCTTGTCGTGCTGCAACTCGGGCTGGGCCTTACCGCATACCGCTACCAGACTTTCTCCACCGCGCTTTTGTACTGTTCCTACGGCTTGCTCTCCTTTCTGGTGGTCCAGTGCCTGCGGCGAACCGCGCAAGTTAAGCTTCTGACAATTGCGTTTTCCTCCTACGGCTTCGCGATGGCGATGTTCGCCGTGATCCAGGGGATCAGTTCGAAAGACAAGCTCTATTGGGTGCGCACCCCGGCCCACGGCGGTTGGATCTACGGTCCGTATGTGAATCATGATCACTACGCCGGCCTGATGGAAATGCTGGTGCCCATTCCACTGGTGTTTGCGCTCACTCGTTATGCGCGTGGCCCGCGAAAAACCATGGCGGCGGTGGCAGCGGCGGTCATGGCCAGCTCCATCTTTCTTTCGGGATCGCGCGGCGGCATGGCCGCTTTCGCTGTGCAGATAGCCGTCCTAGCTGCTTTCACCATCAGAAGGCAGAAGTCCGGCAGAACCGCCCTGGCCGCGGGAATTTTTCTGGTGATTGTCGTCGGACTGCTGGCCTGGCTCGGCGGCGGCGAACTGGCCAGGCGCATGGCCAGCATTCATACCGAGGCGCGCGCCGAATTGTCCGGAGGGACCCGGCTCGCCATTGATCGCGACACGCTGAGGATGTTCACCCATAAGCCAATCCTGGGATGGGGCCTGGGCGTCTTTGCGAACATCTATCCGCAATTCCGCACGTTCTATACGAACTTCTTTGTGAACGCCGCCCACAACGACTACCTGCAGTTGCTGGTGGAGATGGGAGCACTGGGGTTCGCCACCATGCTGTGGTTCGTGGTGGTGGCCTACAGCCGGGCCATAAAAAAGTTGGGGAATTGGCCGTCGGACACAAATGGTGCGGTTGCCCTGGCAGCCATGCTAGGTGTTACGGGCATCCTGGTACACAGCCTGGTCGATTTCAACTTGCAGATTCCCGCAAATGCAGCTCTGTTCTACGTGCTGTGCATCATAGCCGCGATGGAACCGCGTTTTGGTTTGCCTCGCCGGACTTCGCGCCAGCGCGAGGGCATTCAGGAAGCCTCCTCAGGGTAGCGAAGTCGCCGCTGGATGCGCGCTGCCCGGGGCGGGACAAGAGCCCAAAGCGCGGAACCGCTCCACAGTTCGTATCTTTGTCTTCACTCCGTCCAGAGTGGCGGGGATAGGCCGGTGCGCCTTGCCCTTCTCCACAAAGACAACAACGGCAGCTGCCCCGGGGTCGTCCCCGGCTCCCACACCGACACCGAGCACCGCAGGATCGGCGATCAACGCCGCAAGGTGATTGTTCTTGGCAGTCCTGGCACGGGAGACCTCTTCGTTCGCCACTGGAGTCACGCTCGCCGCGGTGAGGTTCTGGCCTCCGCCTCCGCCCTGACTGCTGTTGCCGGTGCAAGCCATAACCGTGTGCGTCGCCCCTCCCACAAAGGTAGGAATTGCTTTGTTGCCAGGATCAGGCAAATCGTTCAGCACATCCTGGATCGGATTGGCCACCGTGTCCGTAGAAGTACCGGCAAAGAGCAAACCTACGGGTTGAGCCGTGTCCGAGTCCACGACCAGGGACCCGGAGTCTCCGGGTGCGCTGAAGCTCGTGCTTACGATGTCGATCTGGTTGTTATAGGTCACAGTGAATGCGGTCGCGTTCGAACCACAAGAGGGACTGTAATCCACCTGCACGTTGGAAAGATCGATGACGGCAATTGTGGAGCACGTCAGTCCGGTCGTGCGCCCGCTCTTGGCCACCGCCATGCCAATAGCCGGCGGAATCGTGGTATTCGCAGGCGGCGCCGGCTGGGCCAGGCCGTTGCTGACCACCCCGAGTTGCAGAATGGCGCCGGTAGTGTCCACTTGACCGCTGACGATTTGTGCCAGGGCAGCATCTTCGGGCATCGCCGCCGTTTGCAAGTTTACGAACTGAGATAGATTGGCCACCGTCTGCCCCCGCGTGCACGGTGGCGAGGTGTCCACCAAACCGGGCTGACTGATGGGGTCGCCCGCCGTACCTTTGTCGCTCTTGGCCAGCACGTGGTTGTTGCTCAGGATGAAGTCGATGTTATTCCTGGTAACCAAGGCGCCGAGGGTTCCCGAACAACAGAAGCCCGCGCTCGTATCCAGCGCGTTCCCGCCCGAAGTCCCCAGTTTGATAGGCGCAGTCTGGGCCGCCTGATTCACTCCCGGTCCCCCAGCCGAGATTGTGCAAGGCGCGTTGGCTGATTGCGTGGGATCGACCTGCGCGGTTGCGGTCACGTTAAACTCGGGTGGGTCTGGAATCGCGCCGGGAGGCGTGTATAGCCCGGTCGTGCTGATGGTCCCGAAGGTCGTATCGGGATCGCCCGGAGCGTGCCCGTTGACCGTCCAGTTGACATTCATGTTGCTGCTCCCGCTGACGGTGGCAGTGAATTGCTCCGGTATCCCCCCAGGGGGCAGCAAGGCGCTCGCCGGAGAAACCATAACCCCGACGGTGACGGTGATACCTGCCGACGCCGACTTCGACATGTCTACCTTGGCGATGGCTTTCACCGTCACGGCAGCAGGATTGGGGATCGCCGCGGGCGCGGTGTAGTTTCCGAAAGTGTCAATGGTTCCCACCGTCAGATTGCCACCTGTCATATCGTCCACTTGCCAGATCACGGCACTGTTGTTGGTGATACCGTTGACCCTTGCAGTGAACAGAAGGTGGCTGCCCACGCTGACGGTGGGTTGCGGCGCCGAGATGGTGACGGTTACCGGCGGCGGTGGCGTGCTCCCACCCCCACCGCAGCCGGAAAACAAGACCAAGGGTATGAGTGCAGTCAGGAGGAAAAGACAAAGGCTTCGCATGGAGACCTCGCCAAACGCGCAATTCTAGCGCACGTGTGGACTTGGATGCGCTGCAGGGTGGTAAAGAATATGTCAGATCTCTTCTCTGGACGGGCAGGATCCACTCGCCCTGGCGCGGGGTGGAACTGGTTTGAAACTAGGGAATTGAGTTACTCATCGGCTCATCCCCCTGGATCAGGACCCAGGTTAGCAAGCCACCCACGGCCGCAGCCCCAAGAGCAATGGCGTAGGGAGAGTTCAGAACGCCGGGGGCGGCCGCTGGTGCTGCCCCGGCGCCCTTGCGCTTGTCTTTCTTGTGGGCTTGCGACTCATCGCGAGTCGTCTCCTCACCCTGTGGCAGGGTGCTGCTGGTGCCCGATCCGTCACTGATGCTCACGTCCCCTTTACGCGCCACAATCTGGACGGTTCCATCCACGTCGGTGACTTCGAATTCTGTCCAGGCACCGGTCGCCGGCGCCACAGTCACCTCGCCGGCGCGGGTCATCATGCCCTTGGAAGTGGCTACGCTCACACTGCCATGCTCCACCGAAACCGCGTTCCCTTCGAACTTTACAAGGGAGTCCGACAGGACCATCACGCTCGAGCCTGTAGCATTGATATTGGCTACCGAGTCAGTCCTGGTCTGCACCAGATCGCCGGGGAAAATCGCAGACGAGCGGGGAACCGTACTGCCGTTGATCCACGCCGGCCCCTTGGCATACAGCATGGCGGCGCCGGAGTCGGCGGCCATCAGCGACAAGGGGAACACTGCGATCATCATCCAACAAAGCGCATTGCGGAGCATCGACACGCACATTCCTCGACTCCCACGTTTGAAGGTGTTTTGCGCCATCGTAGCCTGTACTCCCCGGCCCGTCAATTGTCTTTCTGGTCACCGCGTCTGCTGAGAACCGGGAACTGTGGTCTGATCACTGTTTTGCGGAAAAAACGGGGCTGGGTGTGAGGCAAGAGACAGCTACGATATGTACCCGGAATGCTATCGCCACCGATCCACCACTTCCCACCACACCAGCCGCATCCACTCCTCAAGATTCACCTTGGCCCACTCCCGGTGGCGCCACCACTGCACCCCGAACTCGCGCGGATCATACGCCGCCGCCACGCTGCAATCGTGATTCTGCACTTCCCGCTCAAAGGTGCTTAGCGCCCGGCGGGTGTGATAGTCGGAGGTAACCAGCAGAACCCTCCGCCCCGCGTTTTGCAGGCAACGGGCCGCGTCCCGTGCTTCTGCCTTGGTGGAAAGTCCGTAGATCGGGCAGACGGTGACCGCCCGCGCCTGGGGTAGACCCTCGACGTAGCGTTGCGCCAGCTCCAGCTGAGTCCATTGATAGATCGTCGCCCCAGCCGGGACATTCAGAATCATCCGCGGTGCATACCCTTGATTCAGCAGCTCCAGCCCGCGTGCCGGACGCCGGTCGGTTTCGCCGGCGATGACCAGGATGACGTCCGCTTCGCGCGGCTGGTCGACGACCAGGAACCACCCCGAAGTGGCCGCCACGCACAGCAGAAGGACCCCTGCCAGCGGGAGCAGCACTCGCTGCTTGCTCATCATGGTCGTCTTGAACACCCTCCGGTGTACCCTGCGATGCGGATTTTGTCAGGTGACTGAAGTAATCGAGACTACGCCACAAACAGCCGCGAAAGCGTAAGAATGTAGCCTACATCCGGCGCTAACGACGTCAGACAGCATGCTAGAATTTTGGGGTACTACTTTTCCATCATGACTACACGCTCTGTGCCCGCCACCCAATCTTCCGAACTTAAAGCCAAAGTCGAAGCCCGCCAGGCAAGAGTGGCCATCATCGGTCTGGGCTACGTCGGCCTTCCCCTGGCCTTGCTTTACAGCGAGCAGAAGTTCCCCGTCACCGGGTTCGACATAGACCAGCGTAAGGTGGCAACCCTAGCGGAGGGGGGCTCCTACATTTATCGCATTCCGGCCACCGAGATTCAGCAAGCGCGGGCCCGCGGATTTGCCGCCACGGCTGATTATTCCCAGCTCGCGAAGATGGATGCCATCATCATCTGCGTGCCCACGCCGCTTAACGAATACCACGAACCGGATCTGAGCTTCATCACCGACACCGCAACCGCCATTGCCCCCCATCTCCATGCTGGGCAATTGGTCGTGCTCGAAAGCACCACCTATCCCGGCACTACCGAAGAAGTACTGATCCCGATCCTGGAGAAAGGCAACCAGCATGGGCTGAAGGCCGCGCGCGGCGGCGCCTCCACTGGACAGGAGTTTTACGTCGCCTTCTCTCCCGAACGCGAGGACCCGGGCAATCAGACGGTGGCCCGGCGCGACATCCCTAAAGTCATTGGCGGTCTTGATCCCCAGGCGTCGGAGGTGGCGGCGGCGCTGTACGGCGCCATCTTCAACCGCATTGTGCGCGTCTCTTCCCCGGCGGCAGCGGAAATGACCAAGCTTCTGGAAAACATTTACCGCTGCGTCAACATCGCTCTGGTCAACGAACTCAAACTCTTGTGCCTGCGCATGGGATTGGATATCTGGGAAGTCATCGAGGCGGCCTCCACCAAGCCCTTCGGATTTCAGCCCTTCTATCCCGGACCGGGGCTGGGCGGACACTGCATTCCCGTCGATCCTTTTTACCTCTCCTGGAAAGCCAAGGAGTGGGACTTCCGCACCCGCTTCATCGAACTGGCCGGCGAAATCAACATCTCCATGCCATATCACGTGCTGGCTTCCGTGGTGAGTGCGCTCAACCAGCACAAGAAGGCTTTGAACGGCGCCCGCGTTCTGGTGCTGGGAGTGGCGTACAAGAAAGATATCGACGACCTGCGTGAATCTCCCGCCCTAACCATCATCGAGTTATTGCAGAAAGAGGGCGCCCAGGTCAGCTATCACGACCCCTATTTCCCCCGCGTCGGTAAGGGGCGCAAGTATGATCTCCAAATGACGTGCGCTCCCCTGGAAAACCTCGGCCAGTACGACTGCGTGCTGATTGTGACCGATCATTCCGACTACGACTACGCCCGCATCGTGCAGGAATCCCAGTTGGTGGTGGACACGCGCAACGCCACCCGTGGCCTGCACGACGCGAAGATCGTGCGCTGCTAGAGGGATTGGGTAATTGTGTAATTTGGTAATCGGGTAATTGGGGAATTTGAAGAAGCGACCCGGCTCACTCAGCGTACCTCCGGCAAGAAACTACAGAATTCCCCAATCCTCCCAAATCCGCGCCCATTCCCATGATGGCCTTGCCGTCCACTCAAAAGGGCAAAGACGTGTAAATTTTTGCCTTCCTCACCCCAGGTTTTGGTAAGATGCATTGCAATCAACCTAAGTAGCTGCGAAAACAACCGCTTACTTCTGTCTTTTGCGGACAAAAGTGGTCTCATTCGTGCTCTCAGAGATCGGAAGTATCTTCTTCCTGATCCTCCTGGGTAGCCACCGGGGGCCGGAAGCGATCGCCCTTCGTCGCGATAAATTTGGCCAGAAGGCAGCTATCGAGCGCAGCTGCACATCAGACGTTTATTATGTCGTCAGCTCCCAGCTATGGCTTGTTCGCCGGACTTCCTCAGAGGCGGCCACCATGGAGGGAGTTTGTGTTCAGCATGGGCACGCAGAGCATTGCCCTGCTGGTGCTGGCCTGGGTCGGAGTGCTCCACCCCGACGTGTTGGTTCTCCCCGCCCATGACTACCACTTCATCCAGTTGGTTAGCACCCCGCCACCGGTGAATCACGAACCCGCACCGGTGCGGCTCATCAAGCCTCCGGTTGCGGCTCACCTGGAAACACCTTCTCCAAACGCCCTACGGCTGCCTCCGGAAAAGCCAAAGGTGCGCGTGGATGATCCGCCCACAGCGCCCAAGATTGAGGTGTCCGCCAAGCCGGTCGCGTTACCGCCGACCGCTCCCGTCATTCCCCGGGAGCTGGTGAAGACTAATGTTTTCTCCACCGGCAGCTCGGCGCCTCCCACCATTGCGCGCGCACCGCAACAGGTGCAGACCGGAGGCTTCGGCGACCCCAACGGCGTGCCCGCCAGAGACAACCACGGCAAACCGGTAAACATCGCCCAACTGGGCTCCTATGACCTGCCCTCTGGACCCGGCTATGGCAACGGAACTGGCGGAGCCAGAGGCGCCCGGGGTGTGGTGGCCAGCGCGGGATTCGGCAACGGGGTGGCCACCGGCGACGGCAGTGGTCGCGTGAACACGTCCCGCGGCACGGTGCGGCAGAGCGGCTTCGGAGACACGGAACCGGTCGCACCCAACCAGATCCGTTCCAAGTCGGCCGAGGCCGCAACGCCCAAACTGCTCCCTGCGGAGATTATTTCCAAGCCCACTCCCGCTTACACAGAAGAAGCGCGGAAGATGCACATCGAAGGTGAGGTGCTGCTGGAAGTAGTGTTCGAGTCCTCGGGCAAGCTGCGGGTGGTACGGGTGGTCCGCGGCCTGGGTCACGGACTGGACGAGACCGCCGTCCAGGCTGCGCAACAGATTCGTTTCAAACCGGCTCTGCGGGATGGCCAGCCCGCCGACTCCACCGCCGTGCTCCACATCGTCTTTCAGTTGGCCTGAAGCAATCAGCTTCGGGAAAAGGATTGTATGCGTATTCTCAGGACCGCTTTCTCAGCGTTATTCGTGCTGGTGGTAGTTGCGGCATGGGCCCTTGCTCAGGACAGCAATTCCACTGGAAGTCTGTCACCGGTTCGCGATCAGGCTTCGGCCCAGCTTAGTATGCCCCCGCTCCCACCCGCATCGTTCAACCAGGTGATCGATCGCATGGTGGAACGTGAACATTTCTTCACCGCCCAGGTGCGCCATATGCACCCGCTGGCGGAGACCTATATTCAAAACTTCAAACCGGACAAGGAAGTGGGAGAGGCTCCGGCCAGCGATCAGTATTTCCTCGGCCGCCTCGACCTGACCGACGGCACCGAGGACCGCTCGTTCCTGGGCCAACCCGGCTTCGGCACTCGCGTGGTTTCCAAGCTGACCAGCCTGTATTCCATGCGCTTCCTGCCGCTCGGCTTTGCCCAGATGGTCATCCTGGATGACGACTTCCAGCGCAAGGCCTACGACTTCACCTTCGTGCGCCGCGAATTTCTGGGAGAGGTTCGTTGCCTGGTCATTGATGTCCAACCCAAACCGCATACCGGCGATGGCCGCTTCCTGGGACGAATCTGGGTGGAAGACCAGGACTACAACATCGTGCGCTTCAATGGCACTTATTATCCCCACCCCAAGTACGGCTATTACCTGCACTTCGACAGCTGGCGGCTGAACCTGCGGCCCGGCCTGTGGTTGCCCGCTTACATCTACAGCGAGGAGTCCGACCAGCGTTATCGCGGTTACAGGACCCTGCGCTTCAAGGCCCAGACCCGGCTCTGGGCGTATGACCTGCAGCACCTGGCCCACAACGAGGAATTCACTCAGATCACGGTGGACGCTCCGCAGACCGTCCGCGACCAGAGCGATGCAGGGCAGGACGCCACTCCGGTCGAGAGCGAGCGTTTGTGGCAGCGCCAGGCGGAGGACAACGCCCTGGAACGTTTGCAGAAGATTGGCCTGCTGGCGCCCGAAGGCGAAGTCGACAAGACCCTGAACATCGTGGTCAACAACCTGATCGTCACCAACAATCTCGACGTTCAGCCCGAGGTGCGCACCCGGGTGCTGCTGACTGCACCGCTGGAGTCATTCACCATCGGACACACCATCGTGATCAGCCGCGGCTTGCTGGACGTGTTGCCCGACGAGGCTTCCCTGGCCATGGTACTGGCCCATGAACTCAGTCACATCGTCCTGGGCCATCGCCTGGATTCCAAGTACGCGTTCGATGACCGCATGTTCTTCCGGGACGAAGAGACCTTCGACCGCCTCGACTTCAGCCGCAGCGCAGCCGATGAAGAGGCTGCCGACAAAAAAGCGCTGGAGTTGCTTGGAAATTCTCCTTACAAGGACAAGCTGGCCAGCGCGGGACTGTTCCTGAAAGCTCTGCAGGCGCGTGGCCCCGATCTCAAGAACCTGATCCGGCCTCACATGGGCAACGGACTGGCCAGCGGGAAGTCCATCCGCATGTCAGCCTTGCTCAACTCCGCTCCGCAACTGCAGATGCAGCGCACCGATCAGGTCGCGGCTTTGCCGCTGGGTGGACGGGTGAAGCTGGATCCCTGGAGCAACCGCATCGAGTTATTGAAGGCCAAGCCAGTTGCCCTGATCTCTCCGGCGGAGAAGATGCCGTTCCAGGTGACGCCCTTCTTCCCCTATCTGACGCGGCTGTCGAGCGCTTCTCCGGACAAAGTGGCCAGCACCGCCCCGGTGAGCACGGATCCGGCAAAGTAAGATTGAAAGCGATCGACACTGACTGCATAGCCAGAAAAAGGCCTGGGCATAGACCCAGGCTTTTCTGTTAGGAGGAGATGAGGACAGCAGTAACTGCGGGCTGGGGAGACTACGCGAGTTTGCCGATCAACACTGCGGGGTTTTACTGGATCGCACTGCCAACAGACGAAAACACGTTGTTGGCGTTGCCGCCAATCAAGCGAATCGTCCCCACGACGATCACCAGGATGACCGCCAGCATCACCGCGTATTCGGCGATGTCCTGGCCTTGTTCATCCTTCCAAAGCCGTTGTAAGAACCTTGCCACGGAGTTCCCCCATTCTTCCCAGTAAACGACAAGGACAACAGTTGTGCTGCAGTACAATCACGCACACTGTCCCAAATTTCTTAACTGGTATGATTCATGGTAGGTAGCGGGCAAAACGTTGCCAATAGCCCGGTTGTGGCAGCCTATGGCACGAAAGTGCCATAGGGCGGGATCGTTCGATGGACGGTTGGGCGAGACGGGTTCCAGGTTTCGCCTTATTTTCGATTTTCTTTCTTCTGCGCGACAACCAGTCCGCGCGGAGTGGGCAACAGTATCACCGAGATCAGGCCTTCCCTCTCCAGCTTCAACGCCGCCTCGCGGACAATCTTCAGATGCGAACTCGCGTCGTGCATGAGAATAACTCCCCAGGGATTGATCTGCGGCAGAAAGCGCCGTACCTCCTGCTCCCGCACCGGCATGTCGCTGTCGCTGAAAAATAGATCAATCTTTCCTTCGACCTTCATCTCCAGGCTGGACTCGTTGCGCAGCTCGATCCATTCCGCTACCGCTGACTTGTC
Source organism: Terriglobia bacterium (assembly GCA_020073645.1). Taxonomy (GTDB): domain Bacteria; phylum Acidobacteriota; class Terriglobia; order Terriglobales; family Acidobacteriaceae; genus JAIQET01. The sequence continues at coordinate 552 of JAIQET010000015.1, read as the reverse complement.
AATTCGCTCCTTCGCTTTGGCAAAAACCACGGGATCGAATTCGCAACTGATGATCTTGCCCCGCCCGTTGGCTTTCAGGCCCTCGGCCAGCCAGATGGTGCTGACTCCGCTGAACGTGCCAGTTTCGACAATGAGCTCGGGCTTGATGGTGGTCACCATGGTGCGCAGAAACTCCAGCACCTCGACCTCCGCGGTCATGGAGTCGAACATGCTCCAGTGTTCGGGATGCGGACACTCGGGCGTTGCCCGGTGATACTCCGGCTGCAGGACATCGCCCGCGCGCTCCATCTGCCGCAGAATGCGGTGTTCCTGCTTCTCCTTCTTAAACAAGCGCCTTAGTCCCATGGCAGGGGCAGTATACGAGATCGGGAGAGATTTTCGATTGCCGATTGCCAATTGCCGATTTTGCTTACAGCGAAGTGACCTGCCCCCCATCTTTAGTCCAGAGATAATGAGACTTTCTCCGGTTTTTGTTCGCCCCACATGCCTTTCTGCGCAGCGGGGATGGGGGTCTGGGGCAAGGGGCCGGCGTTTGAGGCCTCTTGCCCCAGT
>JAIQET010000088.1 GCA_020073645.1 Terriglobia bacterium | reverse complement strand
TGATCGAAAGCAGTCACTACGTGCTGGCGTCGCTGGCAGTGCTGTACGCGCTGTTCGGGCTGTACTACTACATGAAGATTGCGAATGCCATGTTCATGCGCGACGCGACGGACAAGACACGGCTTCCCATCAGCCCAGGCATGCGGGTGGCGCTGGGGGTAACGGCGTTCGCGACCATCTTCATCGGAATCCTGCCGGAGTATTTCATCAAGGCGGTGACGTGGTCGTTGCCGATCGCTCAACCCACGGTGGCGCGGCTGCTAAGGTAGAACGGACCTCAGACCTCGGGCGTCGGACCCCAGTTTGGCGCGGGCCGGGATTCGGACTCCCCTGGCCCGAACTTGAACCCCATGGCGTCCCCTGGTAAGAATCCCGAAAAGAACAATGTCTGGCTGCAGATCGCCAAATACAGCCAGTTGGCCTTCATTTTTCCCGCGGCAACGGTAGCGGGCTGGCTGATCGGAGTGGGACTGGATCACTGGCTCCACACCACCTGGCTGTATCTCGTGGGACTGATTCTGGGGATTGTGGCTGGATTTGTGGAGTTGATCCGGATGGTCAGTGGGTCGGATTCTGAGTGAGGGGCCGCGGGCGTGTGGGTCGGAGTCGAAGGCCGACCTCGGGGGCTAAAGCCTGAGTCTCAAGAGGGCCGATATTGACCCGACTGAAGTCGTGCCCTTCCCGGCGGGGCCGACATTCAATCATGAGATGTCATAATCTTCCTGAAGCTTGGAACCTGAAGCGGCCAACTCGAAGTCTGAGTCCACGGTTGCCGGGGAATTTTATTCCGGCGCGCTCCGCCGTATTTCGCGCTCGATGATGGTGCTGGGCGTGATCGGCAGCGGGGTTGCATGGCTAGGATTTGGCTGGCGGACCGGGCTGGGATTCACATGTGGCTGCGCCATCGCCTACCTTAACTTTCACTGGCTGGAGCGGGTGGTGGCAGCGCTGGCGGATCGCATCACAGAGAGCGGGCGGCAGCAGTCGAGCAAGGGGATCGTGATGCGTTTTCTGCTGCGCTACTTTTTGATGGGTCTGGGGGCTTATGTTATCTTTACTGTTTCCCCCGCGAGTCTCTACGGGCTGTTTGCGGGCCTGTTCCTGCCCGTAGCAGGGATCGCGTGCGAAGCCGCCTATGAGGTATACGTAGCCGTAGCGCGCGGACTGTAGGAAGAATCCCAGTCTGGACATTGACAGCTGATCCATGCCGGAACAACTCTGGTTCACAGAGATCCTGAATCGCATGTTCGCCGGCCCGGTCACCGGGCTGCTGCGGGCGCTGCATATTGAGCCACAGTATCCACAAGCTCCCGTCACCAACGCAGTGTCCATGCAGGTGCTGGTGTTTCTCTTCCTGGTTGTCCTTTTTGCATTAGTCCGCTCCCGGCTCTCGGTGGACAAGCCGGGCGCCCTGCAACACGTGTTCGAGGGGATACACGGCTTCATCGTGGGGCAGAGCGAGGAAATCATTGGCCACCATAGCGAAGGTTTCACTCCGTTCCTGGTGGCGCTGGCATGTTTTATCCTGACCTGCAATTTGATCGGTTTGATCCCAGGTTTTGAGTCGCCCACCGCCGTGCCGGTGGTTCCCCTGGGCTGCGCGGTCACGGCTTTTATCTACTATCAGACCCAGGGATTCAAGCACCATGGGATCGCGTACCTCAAGCATTTTGCGGGGCCCATGTGGTGGCTGGCCCCGATCATGCTGCCGATTGAAATCATCAGCCACGTGGCCCGTATGCTCTCGCTCACGGTGCGTTTGTTTGCCAACATGTTCGCGGGGGACATGGTCACCTTGGTCTTCTTTTCGCTGGTGCCCGTGGGTGTGCCCATCCTGTTTCTCGGGCTGCACATCGGTGTGTCGTTCCTGCAGACTTACATTTTCATCCTGCTCACCACGGTGTACTTGGCGGGAGCAGTGGCGGAAGAACATTAGGAGCAGTTGTCAGTTGCCAGTTCTCGGTTCTCAGTTAGGGCCGCAAGCGTGAGGGCGTCTGTACGAGGATGACGTCAACCACCCACTGGCGGCAATTCATGATCACAAGGAGAAACACCAATGCGTAAATTGAGCTATCTGTTCATGGCGTTGTCCGCGATGTGCTTCGCGGTCCCGGCATTCGCGCAAGGCGGAGCAGCCGGCGAAACCAACTGGGTGGCGATCACCGCGGGATTCTCGATGGCGATCGCTTCGGCGGTCTGTGGACTGGCACAGGCCAAAGCCACAGCGGCTGCGGCCGAGGGACTGGCGCGCAATCCAGCGGCGCGTCCGGGCATTCAGTTGGCCCTGATTCTCGGTCTGGCGCTGATCGAGTCGCTGGCGCTGTACACGCTGGTCATCATCTTCGCCAAGGTGAAATAAGGGAGATTCGCCACAAGGCAAGAGCCTCTGCTCGCGTGGGCAGAGGCTTTTCTATTGTCAGTGGCAGTTAGCAACTGGCAATCAGCAGCTAGCAATTAGAGATTAGAAATCAGGACCCATGCGGTATTGCCGATCGGGAAGAACGGTTTGCCTGAAGGCTAAGTGCTGATTGCTAATGGCTGGGTTCTTACACCTTTCGGTTACCGTCCCACTCGCCACCTCTCGCCTCGGGGGCGCGCTCCAAGGATTCCATGAGCACGTGGCGCAAGCGGTAGCGGCTTTCCAGGTCGGTGTTGACAATTTCAAAGCCGACTTCGTTGACGCGGGTGCGGCGCAGCAGGACCTGGGCCCGGATGTGACGGACACCCACGGAGATCTGCAGGTTGGCTTCCGAGCCCACGCGGAGATTGTCTTCCTTGGTGCCCATGCCGCCTCCCAGACTCAACTCGCGAATCAGGAGGCTGGACTTACCCCACGAACTGCTGATGGTGGCTGAAAGCGTGCGTGGCAGGACAATGCGCTCGTAGCGTCGCTGCCGCACCCAGGGGCAGGCGGGCGCAGCGTCGAGCGGGGCCACTGCCAGTTCGGCAGGTTCCAAACCGCTGTCCGCCAACACCTGGCTGCCGTAGCGGGGATCAATCTTGGCCAGGGCCTGGGCCGCGGCAATGCGCAATTCGCGGTGGTGGGCCCACTTCCACATCCTCTTGGCTTCGAGAAGATTGCGCAGCACGGGGATAGATTCCTGTTCGCGCAGGCGGCCGAGGGATTCGACTGCCTTGAGTTGCACCAGGGCGGAACGTCCCTGGGCTTCGCCGGCTTCGGCCATGATGACCAGAGGTGGCACCGCCGTGCGGTCGCCGCTCATGCCGATCTCATCGATGGCTTGTGGCAGCACCAGGGGATCGAGCAGCTCCAGAAGCTCCAGTAAAGAACGGCCGCGGTCATGCGCCGCGCCGTAGGCCACCTGGCGCACGACCAGGTCGTGATAAAAGCGGTTCCACTCCGGCAACCGGACGGCCAGCAACTCCAGCATGCCAGCTACATCCAGCCGGCTCATCAGGCCGACGGCCGAGACCCCTTGCCGGGGCTGACCGGTGCGCAGCATCTCGCGGAGCTGTTGCATACCGGCAGAATCCAGGTCGCGTACCACCTCGACCATGCGGTCACATTCGTCGCGCCGCATACAACGGAAAAAGCGATCGGCAAGATGTTCGACCGCCGCCTGCGAAGTGCGGCGCAGGACTTGCATCAAATCCGAAGGCACCTGCGGCATGCGCAGGGCTTCTTCGATGAATTCGGGAAGGCGATTCTCCACGCCGATGCGGGGACGCAGTTCGTTAGCCAACACGGGGCGCTGCTTGGCCACCAGCTCCATGCCATCGCAGACCTCACTCAGCGCCGCGTACTGCTTGCGATTACTCGCTTCCGAGCTCAGGCGCACGAAGGCAGCGCTGAGCATGCTTTGCAGGTCGGGATCCGGCTCTTTGGCCAGCACCTCACTGACCCTGCGAACGGTGGCGGCGATCAAATCGTTCCCCGAAGCCCCGAAGAGGTCAGCTAGCTGGCTTATTCCGGTGGCCGTCTTGCGACGGACTTCGGCGTCGGGTGCGTCCAGACATCCGAAGTAATTCCGCAGGATGGCGCTGGAAGTTTCCTTGTCTCCGCGTTCCAGCAGGACTTCTACAAACTGGCGCACGTTGCGGGGCGGAACGCAGGGAGCCTCATTCGACAGCAACACGCTCTTTTTGCCGGCTTCCGGCACTTCGGCCCAGAACATGCGATCCAGAATGTCGGCGTGGGACTCCACCAGAATCCCCGCCTTGCCCATCTTGTCTTCCTGGATTTTCAGGATCTGGCGCAAGGTGTCCATCTGCCGGCTCATGTGCTCCAGCATCTGGTGCACGGCGTTGACCTTGACTTCGCCTTTCTGGAAACGCTCCAAGGCGAAGCGGATGGCCATGTGCTCGGCCGCCTTCATCAACAGCGGGGTGTCGTTCTGGGTGCTGGAGACATTGGACGCCAGTGATTCCAGCAGTTGCTGCAGGTTCAGCTTGGTGTTGGGATCGATGCTGCTGAGTTCCTTCTGTAGTAATTCCGGCTTGACGCTGGGATCGGTCGTGGCTTCGCCAAAGTGAGTAAGCAAGCGGATGGCCTGAATGACTTCCTCTTCCTGCAGGGGCACGACGCCGCCCGACCAGACACCACTGCCGGAACCATCACCGCCACCTTGACCGCCACCGCCGCCACCGCCGCCAGAGCCCACACCGCCGCCACCCCCGCCGGAACCATCACCACTACCGGTTCCACTTCCAGTCCCGCCGCCACCACCGCCGCCTCCGACCCTGACATTGGGAACGCTGCCAATGGGCGCACCGCCGGGCACACTGCCGGTGTGGGCGCCTTCCGCGGCAGCAATCAACTGCAGCAGCTTCTGTGGATCATTCAGCCAATCCTTGAATTCAGGGCCGAGACTCTGGGCAGCAATCTGCGCTGCAACGGTGACGTCGCTGGTAGCCGGGTCGGCCGCTACGAACTTCACTTCGTTAATCCTGATGCTGCTGTGCTTGCTGTCTCCGAAGGTCTCCTTGATCTGCTTGACGACGTCCTGGGCCTTGGAGCCACCGACAGCGAAGGCGCGCACCAGGCGCGCGAACTCATCTACGGTTACTTTGTTGGAGAAGTGAATGCTGGCCAGACCTGCCGTGGTCAACAGTTGAGCGAAGCTGCGCTCGGCCTGGCCGGTTTCCAGCGGGATGCCGTCGAGCAGCAGCTTGTTCCCCGAAACTCCCAACAGGAAGTTGCCATCGGCGCCCTTGGGCAGACCGGTCTGCAATTCCGCCCACGTGGTCTCAAACTGTCCTTCGGTCCGCTTGTGTTCAAAGCCGTACAGGCGGACGTACTTCACCAGAATGTTGAGACTGTGGACAAAGGCGCGCGCGGAGGCTGCTCGCGTCTCCTTGGTTGTGTCAGTCGTGGAAATACGGCGCTCCTAGACTCGGGCTACCCGCTAAGGGTAATGCGGAAGGGTAAGGGGTTGCACATTACGGAGGTAATAGGCTCAACCGATGGCTGGAAGGGTCGCGGTTTCGTCATTGGCCGGTTTGTAGAGCCGATTTTTGCCGAGGAAATCGCCAGTTTTGTGGTTACTGGGCGGTTCGCCGGTACCAACCGCCGTTGGCACTGGAATAAGTTCCTGACTGCGGCGACAATACAGTGTTCCCCAAGGACCAGGGCACCCTCTTGCATTCCACCGCTACCGCAGGCAAGAAACCCGAGCAGCAGGCCGGCCTCGCTTTCTGGATGCGGCGAGTGCTGGAAGAGTGTGACCGCGCCAGCGTGGACTTCGCTGCCGATCCGGTTCACGACTTGCGAGTTGCTTTGCGGCGGTGCCGCTCCATGGCGGATGGGCTGATGGCCATCCATCCCGACCCTGCCTGGAAAGAGATGAAGAAGGCGGGCAAGCGCGTGTTCAGCAGTTTGGGCGAACTGCGCGATGTGCAGGTGATCGAAGAATGGGTGCGGCAGCTAGGCGATGCCGAGGACCCGGTGGCCAAGACGCTTCTGGACTATCTGGCGAGCCGCGAGGCGCAGCTTAAAGCGGAGGCGGCGCAAGCGCTCAAAGCTTTCGACCGCAAGCAGTGGATGCGGTGGGGTCACCATCTGCCGCGGCGAGCTGCGAGGGTGAAGCAGGGAAGCGCAATCTTAAAACACCTCGCCCTGGAGCGGTGGGTCGAGGCCCACGAACTGCATCGGCGCGCACTGCGCAACCGCTCCCAGGTTTCCTTCCATCGCCTACGCATCGGGCTGAAGCGATTCCGCTACATCGTGGAGAATTTTCTGCCCGAGCAACATCATGCCTGGCGCGACGATCTCAAAGAATTACAGGACATCCTGGGTGAGGTGCATGACCTCGATGTGCTGTGGGCGACCGCGTTGCAAATCCGAGCTTTTCCTGACCCAGAGGCACGATTGCGCTGGCACGCCCGCGTCCGCGAAGAACGTGACCGCAGAATTGCGAAGTACCGCGAGAAGATGGTGGGAAAAGCTTCGCTCTGGGGCGTTTGGCGGGCGAAGTTGCCGCAGGGGGAAGAGATCGAAGCTGTCGCCCTGCAACGGCTGATGCTTTGGGCCTCAAACCTGGATCCTGACTTCAAGCACTCCAATCATGTAGCGCGGCTGGCGCTTCAGCTCTATGACGGGCTGGCAAAAAATGGAAGGCCACCGGCCCCGGATTTGCGAGGTACCTTGCGGTTGGCAGCGCTGTTGCACGATGTGGGCCGCTCCAAGCACGAAAAGGGACACCACAAGGCGAGCTATCGCCTCATCCGGCGCCTGGCGTCGCCCCTGGGCTGGAACAAGGAAAGCCTCCGCATAGCGGGGATAGTCGCTCGCTACCATCGCGGGGCGCTGCCGCGAACTGGACAGGAAGCTCTGCGCGGCTTGTCTCTGGGGCAACGGCAGAGCGTGTTGCGCCTGGCGGGGATGCTGCGCCTGGCCGACGCTTTCGACATCCCGCGGGATGGCCGCATTCAGCGCCTGGATGTGCGCCATGAAAACGGTTTCGTGGTCATCGGCGCTCGCGGCTATTCTCCGCGCGACCGCCGGGCGGAGGCGATTGCCGGGGCGCGGCATCTGCTGGAAGTGGTTTACCGGCGTCCCGTGATCGTGCAGCCTCTGCAGCCGTCTTCGAAAAAGCGGCAGCTAGCAGCTAGCAACTAGCAACTAGTGAGAAGCTACTCCGTTACTCCCCCGCACAGCCGTCCCTAGAGTACGTTCAAGTTCATGACCCATCCTCAACTCGTGCAGAAGGCGGTGGAGTGGCTGCGGGGCTATCGCTGTGGAGTCGTACTCTCCGAGCAGGCCTGCCTCAGCGGCGAGATGCCCGACGCCATCGGATGGAAACGCGCCTGCCACTCGGTACTGATTGAGTGCAAGATCTCGCGTGCGGATTTCCTGGCAGACCGCGACAAACCGTTTCGGCGCACGCCGGAGGTGGGTGTGGGATGCGAGCGCTTCTATCTGGCACCGAAGGGGTTGATTCGCGTGGACGAACTGCCGTGCGGTTGGGGGCTGCTCGAGTGCCGCAACCGGAAAGTGGAACTGGTTCGCGCTGCGGCCAGGAACCTGCGCACCGCGGTGGGCTTCCGTTATGAGATGAATCTGCTATTGGCCAGTTTGCGGCGGGTGGAAATCCGCATTGAGCCGCAGACCATCACCGAGTTTCTGAAGTGGAAGAACCGCATGGCGGAGTACAACCGGGGGATGATGCCGGAGGGGATTGTGCCGGCGGAGATGGAAGGGAATGAGTTTCTGCTGGAGGAAGGTATCTTGCAGTCGGATTGAGCCCGAGCCAGGTGGCTCCGCGAGAAAGCACAACAAAGCACCTCAGCGGCTAAAAGCCGCGCTCGTTCAGGGCAGTTATCGCAGCGCTAAAGCGCTGCGCCACCCAAAATCAGAGTTTTTCCGCACAGCCTACTAAGGCGCGCTCAGCGCCGCAGGCAAAGGCTTACCTCAGCGGCTGAAAGCCGATATTCCACGGAACGCTTACGGCACGACTGAAGTCGTGCCCTTCCCAAGACTCTTGGAATAAGGAAAACCGGGCTGGTTGGCCCGGTTTTTCGTAGCGTCGAGTTGAGATGCGGTTACATCACAGCGCGGCGCAAAAGCTAACGCCGAGGGTGCATCCGGCCCATATGTGGCCACTTCGGTTGCCCGATCTGCACATCCCCGCGCCAGCAAGAAAGTCAGAGGAGCGAGGAAACGGACGCTGGGGTTAAAGCAACCACTGGGCCAACCAGCCGTTTATCTGCTGCTCGAAGTTGAGTCCGTAACTAATTGTTAACTAACACGTTATAGGTTATGAAATGGAGGGTGACATGGGGTTCAATTGCGGGAAAGCGGAGCGAGGGCAAAATCTTGCACAAGTTGGAAAGCACAGTGGCGTGCGGGAGGGTGATGTTTTCTGAACAAGTAGCGGTGTAATCGTGCTTAACAGTGGTCCGACCAGAATCTTCCGAAGACCGGCAAAACCAGGCACACCTGGCTAGGAGGCCGCGTTCTGCAGTCGAAAGTGAATCGCTAGCAATGCGTCCATCGCGTGCTTGCCCCAATGAGAGTAGAACAAGAGGCGCCAATGCCAAATGATGTCTTCTGGGCGAGCTTGGTGCATTTCGCTGAGGACGAGTCCTTCCTTCAAATCGCGGTAGATGTCGGCAATATCGTCGGCTAGAGATCCGAAGATTGCTTCGTTGTCCTCAGTCGGATCGAACACTTGATGATAGGAATCCCAGTCTCCCAGTTTTTCTTTCAGAGAGTTGTAGAGCTGTCCCCATTCTTTCTCGTTCTGTCGAGCCTTTGCCGAGAATACGGTGATGTTTCCTACGACCCGATCATCACTGTCGCTTAGTTCCACGTCGGGCAGGCTGATAGCTTCGTCGATCAGTTTGGGGAGTATTTGGTAAATCTGTGCGAGCAGGTCGGTTTTCTGAATACTCAATGCACAATCCACGACAGAACAGAATCGCCTTGCGACCACGCCAAAGCGATCAGCGACTTCCGCATTGTCAGTCAGGGTATTCCTTCCCTCAACCTAGTTGGTGTGCCCCAAGAGTCAAAGCTCCCGCCGCCCTTCCATCGCCTTCAGCATGGTGATCTCATCCGCGTACTCAATATCACTGCCCACGGGAATGCCCATGGCGATGCGCGTAACTTTGAGCCCGGGACGGCGCAGTTGTCCGGAGAGATAGACGGCCGTGGCTTCGCCTTCCACGGTGGGGTTGGTGGCGATGATAACTTCGTCCACCTGTTCGCCCTCGACGCGTCGCATCAGGTTAGCGATCCGCAACTGCTCCGGACCAATCCCGTGCAGCGGGGAAATGGAGCCGTGCAGCACGTGGTAGACGCCGTTGAAGTGCTTGGTCTTCTCGATGGCGGCGATGTTGGTGGGCTCTTCGACCACGCACACCAGCCGCTGGTTGCGGGTGGGACTGGTGCAGTAGACGCAGGGATCGACGTCGGTGATGTTGTTACAGATGGAGCACAGCCGCAGGTTGGCTTTGACGTCGTGGACCGCGGCGGCCAGCGCTTCGGCATCTTCGTCGCTGGAGCGCAGGATGTAGAAGGCGAGCCGCTGCGCGCTCTTGCTGCCAATGCCCGGCAGCTTCTTCAACTCGTCAATCAACCGCGACATCGGCTCGGCAAATTTGGACATGGGGAAATTTATAAATTGGTAATCGGGTAATTTTGTAATTTGGCGGGAATCGCGATGCGGGAAAAAATTACCAAATTACAAAATTACCAAATTTCACAATCCCGGGATTCCCAGCCCGCCCAGCATGCCGCCCATGGTGGACTGCATAGCCTGGTCGACTTTCTGGCCGGCGCCGTTGATGGCGGCCGTGATCAGGTCCTGCAGCATCTCCAGGTCGCCGGCCTTGACCGCTTCCGGATCGATCTGGATGGTGAGCACCTGCTTGCGGCCATTCATTTTGACGGTGACACTGCCGCCGCCGGAAGAGAACTCGATCACAGTCTCTTCCATTTTCTTTTGCAGGATCTCGTACTGCTGCTTGGCCTGCGACATCAGTTGCTGGAGGTTGAAGCTGCCCATAGTTGGTACCTGCTTAGGTCTCGGGTCTCAGGTCACAGGTCTCAAATTCCCCTAGCTACCTGAGACCTGACACCTGACACCTGAGACCCCTTATCGCCTCTCCTTATAGTCAATAATCGTCCTGATTTCCGCCCCGAACTTTTCTTTCATGCGGCGGACGATTGGGTCTTGCTCGGCGCGGCTGCGGCCGCCGCCATTCGAAGCAGCTCGGGCCGGGATATTCTCTGCTGTGCCGCCGGGAAGCACCTTCAGCTTCACTGGTCGTCCCAGGACTCGGCTGGCGGTCGCGATGGCCAGGCGTTTGGCATCCGCCCCCAGCGACATATCAATGACCGTTGCGGACGCAGCCACCTTGATGACCAGATCGTTTCCTTCGACGCGCCACTCGCCGCCTTCCAGCATTGACGCTAGCGTGGGATGGCCCGCCAGGGAACGCAACACAGCGTCGCGCAAATCCTCCTGCTCTGCTGGTTCGGGCTCCGGGGAGCTGCCATTGGGCTCGGCGGAGAGCTCCGGGGCGTGCTGCGGCATCGCCGCGGGCGCCGTCGATCCCATCACGACCGGTGTGCTCGCGGCCACTGACGGGACAATCCGTGGGCCTCCGGCGGGACTCTCATCCGTCGAAAGCTCGGGCTTCGAGCCGCCCTTGCGGGCGGAATCGGCAGCAAACGGCGAGACGGAACTGGAGCGCGCGGGGGGAGCGGACTCCGCCCGCCTGTCTGGAACCATGGCTGGTTTGCCCGGATTTCGCGGAACGCTCGCGGCGGGTGCACCCGCTTCACTCAACAACTGCTCCAGTGGCAGCAGACGTTGCGCGTGGGCCATCTTCAGCAGTCCCAGTTCCAGGTGGAAGCGCTGCTCCTGCCGGTAACCGAGTTCCCCATGGGTGCGCAGCATGATTTGCAAATGCCGCGCCAAGTCCTCTTCGCTGAACAGCTCTGCGACGCGGGCCACACGCTGGCGCTCGTCGGCAGAAATTTGCAGCAGGGAAGAGTCGCCTCCCGCCACTTTCGCCACCACGGTGTTGCGCAGAAATCGCACCATCTGGCGGGCGAAGTGGGTAGGGCTGTGGCCTTCGCTGAGCAGGCGATCCACCAGGCGCAGCACTGCTTCGCTCGATCCCTGGGCGACGGCCTGCATGACTTCTTCGAGCGTTCCTGAGGGCGCAGCGCCCACCAGTTGGCGAACAGCTTCGGCGGTCAGTCGGCCGTCACAGGAAGCTATTGCCTGGTCGAGAATGGAGAGGGCATCGCGCATAGAGCCATCGCCGGCTTCGGCCAGCAACGCGAGCGCATCTTCGTCGGCCTTGATTTTTTCGCGACCGGCAAGGTCTTTGAGTTGCCCGAGGATCTCCTCGAACCGGACGGCTCGGAAGCTGAAGTGTTGGCAGCGAGAGCGGATGGTCTGCGGAATATCTTCCGGCTGGGTGGTGGCCAGCATGAACACCACATGGCCGGGAGGCTCCTCCAGTGTCTTGAGCAGGGCGTTGAAGGCCGCATCGGTGATCTGGTGGGCTTCGTCGAGGATGTAGATCTTGAAACGATCGCGGGCGGGGCGGTAGCGGGCCGCCTCGCGCAATTCGCGGATCTCGTCGATGCCGCGGTTGGTGGCGGCGTCAATCTCGATGACGTCCACGGAGTTACCGGCGCGGATCTCGGTGCAGGACTCGCACACCCCGCAGGGCTCGGCGAGGGGCTTGTCGGACGAGCGGCAGTTCAGACACATGGCCAGAATGCGGGCCACGGTGGTCTTGCCGATGCCCCGGTGTCCGCTGAAGATGTATCCGTGGGCCGTCCGGCCCTGCTCCAGGGCGTTCTTCAAGGTCCGGGTAACGTGTTCCTGCCCGATGACTTCGGAGAACTTCTGCGGACGGTACTTGCGCGCCAGAACCTGGTAGCTCATGGTAAGGAAACTTTGATTATACGTGATGGGCAGGCGTGCCGCGGGCCCCGCCAGGAGGGCATACTACTCCATTTTCACTCGGCGCACGGTTCGATTTGGGCGTCCGGGAGCGGATTTCTGGCGGGATTTTGCCAGAAGACTCTTGCGCGAAATGCACTCCAGAGATACGCTTTATCGTGGGTTGGCATGCGCGCCAGCCAAAGGAGGGGCCCGTGCAACTCAAACTCAGTACTCGGACGCTTGATGGTGTTCTCATAGTGGACTGCCATGGCCGGATTGTTTTTGGCGAGGAGTCCGCAATGCTACGCGACACGGTACGGAAACTGATCGCGGAGAACAACCGCATCGTGCTCAACCTGGGGGG
>JAIQET010000014.1 GCA_020073645.1 Terriglobia bacterium | reverse complement strand
TGCAAGGCACCGGCCAGAGCGTGCTGGAACTGTGTGACGGAGAGCGCACCGTCGCAGAGATCGTTGGCGTGCTCGCGGGCCGCTTCAACAGCGCGGATCCCGCAAAGATTCGTGAAGACGTCGCCGCATTTCTGGAAGCCCTGCAACAGAAGCGCATCGTGGATTACTGATGATTCCCAACCCTCTGGCGCTCATTGCCGAGATCACCCATCGCTGCCCGCTGCACTGTGTCTATTGTTCCAATCCCTTGCAGATGACCGGTGCGAAGGCGGAGCTTTCAACCCAAGACTGGCTGCGCGTTTTTCAGGAGGCTGCCCGTCTGGGCATTCTCCATCTCCACCTGACTGGCGGTGAGCCGCTGGCTCGCTTGGATCTGCTGGACTTGGTCGCCGGTGCGCACGCATCCGGCCTCTACAGCAACCTGATCACCTCAGGCATCGGCCTTTCCGAAACTCGCCTGGAAGCCCTTGTGGCAGCAGGTCTGGACCACCTCCAGTTGAGCTTCCAGGATGCGAGAGAAGAACCTGCCAATTGGATCGCCGGTACCAAGGCCCACGCTCACAAAGTTGCCCTCGCCGCAGCGGTTCGCCGGTTCCCCATTGCTTTCACGGTCAACCTGGTCGTACACCGTCACAACCTCGATCATCTCGAGGAGATGATTGCTTTTGTCGAGCAGCTTCAACCCGAGCGCCTGGAGATTGCCCATGCTCAGTATTACGGCTGGGCCCTGAAGAACCGCGATAACCTGATGCCCACCCGCCAGCAACTGGACAACTGTCTGCGCATCGTCGAAGCCGCGCAGCAAAGGCTCTCCGGCCGCATGCGCATCGATTGTGTCGTTCCCGACTATTACGCGCGTTATCCCAAGCCCTGCATGGGCGGATGGGGCCGCCGCTTAATGCTGATTGAGCCCGCAGGACGAGTGCTTCCGTGCCACGCCGCTGGTGTTATCCCGGGCATGCACTTCGACAACGTGAGAGAGCACCCATTGGAATGGATCTGGACTGATTCTGCGGCCTTCCAGCGTTTTCGCGGAGAGGACTGGATGCCGGAACCCTGCCGGAGTTGTGACCGGCGGACTGAAGACTTCGGCGGTTGCCGCTGCCAGGCCTTCCTGCTCACTGGCGATGCCAGCGCCACTGATCCGGTGTGCTCCCTGGCGCCCAGGCACGGACTGGTGGAAAGCGTTCAACTGCAAGCCAACTCCGAAGTCAAGCTTCCAGCCTGGTTCTACCGGCTCAATCCGGAATGAATGGGGCGGCAGTCCGCTGCCGCCCAGTCATCCCTAGGCAATGGCCTATCCGATCGGCGAGAACAGAACCAAGGTCTTAGGGAGTTGCAGGAACCCGTTCTCAAAATCAATCCCGAAGCGCGAGAAGCCACCGACACTCCACACATTGGTCGTACCCGGCAGAGTGAACACCCCGTTCAGTTGTTGGGCCAGACCCTTAGTAGGGCTGGGAATGATAGACCAGGTGTTGCCGTCGAAGTGCTCCACCAGGGTTGTATGCTGGCCCCCGGTAGCGGCAGTCTCAAAGAAGCCAGCAGCATAGAGATCGTTTCCAGCAACGGCCGTGACACCTCTCAGAGTGTTGAGATCTCCGCGAGCCTCCCCTTGATTCGGGCTCGGCGCCACCGTCCATTTGCTTCCATCCCAGTGTTCGATCAGCGTCAACGTACGCTGCGCGTTGGCATCCGCGATAAAGCCAACCGCGGTGACATCGTTTGCGGAAACGGCCTGGACGCTGAGCAGTACATTCTGGTCGAGAAATTGCTTGGGCAGCGGGTTAGGGGTAGGAACGGTTTTCCAGGTGGCACCGTCAAAATGCAGGGCCAGGGTCTGGACGGAAACGGTTGCCTGGTCAGTGGAGTTGCCGACCGCCCAAATGTCGGTAGGGGAGTTGGCTGTGACGGCGGAAAGCAGGTTGCCGGTGGGACTGGGATTGGGGCTGGGCATCACGCTCCAGGCAGTGCCATCCCAATGCTCGATGAGGGTCAGGACAGCCCCATTGGAGGAGGGCTGATAACCCACCGCGTAGACGTTGTCTGAGGCCAGGGCCACGATCCCGTTCAGGGCGGCGTTGTCGTTGGTATTCAAGGCTGGGGTACGTACCACCGCCCAGCGCGTGCCGTCCCAGTGCAGCGCCAGCGGCTTGAGCAGCGCATTGCAACTGAAAAAGAAACCCACGGCCCACACATCGTTGGGGGCGACTGCAGCTACCGCGTTCAGGAAGTTGCCGCTGTTGCCCTGGCAATGTGAGCCTGGATTCGGACTGGGCACGATTTTCCATCGGCTCCCGTCCCAGTGCATGGTAAGGGTTCGTGAGTCGTTGAGGTTGTTATCGTTCTGGTAGCCGACCGCCCAGGCATCGCTGGTGGAAAGCGCCGCCACCGCATTGAGGGTGTTTCCCTGAACGTTGGGGCTGGGGCTGTTCTGGATCGCGAATATGGAGGTTTGCGCAGTGGACGGGGCTGTCATGCCTAGAGTGATCAGCAGGAGAGCGGCAATCGCCGTCCAGCGGACCTGAAGATGTCGCCTGCAAAGAGTCAATTTGTCCACAGTTTCACTCCCAGGGTGAGTAATGTCCTACCGAAGGCAAAGCTAGTCGGAGGCTGCCGGGGTGTTTGTCTTCTGCTTGTAAAAAGATTGTCAACAATAGGTTTACAGCGACTTTGGCAAGGGAAATTGATAGTAAGCTTGATCTCGTCGGCAAGACATTTGGCCGCAAGAAGGACTTACGGAGCGTCTATGATTAGATTAGAAGGAAGCCGGGACTCAGCTGTCCCGCGGATCCTGGGGAGCCCACGCGAAGGTTATTCCTACCCTGAAGCAGGGGCTACTACCATGGAACGAATTCTGGTTGTTGAAGATGACCGGGCGGTACAGCGCGCCCTCAAGCGCCTGTTCGAGACCGAGGGCTTTGCGGTTGAGATCAGTTCGGACGGAAAGTCGGCCTTGGAGGCCTTCCGCGCCGCTGCTCCCGCTGCCATCGTGCTCGACCTGCGTCTTCCCGCCATGTCGGGCCGCGACGTGTGCCGCGAAATCAAACAGCAGTCGCCGTCCCTCCCCATCATTGTTCTGAGTGCGACCAGCGATGTCTCCGACAAAGTGCTGCTGCTGGAGTTGGGCGCCGACGACTACGTGACCAAGCCTTTCAGCCCGCGCGAACTGTTGGCCAGGGTGCGAGCTGCGTTGCGGCGCAACCTGCGCACCGGCACCGGCGAAATCTTTGCCTTCGACGGCATCTCCGTGGACTTCACCAAAATGGAAGTGACTCGCGAGGGCGAGCCCGTGGGGCTTACTGCCCAGGAGTTCAAGACCTTGAAATTCCTGGTGCAGAATGCCGAGCGGGTCATTTCCCGCGATGAGCTGCTGAATGAAGTCTGGGGATACCACCATTATCCTTCCACGCGAACGGTGGACAACCACATCCTGAAGCTGCGCCAGAAGCTGGAGAAGGATCCCGCAAATCCGGTACACTTCCGCACCGTCCACGGCATGGGTTACAAATTTGTGCGTTGATGCCGGGAGGCAGCGGGGATTGGTACAGCAAGTTCCGGGGCTAGGAGAGCGCGCATGGTGAAACTTCGGATGCGGACCAAGTTCCTGCTCTCCATGCTGCTCATCTCCGCCGGCCTCACTTCCACCAGCCTGCTGCTGGTCCGTAGCAGTGTCCAGTCGCAAGTCAAGGACAGCCTGTTCGCCGACCTGCGAAACTCGGTTGCCACCTTTCAAAACTTCCAGAGGGAGCGCGAACTTACACTCACTCACTCGGCAGAGTTGCTGGCTGATCTTCCCAACCTGCGCGCCCTGATGACCACCCAGGACGAAGCCACCATCCAGGATGCCTCCAACGACCTGTGGCGGCTCGCCGGCACCGACCTGTTCGTACTGGCCGACCGGACGGGAAGAGTCGTGGCCCTGCATACCGCATCCCTTGGCTTTACCCGCACCGTGGCCCAGGAGGCGCTGGCGACTTCCTTGAACCAGGAGGGCCCCGGCCACTGGTGGTTCGGCGCTAACCATCTTTACGAAAGTTTTCTCAAGCCCATCTATTTTGGCCCCGCCAAGGACAACCGCCTGCTGGGTTTTCTGGTGATTGGGTATGAGATTGACGATAGTGTCGCTTCGCAAGTGAGCCGGATCGCAGCCAGCCACGTCGCGTTCTACTACGGCGATACCATCGTCCGCAGTACTCTCACCCCGGCACACGAGGCGGAACTGGCGCGACTGCGCACTCTTCGTTCCGCTCCCGGCGTCGCCGAGCCGGAACGGGTGCAACTCGGGGACGAGCGTTTCCTGGGGACCTCGCTGGAACTGGCCGCCGAGAAAAACCCTTCGGTGCGTTTAACTGTCCTCAAGTCCTACGATCAAGCAACCGCCTTCCTTGATAGTCTGAACCGCCTCCTGCTGGCACTCGGCTTGGCTGCCGTCCTCGGAGGCAGCGCGCTGGTCTTCTTTATTTCCCACACTTTTACTCGTCCGCTGGGAAATCTGGTGGCCGGTGTACGCGCCCTGGAGAAGGGCGATTTCACCTATGCGCTCGACGCTCACGGCGGCGATGAGGTTGCCGAGGTCACCGGCGCCTTCGACCGGATGCGCAACAGCCTGCTGAAGACCCAGCAGGAATTATTGGACGCGGAGCGCCTCGCCACCATCGGGCGCATGGCCAGTTCCATCTCCCATGATCTGCGCCATTCCCTCGCCGCCATCGTAGCCAATGCCGAATTCCTATGTGAAAGCCGGCTGTCCTCGGAGCAGCGCGAGGATCTCTACCACGAGGTTCGGGTCGCGGTGAACCAGATGACGGACCTCATTGACTCGCTGCTGGAGTTCTCCCGCACCCGCGAGTCCCTGCGGCCGACCTACGGGAGCGTCAAGGAAACCGTGGAACGCGTCGTCCACACCATCCGTTCGCATCCCGAATTTCACGCGGTACAAATTGCCGTGAACCAGACCGGCAATAGCATTGGCTGGTTCGACCCCAAGAAACTGGAGCGCGCTCTTTACAACCTCCTGCTCAACGCCTGCGAGGCTGTACCGCGAGAGGGGGGGCGCATTGACATCGAGTTGAGCGAAGTTCCCCGGGGAGTCGAAGTGCGGGTTAGCGACAACGGACGCGGCATCCCGGAATCCATCCGGGGCCAACTCTTTGAGCCCTTTGTGAGCCATGGCAAAGAGAACGGCACCGGCTTGGGGCTGACCGTGGTACAGAAAATTGTTCAGGATCATGGAGGTGACGTCACAGTGGAAAAGACGTCCAAAGAAGGCACGGTTTTCCGGCTGGTGCTACCGCTCACCTCATCTTCGAACGGCACCCCGGCAAGCCGCAGCGAGGGGACAGCAGGGCCACCGCCTCTGGTACGAACAAAGCGAGCCCAATCGGAGTAGGATTCCCAGAGGATGGCGGGGCCAGCCCGGTTTCCAGGCCCAGGGGTTCACTGAAGCAGCATAGATTACGGTACTTCCATAGTCTTCTTCGGGAGGCGCATTGTGAAGCAGGGGAATGGTTTGTCTGGTTGCATTCGCGCAATCGGCACGCTGGGATTGCTTCTGCTGGCCCTCAGTATTTCCGCATGGACACAGCAAGCCGGCCCACCGCCGGCCTCACCGGCCTCCCAGCAGGACGCCATGGCGGGCGCCCTCCAGGAACTGCAGCAACAGGTTCGCGAGTTGCGCGCTGCCGTGGTGGAGATGCGCACCGAGGCCGCCCAGTATCGCGCCGAGACCGCAGAACTGCGGCGTGAGCTCCAAGCCACCCGCGACCAGTTGGTGGCGTCCGACCGGGTGCCGGGGCAATCGGGTTCTTATCCCGCGCCTCCCGCCACGGTCGCCAGTCCGGAAGTCCGCAACCCCAACTCCGACCTGCCTCCGAAGTCTAGGGCCGCCTCGTCAGGAGCACTGGAGGACCGGGTCGCCGCTCTGGAAGACTCCGCGCAGCTACTGAGCGGCAAAGTGGATGAGCAATACCAGACTAAAGTTGAAAGCGCGTCCAAGTACAGAGTACGGCTCTCCGGTATCGTGCTGTTCAACCTTTTCAGCAATCGCGGCGTTACCGACAACCAGGACGTTCCCAACTGGGCGAACGCGCCGACTCCACTCGATGCCAAGGGAAATTTCGGCGCAACCTTGCGCCAGTCGGAACTGGGGCTAGAAGTCTTTGGCCCCCGCCTGGCGGGCGCCCGGACCAGCGGCAACGTGCAGTTCGACTTCTCCGGCGGGTTCCCGAACGCGCAGAACGGAGTCAATTTCGGCCTGGCTCGCCTGCGCATCGCCAGTATGCGGCTGGACTGGGACGACACCTCGGTGGTGGTCGGCCAGGACGACCTGTTTCTGTCTCCGCTCAGCCCCACTTCGTTTGCGTCGCTGTCCATCCCTCAGTTCGCGTACGCGGGCAACCTCTGGGGGTGGATCCCGCAGGTGCGAGTGGAGCATCGCTTCGATCTGTCCAGCAACCAGAACATCACCCTGCAAGGTGGCATACTCGACAACCTGGTCGGCGATCTCCCCTACAACCAGTTTCTGCGCGCCCCGCAAGCCGGAGAGCGGTCCAGCCAGCCCGGCTTCGGATTTCGGGTGGCTTGGACACGGAATGCTTTTGGCCTGCCATTGACCTTGGGTGCCGCCGGCTACTACAGCCGCCAGGATTGGGGCTTCAATCGCCATGTCGATGGTTGGTCGGGTATGACCGACTGGCAGATTCCGCTCGCTCCCAGGCTCACCTTGTCCGGCGAGTTTTATCGCGGATTGGCCGTGGGCGGGATCGGCGGCGGTATCGGTCGAAGTGTGCTGTTCAACGGAGACCCCACCCTTCCAAGTTCTCAGTTGCGCGCGCTGGACTCCATGGGAGGGTGGTCGCAGTTGAAAGTCAAGGCAACGGCCAAATTGGAGTTTAACGGAGCCTTCGGCCTGGATAATCCTTTCTCTGAAGACGTCCGCCCGTTTGCGGCTGAACAGAATTATTTTGGTTCGCTCTCGCAGAATCGGGGCACCATGGTCAATTTCATATACCGGCCTCGGTCGAACCTGCTGTTGTCCACCGAATACAGACACTTGAAGACCTATGCGATCGACTCGGGCCACTGGTCGGCCGATCAGGTGAACATGATGATGGGAATCCTTTTCTGAGATGAAAGCCGCCTTTCGCTGCCGCCGGCCGCAATCCAGCCGTACTCCAAAACCGGGGAATGTGGTTCTCTGGCTGACTCCTATTGCCAACTCAAGCGGGGCCGATCCCGCGCTTCCTGCTTCGCAACCCCTCCGCCTGGTGCAGCACAATAAGAGCTTCGATCCCCATGTGCTGGTGGTTCCGGTGGGTTCGGTGGTTGAATTCCCCAATCGCGATCCCTTTTTCCATAATGTCTTTTCCCTGTTCGAGGGTAAACGCTTCGATCTTGGCCTCTACGAGGCCGGTAGCAGCCGCAACGTACATTTCGACAAACCCGGCATCTCCTACATCTTCTGCAATATTCACGCCGAGATGAGCGCGGTCGTGATTGCCCTCGATACGCCCTACTACGGAATTTCTGATCCACGCGGCGAGGTTTTGATTCCGCACGTACCCCCCGGCCGCTACACCCTTCGCATCTGGTATGAGGAGGCATTGCCCGACAAACTCAAGAGTCTGGCGCGTGAGATCACGGTGTCCCAGGGCGATTCCACTCTCGGTACCCTGCGCCTTGCCGTCGCCAGCCTGCCTCAGACTCACAAGAACAAGTACGGCCGCGATTACGATCCGCCCACCCCGACGGATAGCCCGGTGTACCAGCATCCCTGAGACCGGTCTGCTCCCTCTTTACAAACAAATGACAAATTCGTGAAACCGCTGTGACAACTGCCTTCTCCTCCCTGCTTAGGCTGTGATTAATTGAACGGGTGGCCGCTGCTGGCCCGTTCCCAAGGTGGTAGGTCCCGGGACCTCAGTTATTCAGGTTTTTCGGATGTTTGGGCGAACCGGTCCGGCAGGTAGTGCTGCCAGCCGAGGCAGTTCGGCTGGCACGGTCCGGTTTTCAAGCCCGCGTGGGCCAGGTCATCAACAGGTTTTCTTCTCTCTCCTAACTGTGCCGCGAGGCATCGGCCAGCTGCCGAGCTGGCCTTTTTTTTCGCCCTGCACCAAAGAATCCACCGGGTTCAATCCGCTAGTGTTTTTTCCCGGTGCCGGTCGCCTGATCGTGCCCGTAGTACTCATAAGCCGACATGGGTTTCTCGCCGCCCTTCTTCCACACCCGGCTGTCCTCCGCCAGTTTCCCCAGTACACGGGCCATCTCGCGGATGTGGATGGCCACCGAGCCGCAGCAGGCGCCGATGTAGTTGATGCCGATCTCCCGTGCCTGCCTGGCGTAGTCGCCCATTTCTTTGCGAGTGAGCTGCAACGGATCGAGCGCATACGGGAATTCCGGCAGGCTGGTGAAGTCCGGCTTGTCCTTGGGGGTGCGATAGGCCACCGGCTGGCACGCCAGATAGCCAGATACCGCCTTCCTCATCTGTTCCATTGGTCCCAGCATGTGCTCCGGGGGCCGCAGGCAATTCATGCCGACAATATCCGCGCCCGCATCCAGCAGCGCCTTGGCCGCATCGGCGGCGCTCTTGCCCTCCGCGGTTTCATCTTTGTTCTCGAAGCAGATGGTTACCATGACTGGCAGGCCGGTCTTCTTCGCGCGCTCCACCGCCAGCAAGGCTTCTCCCACCCAGGAGAAAGTCTCGCCAATGATGAAATCCACGCCTTCATCTACTTGCACCCCCAGTTGCTCGTCGAACGTCTTACGCACGCGGTCTGCCGCAGACGGACTGTTCGGCTCGTACATCCAAGTCAGGCTCAGGTTGCCCGCCACCAGGCACCGCTCACCAGCCACTTCGCGCGCAATCCGCACCGCGGCCCGGTTCAGATCCTCCAGACGATTCTCCAGTCCGACCGTGGCCAGCTTGTCGCGGCTGGCATAGAACGTCAGCGCTTGCAGGACGTCGGCCCCAGCCTCGCGAAACTCGATATGCAGTTCCCGCAGCGCGTCGGGATAGGTCAGCACCACTTCCGGGGTGAACGGACCTGCACGCACCCAGCCCCGCTTTTCCAGTTCCAGCAGGTAACCGCCATCGCCCAACACGGGTCCGTCTTTTAGCCGCTCCAGAATGCCTTTTTTCTTCATACGTGCTCCTTCGTTTCTTTCGTAGCGCCGGCGTCTCGCCGGCTGTCGTGGGGGCATCTTGCCCCCACCGTGGCTAGCGCTAGTCGTCTTTGTACTCGTACTCGGCTTTGATCAACCGGCCATCCGCAAAGCGGCTCGGCCGAAATGCGCTGATATCCACTGTCTTGCCCCGCCCATCCAGCAAAAGCTCCGACATCACCAGCCCGATGGCGGGAGAAATCTTGAACCCCATGCCGGAGAATCCGGCGCACACAAACAATCCATCCATCCCGGGGATTTCGCCGAGAATCGGCCGCGAGTCGGGCGTCAGGTCATATACCCCGGTCACGCCACGCATGACCTCAGCATTCTCCAGCTTGGGTACGCGGCGGGAGGCACGCTCGATGGTCTCTTCCAATAAGTCATCCGACGCCCGTTGCGGAAAATTATCCGGATCCACCCCGCGCTGGCCGGAGAAATCACCTACCAGAAACTTGTCCTGCCCATCGGAGCGGAAGTAGGTCGCAGTCACCGAATCGATGCAGGCACAGCCACCGGCTTTCATGCCGGGTGCGTTCTTCAGGATGGCGACTTGGTGGTACTCGTTCTCGATCGGCAGATCGTATCCCGCCCGCGCCACCAGCGGTCGTGTCCACGGGCCGGTTGCCGCCACCACCAGCGGAGCCGCAATTTCTCCGTGGTCAGTGACCACGCCGCGGACCCGCCCGCTTTCCACGCGCAGCGCCGTGGCGGGCGTCTTGGGCAGGTAAGTGGCGCCTAGGTCCCGAGCGCGGCTGAGAAAATCATTGGCTACTCCGGCGCCGTCGCCGTACCCCGAGTCGGGTTCATATGCGGCAAGTTCGACCTCATCTACTGCCCAGTCCGGCTCCATCTCTTTCAGCTCATCGCGTGAGATGAGTTTTACATTCACTCCCAGTTTGCGCTGCATCTCCACGTTTAACTTGAGGCGTTCGCTTTCATTGGGGTGCACAATGCGCACAAAACCCGTCTTGCGGAAATCCCCGGGCTCGCCCACCACCTCCCGCCAGTGCTGGAACATGTGCAGGCTGACCAGCGCCAATTGCACCTCCGGAGGAAAACTGTAGTGCATGCGGATGAGCGCTGACGAGCGTCCGCTGGCGCCGTGCCCGACATGATCTTTGTCGATTACCACAATGTTGCCGGCTTGACGCCGCGCCAGGTGAAATGCGATGGAGGCGCCCATCACCCCCGCGCCGATGATCACGATGTCGGCCGTCTTGGGATGTGAGTTGCCGTTGCTCATGCGGCAGCCTCCTTGAAACGCCTTTTTTTCCAATCGCGCAGCGCCTGATGCGCGGCATTGTGACCGGGTGCTCCGGTCACGCCGCCGCCGGGATGCGCCCCCGCGCCGCAAAGATACAAACCGGCCACCGGCGTGCGGTATTGCGACCACCCCGGGACCGGTCGCATGAAGAAAAGCTGTTCCAGGCTCAGGTCGCCATGGAAGATGTTCCCCTCGGTCAATCCATACGTGCGCTCGAGATCCAGCGGCGTGAGCACCTGTCGCACCACGATCGCATTCGGCACGTTGGGCGCGTACTCGGCGATTTTCTTTACGACACGGTCCCCCAGCAGTTCGCGCTTCTCATCCCAGGTACCCTGCCGCAGCCGGTAAGGTACGTACTGCACAAAGCAAGTCAAAATATGTTTGCCCGCGGGCGCCAGCGAGTCATCGGCGTTCGACGACACTACGCAATCCACCCAAAGTTCTTCGGGAATCTCGCCAAACTTGGCAATGTCGTAACAGCGCTCGGCAAACTCCAGCGACGGCACCAGCGTGTAGAACGTGCGCTCCAGCGGCGGGGCACTGGCCGGGGTTCCGGTAAAGCGCGGCTCCTCCGCCAGCACCAGGTTGACCTTCGCACATGGGCCGTCCATTTTGATCCCGCGCACCGCATGGACGAACTCTTCCGGAAGCTCGCGCGCCGGGACCATACCGAGAAATGTCCGCTTCGGATCGGCATTCGAGAGCACCATGCGGCCGCGAATCTCGGTGCCATCCTCCAGCACGACGCCACGCGCGCGCCCGTTGCGCATATCAATCTGCGCGACCGGCGCCGACGTACGAATCTCGACTCCCAGCTTCTTCCCCGAGGCCGCCAGTGCCTGCGAGATCGCTCCCATTCCGCCCATCACGTGTCCGAAAAAGCCCTGGAGTTCATGTTCTCCGCCGCTGAGCAGATGAAACAACAGCCCCAGCGCGCTTCCCGGCTGGTAAGGGCCGCCGTGCTTGCCGTACACGTTGTTCGCCAGGAACATGGTCTTGATCGTGTCCGACTCGTAGTTGCGATCCAGAAATTCACCCAGGCTGCCGGTAAGAAACGAGACCAACTGGGAGATCTCGCTGCTGGAGATTCCGCGAAAGCGCTTGCCTACACGAAACAGATCCGACCAACCCTGAACGCCGCGGGCGCCGATCTCCGGAGGCGGCTCCAGAAAAAACGGTTGCAGGTAGCGAGCCAGCTTCTTAAGCCGGTCATCTACGCGAACAAATGTCTCGGCATCCTTTGGCGAAAATTTTCGGAACTCGGCCACCGCCCGGTCTCGATCCGCCCACCACGGCACGACTCGCCCATCGGGAAAGGGCACCTGGATCGCCGGATCGCACGGCACCATGCGCAAGCCGTGCTCCGCCAGTTTGAGATCCTTGATCACTTCCGGCCGCAACATGCTGGCAATGTAAGAAGTCGTGGAGGCGCGGCAGCCGGGCGCAATCTCCTCGGTTACGCAACATCCGCCGACAATTTCGCGGCGCTCCAGCACCAGCGTGCTCAGCCCGGCTCGCGCCAGGTAGGCGGCGGCGGTGAGTCCGTTGTGGCCGCCACCCACCACAATGGCGTCATAGATTTTGTGTGAACTGAACCCCACGTTCGGCTCTAACCCGCAGTCACAGTTGATGCCTGCGGCGCAACTTACATTACTCCAGCTATTTGCAAAATAGAATTGAAATTCAGATGAATTCTAGGGTACAGTTTCATGACTTGAGGTCATCATATGAGTGGGATTGGCAGCAACCTGGTCTCTCCGCCACGCTACCGTCACATGCCCCCACGACCCCGTTCCGAAGGCAAGCGTACCCGCATCATCGACGCCGCCATGCGCCATTTTGCCGAGCAAGGCTACCACGCTGCGCGGGTCGGGGACATCGCCTCCGAATTGGGGATCGCCAAAGGCTCTATCTTCCAGCACTTCGGCAGCAAGGATGGCCTATTTTTCGAGGTCTATAAGAAAGCCGTCCATTCTCTCCCGCGCTACCTCGATGCCCCCGCCGACGTGCGTGAGCAAGGCTTCTTCGAGGTTCTGCGCTACTGGCTAGCCTGCACCGAACATCTGATCCACGAAGACTGGATCCCCTACCGCGTTTCGCTCTTGGGCAATTACGGCACCGACCTCACCCTGAAGCGCGAAATCAACCGCTTCCTGTTGGCCGAGGACCCCTACGACACGGTGGCATTTGTGCGTTTCGGTCAGCAGCGTGGAGAGCTTCGCCACGATCTCGATCAGGAGATGATCGTTTCCATCCTGGACTGGACCATGGAACGCTTTCAGGACGCGCTGCTCACCGAAGAACTCGATCCCGGCCTCTTCCGCCGCCACGGAGATGTCGCGGAGAAGAAAGAAGCCCGCATCACCCAGTTCCTGGACGTGTTGCGAAGAGCGATCGGTACCGCCAAGCTGTAACGCCGGCGTCCCGCCGGCCACGTGAAAGCAGGAAATTGCCGAATATGGAAATGTCGCTACACGATATCCTCGCCAGCTACAATGATCGCGCCCCGCTGTCGGAAGCCTCGACCATCCCCGCCCCGTGGTACGTGGATGCCCGGGTTGCCGAACTCGAACGTAAGACCGTTTTCAGTAATACCTGGCAACTGGTCGGTCGCGTGGATCAGGTCGAGAAACCGGGCCAGTTTGTCACCGCGATGGTCGCCGGTGAGCCGATTGTGGTGGTTCGCGGTAACGACGGTGTGCTGCGGGGCCTCTTCAATGTCTGCCGGCATCATGCTGCGGCGGTCGTGACCGAACCCTGCGGGCAGGCTTCCATCCTGCATTGTCCTTATCACGGCTGGAACTACGGCCTCGACGGCTCGCTCAAAGGGATGCCGGAGTTCGAGGGAGTCAAGGATTTCGACCGCCAGCAGAATGGCTTGCTGCCGGTCAAAGCCGAGACCTGGGAGAAATTTGTATTCGTCAACCTTGATCCTAAAGCCGCTCCGCTGCGGGATTTTCTCGGCGGCCTGGTCAAGCGCGTCGCGCCGCTGGGCGTCACTCGGACGCATTACTTCGACAGCCGTACCTACGACATCCACTGCAACTGGAAAGTTTTCGTGGACAACTACCTCGATGGCGGATACCACGTGCCGCATCTGCACAAGGGCCTGAGTTCGGTGCTCGATTACAAGCAGTACACCATCGAGAACGAAGACCGCTACTGCCTGCAATCCAGCCCCATGGTGGCTTCCGACGAGGACGCAGCCACCGGAGCCACTCGCAAAGGCGACCGCGCCTGGTACTTCTGGCAATATCCCAATCTGATGATCAACTGCTACGAGGGCTACATGGACACCAACCTGGTGCTGCCCATCGATGTTGATCATTGCCGCGTGATCTTTGATTTCTACTTTGCCGACGTGAGCGAGGCGTGCCGCGAATACAACCAGCAGAGTGTCGCCGTCGGCGCCCGCGTGCAGGATGAGGACCTGGGCATCTGCGAAGCCGTGCAGCGCGGGCTGAAGTCGCGTGCTTACGGCGCCGGAAGGCTCTCGGTGCGGCGCGAGGCGGGGGAGCATTTGTTTCACCGCCTGCTGGCGGCGGATCTGAAGGGTGGCTTAGGCCACATCGCCGCCGCCGCCGACTGATCTGGATTTGGTGAACATACTCGACCCGAGCACGACTGAATGGTGCTCTTGAAAGCCAGCCCCGAAGAGTGGGCATGGGAACTTGCTCCGGGGTTGCCCCGGTAGATTGAGGCGCCGGACAACCAGCTCCGTAGGGGCGACGCAACTTAGCCCAGCGCTTCAGGGTAGGCGAGTCTCGGCCTCGCTCCGACAAGTGGAACGCCATAGCGTGAATCAGCCGCGGAGCGGCACAAGAATGCAGCCCGGGGCGCAAGCCCCGGGTTAGAAGCAGGACATGAGCAAGCCCCGAAGGGGCGAAAGAGCAGTTGCGACACAGACTCCGGAGGGACGGCCCACCTTGAAAAATATTCTTGTTCTTCTAATCCTTTTGTCCGCAACCCTCGCTTCCGCCCAAGTCACGGCCATCAAAGCTGGCCGGCTCATCGATCCAGATGCCGGCACCGTCCTGACCGACCAGATCATTCTGATCCGCGACAACAAGATTGAAGCCGTTGGCAAGGCTCTTGCCATTCCCGTCGAAGCCAAAATCATCGACCTCTCCAGGATGACCGTCCTGCCCGGCCTCATCGACTGTCACACCCATGTGGCCGATGCTGGAGACGCTGAACCCTTTGACGTTTTGAAGCACACGGCTTCGGAAACGGTTCTGGCCGCGATTCCCAACGCCCGCAAGATGCTGGAATCCGGTTTCACCACGGTGCGCGATGTGGGGACTTATCGTGCGTTGAACGACGTTGCGCTTCGTGACGCCATCGCCAAAGGCTACGTGATCGGCCCGCGCATGTATGTCGCCGGAGCCTACATCACCATCACCGGGGGCGCCGGGGCCATGACCGGCATGGCGCCTGACATTCAGCTTCCATGGGACCTGCGTTACGGTGAAGCCAACAGCCCCTGGGAGGTGCGTCAGAAAGTTCGCCTGCTCGCCCACGACGGCGTGGACTTCATCAAGGTCCTCTCCAGCGGCGCTGTCCTGACCCACGGCAGCAACCCCAAGTCGCAGGAGTTCACGCCTGAGGAGTTGCACGCCGCCGTGGACGAAGCCAGCCAATTCGGGCTCAAAGTCGCCTCGCACGCGCATTCGCCTCAAGGCATCAAGAACGCCATCCTCGCTGGAGTGGCCTCAGTCGAGCACGCCACCATGATCGATGACGAGGGCATCGCGCTTGCCAAGCAACACGGCACCTATCTCGACATGGATATCTACGACGAAGAATGCATTCAGCAGGCGGGAAGGGAAGGGAAAGAACCCAAGGACTTCCTGCAGCACGATGCCGAGTTAGGCCAGATCCAGCGCGACAACTTCCGCAAAGCCGTCAAAGCGGGCGTGAAAATGTCCTTCGGCACCGACGCCGGAGTCTGTCCTTACGGCACCAGCGGCAAGCAGTTCGCCTTCATGGTGAAATACGGCATGACCCCCCTGCAGGCCATCCAGGCGGCCACCACCAACGCCGCCGACCTGCTCGGACACAGCGACGTATTGGGATCCATCAAACCAGGCAAGTACGCCGACATCGTGGCGGTGTCAGGGGACCCGTTGCAGGACATCAGCGTGCTGGAGAATGTGCAGTTCGTGATGAAGGAGGGGAAGGTGTACAAGTAGGAGTGAGATTGCAGGAAACCATTGTTACAAATAGCCGATCGGCATCGCTAGTCCAAGCACCTATTTGGCCAGATCAATCTGCATTCCGGTAAGTCCACGGTAAACAAGTACACAACCTCCGAGTGGCCCGTTACACAGGCGCAACCAGTGTTAGTGCTTAGCGGGACATTGGGCCCAGCGGTTCTAGAGTAAAATGAAAAGTTGTCGACGCCGCAATCGTGGGGTGCCCTGTGAGGCTGCCCGCGATAGCTGTTTAGGGTGGGTCGGCCAAGGCGGGAGTTAGGACCACGTCACATGCCTGCAGCACGTGATATCCTCGGCGACCTGTTGCGCAACTTCTACGGCACGTTCGGTATGCCGGAGGAAGGCCCTCCGCCCGGGTGCGACGTGACAGCGATGCTTGGCCACAATGGTGTCGCTGAAGCGGAACTCTCGACACTTCGAGCGGCGCTCAGCGATGACACTGTTCTTCGGCAATTCCGCACCTGCCGCAAGGTTATTGAGGATCTGGCGACTCGTCTCACCGGTGAAGAACTATTGCGGGAGTTGTGCGGCATCCCTGTTCCACAAAACGGGTTCGAGCAGCTTTCAAGTGGCGTGTTTTGGTTTGCGCTCGCGAGCAGCCTCGATTCCAGACAAGAGGGCCTTCCAGTAACTCCACTTGACGAGATCGTCCGACTCCCCGTACCCATCAAGATTCAAATGACAATCCATGGCTCTCTCGTCCTTCGCCTGTACGTCGCGCTCGTGTACATGCGCGAGGGAGTACTCAACGATCTGATCCGCGAGAGTGCCAAAGCCGGGGGCCAGTGTTCTGCACAGGTTAGCAAGCTGCTGAATTCCGACTATGTGCGGCGTGTACGGAACGCCCTATCGCACGGTTCGTTCTCGGCAGGCATGGCGGGGTTGGTCTTCCGCGATGATCACGGTGTCATCGTCGCGACGCCCGGGTTCCTGAACTGGTTGTGCACATGGCTGGCACTAATACAGCTTCAGGCTCTCGCGGCTAGCGCCAGAGCGCCGCATGCTGCCTAACTGCCCTGCACCCGAACGCCTGCCCGACAGAGCCGAACGTATTGTCGGCGAACCGGAAACTATCCCTGCTGCTTACATGTTTTTGCGAATCGACACTGAACTCGGATGCTGTTGTAACATCCCCATGTCACCGACAACAGTCAATGGCTGATTAGATGAGGTAAGCGAGCTTTACTCGTTACCCGTCCGCAGCACGTAAGTCACCCACGGAGCAACGGTAGTCTCACTGACCCAAGCGTACGGCTCATCACCCTTCGCCAGCGGCTTATAGCTTTGGACTACCGCCAGTCCCGCCTTGCCAAAGACCTCGCGATAGGCCTCATCTGTCCAGACAATGTCCTCGACCGGCCTGCGATCCTCGTGGTCGGTCACGATGATCCTGACTACGTCTCCGCTGGTGGCCAGCCGATTCTCGGGAAAGTCTTTGGTGGAGAAGGACGCCCATTCATGCAGGTAAATCTCAGGAGACGAGACCACCATTACGATGCGGCCTTCCGGGTTCAGCAGGCTCCTGAATTCCTGGAAGACGCGAACTTTCTTTTCCATGGTGGCAATGTTGTCAAAAGTAAATGCCGCGAGCACCAGATCGTACGCCCCACGCTGGAACTGGCGGAAGTTGCCGTCTTCGATCAGACGATAGTCTCCGTCTGGACTTACTTGCCGTGCCTTGCGGATCATGTCCTCGGAGATGTCAACCCCGGTCACGTGGAAACCGTGGTCCCGCAGAAACCGGGTGGAGCGGCCGGTGCCGCAACCAAAATCGATCGCCTCTTTGCCCTTGACATGTTCCGCGAAGATTTCAGGAAGGTCCCGGTAAGCCAGGTAGTAGGTGCCGGCAAACTCCAGTTTGGCATACGCCTCGGCACGCTTCGTGTCTTGGTAGCAATTGACGAATTCTTTGGCTTCCACCGTAGCTTCCCTCCCAGAGACCATCTCGCGACTGGTGTTCGGAAGAACACGGCCTCACAGGCGCTGTGGAAACGCCCGGTTTGGGGTGGCGCAGCGCTTTAGCGCTGCGAATATGTGCCTTTCAATGAGTGGCTTTAGCCACCGCGGTACCTGGTTTTCATTTCCCGGCAACCTCGTCAGCCGAATACCTCAGCGGCTGAAGCCGGGACAAATTCAAGAACAGTTATCGCAGCGCTGAAGCGCTGCGCCACCCAAAATCGCAGATGTTCGCATCCTGTGAACCCCGAGGGAAGTTAGCACACCTCAAGTAAGGGTTGCTGTGACCCGGCGCACAGGAAGCAGTTTCACTGGTGGTCGCGCGGAATGGTCTCTTGCCAGGTCTTGGTCTTAATCAGCGTGCCGTCTTTCAGCAGCTCCCGCGTGTACTTGTAGTAGAAGTTGCGCGCATCGCTTGTGACCGAGAGATGCCCTCGCCAGGTCAGCACCCGGCCTTGCAACTCGAAGATGCTCTCGGCTTCCCCGCGGACTGAGTTGACATCGGGATGGGCATCGTCGAGATCGTAGGTCATGTTCTCGTAGTCGGTCTCTTTGCCCCAGGGGAACTCGGCCGCATCTTTGCCCTTCCAATGTACCGTCGTCTTTTGGTGTGCCTCGTCGCGTTCGACGGTCCACTCCCCCGGCCAGGGGAAACCTACGCTATGAATGTCCGTGCGCTCCTCTTCCGGTTCCGGAGGCGCGAACGCGGGCGGTGCCGCGCCCTTGACTGGCACGACCGGCAACACCACATGCGAGCCACCGTCACCGCCCAGTTCCAGCGATGTAGTCATGGCATACGGCGTTGGCCATATCATTGGCCACAACGCATTGGAGACTGCCACGCGAATGCGATGTCCCTTGGGGAACACCCACGAAGTCAAGTGCATTTCGATGTCGAGCGCATAGACTTTCCCCGGTTCCAGATCTTTCGGATCGCTCATCGAATCCCGCTGGGCGCCGTTCAACCCCGCACCGGTGATCTGCGTTACCGAACCATCAGGCGCCACATCGGAGAGGCGCACAAACCACTCCGCCAGCGGAGCTGTGGCCGAGGCCCGCAACAAAGCCTGCGGTCGTCCCAGGATCGCTAATTCTTCTTTTAATGGCGCCGAGTCATACATCAGGCTGAAGGCATCCACCGGACGGACATCGCTCAGCAACTCGCCCCACCAGAAGCCGGCCTCCACCCCGATCGACGGCACATACTTAAGTTGGTGTATCGTCTCCGCTGCCGCCGCCTCCGCCAGCGTGTGATTGTCCTGCAGGAACATCGTGGTGCTGCGCACGTCTCGCGGCGGCCAGCTATTCTCCCGCCGCCACTCGCCCGGCACGGTTTCCAGGTTGGGGTCGGGCGGGCGCCAGTGCTGCATGAAGATCACCAGCTTCGGGTCCTGCAGCACGCCCGTGTCCTTCCCCTTGAGCCAGTAATCCCACCAGCGCACCGCATGATCGCGCCACTCCACGCGCGGACCAAAGTCGGCATCGTTGGGAAACGAGTGGTTCCAAGGGCCCATGATCGCTTTCATCGGCGCCTTGGTTTGGGCGAGCATGTCGGTGACGCTGTCGCGATATCCGTCCTGCAACCCGCCGATCACAAAGCATGGAATCTTGATCTCGCTGTACGGCCGCACCGGGCTGCGCCAGAACGGGCCATCGTGCTGATGCTTCATGTAGAGCAGTGACCAGGGGGCAGCATCGAAATGTGGGCCGAGCACTTTTTCATCGAGCGTGTAGTCGGGTGCGCCGGTGAAGCCTGGCGCCATATCCATGTTCAGCTCGAACTCGTCGATGTGCATCATGCCATCGACGTAGTGGACGTCGTCGTGAAACAGTTCTGCGGTGGCATCCACCGCAATGATGGCTTTCAGTTCCGGCGGATGACGCATCGCCATCTGCAGGGCGTTGAAGCCGCCCCACGAGATGCCGAACATCCCCACGTTGCCGTTTGACCACGGCTGGTGGGCCAGCCAGTGAATGACCTGCTCGCCGTCAATCTGCTCCTGCTCGGAGTACTCGCGGTCGGTGGGAGCGCCTTCACTGGCGCCAAAGCCGCGAATATCTACGCGCGCGCTTACGTATCCGCGATGTGCAAAGTAGGCGTGTTTGGGATAGTCGCCGGCGGCGGTGCCGTCATCCTTGCGGTAGGGCAGGTAATCCAGCAGGGCAGGGAATTTTTCTTCCGGCTTGGCACCGGCGGGCATGTAAAGCGTGGCCGCCAGGCGCACGCCGTCCTTCATGGGAATCCACACGCGCTCCATGCGCACGCCATAGCTCGGCGGCGATGGCGGTTCGACTGTGAACCCTGGCAGACTGGCAGCCATCAGCAGCGACCAACACACAACCCGTCGGATCAAGTGCCCCTCACCTCAGAGTTACCGGCTTTCCAATTGGCAATTGGCAATCGGAAATTGAAAAATCAGAATGCGCGCCAACGAGCTTCATCACCTCTGCCTAGCTCTCATACCAGCGAAACCCATGCCGCTGCTCCTGCTCGACTTTCTTGAGCAGGGCCAGGGTTCGGGCGCGCCGGAAATTGGCGCAGGCCACCACGATGACGTTAAGCAATGCCATCGCGGCCACGTAGGAATCGCCGAACGACGGTGTGTCCACCGAAGTGAGAAAACATTCGTGCGCAAATTGGCTGATCGGCGAGACCAGGGTGTTGGTCACGCCCACGCAGTAAGCCCCGTTGGCGTGCGCTTGTCGCAGACCCTCCACGGTCTGGCGCAGGCCGCGCCGGTACGTAACCGCAATAACCACGTCCTTCTTGCCCAGGACTCTCATCTTGTGCACGACCTCCGCAGGCGAGGTGGCGCACGAGACCGGCAGCCCCAGGATCATCAGGTGGTGTTCCAGGAACTTCACCAGGTTGGTGGCCAGGTCCCCGCCCAAAAGAACGATGCGCCGTGCCCCATAGATGCGCCGGGCCAGGCTGGCCACCCGCCCGGCATCGAAGTTGCGAATCAGTTGATTCAGGCTCTTTACATCCTGATCCAGCGATCTCCGCACTTGCGCCGGAATCGCGAACCCTCGGCCGTTGCTGGTCTGCATGCTGTCCAGCGAGGTGGAGTAGGCGATCGACAGCTCGTGGAGGTAGTGCTGAAACTGCCGGTACGAACCAAACTGCATCCCGCGCACGATCCGCACCATGGTCGCAGGATCGGTCTTCAGGCGCTGCGCCGTGGCTCGAACACTGAGCAGAACGAACTCCCGCGGGTGCTCCAGCGCCGGCCGGACAATCTCCTGGCGTTTGGCACTTAGTAAGTTGAGGCGGGCCGACAAACTGAGCGGTGGAATTTTCTTCTTTCTTCCTGCCATTGGGCTGAAAGCATCGGCCAAAGCCGAGGTGCTTGTCAAGGCGGGCGTGAGCCCCTGGCGCCCGGACCAAAGTCACATAAGTCGGTGATTTCGGTCACCTTACGGCTGACCCACATCACAGAAGCCTTGCCCGCAATCGTCTAGAGTAAGGCGTAGAGGAGAAAAGCGATGTCGACTGCCTGGACGTCCCGCTACGCACAACGCACCAAGGGCATCAAGAGTTCGGCCATCCGGGAATTGCTGAAAATCACGCAAAAACCCGAAATTATCTCCTTTGCCGGCGGCCTGCCCGCCCCGGACGTCTTCCCCACAGCCCGCTTCCAGGAAGCCTGCCGCAACGTCCTGGAGCACAATGCGCACCAGGCCCTGCAATACGGCGCGACCGAGGGCTACGAACCCCTGCGCGAGATGATCGCGCGCCACATCACCCGTTACGGCATCAAGGCTCAAACCGACAATGTCCTCATCACTTCGGGCTCCCAGCAAGCTCTCGATCTGATCGGCAAGCTGCTGATCAATCCCGGTGACCGCGTGCTGGTGGAAGCCCCCACCTACCTCGGCGCCCTGCAGGCCTTCAATGTCTATGGCGCGGAGTATGTCAGCGTACCCAGCGACAACGATGGCCTGCGCACGGATCTGCTGGAGAAGCCTTTGCGTTCCGGTCCCAAGTTCATGTACGTGCTGCCCAACTTCCAAAATCCGGGTGGCACGACGCTCAGTGAAGGTCGCCGCCATGAACTGGTGCTGCAAGCGGATAAGTATGGCATCCCGATTATCGAGGACGACCCCTACGGCCAGCTCCGCTATGAGGGTGAGCACCTCACGCCCCTGGTGGTGCTTGACCGCGAAAACCTGCGCCGCGACAATGGCTACTCCATCGGCAACGTGATCTACCTGAGCACCTTCTCCAAGACGCTGGCTCCCGGCATTCGCCTGGGGTGGATCGTCGCCCCACCCGAGGTCATTGCCAAGCTCGTGCAGCTCAAGCAGGGCGCGGATCTGCACACTTCCACCTTTACCCAAATGATCGCTTACGAGGTCGCGAAAGACGGCTTCCTCGATGATCACGTGAAGTTGATTCGCAAGGTGTACCGCGAGCGCCGGGACGTGATGCTCGAATCGCTGAAGCAGTACTTTCCGCCGGAGGTGACCTGGACCCATCCCCAGGGTGGTCTGTTCCTGTGGGTGGCCTTGCCCGAGGGCATGGACTGCCAGAAGCTGTTCCAGGTCGCGCTGAAAGAAAACGTAGCCTTTGTTCCTGGCGATTCTTTCTACGCCCCCAATGGGTTCACCGAAGAAGCCAGCCGTCACTTCCGGCTGAACTTCTCTTACGGCAAGCCCGAGCAGATCCGCGAAGGCATCCGCCGGCTGTCGGTGGCAGTGAAACATCAGATTGAGGAATTACACGCGGTTGCGCACTGAACTGCGGGAGACGCAGCAAGCTGCGTCTCTAGCGAATAACTTCCTGTAGAGGCGTTGATGACAACGTCTCTTTTTTTATCCCACTCCGAACGGGTTTTCCAGTGACGCGCTCTGCGGCGTGAATAGTTCCGCGCCGTTTTCGGTGATATGCATGTCGTCTTCCAGGCGCACCCCAAACTCCCCGCGAATATAGATTCCCGGCTCGTCGCTGAAGGTCATGTTGGCAGCCATCGGCACGGTGTCGCCGCGCACCAGGTAGGGCCACTCGTGCCCATCCATGCCCATACCATGCCCCACGCGATGGGTGAAGAACTTGTAGTCCGGCCCATAACCCGCGTCGGAGATCACCGCGCGTGCCGCCGCGTCCACCGCCTGGCACTCCAGTCCGGGACGTGCCGTCTTGAGCGCCGTACTCTGCGCCCGGTGCACGATGTCGAATACCTTTTTCATCTTGTCGGACGCCTTCCCCAGCACGAACGTCCGCGAGATGTCGGAACTGTAACCCTCCACTTTGCACCCGCCGTCCATCAGGACAATCGATCCTTCGCGAATCACCTGCGGAGTAATCGAGCCGTGTGGTAACGCCGAGTACTCACCCACCTGCGCGTCCGCCCCGCCGGAGAATCCTAAATGCGTGTGCGCGGCTTCGACCAAATCCTCAAATTGCGGCTGCGTCATCCCCTCCTTTAGGCCCCGGTACGCGGCTTCGTAGGCGGCGAGCGTGACCTTGGCGGCCAGCCGCATGAGTTCGACTTCGTGTTCGCTTTTGACCATGCGACAGCCAGCCGTGACCGGGATACCGCTGGCAATCTTCACTTGTGGAGCCGCTTTCGCAATTCCATCACTGAACACAAAGCGCACCCCCTCCTCGACGCCCAGCACTCCCGTCGCAATCCCGCGATCTCTCAACCCCTGCGCCACCCGCTGATAGGGACTGTCATCCTCCTGCCAGATGCGAACATCGGCGTGCGCCCCGTCCGGCGCGTTGGCCAATTGCTCCCGCGCTCGGCCTTCCTCAAAGGCCGGACACACATAGAACGCCGCTCCCTGGGCGGGCAGCACCATGGCGAACAGCCGTTCGCCGCCCCACCAGCGAACACCGGTGAAGTAAGTGAGCGATGTCCCCTCCATCAGCACGATGGCATCGAGCTGATTGGCTTCCATCAATCGCCGTGCTTTCTCCTGCCGGTCGCGCCGTTCCTCGCGGGTGATCGGCTTGGCCTGGTCTTTCATGGATTTCAGCTTGGCGATCGAAGGCGGCATCGGTAAACAGCCTTCCTCTCCATTGGCAAATGATCGTGAGGCGAGCGTCAGGCCGGCAGCGGCTGTACTGGCCTGAAGAAAGCGGCGTCGGGAAACCATGGAACCTCCAGCAATCGGAAAACCGCCATTATAGAGGCAAGGCAATTTCCGATTGCCAATTTCCAATTGACGATTGAACGTCATAAGCTGCTTTGCGCGTTTTTCAATTGGCAATTGACAGTCGGCAATTGAAAATGACCTTGTGCAGGCCACCTTCCAATGCGCCGGCTGCGGCCAGTGGAATCAAACCACGGTGGACGAATCCGCCGGACGAAATCAGACCTATGTAGAAGACTGCCAGGCGTGTTGTAAGCCGAACCTACTGCGCGTCCACTATGACCCGATCGAGGAAGAGTTTGTGATTTCTGCCGTTTTGGAGTAACTTCGCCGCGCAGAGGTCTTACGAAGAGCCAGCCCCACGAAAGGATGAACCGATGGCGATGAGTTCCGGCGCCCCCGGCCGCATGGTCGCCCACACCATGGTGACCACGCAATTCGAACTCGACGGTTTCCGCATCGTGCGCACCCTGGGGGTGGTACGCGGCATTGTGGTGCGCTCCCGTTCCATCTTCGGCACCATCGGGGCGGGGCTACAGACCATCCTGGGTGGCAACATCACTTTACTTACCAACCTGTGTGAGAAAACCCGGGCGGAAGCTTTTGACCTGATGTTGCAGCATGCCGCGGAGCTGGGTGGCAACGCCGTAGTCGGCGCCCGCTACGACGCCACCGAGATCATGCAAGGCGTCACCGAGGTGCTCGCTTACGGCACGGCCGTGGTCGTCGAGCCCGCAAAATAGGCACCCTCGCGCGATGGAGAGACGGGCGTCCAGGTCCTGTCTAGTTCTGGCGCTTTCCCGCCAGCAATCCCTCCAGCGCCTTCTGCCGGTACTCAAAGATTCTGTGGAACTGCCGCGCCACAAAAAGCTTTTGCGCCAGCGCCCCCAGCAACCCAAAGCCAATTTCGTATGCAATCACGTCGCGCACCCGTGTTCCTTCAACCCCGTTGCGGATCTCCGCTGCGAATTCGTGCCGGTGGTGAAAGCGCTTGAAGGGCCCCTTCTTCTGCACGTCGGAGAAGTGATGGTTCCACTCGAATTCAGTAATGAGAGCAACCCACTGAGCGCGGAAGGGGAGAAAGGGAAGGACCCGGAAGGCAGTAACCAACTCTGACCCCGCTCCGGCCAGCGGTGGACTATCGGTAATCGTAGCCCGCTCTGTGGCCACTCCCGGCGGTGGCACAAGGTTCACTCGCAGCAACTCAGTCCCGGTTGCCGGAGGCATGATTCGCGGCAGGTTGCCTGGGTTGGCAAAGAAAAGAAATACCTGCTCGATCGGCACCGGTACCCACTGCTCGAACTGTGCGCCATACGTCATCGTTCAACTGTGCCTGCCGAAATTGTACCTGCTTGTGTGGGATGTCATTTCAAGAGCGAGTGCGGGTGCGCTGCGGGTGCGGCGGCGACGGACGCTTCCGCGGGCGGCCCGATCATCAAGGACAAATGGTTCATCTTCGGCAACTACGAGGGTGTGCGCCACAAGGTGGGGAATCCGTTCGAGGCTACCAGCCCGGTGACGGTGCCGATCGGCGACCCCTCCCTGAGCCTGCCTGACGCCATGGCCGCCGCCGGATGTCCGGGAAACTTGCAGCCCGGTCAGCTTGCAGTTGGCCCAATTGTTCCTGCCCAATCCCGGAACCAATCCCCGCGGCCCGGAACTGATCAACTTCAACTTCAACAACGTGAATCGCGAAGACAACTTCGTGGTCAAATCGGATTACCACCTCAATTCTCAGAACATCATTACCGGCCGCTTTTCTACGCGAACAGCTTGCAAACTGAGGAAGACACTTCGCCCCTGCGTCCCGAGTGGCTCTCCATTGCTGATACTAAAGTGCAAGTCATGGGTGTGAACTGGACTTGGACTCCCAACTCCCGCTGGGTCAACGAAGCCCGTTTTGGCTACAACCGCTTTTGGCAAAATGACAACGTTGGCGATTATCAGAAGAGCGCCGCATCGTATGGGCTGGACAGCGGCGTCACGGATTCGCGCCTCTTTGGTTTTCCCCGGATTGATATTGGGGGTTTCGACTACATGGGTGGAAACAGCAGTTGGCCCCTGTACACCATCCCCAACTACACCTACCAGGTGGTTGACAACGTCTCGGTTACGCATGGCTCGCACAACATCCGCTTCGGCGGGGAGTTCAGGCGCGGCGGCACCGACAACTTCCGCGCCCGCTTTGGCCGCGGTCGCATTGTGTTCGAGGATACCACCGACTTAAAGGGCAATGACATCACGGCATTGGAAGCTTTCCTCGAGGGCATTGTTGACCATGGGCAGATCCTCAGCGGGGACACGCACCGCAACATCACCATGAATGCCTTCGGCGCTTTCATCCAGGATGACTGGCGCATTCGGCCGCGCCTCACACTTAACCTGGGGCTCCGCTACGATCTCACCCTCCCCATCAAGGACGCCAACGACCTCATCGCCAACTTCATCCCGAATCGCGGATTGATCCAGGTTGGGAAGGGTATCGGCTCGCCCTATGCCACCGACTGGAACAACTTCTCGCCCCGTATCGGATTTGCCTGGGACCTGTTCGGAACCGGCAAAACCGTAATCCGCGCCGGCGGCGCCATCATCTACGAGCAGCCAACCATCCGCGAGTTCATCGACCGTGGAGGTCTCAACGAAAATCCGAGTGGCGCAATCGGTGTCACGCCCGGCAATGGAACCATCCAGGTGTTCTCTCGCTCTGTGCCCGGCAGCGGCTTGACTACAGCATGGCTAGCCAAAACGCCGCTCTTTGACACTAGTCCGGGCGGCTCATGTGACCAGGCCAATCCCTGTGACGTGTTCGGTGTCCTTCCTCATCTGGCCACCCCGTACGTTGCCACCTGGAATTTGAATCTGCAGCAGGAGTTGACCAAGTCCACAGTCCTGCAGATGGCCTACGTGGCCAACCGCGGGATCAAGCTCTACAGCCATCGCGACATCAACCAGACCATCGGCCCGCTCAGTGCCCAGTGCTACTTCAACGAGGACGACAGTTACGATGGCTGCCGTCAGGACTTCCGCCCGTATGTGCTCAATTGCACCAGTGGCGTTGGTCCCTGCCTACCCTGGGTCGGATATGCCAACTACCTCGAAAACATGGGAAACTCCATCTACAACGGTTTGCAGGTCACGCTGACCCAAAAATCCTTTCACGGGCTTAACATCCTGGCTGGCTACACCTGGTCCCACGCCATCGACAACGGCACCAGCAACCGCAGCGGATACCCGCAAGACAGCAACAATTTCAATGCTGAGCGAGGCAACGGCGATTATGACATTCGCCACCGCTTCACACTTTCTCTGACTTATGAGTTGCCTAATTGGAAGACTCCGCTGCAACTGGGCGAAGGCTGGACCGTCACCAGCATAGTGAATCTGCAGAGTGGCGAGCCTTATAACTTCTACGACTCGTTTGACGACACTAGTTTCACCGGCGAATTTCTCGACCGCTGGAACTTTTTTGGAAACCCCAGCGACGTGCACTGGACTGTAGATCCGAGTAAGCAGCCCACCTATCTCTATGGCGATGCCGCTACCAGTAATCCCCTTTGCACAGCCCATGCCGCTCCTGGCGCTGACTTGGACTTCCTGGGCTGTTTCCTGGATGGAAGTGTTGTGATCACCCCGCCGACCTATGGGACTTTTGGCAACATGCGACGCAATATCTTCCGTGGACCAGCCTATGCCAACTGGGATATGTCGTTCACCAAGCGGTGGAGGCTGTCAGAACGCATGAACCTGCAACTACGGGGAGAATTTTTCAACATATTGAATCATCCCAACTTTGACTTGTTCACCATGCCCACCGACCTGTCTGATCCGGTGTTCGGAATCAACGATCTGGCGGTCGTGAAGGCCACGCCCGACGTGGGAGCCGCCAACCCTGTCGTCGGCTCCGGCGGTTCGCGTCACATTCAGTTAGGCGTGAAAATAATCTGGTAGGACCCTGGCAGAAGGCCCCGGCGAGAGCCGGGGCCTTTTTCTTGCGACTCGATTCGAAGCTATTCCTTATACAGCCACCCCGCCACCAGCGTCGCCAGGATTGCGCCCACCCATAGCTCCAGCATCCAGCCTAAGGGGAACATGCGCTCAAACGGCGCCCAGGTGGCGGTACCGAAGTTGGTCGGGAAACCGGCGGCAAAACCCACCAGGAATCCAACTTTCAGCGCTGTGCCGGGGCCGGGCCCGAGGGTTTGTCGTACCCAGGCATACAGGTGCGCCAGGATGATCGCCAGGATGAACAGCAGCACGATCCACTGCACCTGGAAAGCTGGATAGCGCGGCTCTTTCAGGAACTGCCCGCTGTTTTGCGCGGCTTGATAGCGTCCCATGCCAATGATCAGAAACTGAACCGCGACACTCCAGATGTTCCACACCACTCCGCCGACCAGGCCTCCAAGAAAAACACGGCCACGGTTCACGCCCATGGATCACCTCCGAGGTGAAATAGAAAGAAAACGGAAAGCAGAGAATGCCGGGAGTTTACCACCTTGAATTGAGACCGGCCCTGGCTTCGACCCGATCCGCAGCACTCCTTTGCCGAACTACGCAACGCCGAGCCTTGCCCGCCTAAGCTGCCAGGCAAGATTTCCACAGAATTATCGAGCATCCGCTACAAGATACAAGTCTTTCGCTGGGTTCGAACCTTATCTCTAAACACATTCCCTTGTGGTCACCTGTTCGGTTAACCACAAGTTCTCGCGCTTTTCGGATTGGCACCATTCTTCGACCTGTGACCCTCAACTTTGTTGTTGACAACAAACCATTTAGGCGTAGGATGTGGACAAAAGTGGTAGAAAGTGGTCGTGGCAATAGCGGTGGTGGGCGGCGGTGACTAACTGAGAGGCGCCAGTGGATTTGGAGACTGACACCCCAACAAAAAGCCCAAGCGGACCGAAAACGACCGACATTTTGACCGCTTTTACCTCCCTCGTAGCTGTTGCGGTAGCTGCTAAGCAATCTCAGGCCCCCATGAGGGGCAAAGCACATGTTTCGCGGCAATCACCCAACTCGCGTCGACGAAAAGGGACGGCTCAAGGTTCCCGCGGAATTCAAGCGGGTCATCGACGAGAAGTACGGTGCGCAATTTTACATCACCAGTCTGGATGGGAAGGTTGCTCAAGTGTATCCCTTCGAGGAATGGGAGCGGATCGAGCAAAAGTTGGCGGGGCTGTCCACCTTCAATCCTACGAAGAAGAAGTTTCTGGACCGGGTGAACTACTACGGGCAGGTGGTCGAAATGGATGGCCAGGGCCGGGTGCTGATCCCGCAACTGCTGCGCGACTCGGCGCAGATCAAGGGCGAGGTCGCGGTGCTGGGCAACCTGACCTACCTGGTAGTACGCAACCTGGAGGCGTTCCGCAAGGAAATCGAGGAGCAGTCGTTCACGCCTGAGGATGAGAAGACGCTCGACGATCTGGGCATCTAGTGGACGAGGGTTCAACAGACACCCCTCAGGGGGTTGGGCATGGCGGCAGGGAAGTTGGCCATGTGCCGGTTCTTTTAAAAGAAGCGATCGACTTTTTGGCTATCCGACGCGGCGGGACCTATATCGACGCCACCGTGGGCCTGGGCGGGCACAGTTACGAAATCGCAAGACGCCTCGGCGCAGCGGGTCATTTGATTGGGCTCGATAAAGATCCCGCAGCGCTGAATGTAGCCCGCGCAAGGCTGGTCGTTGGTCGTTCGTCGTTAGTCGTTGGCGAACAACAAACGGATTGGCCCGAGATCACGCTGCTGCACCGGTCGTTTGCAGAGATTGCGAACGACCAACGACCAACGACCGTCGACGGGATCTTGGCCGACTTGGGCGTAAGCAGCCTGCAGTTTGGCGACCCGGCGCGAGGCTTCAGTTTTCAGGCGGATGGACCGCTCGACATGCGGATGAACCCGCAAGCCGAGCTCACCGCCGAACAAGTGGTAAATCAGGTGGACGAGGTCACACTCGCCAATCTGATTTACGAATTCGGTGAGGAAAGGAGGTCGCGGAGAATCGCCAGAGCCATTGTCCGGTCGCGGCCGATACGCACTACCGCGCAACTCGCGGATGTCATATCTGCCGCGGCCCGGCCAATGAAACATGAGCGCATTCATCCCGCGACGCGCACCTTTCAAGCTCTCCGAATCTTCGTAAACCGTGAACTGGACGATCTGCGGGCGCTGCTGAGCGCAGCCCCGCGGCTGCTGAGACCGGGCGGACGGGTGGTGATCATCAGCTTCCACTCGCTGGAGGACCGCATCGTGAAAGATGCCTTCCGCGATGGAGTGAAGCAAGGTCACTACCGCCTGCTGACCAAGAAACCGGTGACGGCAACGGACGAAGAGGTCGATCGCAATCCGCGGTCCCGCAGCGCTAAGCTGCGGGTGGCGGAAAGAATTTAGTTCTTGTGTGGGACCGGGTCTCTGACCCGGTCCGGCGGGTCAAAGACCCGCCGCCACACAAACAGGTTTAGCCTCGGAGAAACTGCCGAGGCGCCCGGCACGGCTAGGGAAGGCGTGCCGGGGCAAGGCATCCAGGAGCTCTGTGGTAGAGCTCAACGCAGTACGGAGGTTAGTGATGTACACGGGCACATTGATTGACGATCTGATCAGCACGGTGGAGCGCGCCGAGCAGCGCACCCACAAAGCGGCCGATCCAGCCGAACTGGAGCACTGGTACGCCGCATCGCACGAACTTACGCCGGTCGAACCCAGTCTAGTCGGGGTGGCCTAAATGTCTGCGGCGGCGACTGCGGTTCATGGTGCAGTTTCTGCTCGCCGGCGCCGGCCCTGCTGGACGGGCACGCCGGAGATCTATTTCACCAAGCCCATCGACAACTCACGCCTGGTGAAGCTCGAAGATCCTCGCCGCAGCCGCGAAATGCGCCAGTTCGGCATCGCGCTCGGTTGCTTGTTCCTCTTGGTCATGGTTTTTGCCTGGCAGCACTACAAGGCGATTGAATATGGCTACCAGATCGAAGGCCTGAAGGCGCAGCGCAACGGGATGGTCGAGATCAACCGCGCTCTGCACCTGGAAGAGGCTTCGCTACGCGATCCGTCGCGCATCGACAACTGGGCCCGCGAGCATGGGCTGCAACCGCCGCAAGCCGGCCAGATCATCCGCATGGATACGGCTCTGCCGGACAACGGTGCGCCGGTCATGGCCAGCATGGCTCCGGTCTCGGTGGTGTCGGTGAGGTAGCAAAGGCTGTGTGGGGACGGGCGTCTCGCCCGTCCAAGCCGAGCGAAGCTCGGCAGGGCACTTTGGTTGGCGGCTCCTCCAGGTGAGTGGGCCGCCATGTTTGTCTGAGGATCATACCGGTGGCAGCCAGCACAGACCGCAACCGCACCAACCTCAGGCTCTACCTGCTGGGCGGAATCCTCGTGCTCTGGTGCCTTTCCATCTGTCTCCGCCTAGTCTGGTTGCAGATCTTCCAGTACGGACAATTCGAGCAGCGCGCCCAGCGCCAGCAGCAGCGCACTACTGAAGTTGCCGCCAAACGCGGCATCATCTACGACCGTTCGGGCCACGAGCTGGCCATGTCCATCTCCGTGGATTCGGTTTTCGCCGTTCCCACCGAAATTCACGACCTTGGCCAAACTGTCTCCCTGATCGCCGGCATCACCAAGGCCGATCCCCGCGAGCTCCTGGCTCGCTGCAAAGCTGGTCGCACCTTCTGCTGGGTGGCGCGCAAACCCGACGCCGAAACTGCCGACCGTATCCGCGCCCTCAACCTGCGCGGCATTTATTTCCAGAAGGAATCCAAGCGCTTCTATCCCAAGCGTGACCTCGCAGCCCAGGTGCTCGGCTATGTGGGCATGGACGACGAGGGCCTCAGTGGCATCGAGCGCGAGTATGACGACCAGCTCCGCGGCAAGCCTGGGCGCCTGCTCATCTCCGTGGATGCCCGCAAGAAGTGGTTTGGCAGTGTGGAGAAGCAGCCCGAGCCGGGGGAGAACGTAGTTCTCAGCCTCGACCAGCAAATCCAGTACATCGCCGAGCGCGAACTGAAAGCTGCCATGCAGCAGACCCACGCCGAATCGGGCACCGTGATCGTGGAGAACCCCCACACCGGCGAGATCCTGGCGCTGGCCAACTGGCCCACCTTCAACCCCAATCT
Source organism: Terriglobia bacterium (assembly GCA_020073645.1). GTDB lineage: Bacteria > Acidobacteriota > Terriglobia > Terriglobales > Acidobacteriaceae > JAIQET01. Next base: position 45,003 of record JAIQET010000014.1, on the reverse strand, counting down.
TTCGCGCGAGATCACGCCCGAGCGCCTGAAAAACCATGCCGTCAGCGATGTCTACGAACCCGGTTCCACTTTCAAGGTAGTCACCATCTCGGCCGCGCTGGATGAAAATCTTGCCCGTCCGGATGAGAAGTTCGATTGCCAGATGGGATCGATCGTCATCAACGGCCGCCGCATCCACGACTGGCACCCCTTCGGCGTGATGCCCGTCTCCGACATCCTGGCTCATTCCAGCGACGTGGGCGCCATCAAGATCGCGCTCCGCCTGGGCGACGAACGTCTCTACAAATACATCCGCGCCTTTGGGTTCGGCCAGCAGACTGGCATTGAGCTTCCCGGCGAAACCCGCGGCCTGGCCAAGCCGCTCAGCCGCTGGTCGAAGGTTTCCATCGGCGCCATTTCCATGGGGCAGGAGATCGGTGTCTCGCCCCTGCAACTCGCAGGGATGGTCTCCATCATCGCCAATGACGGAGTCTGGGCTCCCGCGCGCATCGTGGCCGCCACCACTCAGCCGCAAAGCACGCCACAACTGATTGCCTTCCACCCCGCCGAGGAGAGACACGTCATTGCTCCCCTGACCGCGGCCGAAATGAAGCAAATGATGCAGGGCGTCGTGCTGCACGGCACCGGGCGCAAGGCGATTCTCGAAGGCTACAGTTCGGCCGGCAAAACCGGGACCGCGCAGAAGGTTGACCCTGCGACCCACACCTACTCGCGCACCAAGTACATCGCCTCGTTCGCTGGATTCGCTCCGGTAAACAATCCGGTAATCACCGTAGCGGTGATTCTCGATTCGCCCGTCGGCGGGCACCACGGCGGAGAAGTGGGTGCCCCGGTCTTCAACCGCGTTGCCCAGCAGGTTCTGGAGTATCTACACACCCCGCACGACGTCGAACTGCCACCCAACCGTCAGCTTTTGCTGGCTAAACGGCGAGTGAAGGAGCAGGACCTCGAAGAAGGTTCCCCGGACCATTTGGGAGAAACCCTGGACGTGGCCGATGCCAGCACCCCCGATGCGACAGCGGCCCAGGTAGCTCCGTCGAAGTCCACCCCCGAAGCGGTCGGCAACGGTGTAATCCCGGCAGCCTTGCGTGAGCGTGGACCTTCTTCGTTGCCCCAAGAGAAGCGGGCGACGCCAGCGATCACCGCAAATTCCGCTCCCGACGCTCCGGCTCACCTCCCCTCCAGCGGCACGGTTGTGTTGGATGTCGAGCAGGGTGGCGTCGTGGTCCCGTCTTTCCTGGGGAAGAGCGTGCGCACCGCAATAGAAATGGCCCAAGAAAACGGACTTGACCTGGAAGCCGTCGGCAGCGGTACCGCCCGCGAGCAATCCCCCGCACCCGGATCGCACGTGCCGTCAGGTTCAAGGGTGACGGTAAAGTTTGAGCGCTGATCTGCCTGGTAGAGACGCAGGCTGGCTGCGTCTCTGGCAGCGGCACAGCCGTGCCCTATAATTCGTTCAATGACCTTCCTCGACCTCCTGCATGGGGCAGAGATCCTCTCCCAGACGGGTAATCCGAGCGTGACCGGCCTGGAGTACGACTCGCGCCGGGTGAAGCCCGGAGACGTGTTCGTCGCCATGCGCGGCGAGTCGAGCGATGGGAACAAGTTCATCGACAAAGCCATCGCCGCTGGAGCTGCGGCCATTGTCACGGACTCCGCCACCGAGCAACCGCGCCCCAACGTTGCGTGGGTGCAGGTTCCCCACGGACGCCGCGGCCTGGCGCGCCTCAGCGCCAATTTCTACAAACGTCCCGCGGAAAAGCTGGCCATCACCGGAATCACCGGCACCAACGGCAAGAGCACCACCAGTTTCCTGCTGGAGTCCATTCTCACTGCCGCCGGTCGCAAGAGCGCACTGATCGGAACCATCGAGTATCACGTTGCCGGCAGGATTCTGCCCGCGCCCCACACCACGCCCGAGGCTCTTGAGTTGAACCAGATGCTGCGTGAGGCACTGAGCCATGGCGCGACTGAGGCGGTGATGGAAGTCTCCTCCCACGCCTTGGCCCAGCAGCGCGTCTTTGGGATTCCTTTTGATGTCGCCGTCTTCACCAACCTGACCCGCGACCACCTCGATTATCACCACACCATGGAAGAGTATTTCGCTGCCAAGAAAATGCTGTTCGCAGGAATTGGCACCGATGCTCCGCGTGCCGCCGTCCTCAACCTGGATGACGAATCCGCCGCCCTGCTGACCTTCAGCAAGAAGCACAGCTCCGAAGTCCTGACCTACGGATTGAGCCAGGGCGACTTCCACGCCGAAAAACTGGATATCGCCCCTCGAGGCACGCGCTTCGATCTGGTCACGCCGCAGGAAACCATCCCGCTGTTTTCGCCGCTAATTGGCAAGGTGAATGTGTACAACATCCTCGCTGCGGCTGCCGCTGCCTATGCCCGCCGTTGCCAGAGGGAAGCCATCGTGCGAGGTGTTGAGACCCTCACCCGGGTGCCCGGCCGCTTCGAGCGCGTGGATTGCAAACAGCCGTTTACGGTCGTGGTCGATTACGCCCACACCGACGATGCTCTCCGCAACCTGACTGCGCTCGCCCGCGAATTTGTTGATCGGGCCGGACACAAAGCCCGGGTGATCACCGTTTTCGGCTGCGGCGGTGACCGCGACCGCGCCAAGCGCCCGCTCATGGGCGAGGCCGCTGGACGCGGCAGCGACTTTGCGGTCTTGACCTCCGACAACCCCCGCAGCGAGGACCCCCTCGCAATCATCAACGACGCGATGGTCGGCCTGCAGCGCTCCGGTGCAAAATACAGAGTCGAGCCCGATCGAAGAAAGGCCATTACGCTGGCTATTCACGAGGCTGGCCCCGGCGACATCGTACTCATCGCCGGCAAAGGCCATGAAAAAGTTCAGGTCACCCGCGACGGCCCTATTCCCTTCGACGATGTGGAAGTCGCCCAGCAGGTTTTGCGCGCCGCCGGATACGACTGCGCAGCCGCCCAGGCCGGGGCAGGGAAGGTCGGATGAAGCTCCCACTCGCTCGCGTCGCCGAGTTCCTCTCTGCCACCGGTGAATTCGACCACCAAGCGGTGGCCCAGGGTTATTCCATCGACTCCCGCACGCTTCAGCCGGGAGAACTCTTTTTCGCGGTCAGAGGCGAGCGTATGGACGGCCACGACTTCGTGGGGCAGGCGCTGGAAAAAGGGGCGGTAGCGGCCGTGGTCCGCAAAGACCAACTGGCTCGCTACCCGGTGAAGACCCGCCTCATGGCCGTGGACGACACGCTGGTGGCGTTGCAGACCCTGGCTGCCGCCGTGCGCCGTTTGTGGGCCAAGCCTTTGATCGGCGTGACCGGATCGGTCGGCAAGACCACCACGAAAGAAGCCATCGCGCATCTGCTGTCCACGCGTTTTCGCGTGCTCAAGTCGGAGGGCAACTTCAACAACCATTTCGGACTACCTCTGATGTTGCTGAAGCTCGAGCCCGGCCACGAGGCTGCGGTCATCGAACTGGGAATGTCACACCTCGGCGAAATCGCCGCGCTCGCCCGCATCGCCCAGCCCGAGATCGGCGTTGTGACCAGCGTTGCCCCGGTGCATCTGGAATTCTTCAAGTCGGTGGCTGAGATCGCCCGCGCCAAGTACGAACTGATTCAGTCTCTACCGGCCGGAGGGACTGCGGTCCTCAACAGCGACGATGAGTACGTCTCTCAATTCGGCCGCGACTTCCACGGCAAGGTTGTGACCTTTGGCTTGCGAGCTTCCGCTGACGTCCACGCTCAGAATATCGAACCCCGCGGGCCTGCCGGTTCGGCGTTCGACATCGTTGTGGGATCCTGCCGCGAAAGAGCGGTATTGCCCCTCGTGGGCACGCATAACGTCTATAACGCCCTGGCTGCCGTCGCCGTCGCTCTGGAGCGTGGCCTGACTCCCTCGGAAGCCGTCGCCGCCCTGGCCATGCTCGCCCCCGCCGACAAACGTGGACAGGTTCTCCAACTCGGCAACATCACAGTCATCAACGATTGCTACAATTCCAATCCGAAGGCCCTCGAGGCCATGGTGGACGCGCTGGCGGCCATGCCGGCCAAGCGACGTATTGTGGTCGCGGGTGAGATGCTGGAACTCGGACCCACGGGCGAAGACTTGCATCGCCGCGGCGGTCGCCACATCGCGGAGAAGAAAATCGATGTGCTGGTGGGTGTAAGGGGTCTTGCGCAACCCATGGTCGAGGCTGCGAAGGCGGCAGGTATGCAGGCGGAGTTTGTAACCGCTCCTGAGGAAGCCGGCCAGTGGCTCGCCCGTGAAGCCCGCGACGGAGACGTTATCCTGCTGAAGGCGTCTCGAGGGGTAAAGTTGGAAGAGGCGCTGGAAACGTGGAGAGGGCACCGGGCCGCAGCCCGCTGACTCGGACTCCTGACTACTGCCCTGGAGGCTGATTGCTTTATTGGCTCTTATACCTGAAGCTGTTCCATTACTTCCCGCCGTTCCGAATTTTCCGTTACCTGACGTTTCGCACCGCCTTCGCCAGCCTGACCGCGTTGTTTACCGGACTGATCGTCGGCCCGCTGGTCATTGGACGCCTGCGCGAATTCCAGATCGGCCAATACATCCGCGAAGAAGGCCCCAAGGCCCACCAGAAAAAAGCCGGAACGCCCACCATGGGCGGCCTGCTGATTGCCATCTCCATCATCGTCCCCACCTTGCTCTGGGCCGACTTGAGCAACCGCTTTGTCTGGGTCGCCGTCGGCGCCACCGCTGCCTTTGCCGCCATCGGCTTTGCTGACGACTACATCAAGGTTGTGCATCGCAGAAACCTCGGGCTCACGGGAAAGGCCAAGCTCGGCTTGCAAATTCTCACCAGCATCCTGGTCGCCGTAGCTCTGATTGCGATGCAAGCTCGCGGCATGTACTCCACCAAGCTGCTGGTACCCTTCTTTAAACAATTCCGGCCCGATCTGGTCATCGAAAGCCTGGAGCGCAATCCCCACCTCTGGCCGCTGGCGTTTATTCCTTTCATCATCTTCGTGGTGCTCGTGATCGTAGGTTCGAGCAACGCAGTGAACCTCACCGACGGTCTGGACGGCCTCGCCATTGGCTGCACGGTGATCGCAGCCGGTGCGCTGGCCGTGCTGACCTATGTCAGCGGCCACGCTACCTTCGCCGCCTATCTGGAATTGCAGCGCATGCCGCAGGTGGGCGAGTTGACGATTTTCTGCGGGGCCATGGTGGGCGCCGCCATCGGCTTCTTGTGGTACAACGCCCATCCCGCCGAAGTCTTCATGGGAGACGTGGGGTCGCTCGCCCTGGGTGGGGCCATCGGCACGGTCGCGGTGATGATCAAGCAGGAACTGTTGCTGCCCTTTATTGGCGGAATCTTCGTGATCGAGGCGGTTTCAGTCATCCTGCAGGTGGCGTCCTACAAGCTGCGCAAGAAGCGTATCTTCAAGATGGCACCCCTGCACCACCACTTCGAATTGCTGGGCTGGTCGGAGTCGAAAATCATCGTGCGTTTCTGGATTGCGAGCCTGGTGTTCGCCCTGTTCGCGCTGACCACCCTGAAACTACGATAATCTTCACCACAGAGACACAGAGGCACAGAGAAGAAAATAGACAAAGAACTGGATGTGAGCCGGTACAGGCAAAGACGGCGGGAATCTGCGAAGGCCAAGAAAGAAATAATTCGTTTTCTCCGTGTCTCTGTGACTCTGTGGTGAAATCTTTTTTTATGGACGTAAACGGCAAACGCGTGCTGGTTGTCGGCCTCGGCAAGTCGGGGGTGGCCTCCGCCCTGTTCCTGAAGGCGCGGGGCGCCCGGGTCACCGTCTCCGACACCAAGACGGAAGACGAGCTCCGCGGAGAGATTCCCGTGCTGCTCGACCAGGGCATTGCGGTCGAAACCGGAGGCCACGGCGAGCGCACCTTCCGCGGCCAGGACCTCATTGTGGTCAGTCCGGGCGTGCCCGTCGACGCTCCGCCGCTGGTGCAGGCCCGCGCCTTGGGCGAAACCGTCATCGGCGAAATCGAACTGGCCGCCCAGTATCTACCCGGCTCGATCGTTGCCATCACCGGTTCCAACGGCAAGACGACGACCACGGCACTGGCCGGAGAGGTGATCGCAGCCGGCGGCTACCCCGCCGTTGTGGGCGGCAACATCGGAACGCCCGCCATTACGCTCGTCGAGCAGGCAAAGCCCGATACCATCACCGTTCTGGAGGTTTCCAGTTTCCAGCTCGAAACCATCCAGAGCTTCCGTCCAAAGGTTGCGGTCGTCCTGAACGTTACCCCCGATCACCTCGACCGCCACCGCACGTTTACTGTCTACGCCGACGCCAAGGCACGCATCTTCGAAAACCAGACTGGCGAGGATTTTGCCGTCCTTAATGCGGACGATCCCACCTGCGTCGAGCTGGCCAGCCGCACCCGCGCCCAGGTCTACTGGTTCAGCCGCAAGAAGGAAGGGAAGCAGGGAGCCCACGTCGTCAGCGGCCGGATTCTCTTCCGCGATGCTACCGGCCAGCGCGAGATCATGCTGGTCTCCGAGATCCCGCTGAAAGGTTCTCACAACGTGGAAAACGCTCTAGCGGCAGTGTGCGTGGGCATGCTCCTGCGTTGCGCCCCGGACAAGATTGCCCACGCGATTCGAAACTTCAAAGCGGTTGAGCATCGCCTTGAGTACGTGGCCACCGTCCGCGGAGTCGAGTATTACAACGACTCCAAAGCCACCAACGTCGACGCCACCATCAAAGCCCTTGAGTCCTTTCCCGCCAACATCCACATCATCCTCGGTGGCAAGGACAAAGGCAGCGATTACACCGTGCTTAACAACCTGCTGCGCCAGCGGGTCAAGCGGGTTTACACCATCGGCGCGGCGGCCGACAAGATTGAGTCCCACATCAAGGGTGCCGCCGAGATCGTCCACGCCGAAACCCTCGACAACGCCATCAAGCGCGCCGCCGTCGTCGCCCAGCCTGGAGACATCATCCTCCTCGCTCCCGCCTGCGCCAGTTTCGACCAGTTCCAGAACTACGAGCACCGTGGGCGGGTGTTCAAGGAAGTGGTGCGGGGACTGGCTGAGGCCAACACCTAACTCACCACGGAGACACGGAGTCACGGAGGGGGCATTTTCAATCGCGAAATGCCACTCACCGGCGTCCCACCCGCAAGGAACCAAGAGAGTCACATCTGCTCACAAATTCTCCGCTTAAAAACCCCCGTGTCTCCGTGTCTCCGTGGTGAAATGGCTTGTCCATGGCCAAGCGCGTCAGTGTCGATCGCTACCTGTTCACCGTCACCCTGTTCCTTGTTTTCATCGGCCTGGTGATGGTCTTCAGTGCCTCGGCGGTCATGGCCCAAGAGCGCTACGGCTCCGGCTACACTTTTCTTTTCCGCCAACTGGCCTGGGCCGTGGGCGGCATTGCGGCCATGGTCATCGCCATGAAACTGGATTACCGCCGCTACAAGCACCCCGCGGTAGTCTTCTCGTTTCTCGGCGTGACCTCGCTGCTGCTGATCTCGGTTTTCCTCCTCGACCGCGCCCACAACACTCATCGCTGGATTCACTTTGGAGGCTTCTCCTTCCAGCCCTCGGAAATGGCCAAGCCCGCGCTCATCCTGTTTCTGGCGTTTTTCCTGGAGAGCCGTACCAACTCCATGCGCGACTGGCGCAACACGCTGCTACCGGCGGTCGCGCCTACGTTGGTCTTCCTGGGACTGATCGTCTTTCAGCCTGACCTGGGTACGGCCATTGCGTGCGCCGCCATCACCGCCTGCATGATGTTCGTCGCCGGCCTCGATCTGCGTTACCTGGGATACGCTTTCGTGGCGTCGTTGCTACCGCTTTATTTCCTGATCTTTCACGTCGCCTACCGCCGCGACCGCATTCTGGCCTTCCTCAATCCTTATTCCGACCCGCAGAGAAGCGGGTTCCACATCATTCAGTCCATGATCGCGGTCTCGACCGGAGGCATTACCGGTGTCGGCTTGATGGAAGGCAAGCAAAAGCTTTTCTATCTGCCCGAGCCACACACCGACTTCATCTTCGCCGTGACCGCCGAAGAACTAGGACTGGTGGGCTCGCTCATCGTAATCGCCTTGTTCGCCGTCTTTCTCTGGCGTGGCCTGCGCACCGCTGTGCGCACCCAGGACATGTTCGGACGATTCCTTGCGGTGGGAATCACCAGCATGGTGGTGGTGCAAGCCTTCATCAACATTAGCGTAGTCCTCGGCATGATGCCCACCAAAGGCATCCCGCTGCCGTTCGTGTCCTACGGAGGCTCGTCCTTGTTTGTGACGTTGGCGTGCGTCGGTGTCCTGCTTAACGTATCCAAGCAAGCAGAATAAGAGTCAGCGGGATGGGTGTACAATGCTTGCCTTTTGCGATTGAAAGGAAAGGCCATGAGACAAGCATGTATCGCTGCGTTGATCGCAATCTGCATCTCTCCAGCCGTTGGGCAACAACACGTCCGATCGGGACGAGCCTCTCCGGGTCGTTGTGTTCGCGATACGATCGCCAACTATGTAGCTCTTGGCTCAATTGGTTGCACCATCGGCAACTACTTGTTCTACGACATTCAGTACTCCGCCCAGACCACCGGCGGCGCATTGCTGCCCTCTGTGACTGTGGGTCCTGCCCTGAACAACACACACTTACGGAGCGGTGCGCGCCTAACGGGCCTCTCTTTGGTTGCTAATTGGCTCGCATTCAACGGCCAAAGCGTGACTTACAATTTCAGCGTCTCAGTCACAGCCCTGCTACCCGCAACAGGAATTCCGGGTGGGTTGGCGGGATACAGTGGAGTTCCTTTTCCTTCCACATTCCTGCCTCCGAATCAGGTCGGGCTGAGCTCTTATAGCTACTCCGACAGCAACGGGCAGATTATCACTGGCAGTAATTTGTTTACCGATCTTGATTGCAATTCCTGCATTGGCTCGGGGGGAGGAGCAGAATTTTCCAATTCCTCTCCGCAAACCATGACATTGGCGTACACGCAGGTATTCAGTGCAGATACCGGGGGCGTGGTCGCGGTTGAGCAGCAGTTCACTGGTGTTCAACAGCTAAGGAGCGGGAAGTAGCGGTTTTGCCCAGCGCAGCTTGTATATTCACACCATGCGAGCCATTCTGGCGGGCGGCGGTACCGGCGGACACGTCATCCCTGCCCTCGCCATCGCTCAAGAACTGCAAAAGCAGTATGGCGCGGAGGTGCTGTTTATCGGCACGGCCCGCGGCATCGAGAACCGCCTGGTCCCTTCTGCCGGATTTGCACTGCGTCTGGTCGAAGTCGGCGCCCTCAAGAACGTCAGCCTCATCACTCGCGCGAAGACGATGTTCGATCTCCCCCGCGCCGTGTGGGAAGCCCGCCGCATCCTTTCCGAGTTTCGCCCCGACGTTGTGATCGGGGTGGGTGGATATGCCTCTGGTCCTGCCATGCTGGCTGCGATCCTGAAAAAGATTCCAACTTTGGCTTTTGAGCCTAACCTGGTTCCGGGATTCGCCAACCGCCTGGTGGCGCGCAGGGTTTCTGCCGCCGCTGTTCACTTTGCCGATACCGCGAGATTCTTCCCCCATGCCGAGGTCACTGGTGTCCCGGTCCGCCAGGCCTTCTTCGACATCGCAGGTCCTGCACCGCGCGGCAATCCCACGTTGCTGGTCTTCGGAGGAAGCCAGGGGGCACACGCCCTTAATAAGGTACTGATGGAATCGGTTGCGCCCCTGCGGGAGCGCCTCCCGCAACTTCACATCGTCCACCAGACCGGCGAGCGTGACTATAATGACGCGGCGGTGGCTTATGCGGGATTGGGTGATTCCATCGAAGTCTTCAAGTTTATTGACGATATGCCGGGCTTCTTCGCGCGCGCCGACTTGTTGCTGTGCCGCTCGGGTGCGAGTACCGTGGCCGAGGTGACGGCAGCAGGGAAGCCCGCCATCTTTGTCCCATTTCCTCGCGCGGCCGACGATCACCAGAAGCGCAACGCCGAGGCCCTGGAACGAGCCGGAGCGGCAGTGATGCTGGAGGAATCCAGGCTGAGTCGCGACACCTTGGTTGAGACGGTCACGTCGTTATTGAACGATCGGCCGCGCCTGGAACGCATGGGCGAAGCCGCACGCAAGCTGTCGCACCCAAACGCCGCCCGGGATATCGCAACCATGGCAGCGACGTTGGCAGGAGCGACTGGACAAGCCTTGTGAGGTCTGTACTTATGAGTTGTCATCCCGAGCGGAGCAGGAACTTCACGCAGTGAAGTCCCTGCGGAGTCGAAGGACCCCGGAGTTGTTCAATCCTTCGGGAGCACTTCAAGGCATTCTCACCGGGACGTTGTTTGGCGAGATTACAGGTGAGAATGCCTGGACGCGACATGGGCGCAGCAAACCGGGTAGGGATCCTTCGACTCCGTTTCTGCTTCGCGAGGCGAAGCAGACACTGCGCTCAGGATGACAATGGAGAGTTTGCACTAATCTGCAAGAGTCCGCGGTCAAGATTTCATGTTTGCCAAGATTCAACGCATCCATTTCGTCGGCATTGGCGGCATCGGCATGAGTGGAATCGCCGAGGTACTGCTGAACCTCGGCTATAAGGTTTCCGGCTCTGACCTGAAAGCCTCGGCCATTACCCAACGCCTCACCAGCCTGGGCGCCACCATCTTTGAAGGACATCGCGCGGAAAACGTGGCTGCCGCCGAAGTCGTGGTCGCCAGCTCCGCCATCACCGCTGACAATCCCGAACTCGCCGAAGCCCACGCGCAGCACATCCCGGTCATCCAGCGCGCTGAAATGCTTGCCGAGTTGATGCGCCTGAAGTACGGCATCGCCATTGCCGGCATGCACGGCAAGACCACCACGACGTCGATGGTGGCGGCAGTGCTGGCCGCCGGAGAGCTAGATCCTACTATCGTTGTCGGCGGCCGCATCGATGCTATCGGCTCCAACGCCCGCCTCGGCAAATCGCAGTACCTCGTCGCCGAGGCCGACGAGAGCGACCGCTCCTTCCTGAAGCTTTCGCCCATCCTTGCTGTGGTGACCAACATTGACCGAGAGCACATGGACTGCTATCGCAACATGCGCGACGTCAAGCGCGCCTTCCTCGACTTCATGGATCGCGTGCCCTTCTACGGCATGGTGGTGGTCTGCAACGACGATCCGCTGCTGCGCCGTATGCTCCCGCAGATTCGCCGCCGCACTCTGACCTACGGCACGCGCAAGGGCTCTGATTTTCGAATCAAGGCCGCCCCGATCGAGCGCCAACCCGGAGAGAATGCCTACGTAAGCCGCTTCCACGTGATCTACCATGGACAGGATCTGGGCGAGTTCCAACTGCACGTCCCGGGAGTGCACAACGTCTTGAACGCGACCGCTGCCATTGCCGTCGGAATTGGCCTCGACATTAAGACCGACCAAATCCGCACCGCACTGGAAAACTTCCGTGGAGTGGATCGCCGCTTCCAGCTTCGCGGCAAGGCCTCTGGGGTGAGTGTCATCGACGACTACGGCCATCATCCCACCGAAATTCGCGCCACGCTGTCCGCCGCCCGGCAGTGCGGCTATCAAAAAATCCACGTTGTCTTTCAGCCGCACCGCTACACCCGCACCCAGTCGCTGATGGATGAATTCGCCAAAGCGTTTGACGCCGCCGACTCACTCCTCATTCTCGATATCTACGCCGCCAGCGAGCCACCGATCGAAGGCATCACGAGCCAGGCGCTGGCAGCGAGGATAAGAGAGGTTGGCGCGCGTGACGCCCGCTACGTTGGCTCCTTCGCCGAAGCTGCGATCGCCGCTGCCGACGCCGCCCAGCCGGGAGACATGATCCTCACCCTCGGCGCCGGCAGCGTCTCCCAGCTCGGGCCCATGATCCTGGAAAAGCTGCAGGCAAGGTAGCGCCGGCGTCCCGCCGGCCACGTTGCCGTAAGCGAGGAGTCGTTAGTGCCAGTCTGTGCAGAACGTACCCAACTTTGGTCTATCTCAATCCTTGAAAAGCAGTTATAGTATTTCCGCTCAGCGATTCCCTGACGACAACTGACCTGGTTTGATGGCGCGGAAATTTGCCCCCACCATCTCGCAGGAGGAGTTGTACCCACCGCCCGACGAGCCTACGCGCGACGACTTGGACGATGCGCGCTCGCTCGACCTGGACGTGGAACAGGAATCGCCCTTCCTGCGGGCCCAGAAACGCGTCTCCGTCCGCCGTGGTACCCTTCCGAAACGAACCGCCACCCGCCTCACTTGGACGGCGGTGGCAGCGGTGGCTCTGGTGTTTTGTGCCATCGCCACCAGCGCCCTCTACCACTACGGCGAACACTCGTGGCGCTTCCGCGTTGACTCCGGCGACGACATTGAGGTTACTGGGGTGGAGAATGTCACCCGCTCGCAGGTGATGGAAGTCATGGGTGGCGACATCGGGCGCAACATTTTCTTTATCCCTCTGGCCCAGCGCGAGGCCGAACTGGAGCGCATTCCCTGGGTCGAATCGGCCAGCGTCATGCGCTTCGTCCCCAACCGTCTCCGCGTGGACATCCACGAGCGCACTCCGGTTGCCTTCGCGCGCGTGGGCTCGAAGATCCTGCTGGTCGATTCCCTCGGCACTCTGATGGATCTCCCCGGGCCTGGAAAGAAGAAATATTCCTTCCCTGTGATTCTCGGCATCAACCCGGGCGAGCCGCTCTCCACCCGCGCCGCCCGCATGAAGATCCACAACGAAGTCATGCGCCAGCTCGACTCGGGAGGAACCCGCTACTCGCAGGACCTGAGCGAAGTGGATTTGTCCGACCCTGAGGATGTGAAGGTGCTCGCCAACAACCCCGGCGGCGAAGTGCTGGTGCATCTCGGATCCTCCAGTTACCTGGATCGCTACAAGATTTACGTCGCCCACGTGCAGGAGTGGCGCCAGCAGTTTGACAAGCTGGAATCGGTGGATCTGCGCTATGACCGCCAGATCGTGGTCAATCCCGACCTGCGCGGAACGGTAAAGCAGCCGCCACTTTCGCTTTCCGTCACGAAAGCCGCCATGGCCGCGGGAGTCAAGCCCGCCGCGCTGATCACCCACGAGAAGATCGGTCCCAAGCCGGTTCCCTTGGTAGCAGCGCCCGCCAACAAGACAGCCAAGCTAGTCGCGAAGGCAAGGAAGAAACGTTCAAAAAAGCCGCACAGCCGTAGCGCCGGCGTCCCGCCGGCCAAGCCTGCCGTGAGCGCGACCCGAAGCCCCGGTGCAATCGGCGCAACGGTCAAGCAAGCCTCGAACACCCCGAGCGCAGATCTCGGCCCGTTACCCGCTGCCAAGACGACAGCTCCGGCGCCGCGGGGTGCATTGCCAAAAACCAATCTGCCCGCGCCCCCGAAACCGGCGAGTGACGCGGTCAAAGCAGCTAAGAAACCGAGCCCGGCAATAACCAAGAACAACGACCAGGATCATCCATAGGCATGGCGAACCAGTACGAGCATCTTCTGACGGCGATTGATGTGGGCAGTGCGAAGACTTGCGCGTTGGTGGCTGAGATCACCGACTCCGGCCTCCGCTATCGCGCCCACGGTGTGGCCGAGTCTCGCGGTTCGCGCAAGGGCGTCATTGTGGATCTGGACAAAGCTGTGGGCTCGATCCAGAAAGCGGTCGAGCAGGCGGAAGATATCGCCGGCGCGCCCATCGAGCGCGCCCTGCTGGGCGTCGCCGGCTCACATGTGCGCGGCCTGAACAGCCATGGCGGCGTGCCTTTCGGCACCCGTCCGCGCGAGATCGGCCGCGAAGAGATACGCCTCGCCGTGGACAAGGCCCGCGCCATCCCGTTTCCCGCCGACCGCGAAATCCTGCACCTGCTTCCGCAGGAGTTCATCCTTGACGACCAGAGCGGCGTCCACGATCCCCTGGGCATGATGGCCACGCGCCTGGAAGTGCGGGTTCACATGGTGACCGCCGCGTCCAGCGCCACCCAAAACGTCGTCACCGCCGTGAACCGCGCCGGTGTGCACGTGGACGACACCGTATTCGAGCCCCTGGCCTGTGCCGATGCCGTGCTGCGCGCCGATGAGCGTGAACTCGGCGTCTGCCTCGCCGACCTGGGGGCCGGCTCTACCAATCTAATCGTTTTCCTGGAAGGTGCCGTGGCGCACACCGCTGTCATTCCCATCGGCGGCGATCACTTCACCAGCGACCTATCGGTGGGCCTGTGCACTCCGCTCGCTGAGGCGGAGAAGATCAAGAAGGTGTACGGTCACGCCATTCCTACGCTCATCCCCGAAGGCAATGAGGTCGAGGTGCCTTCGGTCGGCGATCGCCCGTCGCGACTGATCGCGCAACGCATGATCGGAGAAATCCTGGAGCCGCGCGCCCGCGAGCTGTTCGAGATGCTGCGCGACAACCTGCGCCATTCCGGCATGCTCGAGCTCTGCGTCGGAGGCATCGTGCTCAGCGGAGGCGCGTCGCGTCTGCCCGGAATCCTCGACATCGCGGACTCGGTGTTGCGGCGGCCCGTGCGCCTGTCCTGGCCGACACCGCTCGCCAGGATGCCATCAACCCTGGCAGAGCCGGAATTCGCCACGGTGCTGGGCCTGATTTTCTACGGACACCGCGCCCGCACCGCTCGCGGCATCCAGGACGATCGTTGGAGTTCGCGCTTGATTTCACTGTTCGCACGGAAAGGTGCCTAGGGCCGGGAGTCAGGAGTCAGGAGTCGGTGATGATCGAACGAGCGTAGCAGCGAATTGGACACCCTTGGCGACAAAGCCGCAGCCGCGTAGCGGCGGAAGAATATAGCCCACAGCGTAAGCTGTGGGTCCGAAGCGAAGCACGACAAAGCCCCGTAGGGGCGACAGATGGCACGGCGGGCCCCATCCCGCGAAGGAAGAAAATTTATATCAGGTGGCGTACATGAAAAAAGAAGAAAGCGACATTCGCATCAGCTTTAACGAAGAGGCCCGCAACGATGCCAAAATCAAGGTCATCGGCGTGGGAGGCGGCGGCGGCAACGCGGTGAATCGCATGATTGATGCGGGCATGGAAGGCATCGAATTCATCGCTGCCAACACCGACCTGCAGGCGTTGCGCATGTCGCGCGCCCCCATGAAGATTCAGCTCGGCGTCAAGCTCACCAACGGTCTGGGCGCGGGCGCCAATCCCGAAGTCGGCCGCAAAGCCGCGCTCGAAGATTCCGACAAGATCATCGAAGCCCTCGAGGGCTCCGACATGGTCTTCGTCACCACCGGCCTGGGTGGCGGCACCGGCACCGGGGCGGCTCCCATCATCGCGTCGCTCGCCAGCGAGATGGGCGCGCTCACCGTGGCGGTGGTGACCAAGCCCTTCGCCTTCGAAGGTAAGCGCCGCATGCAGCAGGCCGAGCGCGGCATCGCCGAGCTGATGGATTCGGTGGACACCACCATCGTCATCCCCAACGAGAAGCTACTCGCCGTCGCGCAGGACGCCGGCTTCTTCGAGTCCTTCCGCGTTGCTGACGACATTCTCCGCCAGGGTGTGCAGGGCATCTCCGACATCATCACGATTCCGGGGATCATCAACCGCGACTTCGCCGACGTGAAGGCCATCATGGCAGGCATGGGTTATGCCGTGATGGGCACCGCCACTGCCGCCGGGGCGCGGCGCGCCACCGAAGCCGCCCAGAAAGCCATTGCCTCGCCGCTGCTCGAAGCCGGCGCCATCGACGGCGCCCGCGGCATTCTCATCAACATCACCGGCTCCGCCTCGCTCAAGCTCGCCGAGGTGCAGGAGGCCTGCACCATCATCCAAAGCGCCGCCCACGAGGATGCCAACATCATCTTCGGCGCGGTGATGGACGAAAAGATGAAGGACGCGGTCAAGATCACGGTCATCGCGACCGGGTTCAAGGATGGCGAAACGCGCCGCCGCCACCGCGAGACCAGCCCCAGCTTCGTTGTCCCCCGTCAAACCGACGACTATCGCGAATCCGAGCCGGAGTTCGAGCCCGACCCGCCTCCACCGCCCATGGTGATGGAGCAGGCTGCCCCACAGGCCGGAGGCGCCGCAGCCAACGAGGTGATCTCCCTCGACAGCATGCGCAGCGCCATGATCGCCAACTTCGAGCAGGAGGACTTGGACGTCCCAGCCTTCCTGCGGAAGAGAAGCGAGCCGATCTAGGCAGGGCGGGACGAGGCAAGGCTCATGTGGTGACGGCCGCCTCGTGAGCCTGCCCTGAGCGAAGCCGAAGGGTCCACCGAGCGAAGCGAGGCCTCGGGCACGGTCTTGGTTTTGGGTGGCGCAGCGCTTCAGCGCTGCGATCACCGCCCCATTTGAAGGCGTCATCCTGAGTGGCCGTCAAGGCCACGAAGGACCCTGCGCGGCCACTTCTCTACCGAGGGCGTCATCCCGAAGCCCGGCGCAGTTCAGCCGGGCGAGGGATCTGGCGTGGAGCGGCACGGTCTCACTTCCCCGGCTTCGCCCGCTCCGCCGCATCCACTCTCCGCTGCATCTGGTCGAGCAGCGCCTGCCACATATCAATGTCCAGCTCAAACTGATGCTTGAGCGGACTCGTGGTCGTGGTCACGAACGCCAGGTTGGTCCGCATCTGGTTAAGCACGACCCGCATCCGCGCGATGTCCGCCTTGGTAGCCTGCAACTCCGCATCGGACGCCGCAGGCGCGGCTTCTGCACTCGCACTCTGTCCAGTTTGCGGCGAACCCGCCACCGCACTACGCACTACACCTGTCGTTGCCAGACAGACAACGAGAATCAAGCTACTGGTCAATCTCAGCATGGGACCCTCCACAGCTCTTCTGGTTCCCATTCTAGAAGCATCGGGCGCTGACCCACCTTTCGCATCACGAGGCTGTTTCGAAACTCGAACCCCGATCAACGAAGTGGAGCTGAGCGCCCTACGAACAGCCGCGAAGCGGCTTAAGAATACAGCCCAGGGCGTAAGCCCTGGGTAAGCGTAGGCCTGAAGTTCAAGTCCCGGAGGGACGGCAGAAACCGGACGCCTCGTCCTTGTCTTTCCGTTCTTTGGAGAGACAGGGCGGGGATTTTCTGCCTCGCTCCTGCATGTGGCACCCGCCATGTCGGCGAGAAGCTCCGCGATCTGCTGGAGCCGCACAAAGTGGACGCTCCGGACGATTGGAAGCGGCGACTGCTCCCATGACGATTCCCAAGTCGGCAGTCGAGTCCGTGACCGAAACACCCCCGGCCAAGCGGAGCTTGGACGGGCCACCCTCCAACTTCGGAGTACCTTCCTCTCACGTCTTGGGGGTGAAGCGCTTCCACGAGTCTCGCCAGCTTCACCCCCGGCTCAATAATCCCATTCGGCCCCTTGTTGTGACACAGGGGCTATAAAAGACGTCACTGTCCAATCACAGCTTATAACGCCGTAGTAAAAATACCTTGTATTAAGGCCGCTATTTTGATTTACTTTCCTTGAGCGAGGCTTCGCGCCACTATGGACACTGAACTTCTGCAAAACATCAACAAGAACCTCGAGATAATTATTGGATTGATTGTACGAACTTTGCCTGATGCTCAGGGAGCGGGGCTTCGGGGTCGAATTGTGATGCTTAAAGGCATGGGGGTGCGCCCGGTAGATATTGCGAAGATACTGGGCAAATCCACCAATCAAGTCAATGTGACGTTGTCGCAGAGCCGTAATCCCAAGAAGAAACCGAAAAGGAAGAGGTCGAAAAGGTGAAACGAGCACTTACCGCAGAACAGGTTCAGGCTGCCCAATTGGAACTATTGAAGGACATGTTCATTTCCAACTTGGCGTTGGCCGGGGTATCGCAAAGGGAAGTTGCCAAGATTGTCCGCGTTGATTTGAATAGGGTCAATCGTATCGGCAAATCATTAAAGAAGAGGAAAACGGGCACAGGGGAGAGCAATGGCTGATATTGACGTGCTTGAAGAACAATCGCGCAAGCTGAATGTTGTTATCGCTTTACTCCTTCGCCAACTAGTGAGGGATACAGACTTCACGACGAAAAAGCGGAAGGGAACCGGGGATTTAGCTGTTTACCTGAATCGGCAGGGATTGAACTACCAAGACATCGCATCGATTCTCGATTCGCCGGTCGCAAGCGTGCGCGAATTGGTAACGCGGAGTAAGCGAAAGAAGAAGAAAGGATAGATGGCTGTTCAACCAGTATCAGAGTTCCCCGCGACCGCGCCCGAACAGATAGAGCATTTTGCAAAATTGCTCAGCAAGTCGGAAGAAAAGCGATCTGTGTTCAGTGAGGTTTACAGAGGCCAGCGACAGAAGCCAAGGACCGCAGCCGAGATTGCCGAGGAAGTGGGCTTAAGTGCCAAGCGGGTATTGGAAATTGCTTCTCCCCTCGCGGCGAATCACCTGTTTGAAAAGACAAAGGTAGGTACCTTAATCGCCTACAAAAAGTATGGAACCCTCAACACAGTTAAGTCCAAGATTTTGGCGCTGGCAACAAACCAGAACAAGCTTAAGAAGCATGTAACGATACGCAATCCCCGCGTTCGGCCACAGTTCGTGAAAATCGAACTGGCTCCAAAGGCCAGAAGCATAGCGATTGACGTCAGACATATCACGGTGGATGACATCGACAACTTTTCGCGCGTGCGCTCACTTCCGCAGTCTAAGGTGCCCAAGAAAATGAACCCGCCACGACTACCTGAGAAGGATTTCAAACTGGCGGTTGCCCGCATTCTTGGGAACCGTGGAATCTTCAAGGACTGGGGCGGTGAGAGGAACGATTTGTACACGACCCATGTGAAAGTGAAAGGCAGGAGATACGCTGCCGCCTTTGGGTTCAAAGGACCAGGTAAATCCGGTGTGCTTACGCCCGGCAAGATGGGCAAGAATGGCGACCAAATCCAACGTCTCTTCGACTCTGCTGCTCAAGTGATGTTTGTTCAATATGAGGGCGAAATTGCAGAAAGTGTTTCGGCCCAAATGCAAAAACTGGCTATTGCCAAATCAGTATCAGAAGGGCAGCGGGTCTTCTATGGGATTATCGCCCTTGAGGACTCATATAGGCTCCGAGCGAAGTACAAGGCCATTTTTCAAAAAGCCACGAGGAAAAGGCGAAATGGCAAGCGCGAACGTTAAGGAGCTTGCACGTGTTGCTGCGGCCCTTCTCGTAGAGGTCAAAAAGCAAGAACAGGCTAACCGGGCTACCGTAGCTGAGATTAAGCAGCAGGCGGAGGCACTAGGGGCTGCCACAAGTAAGCTGGCGGCTTCTCACAGCGGTTCCAATTTTGGCTATCACGGCGCTTTGTATTACAGAGATTTTGAAGTTCCTTCGATCCGGTCAATGTTTAACGTCGAATGGGGCGGCATTCATGGCTTGCCAGCGGGTTGGGCGAAACGTGAGCCTGATGAGGTAAAAGCCAGAATTGAAGCTGAAACCGGGCTTGCGTTCCGAAATGTAGAAGAAGCGGTCAAAGCTCCTCTTGAATCAGCAAAAAGACTATTAAGAGAGATTCTCATACAACTCGCGCCACTCCATCAGCTACCTGATGGGAACCGGGAAAAACAATTGCTTGAGGGCTTGGAGCAGTTCGATTGGAAAGATTCAGCGCACAATGAGTACTGCGCCCACGCCCTGAAATCTTTTCCGAATATGACTCGCGACTCCGGCGCGGTTTCGCAAGGAATGATGTTGCCATCTCACACGTACTATGAGGCGGTAAGCACGCAAATCAGAAGGTCTTGTGAGGCAATCGAACGATTTTGGGATTCCACTGACCGACTACTGCGGCAATTGCAGCTAGCGAGTACCTCGAGGCTGGTTGTTCATGATGACGAGAAGGGGAAACCGGGAAATCTGGTTGCCCGCTATGAACGCCTCAAGGCAGGCGCTTTGCTGTTGGCCGCGCTTGTTCTTTCAATAGTGCTAGCCGTCGCAGCGGAATATTTGCTTACAAAATGGCGATGGCAATGGCTGCTTTCACATCCAAACAGCTATTCAATTCAATGGCTAACCTTTGCGGTACTGTTGCTCTTTTTGGTTGGGCTATTCGTTCGCAAATTTCGGAACTACTGTTGGGGCTTTGGGCTAATTCCATTGCTGGTTGGAGTTCTCCAGTTGTTAGGCGGCCCGGCTCACACACCTTAGAAATGTTTGCCGGGTGCCCGAACCACTCTCGCGCTTTTCGAAGTCTGGGTGCACGCAACGGCAGACTCTGCTCCCCCTCCGCTTAACACATCCCTCCGTGACCCCCATCACAGACAACCCCCAACACATCGCAGTAACTTTGAGTTATTAACATGAGATATAAATTATCTTGTAGAGCAATCGCCCCCAAAACCCCGCCGCCCCCGCCAGCTCCCATCCTCCCCACGGCCACGCCGCCCCGCAACCCCTTTGTTCCCAAGATGTTCTATAACCCCCATGAATTCATTGATTTACACACATTAATACCCTAACCCGATGATTCCAAAGAATCGGAGGGGGGAGGGGGAGGGTACTCATAACTTATGTCTTCTATGACCAGCGTTCCACGATGTCAGCACATCAAGGCCAATGGCGTGCAGTGCGCCTGCCCCGCCATGCGCCGGAAGAAGTACTGCTACTTCCATCACACCTGGCGCGAGAAAACCAATCCGCGCTCCAACCACCGCCGCCGCGCCCAGCGCCAAACTGACGGCAAAACTGCCTTCATCCTGCCTCCACTCGAGGACGCCAACGCCATCCAGATGGCCATCATGGAAGTCCTCTACCAGCTCGCAGACGGCCGCATTGACGCCAAGCACGCCGGACTCATGCTCTACGCTCTGCAAACGGCCAGCGCCAACCTCAAGCACCTCAGCTTCGAGCCGCAGTGGAACAAGGTCGTCGTCAATCCCGGCGCGGCCCGCTTCAGTTCCGTGGATACCACTCAGGTCGAGGCTGAGGAACGTCCCGCGGACACATTCGATCGCCTCGCCGACCACGTGGAAGCCGAGATGAACCCCGAACTGGCCGCGGTCCTCCAGAAGCCCGATCCGGCCAAGTCCGCCACGGCAGTGGTTGAGGAGACCGCTCAATCCGGTCATGCCCTCCCCATGTCCCCCAAAGCGTGGGACAAGCTCAAAGGCACCGATCTCACGGCTTACCTGTTGTCCACCCTGGCCCTCAAGGCCGACGACGGCTTCTATCTGAATTTCGTTCGGGGCTTGGCCGGCAGGCCCAACGACATGACGCCATGGATTGAGGCGGGCCGCAACCCGGAGGCGGAGGATGGGAAAAAGTTTTCCACAATGGAAGGCGCCGGGAGGGTAATGGCGGAGCTGATTACGAAAGGCCTATGACCGCGGTCAAACTCGGGTTAAAATCCGTTGTCTCATGGGGTTACACAGATTGGTGCGGGTTGAAGAGAAAAGCAGTTTTTCGTTGCGGTGGCGGGGCTAAGTCTCATAGTATCGAAAGGTTGCGGGAATTTGGCCGCCAGGCATGGGTCACTGGCAACGTTCTTGCACATCTAAACTTTTGTAAGATCCGGGGATGGGTACAGGGAAGTGATAGCGAACAAGGGTTCTGCGCTGATTCGTCTGGTCTTTGTCTTCACGCTGGCGCTGCTGCTCTCGCAGAGTGGCATGGCCGCTACGGTCAACACTCGCTCGCTGACCTCGAGCAAGAAATCACAAAAAGTCAGTGAAGGGCAGCATGCGAAAAAGCGCATGAGGCGGCTGGCGCGCAGCCGAACTGCGACGCCGCGCAAGGCAACCCTGGTGCGCACCAGCCATCGCCGGCGCCGCTATTACGAGCGCTTCACCGCCAGTTCGTTTGCCGACGACGTTACCGAGGGTGATGTCATCGCGGGGGACGATCCCGTGGTGCGGCAGGCGGCAGTGGACGCACTAGGCAACATGAACGGCACGGTGCTGGCAATCGAGCCCACCAGTGGCCGGGTGCTGGCCATGGTGAACCAGAAGCTGGCCCTGTCGAGCGGGGCGCAGCCGTGCTCAACCATTAAACTTTCGGTGGCGCTGGCGGCGTTGAGTGAAGGACTCATCACCAAGGATACCGAGATCAAGCTGGGGCGGCGCAGCCGCATCAATCTGACCGAGGCGCTGGCGCACTCCAACAACGCTTATTTCGAAGCGGTGGGACGGCAGCTAGGGTTTGAGAAAGTCAGCTACTACGCGCATCAGTTCGGGCTGGGCGAACTGTCGGGCTACGATATTCCGCGCGAGCAACTGGGAACGTATCCGGACGAAGTCATTCCTGCGAAGCTGGGCGGCGTCGGCAAAATGTGCTCGTTCGGCGAAGGCATTTCCATGACCCCGCTGCAACTGGGGGCGCTGGTTTCGGCGATCGCCAATGGCGGGACGCTTTACTATCTGCAGCATCCGGCGACGGCGGAGGAAGTGGCCGACTTCCAGCCGCGGGTGAAGCGGCATCTGGACATCGCTCCCCTGATTCCGGAGATATCTGACGGCATGGCAGGAGCGGTGGCCTACGGGACCGCGCGCAGCGTGCGGCTCAACTTCAACGAAGAAGAAATTCTGGGCAAGACCGGGACCTGCTCGCGGGCGGGAACCCGCTTCGGGTGGTTTGCTTCCTACGCCAATACCGACGTGGGACGCATCGTGACCGTGGTGTTCTTGCAAGGCGGGCGGCCGACCTTCGGGCCCAAGGCGGCGGAGATTGCGGGACGGATGTACAAGAACCTTTACGATCACCGGTTCTTCGCGACGCGCCCGGTTGTGCCAACCGACACTGCCGGGGTGAAGACGGTGGGCACGTCACAATAGAAGAGTTCTCGGTTCCCGATTCTCATCTCAGAAAAAAGCCTCTCGCGAGAGAGGCTTTTGGTTTTGAGTCGAATGACTAGCGGCGGGCTTTCCGTTCGTCGCCCGCGATGACGCCGTCTTTGATGTGGATGACGCGGTGCGCGTATTCCGCGATGTCGTGCTCGTGGGTGACCAACACGATGGTGTTGCCTTCGGCATGTAGACGATCGAATAGGGTCATGATCTCGAGGCCGGTCTGCGAGTCCAGGTTGCCAGTGGGTTCGTCGGCCAGGATGATGGACGGTTTATTGACCAGGGCGCGGGCGATAGCGACACGCTGGCGCTGACCGCCGGAGAGCTCGTTAGGCTTGTGCATCATGCGCGATTCCATGCCCACGGCGATGAGCGATTCCTTGGCGCGCGCGGTGCGTTGTTCGGTGGGCATGCCGGCGTAGATCAGGGGCAGCTCCACGTTGTGCAGCGCGGTGGCGCGGGCCAGCAGGTTAAAGGTCTGGAAAACGAAGCCAATCTCCTTATTGCGGATGCGGGCCAGTTCGTCGTCATCGAGTTCGCTGACCAGTTGGGCGTTGAGCCAGTACTGGCCTTTGGTCGGCGTGTCGAGGCAGCCGATGAGGTTCATCAGGGTGGACTTGCCGGAGCCGGAAGGGCCCATGATGGCCACGTACTCATTGCGCTGGATGCGCAGGTTGACGCCGCGCAGGGCGTGGACCTGCTGCTCGGAGTCCATGTCGTAGGTCTTCCACAGATCCACGGTGGAGATCATGCACGAGTCGGGAGGGGCCGACACTTGGGGTTGCGAAATGTTGATCACTTCTGCGGTTGCCATCCTCTTCTCCTCTTCGGACACCTGCCCGCTCCGATCCTTGCCGGCTCTCCATTGGACGAGCCACCCCTGGGAAAGTTATGAGCCTTCTTCCTCTTCCTTCTTGGGGGCCGTGTTGTCCACCTTGACGCCGGCTCCTGGGCGCAGGGTGCGCAGCACCTTATAGCTGCCAGTCACGATTTCTTCGCCTTCTTTCAGGCCGTTGAGCACTTCGATGTCGGTGGTGCCGGCGATGCCGGTATTCACCGATACGAATTCAGCCTTGCGGTTGCGAATCACGAAGACGCCTTGAATCTCGTCCTTGTCCTTTTTGTCCTTGTCTTTGGTGGCGGCGTTCTGCGGCGCCGCGGCTTCGACCGATCCCTTGCCGTTCGTCTTTTGCTCGAGGTCGGCCGGGCGACGGACGGTCAGAGCTTGAATGGGGATGGTAAGCGAGTTGCTCCGGGTTGCGGTAGTGACTTTGGCGGTAGCAGACAGCCCGGGTCGCAGGTTGTCCGGCGGATTTTGCAGGGTCACGACCACCTTGAAGTCTTTGGCTTCCTGGCTGGCGGTGGTCTGCTGCGAGGTCGCAAGCCCGGTGGAACGCACGATGGCATTGTTGCCGATTTCGGTGACGACTCCCTGAAAAGTCTTCTTGGGCATGGCGTCGATCGTCACTTCTGCCGGCTGACCGAGCTTGACATTGACGATGTCGGTTTCGTCCACCTGGACCTCAGCGGTGATGACCGACATGTCCGCAATCGACATCAGGGTGCTGCCCGGCGAGTTCTGGATCCCAATGACGACGGTCTCACCTTCGCGGACAGGCAAATTGGTGATCATGCCGTCGAAAGGGGCTTCGTATGTGGTTTTCTGCAAGACGTCGGAGACACGGGTGAGGTTGGCGCGAGTCTGCGTAACGCGGCGGTCGGCAGATTCCTTTTGGGCCTTGGCTTGGGCGATACGGGCCTTGGCCTGGGCCAAACCCGAGTCGGCCGACTCCCAAGCGTTCTTGCGGCTGTCGTACTCGGACTTGGCGATCAGAGCTTCCCGGTATAGACCCTGAGCGCGGTCCCAGTCGAGCTTCATGCGCTCGGCGTCGGCTTTGGCGCGGTTGAGGTCCGCCACAGCAGTGTTCAGCCCGGCGTCGGCGGCGATGGCGTCGGTTTGAGCGGCTTCCAGGGCAGCTCGGGTAGCGTTGACATCAGCCGCGGATTGGACGTTTTCCAGCTGCGCCAGCAATTGACCCTTCCTTACGCGGTCACCCTCTCTCACATACAACCGGGTGATCTTGCCAAAGGCATTGGCTCCGATATTGACGTATGTCTTCGGCTTGATTTCGCCCGAGGCACTGACCACAGAGGTCAAGTCCTGCAGCTGCACTTTGCCAGTCTGCACCGTGACCACGTTCTTGCGGCTCTGGTAAACGGTGAAACCGACGATGGCCAGGAGCAGACCTGCCACCCCGCCGCCGACTGCAATCTTTTTCCAAGTGCTCATTGCGTCCCTGTCATGCCCTGAAACCCAGCCTGAAAGCCCGTTTCCGATTCGCCGGCACGGAGACTGCTTCCGCCAGCCTGGAAACACCACGCACGGCGTCTCCACCCGCATAACCATCATGCCCTCAGTGTGTCTGGGCGACGGGGTGCACCCCAACAGATACGGGTCTGCCAATCGAAAAGTTCCCGCGGGCCGGTCCGGAGCGCACATCCGCCACTGGGCGCGCGGGGAAGTCAAAGGACAACATTTGATTATAGCGTGCCGCGTCCCGAGAGAACCGGCGGGCCCATGGCGGGGCTGGTACCGCCAGACCCAAGCAGGACAAGACAATGGACACCCCCCACAATTTGTTTACATCGCATGACTTAGCCTTGCCTTGGGGGGCGTAAAGACATAGAATGTCGATACTAGTGCGCGCGTGAGGAGTGCCCCATTTATGTTCCAAGTAGGTATAGCTCGCCGGGTTCTTCTTCCTTCATTTCTGCTTGTATTGCTCCTCGGGCTGGGGTCCGAGGCGGTGGGGCAGGCGAGCAAGTCAGATAACGATCAGGCCGGTTCCGCCTCCCAGGGGCAGGGAGGCCAGGGCGACCAGCAGGTCGACCCCCTGAAACGTCCAATCAGCGAGAAGCAGAAGAAGCAGAATGCCAAGGCACTGAAGGTCGAGTTGAGCAAGACGTACAAGAAGTGGCTCGCTGAAGACGTGGCTTGGATCATCACCGACGAAGAGCGCGCCGCCTTCAAACAGCTCTCCAACGACGAAGAGCGCGACAATTTCATTGAGGCATTCTGGCAGCGGCGGGATCCCACGCCGGATACGGTAGAGAACGAATTCAAGGAAGAGCACTACCGGCGCATCGAGTACGCCAACGAGCACTTTCCCGCCGGGATTCCCGGGTGGAAGACAGACCGCGGCCGCATATACATCATGTACGGACCTCCGGACGAGATCGACGCTCATCCTTCCGGCGGCACATACGATCGTCCAATTGAAGAGGGCGGCGGCAGCACCTCCACCTTCCCCTTCGAGGATTGGCGCTACCGCTACCTCGAGGGAATCGGTCAGGAAATCATGATCGAGTTCGTGGATCCGTGCATGTGTGGCGACTACCACATGACGATGGACCGCTCGGAAAAGGACGCCTTGAAGTACACGCCGAACGGCGGTCTGACGTTGTACGAATCGCTGGGGATGGCGAGCAAGACGGACCGGTTCACGCACGGGGGATTTGAGCAACTGGGGCAGAGCCCCCTCAATGCGGACCAGAGCGCGAAGGAGTTTGATCGCCTGGACCAGTTCTACAAGCTGCAGAAACCGCCGCCGGTGAAGTTCAAGGATCTGGAGGAAGTGGTCAGCCACAAGATCAGCGTTAACCTGATGCCGTTTGACGTGCGCGCCGACTTTGTGAAGGTGACCGGGGACACGGTGCTGGTTCCGGTTACCGTCCAGGTCAAGAATCGCGATGTGACTTTCGTGAACAAGGATGGAGTGCAGCGGGGAACGGTCAACATTTTTGGCCGAGTCACGACCCTCACCGGCCGCATTGCGCAGACGTTCGAAGACACCGTGCAACAGGACATTCCAGCGGAACTGCTGCCCAAGGTCACGGAAAACTCTTCGGTGTACTGGAAGGCGCTCCCGTTACGGCCGGGGCGCTACCGTTTCGACATCGTGGTAAAAGATGTCAACGGAGACCGGGTGGGCACGTGGAGCAAGGGCGTCGTGGTGCCCGATTTTGCCGATGACAAGCTGGAGGCCTCTTCCCTGATCCTGGCCGACCAGATGGAGCCGGTGGCGGCCAAGAATGTGGGCACGGGAAATTTTGTGATCGGCACTACCAAGGTACGGCCGCGGGTGGCACCGTCGGACGGCAAGCCGGTAGTCTTCAAGCGCGACCAGAAATTGAACTTCTGGATGCAGATTTATAACCTCAGCGTAGACGATAAGACGCACAAGCCCTCGGCGACTGTGGAGTACGACGTAGTCAATGCGGCAACCAATAAGGCTGTGATTCACACTGTGGAATCCACGGACCAGATGGGGAACATCGGCGACCAGGTGACCCTGCAGAAAACGCTCTCGGCCGCCAACCTTGTTCCTGGGGTGTATCGTATCCAGATCAAAGTGAACGACAACATTTCCAAGCAAACGGTGGATCCATCGGCGACCTTCGCGGTGGAG
This sequence comes from Terriglobia bacterium, assembly GCA_020073645.1. GTDB lineage: Bacteria > Acidobacteriota > Terriglobia > Terriglobales > Acidobacteriaceae > JAIQET01. The sequence continues at coordinate 17,923 of JAIQET010000014.1, read as the reverse complement.
TAGCCCGGGATGCTTGGTCTCCCACGAGGTGGTGGAGTGATGCTCCGTAAGCTCGGGTTCTGGATGGTAGCGTTGGGCCTGGTGCTTCCGGCGTCCGCTGCAGAGCGGCCGGGTTCCATTACGGGGTACGTGCGCAATGCCAGCGGCATCCCGCAAATGGGCGCCATGGTGGAGGTCCTGGGTTCGGCGGTGCGGTCGCTGCGGGTGTTCACCGATGAGAACGGCTTCTACGCAGCTACGGGACTCCGCCCCGGCACGTACAGCGTCAAAGTTTCCGCTCCTTCCTTCCTGCCAGCGCTGCGGGAGAGCGTGGGATTGCGTCCTGGCGCCAATGCGGCAGTCAACATCACCCTGAATACCCTGTTCGAAGCGTTGCAGTTGGCGCCGGTGCGCGGTGCTCCCGGGGAGGACGATTGGAAGTGGGTGCTGCGGTCCGTCTCAAACCGTCCGATTCTGCGCATGCTGGATGACGGTACGGCGGTGCTGGCCTCGAAGTCCGAGCAGGACGAACACGAACTGAAGGGCACGTTGTCGTTCCTGGCGGGTTCCCAGGCCGGAGGTTTCGGAAGAACCTCGGACGTGACCACCGGCTTCTCGGTGGAGAAGTCCATATTCTCTTCGGGAACGGTGTTGGTCGCCGGCAATGTGGGCTATAGCAGCGGGTCGCCCAACGCGGTGCTACGGGCATCATACCTCCACAAGATGGACAATGGTTCAGAGCCGCAAGTGGCTTTGACTATGCGGCGGCTGGCGGCGCCGGACGTCGGCCAGCGCAACGCTGCCTTGCAAGCCCTCTCGCTGACCACTTCCGACGATTTCACGGTGGGCAATGTTCTGGAACTGAAGTTCGGCAGTGAGCTGCAGACCATCCAGTTCATGGGCCGAGTGAGTGCGCTGCGTCCGTTTGGGTCGGCGGATCTCCATCTGTCACCCAATACCGTGGTCGAGTACAGCTACACCACGTCGCAGCCGGATGGCCGCCTGGAAAAGGGATTTGAGTCTGCCCCCGCAGACCTGAGCGAGTCCGGACCGCACGTGAGTATCGCTGGTTTCTCGCCCGCGGTGGAGCGCGCACATCATCAGGAACTCTCAGTTTCGCGCCGGCTGGGCAAGACCAACTTGCAGTTTGCGGTGTATGCCGATCGAGTGACAGATCCCGCACTGACCGGCATTGGCGAGCCTTCCGGAGATAGCGAGGAAGTCCTCCCCGACCTCTACTCGGGGACGTTTACGTATCAGGGCCGAAACCTGGATACCCGAGGGCTGCGGATTGTTCTGCAACGCAAAGTGACATCGGATATCACGGCGACGCTGGATTACGGTTACGGCGGTGTGCTTGATTTGAGCAAGCCGGATGTCAATCTGGAGGACGCGCGCGAGTGGACGGTAACGCAGAATCGTCACTCCTTGGCCGCCAAGGTCAGCGGCGCGGTGCCTCGTTCCAAGACGCGCTGGATCGCCTCGTATCGCTGGGTGAGCGGGCAAGCCCTCACACCGGTGGACATGTTCAATGCCTCGCCTGGGCAGGCTGATCCTTACCTGAATATCTTCTTGCGCCAACCGATCCCCGGAACCGGCTTCCTGCCGGGGCACATGGAAGCGATGATCGACGTGCGCAACCTGCTGGCGCAAGGCTACGTCCCGGTGCTGGGACAGGACGGCCACACGGTATACCTGGTGCAATCAGCACGAGCCGTGCGCGGCGGAGTTTCGTTTACCTTCTAAGCGACTAGCGGCCAGCTTCCAGCAACCCGAGAACCCGAGTATTGCGCGTCCCTGACCCCGAGCCCCCTTTTATCTTTGAGGTGTTGGGTTACAATGCCTCCTTCCCAAAACGGAAAAGCCTGCTGGGCGAGAATTGCTTTTCTTGTTCCCAATGAAGGACTTAAGGCCTAAACTGCCGGGCAACAGGATATAATCTCCCGATCAAACGGGAAGGTGTGCCCAGGTGCAGCGGTGGGCGGTTTCATCGCGTGGGCGAAAAGGAGAATGACCATGAGAGTGAGGATGATCCTCGCTTTTGTTCTTTTGGCGGCAGGGGTGCTTTTTGCCCAGACGTTTCGCGGAACCATTCTTGGCACTGTGACAGACAGTTCGGGCGCTGTGGTTTCGGGCGCGAAGGTCACCGTGCGCAATGCGGCTACAGGACTGGAGCGCAGCACGCAGACCAGCGGCGACGGCAGCTACAGCCTTCCTGAGCTGCCCCTGGGAACCTACACGGTGACCATCACCCAGACGGGGTTTCAAACCTCAGTGACCACCGGGGTAGAGGTGAACGTGGCTACAGAGCGGCGCGTGGATGCCCAGCTCAAGACCGGCCAGGTGGCGCAGACGGTGGAAGTCTCCGGCGAAGCACTTCCCCAGTTGGAGACCACCTCGGCCGAGTTGGGGGGCACTCTGACCACCGCGACGATTGAGAATCTTCCGGTAAACGGTCGCGATTACACCAAGCTGATCTACCTGAATCCCGGAGTCTCGGGGTCGCCCGACCAGATTACAGATTCACCCGGCTCCTTCGGCACGTTCTCGATGAACGGGTCGCGCGGACGCTCGAACAATTTCTTGCTGGACGGCACGGACATGAACGACGGCTTCCGCAACGATCCGGCAATCAATGAGGCGGGCGTGTTTGGCGATCCGGCGACGATTCTGCCGATTGACGCCGTGGCCGAGTTGCGCGTGCTGTCAAATTACGAGGCGGAGTACGGACGCAACAGCGGGGCCGTGGTCAACATTGTGACCAAGAGCGGCACCAACGACTGGCACGGATCGGCATTGGAGTTTTTCCGCAGCGGGCAGACGGGGGCGCGAGACTTCTTCAACTTTGCGGGTACTCCCAAGAATCCGTTCCACAACAACCAGTTCGGCGGCTCCTTCGGCGGGCCGATTGTAAGAGACAAGGCCTTCTTCTACCTCAATTACGAAGGTCAGCGTGAGACCGGAGCACAGGCGGGACTTAGCTGTGTGCCGGATCAGGCGGCGATTATGCAGGCCGAAGGCATCATCTCGGACAACGAAGGAACGTTGAGTCAGCCAATTCTCAACTTGCTGGCCCGCAATCCCTGGCCAAACCCGAACATCCCGGGAGCGACTGCCAACCTGGATGGAACTTGTAATCCTCCCAGTGCAGGAGGTGCGGCTGCCAATCTGTCAACGGCTACCAACTTCAGCAACCGCGTGGACAGCGTGATTGCCAAGGTAGATTACAACTTTAACGCGAACAACCTGGTGACCGGCCGCTACTACTTTGGGGACAGCGATCAGAGTTTCCCTTTTGCGCAGCTGGCGGGCGGCCTTCTGCCGGGCTTCAACACCGTAACGCCGACGCGGGTGCAATTGGTTTCGTTGTCGTATGTGAAGGTCGTGAATGCCAGCCAGGTGAATGAGGCACGGTTGGGATGGAACCGCTTCGTCGAGGGTTTCTTCCCGCAGGACAGCACTTTCGACCCCAATACGATTGGGCTGGACACCGGAGTCACGAGTACTTTTGACTTGGGTCTACCAAAGATAAGTGTTGGGAACTTCTCCGTCATAGGTGCGACAAATTCGGTCCCGCGGTCGCGCGTGGATACCAACTGGCACTTCATCGACAACTACTCATGGAAGTTGGGCCGACATGACATCAAGTTCGGCTATGAATTCCGCCGGACGACGATTCAGCTCATCCAGGACAATACGTTTCGCGGAAAACTCGGCTTCGACGACCTTGTGGCCTTCCTCGAGGGCTTGCCGAGCAGTGGCAAGATTGCTCAAGGCAACACGCTCCGCCACTCATTCGAAAACAGCCACGGATTGTATATCCAGGACAGCTTCCGCTGGTCGCCCCGCCTGACGGTGAATTTCGGCATGCGGTGGGACTATTTCGGCGTGGTGGGGGAGAAAAACAATCTGTTCTACCAACTTACTCCCGCCGATGGCGGTACTCTCACGCAAGTTGGGAGTACGGGCGGCCCCAGCAATCTCTACAACCCCGACCGCAACAACTTTGCGCCCCGCATCGGGTTTGCCTATGACTTTGGCGGCAAGGGCCGGACCGTGTTGCGCGGAGGTTGGGGGATGTTCTACGACGCTTTTTCCCAGGACATTTTCTTGGGGCACATCCCGTATAACTGTGCCTTTTGTCCGGGACCCGCCTACGTCGGAACTGGAGCCGCTAAGATTCAGTTTGCCGGTATTGCCACCGATGACGCCGGCAATCCGCTGCCAATCACCGCAGGCAACCCGGTATTCGCCAGCCCCTCGGCGCTGGGCGATTACTTCGGGGTGAATCCCCGCATCCGCACGCCTTACGTGCAGAATTTCAACCTCAATATTCAGCAGCAGCTCGCCAGCAAGGCGGTGTTACAGATCGGCTACGTGGGGACCAAGGGAACCAAGTTGTTCCGCTTCCGCGACATCAATCAGCCGAGCCAGGGGGCGATCACGACGTTTGACTTGGCGCAGTGCGGTGACTCCATGGCGCTCAATTGTCCGATAGGCGGATTCGATAGCGGTGGGAATGTGCCGCGGACCGCCTTCCCGAATCTTTTCTATGTAAACCAGGAGGAAGCCTCAGCCAATTCCTTCTACCACTCGCTGCAAGCCAGCTTGCGGGTGAACAACTGGCGTGGATTCTCATCGCAGGCGAACTTCGTCTGGTCCCATTCGATTGACAATGCCAGCGACCTCGAGGACTTCATCCCGAACGCGGCGCAACCGAACAACAGTCTGGCTGCGAATCTGGAACGGGGAAATTCCAACTTTGATATCCGCCGGCGCTTCAGCTGGAATTTCTCTTACGAATTCCCCAAATTCGGAGGAGGTCTGGCGAAATTGAAGGACGGCTGGGGCTTTGATGGAGTGCTGAATCTGCAAGATGGACAGCCCTTCACTTTCAACTACAACTTCGAGGGCGACTACTCGGGATCGGGAGAAGGCTTTGACCGGCCCGATGTGGTGGGGCCGATTCAGTATGGCAGCACGCCTTTCAACTTTATCAACCTGACTGCGTTCCAGGTGCCGTGCACCTTTGGGAACACGACTGCCATTTCCGACTCAGGCGACAGCCAGTGTCTTTCCGGCACGCGGCACTTCGGGAACCTGGGCCGAAACACCCTGATCGGCCCTAGCTTCAAGGAGTTCAATTTCTCCGTCTTCAAGAATACGGCGATTACGGAGCGGGTGAACCTGCAGCTCCGCGCCGAGTTCTTCAACATCCTCAATCACCCGAACTTCTCCAATCCGGAGCTGCCGAACTTCATCGCCGATCCGGGCACGAACGGGATTGGCGCTAACGGTCGCGGTATTGGTTCGTTGGCGCTCACCGCCACCGGCGACGTGGGCATCGGCAACCCATTCCTGGGTGGAGGCGGGCCGCGCGGGGTTCAGTTCGCGGCCAAGATTACGTTCTAACTTTCGAGCGCAAGCACTCCTCCTGGCTCCTCCTGCCTGGGCAGGAGGAGCCGTTTTTCTGGCAGGGGTCCAGGTCCCGGGTGGCACGTGTCAAGGCTCGAACCCGCGACCGGGTGCCTGACACCTGCCAACTGCTTCCCCGCATCTGCCGTATCCCTTCCGTTACTTGGGCCGCCCCTTGCGCCGTGCTAGATTCCGCGGGAGAACTTGAAATCCATACTTGAGAGATTGCTAATGCGGCGCGTTTCATGCCTCTGGCTTGTGGTCTACCTGTTCTTGGTTTCTCCGTGCTACGCCCACCACATCAAGCAAGGGGCCACCAAAACCCTGCCGGTGACCACCTCATCGCCGAAGGCGCGCGATTTGTACGAGCGTGCAATGCAGGATTACGAGAACCTCTACCTGGAGCGGGCCAACATCGGGTGGCGGGCGGCGGCTGTAGCCGACCCGGATTTTGCCCTGGCGCACTTGTGGATCGCTTTCAACAGTCGCGACCCGCAAGAAGCCAGCGCCGCCCGGGAGAAGGCGAAGGCGTTGGCGTCAAAGGTGACGCCGGGTGAACAGTTGATGATCCAGTGGATCACCGGGGTCCAGGAGAACAATTTCATTGCCGGCATTGCCGCCATGAACGACATGCTGGAGATGTATCCCAAGGACAAGCGGCTGCTGTATCTGGTGGGGAACTGGCTGATGGGGGAGAACGAATATGGGCCTTCGCAGAAGATGCTGGAGCGGGCGCTGGCCATCGACAAGAACTATCCTGCTGCTTTGAATGACCTGGGATACGCCTATGCCCGCAATCGTGAGTTCGATCAGACGTTTGCGGTCATGGAGCGGTATGTTGCCGTGCTGCCCAAAGAACCCAACCCGCAGGATTCGTATGCCGAACTGCTGCGCATGGCCGGCAGGTTTGACGCTGCCCTGGAGCATTATCGCGCCGCCCTGAAAATCGACCCGGATTTCGTTTCGTCTCAGCTTGGGTTGGGAGATACCTACGCGCTGATGGGTGATGAGGTGCGGGCCCGTGCCGAGTACGACAAGGCCATCCAGGGGGCACACAACGATGCCGACCGCCTGGACTACGGTCTGCAGAAAGCCATGACCTGGGCGCGGGAGAACAATTTCGCCGAAGCCGACAAGGCCTTCAGCGCGGTCGCCGAGAGGGCCCATGCCCAGGGGTTGGATCTGGAGGAAGCGCAGGCTCATCGCATGATGGGCATGTATCAGAGCGAGGATGCCGCCGCCCTGAAGCATTTGGAGGCGGCCGAAGATGCGTTGAGCCACCAGGCGAATCTCGCCCAGTCGGACCGGGAAGAGGAGCGGGCGCGCATCTTGCGGTGTCGGGCGGTGCGCGCCGTCCACGCCGGAAACCAGGACCTGGCCGACAAGACTCTCCATCAGCTGGAGACGATGGCCAACGCCAGCCGCAGCAATGTGATCCAGACTTCGTACCAGGGTGCGGCCGGGGCTCTGCTCATGGCCAAACAGAAGTTCGCCGACGCCATTCCTCACCTTGAAGAGGACCGCGACAACCCGTGCTCTATGGAATTGCTATCCCGTGCCTATGCGGAGACCGGGGCCAACGACAAGATGCACGAAGTTGAAGCCCGGCTGCGAGGGACCAATGTCCCGACCCTGGAGCAGGCGCTGGTGGTACCCGCGGCCCGGGCCAAGCGGCCGGAATACCCGTAGGGAAATTGTTGATTGTCGATTCTTGATTGTTGATTTTCCTGGTTTCGCGACCAAATCAGAACTAATTTTCCCAGAACCGAAGCTGCCTATCGCTGGAAGTGCGCTACAGGGTCTTCAATCAACAATCAGAAATCAAGAATCAAACAATCCCCGGTGTGGTAGTCTCGCCTTCCATGTCCACCCCCAAGCCCGAACGCCGCTCCCGCCAACGCATTCCGGTGCGGGTACCGGTGAAGCTGAAATCGAAGCAGGGAACACTCGAAACCACGGGTTACACCCGGGACTTGAGCACGACTGGGGTCTTCCTCTACACCGATTCCCAAATCGGCGAAGGGAGCGAACTGGAGATAGTGCTGATTCTGCCGCCGGAGCTGACCCAGGGCGAGAAACGCTGGGTGTGCTGCCAGGCTTCGGTGGTGCGGGTGGAAAGTGCCGGGGACGGAGGTAATTTTGGGGTGGCGGCCAACCTCCACAGCATAGAGATCTTGCCCGAAATCGCCGGTTAACGCTGACCGATTGCACCGTTTTTGGTGCAGGTGTCGCTCTCTGAACGGCTCCCTCTCCAGGGGAAAGAGAGCAGAATAAATTTTTTTTGCACATGCATCAGGATCGGTGCAATAATGCTGGCCCTTGAATTGCTCTGGTTCAAGACGAGAAAACGCAAGCTTCAGGTAGGTTCGGCCATGTGGATTGAGAAATTGTCCTGCGGTGTACTGCGCGTGCTCACGCCGCTGGGACCCCGTTACATCGAGCCCACGTTTCGGCAGCGCATTTACCTGCTATGGATCTTCCGCAACTTCCAGACCTTACCGCCCCAAGTGCTGCGGCCGTGGCAACAGAGGTTGATCGATGGCCTGTGCGCGGAGCAGCGGTTCACGGCGTTGCCCCAGCTCAACGGATTGGAAGACGCACCCATCATCGGGACTCTGGAACGGCGTCCGCCGATTGAGGTGGAAGCATTGCCGGCGAGGCGAGCCAGCGCTGTGGTTACTGACGCAGTGGCCCGCTCGTAAGGGAATCGTCGAATCGTGATCTCCCAAGAACTCCAAGAGTTCCTCGCAAGAAAAATTCCCGCGACGAGGAAGCTGGCATGTCGTCGCGGGAATGCTGGGTGCTGCCTGTGCGGTTGCGAATACCGTTAGGATCCGCGCGAGTCTAATCCTGTTCCGAAGCCGATTCTGATTGCTGAAATGGTTTGGCGCCATGGGTGCCGGCGGGCAGTTCGCCACACGGGCCTCCGCCGCCGTGCATGCCTCCGCCATGTCCCCCGTGCCCGCCACGGCCCTCACCACGTTGCTGGCGGCAGGATCTAAGCGCTTGCTCCTGTTGCGGGCCGATGAGAGCTTCTGCCTGCCTGCGCGATTCTTCCCGCAATTGACGGATCTTCTGTTCCTTTTGCTGGGCAGAGAGTGAGGAATCGCTGCACACCGACTCCATCTGGGCGCGGGTATTCTCCTCGATCTGTCGGCGCTGTTGCGCGGCCGACTGAGAGATACCCACTTGCTGCCAACAGGGCTGGCGGCGTCCGCGGCGCTGAGTCGGGGGAGTTGGCCCCGTCGAAGCCGGCGGAGTGGAAGTTGGGGGCGAGGTTCGAGTCTGTGCCAGCAAGAGCGGCGCGCAGAGCAGCACCAGCAGCGCCAGCGGGCAAGTCATGGATTTAATTCGCAACATAGGGGGACCTCATGTTAGGCGAAACCCGATTTTCGCGGAAAAGTTGCTGGGGAGAAACTGTGGACGATTACGGAAGGACAGTGCGCAGCCAGCCGAATCTCCGTCGTGAAAGAAGCGGGTCGGGGTGCAAGTTGGGCGGTGGCAAAAGCTGATGCGGTCGGCGTTGAAGTTTTCCCGGAGGTTCGTGTTAAACTCAACGTGTCGCACGTTTTCGACTGCTGCTCGCTGCAGTTCCCGAACGTCTTCGGCAGCAACTCCGCAACGGCATTTCCGGGCGCGTAGCTCAATTGGCAGAGCAACTGACTCTTAATCAGTAGGTTGTAGGTTCGATTCCTACCGCGCTCACCATCTCCCAGTGACAGTCCCAGCCAGCACCGGCTCGCTCGACTCCGCAGGAATCGCGTTTTCGGCGTTGTGCCCAGAATTGTGCCTACTCAGCCGCGAAAGCGCATGATCGGCCCCTCTTCGCAGATTCCCCCTCCGCGTCACACACCAGGCCACGAAAGCTCATCGCGGGGTTCCTACCGAGGGAGGGGGCAGCCGTCCTGCCTGGAAGAGCGCGAACTGGTGCCGGTGTACGCGGTTCACCCCGTCGAGCAATTCGGTACGCGGCCGGGCCGGCTCATCGGGCCAGACGGTGGACCGGAACTGGAGTCGCGCGGGCTGCTGGGAGCGCACCGGGGCCAGCCCCGACACCACGCGGAGCTGTCGCTTGGCGATTTGACGGAAGACGCCGATGAGCCCGGCGACCGTGGTCTCGTTCCCCGAACTGTAGACCTTGGTGACGTGTTGGCCTCCGCCCGGCGCCTCGCGTCCAAGCCGCGCCATGCCGGCCACGATCCGCATGGCTGCATCCTCCGCGAACAGGTAGTCGCGGATGGTGTCGAGTGGTACGTAGATGCGCACCGGAACACCGAAGATCAGACAACGCGACATGTGCGAAATGAGTCCCTGCGGCTTGTCGAGGTGCTGGCCCGGGCCGTAAAGGTTGGAGAGCCGGCCAACGAGCGTCGACACGGTCGGCCGCGCGCGCGCCCAATCCCGAAGCGCCTCCTCCTGCTCGAGTTTCGCCCGCCCGTAGTCTGAGATGGGCTGAGGGAGAGTCGCCTCGGTCACCGGATGCTCCGCGCTGCCGCCGTACACACCGCCTGCACTGCTCGCGAGGAACACTCGGCCGGGGAGGGCGCTCTGCGGGTCGCCGAGCCGTTCGAGGAAAAAACGCAGACTCGCGGTCTCCGCAGCGAGACGGTCGGCCGGAGTGCCAACCACGCCGTCGCCCGCGCACCAGTAGACGCACCAGCCGTCCCGCGACTCTGCCGCGAGACGGGTTTGGAAGCCCTGCACCGCGTCCGCGATCGACTGACGAAGTTGGTCAGGGTCGCCCCAAATGATGGGCCGCTCAGGGCGCCACACGGCCGAGCCGATCGCGCGCTCCACGCACGACCCGAGCAGGCCGCCTCGGCCCACAACCCAGGCGAGGGTGCTCACCGCTTGCGCCCGAGATCCTCGGCGGGTCGCGACACGATCAAGTAAGCCGGCTTGCCCATGGCCATTGAGACCGCGACCCCGAGGTATTCCGCGATGATGCCGAGGGAGACCAGGGTCAGCCCCCCAAAGAGGCAGGTCATGATGAAGATCGAGGTCCAGCCCTGGACCGGGACCTTGTTCTGCAAGCGCTGCCAGAACGCGATGGCGCTGATCAGAACGCCGAACAGGATGGATACCCCGCCCAGGAGAGCGATGAAGCGCAAGGGGAGCGTGCCTGAGGTGAGGACGAGCTGCCAGAAGTGTCCCAGCAGGCGCCTGAGCGTGTAGCCCGAGGGTCGGCCGCGCTCCTTCCGCAGTGCCAAGGGGCAGTGTCGCGCTGTTCCGACTACCCAGGAAAGGGCAACGTCCAGGTAGACATTGGCGCCGCAATAGGCGGCCACCCCGCGAGCCACCTCGCCCTCGATCAGCCGGAAGCTGTTGAAGGTGCCGATGCGGCTGCCGAGCACTCGCGTGGAGAGCCACTTGGCGAGGTCGGACAGCCAATTGCGCAGGAGCCCGTGAGGAGGCGGATTGGTGGGCTTCGCGTAAACCAGTCGAGCCCGGTGATCGAGCGCCTCGTCGAGCATCCGGCCAATGTCCCGCGGGTCCTGCTGGCCATCCTCGTCCAGGGTAACCACCCACTCCGAGACCGTACTCGCCATCCCCGCGAGGGTGGCCGGGTGCTGGCCGTAGTTGCGTGAGAGCCAGATCATCCGCAAGAAGGGATACTGGGAGCCGAGCCGCCTCATGACTTCCGCTGAGCGGTCCACCGCCCCATCGTGCACGAGCAGCAACTCAACCACTCGAAAACGGCGCCCGCCGGGTGTCGCCTGGGAGAGAGTGAGGGGGGCGATTTCGTCGGCCAGCGCCTCGAGCGTGTGCTCGCCCTGGTAGACCGGCACAACCACCGAGACCTCGTGGAGGGTCTCTCGCTCCCGAGTGTCGTCTTCGTGCATTTCCCGGGATTCTAGCATAGGGCCGTGGGCGGCCTTGCCTGATGCCGGCCCGCTCGACTCTTTCTGACGCTTACTAAGCCTTTGGTGGGCAGGTGGTTGCAATCATTGTGTATCGCCCGAGGAGGTGTGGAATCAGAAGGGCCAGGTTTGATAAAGGCAGCGTGAAAGGGTGAGTCCCTGAGCCGGGCTGCGGCATCTTACGCTGGGTGTGTCAAAGGGTGCGGGTGGTGGACGATAGCTAACCCACGTCTCCCTGCCGCTGGTTACGCAGGCGACTCTAGGCGCGGTCGTCGCTGCGGCTGGGGAGGCATTCCGAAAGGAGACCCCTCATGGCAACTTCGGAGCGGATCCCGAAGGGATCAGGTGGTGCAACGGCAGGGGAACGTGAGATTCGGGGGGCGCTGGAGCAACACTGGGCGGCGTCGGCTGCGGGCGATGTGGAGACCGAGCACGACATCTATCTGGACGACGCGATCTGCGATTATCCGCAATCTGGCGAGCGCATCCATGGACGGCGTAATATACAAGCCCTGCGTTCGCACCACCCCGGCAAGCCGGGCGGGTTCACGGTGCGGCGGATCGTGGGGCACGGCAAGCTGTGGGTCACCGAGTACGTGATTACCTATCAGGGGAAACCGGTGTACACGGTGAGCATCATGGAGTTCGCGGGCAGCCGGGCGGCGCACGAGACCCAGTATTTTGCCGATCCCTTCGAGGCTCCGGCTTGGCGCGCGCAGTGGGTCGAACGAATGGGGTGATCAGACTCTAATCGCTGATCTCTGGCCGGGCGCGCCAGTGTGGGGCACGGCGGCGCTGCACAACGATCAAAAATTCCTCAAGGAGGTAAAGCAATGTCCGCAGCGCGCGATACTGTCGAAGTTCGGCACGAACTGCTGGAGCGCATCGCGGAGGCTCGCCTCCGGACGGACGAAATCTTCCAGATCGTACGGCCTGATTCTCTTTACGAGCGGCCCATTCCCGAGCGGCACCGAATCATCTTCTATATCGGGCATCTGGAGGCGTTCGATTGGAACCTTCTGCGGGAACGCGTGCTGGGAGTGGATTCGTTTCATGAGGAATATGACCGGCTGTTCGCGTTCGGGATTGATCCGGTGGATGGAGGACTTCCGTCGGACCAGCCCGCAGATTGGCCATCGGTAGCGGAGGTACAAAATTACGTCCGTCGAGTTCGGGAAACTTTGGATGCAGAACTGGCTGGCGGGCTGCTCTCCGATGCGAAGCCGGTGGTGGAGGAAGGGTATCCGGCGAGTGTATTGGTGCAGGTGGCGATTGAGCACCGATTGATGCATGCGGAAACTTTGGCGTACATGCTGCATCAGTTGCCGCTCGATCGGAAAATTCGACAAACGCGGGCGCCCGAAGTTGTGGTGCCGACGGTTGTGCCGAGGATGATCGAGATTCCTGCGGGGCAGGCGCCGCTGGGGCTGTCACGCGGCGCAAGCAGCTTTGGCTGGGACAACGAATACGAAGCCCACACGGTGAACGTCCCGGGGTTCGCGGTGGACCAGTACAAAGTGACCAATGGTGAGTACTTGGAATTCATGGCTGCGGGGGGCTACGAGGATCCGTCGCTCTGGGCCGATGCCGATTGGAATTGGAAGACGCAGCACAACATCAGGCATCCTGCTTTCTGGAGACGGCAGGGTGAGGCGTGGTATTTCTGTGCAATGTTTGAGGAGGTCCCCCTGCCGCTGGACTGGCCGGTGTATGTGAGCCGAGCGGAGGCGCGCGCGTACGCCCGCTGGGCAAGGAAGGCCTTACCCAGTGAAGCGCAGTGGCATCGTGCGGCGTACGGAACGCCTAGCGGCGACGAACGGGCCTATCCATGGGGCAATGAGGCCCTCAGAGAAAAACGGGGGAACTTCGATTTTCAGAGGTGGGATCCCACGCCGGTGGGCGCGTTTCCTCAGGGGCACAGCGCATTTGGCGTGGCTGACTTGCTGGGCAACGGGTGGGAGTGGACCTCGAGTGTGTTTGCACCCTTCCCCGGGTTCCGGCCGTTTTCGTTCTACCAGGGGTACTCGGCGAATTTCTTTGATGGGCAGCATTACGTGATGAAGGGCGGATCGGCCCGCACGGCTGCCTGCATGTTGCGCCGCTCGTTTCGCAACTGGTTCCAACCGCACTACCAATATGTGTATGCGGGATTTCGCTGCGTGAGGAACAAATGAAACCAAAACGGCACTTCATGCTGACACACGCGATTACGGCTGACCCCGTATTCGAGTTCGCCGCAGAGGTCCGGGCGGGGCTGACGAAGCCGGGGCAGAAGGAACTTCCGTCGAAATACTTGTACGACGATGTGGGGTCGGCGCTGTTCGAGGTGATCAGCGTGCTGCCGGAGTATGGTCTGACCCGGGCGGACGAGCGACTGCTGCGACGCAATGCCTCGGATATTGTCGATCGGGTTCCGGGACCGGTGATGGTGGCGGAACTGGGCAGCGGCAGCGGCAAGAAGACGCGCTGGATTCTGGAAGCGCTCTGCCGACGGCAGCACACTTCCTATTGCCCAATCGAAATTTCTCCGAAGGCGCTAGCCATGTGCGCGCGTGAGCTGGGCGATATCGATTCAATCAGCATTGTCGGCTTCGAGCGCGAGTACCTGGACGGGTTGCTGGAGGTAGCGGCGCGGCGGCATCCGGGGCAACACCTGCTGGTCCTGTTCCTGGGGAGCACTATCGGCAACTTTGATCGCCCGGCGGGCCTGAAATTCCTGCGGCAGGTGCGCGGAATTCTGCAGGCGGGCGATTCGCTGCTGCTGGGAACGGACTTGGAGAAGCCCATCCACCAACTTATTAACGCCTACGATGATTCTGTGGGGGTGACGGCAGCGTTCAACCTGAACATGCTGGCCAGGATCAATCGGGAACTGGACGCAGATTTTGCTCTGCAGCAGTTCGAGCACGTGGCTCGGTTCAACGGCGAAGCGCGCAGCGTGGAAATGCACCTCCGGTCGAAGAGAGAACAGACGGTGACCATCTACAAGGCCGGGTTCTCAACTACCTTCCCTGAGGGCGAAACGATCTGGACCGAAAGCAGCCACAAATATTCTCCGGACGAGATGTTCCAGATCGCGCAGGATGCGGGATTCCGCTGCCAGGCGCAGTGGATCGATGACGAATGGCCCTTCGCGGAGAATCTGCTGGTCGCGGAATGAGCATCCAGAGCCAGAAAAATCTCAGCCGTGCCTACGGCACTTCGCCGGTCTGCTGAAGTGTCCCGCCACTGAAGTGGCGGGCTACTTTCATTCGCCCCTTGCGGAGCTGAACCTCTGCCTTGCCGATCTGCAGTGGCGGGACTCAGGTTCGCGATTTACCCAGTTGGTACTCCTCGGAAACTGGTTCCAGGATCGCGGCCGGCATCTGGGAGAATGCAGGCATGATGCGACTTGGAGCCTTATCTCTTGCCGCTTTTCTTCTGCTTGCGGGCGTGACTCTTGCACAGCCATGCCCCAAGGTCACGTACACTACCGAAGCCGCGACTGTAAAAAAGCTCGTCGCCAGCGTGAACTGCCTGGTCGGTGGCGTCGAAAAAAGCAAGACCGCCGCGACCGAAACTACGGGGCCGCAGGTGGATACGTTTCAAATGGTAGGTCTACAGCATAGTCGCAGTTACCGGAAGATCGTGGTGGTGCTGCTGGTTGTGCCCGCCGGTGAGACTACTAAGACCGCCCTCGCGACGGCGGAGAATCCGGAAGCAAAGATTGCGGCAACTGGCGGCGCCCAATGCAAGGTCACGGTTAACCACGACAACACGGTCGAGGGGCAATGTAACCTGACCGGAGGCACGTTTTATGTGGTGTACCAGAACTGAGCGCCATCCCTGCTCGCTACCCCCTGTGGTAGGGTGATCGCGGTCCGATCGGCGAGCGAGCTCCGGGAGCAACCGCCGCGATCGGCCGGGTCAGAGACCCGGCCCCACACGAGACTTGCCGGATGGACGCTGCCAAACCCCGCCGATTGCTCGGAGTATTCGACGCCACCATGATCGTGATGGGTGGCATCGTGGGCTCCGGCATCTTTATTAATCCCTACGTGGTTGCGTTGCGAGTGCACACGCCTTTTCTGATTCTTGGGGTCTGGCTACTGGGCGGTGTGCTGGCGATGCTGGGCGCATTTATCTGGGCTGAACTGGCCACCCGTTTGCCGGAGGCGGGAGGGCAATACCTGTACCTGCGCGAGGCCTACCATCCTTCCGTAGCCTTCATTTATGGATGGGTGCTGTTGCTGGTGACCCAGACCGGAGGCATGGCTGCGGTCGCGGTCACGTTTGCCAGATATTATCGCGAGATCACGGGGTTCTCAGCCAGCGATGGCGCCATTGCCTCGGCTGCACTCCTGGGGTTGACTGCCATCAACTGTCTCGGCGTGAGGGCAGGGAGCAACGTACAGAGTGGGCTGATGCTGCTCAAAGCTGGTGCCATCGCGGCCATGGTTGCGGTGGGCATGCTGTGGGGCGGTGGAGCGCTGCATGCCTTACCGATGCTCGACCGGCCGGTGTCGTTCGGGCTGGCAGGGGCAATTGGCGCGGCAATGGTACCGGTCGCCTTCGCGTATGGGGGATGGCAAACTGCGAGCTTCGTGGCCGGAGAGATGCGCGATCCGCGGCGTGACCTCTCGCGCGGATTGGTGGCGGGCGTGCTCGGGGTGGTGCTGCTTTATCTGGCGGTGAATTTCGTTTGCGTGCGGGTGCTGGGGCCAACTGGGTTGGCAGCGACGCGCACCCCGGCTTCGGCGGTGATGCGTGCGGCTCTGGGCGAGCGCGGGGCGCAGTGGATTGCCTTCGGCATTGCGGTGTCCACGCTGGGATTTCTGAGCCAGGGAATTCTCACCGCTCCGCGGGTTTACTATGCGATGGCGCGTGACGGCCTGTTCTTCCGCAGCGTAGGCTGGTTGTCTCCGCGGACCAGCGTGCCGGTGGTTGCCATCGTGCTGCAAGGCGTGACTGCGACGGTGATCGCGCTCTCGGGACGCTACGAGCAGATTCTGAACTACGTGGTGTCGGTGGACTTCATTTCTTTCGGATTGACCGCAGCATCTTTGTTTGTGTTCCGGCGCAAGCTGGATGCAACTCCTTCTCAGGATCTGTATCTGGTGCCGGGGCATCCCTACACGACGGGACTGTTCGTGCTGACGTGCGCCGGGATCGTGATCAGCACGATCGTGAGTTCTCCAGCGAACAGCGCGATCGGCTTGATCATCCTGCTGGCGGGCATCCCGGTATATTTGTACTGGAGCCGGGGAGCACGGCGGAATCCGCCTCCGCAAGAGCTATGAGACAGCGACATTCCGACTACATGCTGTGGGCGAAGACCCAGGGCCGGACGCGGTTCAACCTGGCATCCAGCGGCGTAGGCGCGTTCCCACTGCGTGAGCTTCCCGTCACGATTGAGCAACTCGAAATCAACGGGGACAGCACCTACGGCTATGCGCCGTTGCAACGAGCCATCGCGAAAAAGTGTGGAGTGGATCCGGATTGCGTGGTGGCGGCTGCTGGGACGTCCATGGCCAATCATCTGGCGATGGCGGCGCTCATTGATCCGGGCGACGAGGTACTGATTGAGCATCCCACCTACGAGCTGCTCACTTCCGCTGCGCTATATCTGGGGGCAGCGGTGAAACACTTCGCGCGCAGCGAAGAGAGCGGGTACGCCGTGGACCCGGCGGAGATTCGCCGGGTGATGAGCACGAAAACCAAGCTGATCGTGCTGACCAATCTGCACAATCCCAGCAGCGTGCTGACGCCGGATTCCGTGCTGCGCGAAGTCGGCGACCTGGCGCGGAGTGTGGGGGCGCACGTGCTGGTGGACGAGGTCTATCTCGACGCGGTTTATGAAAATACGCCGCGAAGCTCCTATCATCTGGGACCGGAGTTCATTGTCACCACCAGCCTGACCAAGGTTTATGGCCTGAGCGGACTGCGCTGTGGATGGATTCTTGCGGAACCCGATCTGGCGCGTGCCATGTGGCGGCTGAACGACCTGTTTGCCTCTATCCCAGCGCATCCCGCGGAGTTGCTGAGCGTGGTGGCGTTCGAGCATCTGGACCAGATTCGAGAGCGGGCGCGCAAGGTGGTGGACGCGGACCGCAAGCTGCTGAGCGCGTTTCTGGCGCGGGTGAAGGGCGTGTCGGCGGTGAGCACGGAGTTTGGAACGACGGCGGTTCTGCGGCTGCTTCGGGGCGGCGTGGAACCATTTCTCTTGCGGCTGCGGACGGAGTTCGAGACTTCGGCTGTGCCCGGAGGGTTCTTCGGTCTGCCGAATCATTTCCGGATTGGCATGGGAGTGGATACGGAGATGTTTGGCGAGGGGTTGCGCAGGATTGAGCGGGCGTTGGATACGCCTTAAGGATAGGCAGCGTGTTCGGGCCGACGGATGACGCCCTGAGGAACTGGGTGGCTTAGATGCGGGGGCGGGACGCCCCCGCGACAGCCGGCGGGACGCCGGCGCTACGGGTTTCCGGGCGCAGGGCTCGGAAGAAGGCGCGAATATCTCTTGCCAGCAACTCGGGCTCTTCGGCGGCGGCGAAATGGCCTCCGCGGGGCATTTCAGTCCAGTGCTGGATGTTGTACCCGCGCTCGATCCACTCTCTGGGTGGAAATGGCGCTTCTTTTGGAAAGCGCGCGATCCCGCAGGGGACGGTGACGTACTCGCCCTTCTGAAAATG
>JAIQET010000087.1 GCA_020073645.1 Terriglobia bacterium | reverse complement strand
GGGTGGGAGGGCAGTACCGGCTCCGGAGGCAGCTTGCCCTTCTGGAGCAGTTGACCATTGGGACCGCTCTTGCCGAGAAACATGAGACCTGTGAACGAATGACCAAACGAGTCCTATGGTGCTGCCCAATGAGTCCTCGTTGGACGTGTGCTGAGCTTGTGCTCAATCAGAGACTGTGCGATCGGAGGCGAGAACACAGCGCGAGCGGAGCTTGAGGCAGGGTCTGGCGAAAGGGACAGAACTGGCCCTCAGCACCTCGGGACTGCGCCACCTGCGGCCCAGAAGGGAAGCAGTACGGTTCCACCTATGTTGGCTGCTCGATGCAATCGGGCCAAAGCTACCGTCTTGATCGTAGATGACTCGCCGGCGATGCTGCGCTACCTGCGAGTCTTGCTGGAATTGGACTCTTACCAGGTAGAGACTGCCAGCAACGGGAGCGAGGCCTTGCAGCGGGTGCGCGACGGTTGCGCTCCAGCGATCGTATTGCTGGACCTGCAAATGCCGGGCATGGACGGCCTGAAAACTTTGCGGGGCCTGCGCAAACTCCAACCGGACTTGAAGGTCATCATGTGTTCCGGGGTGGATGACCCGAGGCAGGTGCGGCGGGCGGCGTCTCTCGGGGCACAGGCATATCTCACCAAGCCGGTACAGCAACTGTATCTGTCAGCCGCGCTGGAACGCTGTCTGAACGGGGCGTCCGGCATGGGAGAAGCGGGCGCCAACGTGGTGGCGCTGCCGGTTGCACACGGGAAAGAAAATTAGGCTCGCCAAGCGAGTGTTGTTGGAGATGGTGGCGTCTCCGCAAGAACTCTTCGCCCAATTTCACCAGCAGTCCAGAACAATTGTGTACATCCGCAGGATAACTGTTGCAAACAAGCGACCCCGAGCCTAACTGTCTGGGTGAGCTTATCCAGCATTGCTTCTCTAGGGCTTCCACTTATTCAGAAATGCGAGTACGTCGTTGGGGTCAAGGGACCGCGCTGACTCCCACTCGCCATTCTTCTGTGAGTACAGCAGCTTGCCGTCAGGGTCGAGAATGGCCAGCGCCGGCACGCCTTTTTCGAGTGGGACACTGTATTCCGCTGCTAGATCATTGTTCTTCTTGCCGTCGTCGCCAATGTCCACATGCACCACCTGGAAGTTCTTGTCCAAAAGAGGAGCGACATCCGGCTGATGAAATGCCTGGTTCAACACGTGGCAGTCGTAGCACCAGTTCGCACCGAAGACCAGGATTACACGCTGATGATCTTTCTTGGCCTTGGCCACGGCTTCGTTAATTTCGACCTTGGCGTCCGCGTCCTTGTTATAGAGATTCGGATTTGGCTTCAGAGCCGGAGGCATCTTGACCACATCGGAGTGGGTCGCCACCAAAATGCGCCACGTGTCACCCTGTTGTTGCCACGCTTGCTCCTCCGTTACGTAACGGGTTCGCGGACCGTCCGGCGTTGTCATCTTCATGGAAACGGCCAGGCTCACAAGATGCATCCTCTGCCGGTCCTGTTCTCCCACGGTGCTGACTTCGAAGTCGGTCATGCCGGAAGAAACCAGCTTTTGCCAGAAATCGGTCTCCGGAGTGATATCGGGGGCCGGCTTTTGGCCTTTGCCTATGAACCTCGCAGGTGGATCCGTCGAATACAAGTTCTTTAGCGAGGTTATGGCGGTCGTCGTCAGGGAAGCCTTCCACTTGTCAATTCCGTCAAATGCCACCGATGGGGTTTGCGCGACCGCGGACGCAGAAGAAAGAAGGAGCACGAAAGCCAAGAGAACACGGTTAGTCATGGAAAAACCTCGCCGGGATTATAAGCGGAACCTTCTCGGGACATAGCTCCGGTCCAGACCCAGCGCTTATTTCAGCGGGATACGGGTCATCCCTTGGAGAAACTGCTTCAGGCGTTCGGCGTCTTCGGGGGAAATTTCGGTGAACTCGATTCCGATGCCAAAGCCGGGCCGGCTGTTGACGACTTTGGCGGCGACCCAGAGCTTGGTTTCTTTGATCCAAAGTCCAAGTTTGAGTTTGGTCTCCACCGGGAGCGGGATGGGCATCTCTACGAAACAGCCGCCCACGCTGAGATCGACGGCTTTGCCCCAAATCGGAGCGGCGGCGCCTCCGGGCTGAAGCTCCACCGAATTCACGCACTTCAGGCGTGTGTGCTTGCGGCGTTCCGCGCCCATGGAATGGCGTGCGAATTCGTCGAGCGAGGGCTCCGGCAGAGGGAAGTCCCAGAGGGGTTTTTCTGGTGACACATTGAGCAGGCCAACGTGCCCGGCCTGCGGTGTGGCGGGCTGACCCACCCAGGTGACGCGGAACCGGCCTTTGTTCTTACCGTAGGTGAGGCCGATGATCTCCCCGACTTTGATTGCCGCTTTGACGCCGCTAACGGCGGCCCCATCGCGGCTGACGTTGAGGGTCGAAACGTTCTCAGAGAAGGGGCGTCCCTGGGCGTCGGTGCCGAAGATGCGGACGGGGATTGCAGCGGCTTTGCGGGACTCCCGACGTTGACCCATGAACCTCGATGCCTCTTCAGAACATGGTAAATGGGCCCCAAGTAAAGGCGATGGTAATGCAGGTTACCAGAAGCCGCCAAGTGACGAACAGCGCACCCGGGCGGGTTCACAGGGCAGCCAACCGGGAAAACGCTGCAAAAGCTTGCATGGGCCTGTCATTCCGCTTTTGGACTCGCTTTAAACCCTTGGACCACAACGACATGAATGGGCTTGTGCGGCACTCGAATTGCAGTTAAGAACTTGTTGTCCCGGGACTCGTCTGCACGGCAGTGAAGGGCGATCCGCGAGGTAGGGCGATGGCATACAAAGAAACCTTCTGGATGGCCTGCGACTCGACTGAGCAATTGCGGGCCGAATACGGTCCCTTCCACACCCGGGCCGAGGCCGAGCAGGAAGCCCGCAAGCTGGGGTTCGGCTTCCTGTTGCGCTACGAGCATATCATCGGGGACAACGAGGACATTCTGGAAGTGCGCTGCATATTCATTGAGTTGCCGCAAGCAGCAGGCCCGGTTCGAATCGTTCGCAAGCTGCATACCCGGTGCGCCACCTGCGGTGAGTCGGCGGTCCATGACGAGCCCTGGCAAGCGGAAGTGTGGGCCGACATCCACGAATTTGAGCACACCCGCCATCGCGTACGGCTGTTTGAGCAGACCCGCGCTGAAGGACTGAAGGAAATCGGGGACTGGCGCGACCAATGCGCCTGAGCTGAGAATCACTCTCCTGCTGAACACCAGGCACGATTTTTGCTACTCTGTTTACCGGCATTTGGACCGGGCGCAATGGCGCGTGGGCCTCCCGGGATCGAATCCCTTCTCCGAGAAAAACTTATGCTGCTAGTCATCTCCTTGGTCCTGGCGGGAATTCCACTGCTGGGAGTCGTGTGGATCGTGGTGTTCGGTTCGCCCACCACGGTGGACGGACTGTTCATGTCGCTGATCCTGCTGGCCATGTCGGGCATCTTCGCCCTGAATGCCTTGCTCGAACTGCGCAAGGGAAAAAGTGGCTTGGCGGGAGCTGCTGCGAGGTCGTCAGCGCGGCCGGCCACGGCGTTTTCCGCTGGCGGACTGGTGCAGCGGGGCAAGGTGCTGAACGTGCAGTTCTTCGAATCGCTCGTGGGCCAACCCAACAAGTCTATCGTGACTCTCTCCAATGGGTCGGACTCGACCCACCTGCTGGTCTTGGAGGGGGATACGCGGAATGTTCTTCCCGTGGGCCGGAGGGTGGAGATCACCTTCCGCAAGGATGAAGGACAGAACGTCTTAGTGGACGTTAGTTATTTCTGATTTCCATTTCCTTCCCTCCTTAGAGCCTGTAACAAAACCTGTCCTACCGCAACCTGCATAGAAGGTCGTGCGCGCACCATTGATTCATTGGACGATAGCGCCGTCTCGTACCACGCTGCGGCAGAAGAAATGCCGGCCACGCCGTTCACGGCTCCGCCGATGGTGCTATCGCCTCCACAAACGATCCTAGGCTGTCGGGCTTCCTCGACAGTGCTCCGCGCCCACCGCCGAACCCCTGCTTCACCAGCTTGAAGATGGTTCGCCGATTTTGAGCAATCAATTTCAACCATGCCATGCGGCCCATCATGGGGAAATAGATCCCGCGAAAGCATAGGCGTGCCAAGAAGATGTTGATGCGATAACCGAGAGGCTGGTCCTCGAGCGAGTCTACGGCTTGTGCCAGAGCATCCGGGCTGTAGGCGTGGGCCCACCCGTAATTCACCTCCGCATGAGCTTCCGGAATGGTCATCCTGAGGGGCGTGTGCGCCATCGCAAACGGCATGAACTCCTGCCAGTGCTTGGGCCGCGTAAGCCGCCCGGCGGTCTCCAGCCGCTTGTAAAGCGGTGTCGCCGGCAAGGGAGTCAGCAGACCAAAAATGGGTAGTCCGGGTGGCCAGGTGCGAACCTGCGCGAGCGTCCGCTCGGCGACGCCCACGGTGTCATTATCCATGCCAAAAATGAAGGAAGTAATCGCATACACGTTTCGCTGGGCGAGCCTTTCGAGCACGGCCGCATACTCACCCGGCTTGTTGAATCCCTTGTTCACATCTTTAAGATTGGCAGGGTCGATCGACTCCATGCCGATGAAAACCCATTTGCCTCCCGAGGCCGCAATCAGATCCACCAGTTCCTCGTCGCGCAACAGATTAGCGCTGATCTGGGCCACCCAATGCACCTGGGCGCCCGCGGCGATAATGTCGCGCAGCAACGACTTCGTGCGCTTTACGTTGATGGCGAAGTTATCGTCGATGAAAAAGACGGCAATCTGACCGCCCTCGCTCCGGGCCCGCGCTTTCAACCGCAGCAGTTCATTCACCACGCTTTCGTTCGTGCGAAACCGGATGGAGTCGCCGAAAAAGCCGGTCACCGTGCAGAACTCACAGCCGTAAGGGCAGCCCCGGCCCGACTCGACGGGAACAATGCGGAACGTCCCCCAACCTTCTCCTACCCGCTTGAGCAGCGGATGAGCGATCTTCGGGACCAAATTGAACTGGTCGAGGTCAATCGAATCCCATGGGATCGCCGGATACGCCTGGAGTGAGGGCTTGCGCTCCTTCCCAGCCGCATCCACGGGCGTATAGATGTCCTTGAGTTCACCACGGACCGCGTCTTCCACGATCCTCGGCCAGGTTTCATCGGCTTCTCCGAGGGCCACGGCGTCGGCGTGACGCGGCCCACCGTCGCGACCGAGCGCCTCGTCGGCCAATTCCGTTACGTGCGGCCCGCCCATCACCACCGGCACTCCCGCGGCGCGCACCGCGTCGGCCATGCGATAGGCCTTGGCGATCATTCTGGTCATCGCGCCGATGCCGACCAGTCCAATGTTCTCTTTGCGGACGAACCGCGCGATGCCCGCTTCATCCATCGGCTGGGCGTTGCCATCAATCAGCAACACCTCATGGCCCGCCGGGGTCAGCGCCTGGAGAAGAAACATCCAAAGGTGCGGCATGAAATTGCGGGTCACGCCGTTGTCGGGGTTGTAAAGCAGAATTCTCATAGCTTCTTTCCCCATTCTAGAAATCGCTGCTTTGGTGCGTGCCTCACCGCGCGGGAGGAGCCACTAGCGGCGTCCGAACCGGCGGCTTCCCCGTGAGCTTCCTATCCAGGATTTTCGTTTTGAGTTCCCCAGGTGGCAGGATTGTACACCCGATGCCCTTGTCTTGATCTGGAGAGGCGCTGAGGACGAGGTTTTGTTACCGGCTCTTGGATTACTTACGTAATCCCCGCGAGTACTTTGCGCAACACCGGCGGTGCCCCTACAGGAGAAAATTCTAGGTGAGGTGTCTCGGAAGGGCAGCGTGTGTCCGGGGCAGGAGGGGAGATGCCGAAGGCGACCGAGGAGCGTACCGCCCAGCCATCCATGTTGGCGCGTACGGAGGAGATCCAGCAGCAGATTCAGCAGCTTTCCGGTCGTGATTTGCAGCTCTGGTCGATCGGTATCCTGGTCATATTGGTGCTGACGGCGGGTATCCTGGCGGTGCTTCTCCCCAACCTGGTCTGGACGCAGCGCGTGCTGCGCATCGAGCAAGGCTATCTGCCCCAGCTCTTCTTTGGATTGATCTCGTTGATCCTGCTGTTCAATATCTATCTTCTGGGACAGAAATTTACCCTGAACGCCACCCGGCGGGCGCTGATTCGCGAACTGGTGCTGAACGAGCGGCTGGAAAGCCTGTCGCTGATTGACCCGTTGACCCAGCTCTTGAACCGGCGGGCGCTGAACGAAATGATTCCCCGGGAGGTGGCGCGGGCCAATCGCCTGGGCGGCAATCTGACCTTTATGGCGATCGACATCAATGGCTTCCGGGCGATCAATTCCAAGTTCGGCGGGCAGGAAGGCGATGAACTGCTGGTCGAGTTCAGCAAGTTGCTGAAGATGATCTTCCGGGGCGGAGACGTGGTTTTCCGCCAGGGCGGAGATGAGTTCCTGATCGTGATGCCGGATACCAGCGAAGAGCAGGCCAACTTTCCCGTGGAACGTCTGCAACGGGCGGTCGAGCACTGGAACCTTAACAACAAGAAAGACTACGAACTGGCATTCAACTGGGGCCTGGCGCCTTATGTGACCGGCGGCGATTATGCCGATGTGCTGCGCGCGGTCGATCGCAAGATGTACCAGCGTAAGCACAACCTGGTGCCGGTGTTCTAGGCGATTCGTAAAAATCCGATTGGCGTGGGTGCGGCTTCCACGGCCAGAACAAGCCTGTCCCAATAACAGAACAAATCCTGGGGTTACGATGCTGCCGGGGCCAGGCCTCTGTCCGCCCTTCCCACACCGCACCCCGCGGATAGATCAAAAAGAAAAAAATTTGTGTCAAATTCGGGAAAACAAACAAGTTGCGGGCGCTAGATCTCGCAAAATCCGGAGGCCATTGGAGTTAGCCGCAAAATCCGGAGCCCATTGAACTTAGCGGGGATACGAGCCTGCACAAGACGCCAATGCCTGCGGTGCGGGCGCTGCGCTGGGCAGAATTCATGGGTCACTCCTAAGCTATTAGAATTGTCTTTCTATCTACTTTAAGCATAGCAGGATTGAGAGGGTAAATGGGACATGGGGAGAGATTTTATTTTCGCTTTGGAGTGAGGGGGTTGGGAGGAAATTGAGTCTTTGGGGGGCTTGACAATCGTTTGCCGTGACCTGCGACGAGAACACTCCAGTTTTCGGAGACAGACCTGCCGCAGCCTGCACCCACCCTCCGAAAACCGCGGAGGGTGGGGCAACCGAGGTATAAAGTGAACCGGGGAAGGGCCAGCCCCCAGAAATGGCAAGAAAAGACCGCCGTCAGCCTTGGTCCCCGAAGTTGGAGAACGAAGCAGGACACAGCAACCCCCACAGATCACACTGGATAATGATAGTTTCCCGGTAGCCGACCGCCCAGAATCTGTGAATTTACTCCACGTCGAAAGGCCTCGGGTTGGGCATTGGAGGAAGGAATCCGAGCCACTCCGAGCCCGATTCGACGGGCCCGATGAGTGGGCAAAGGGACCGCGCCACTCGCTATTTATCGCTTCCTAGCTACGATCGCATGGGCTCCATATAGACCTCCAAAAGCGCCAACACCCAACAAGACAGCATACGGAACAGCTCTCCGCCAAATGTCCACAGGCGAGATTACGTGGACACTCAACTGTTCATAAATCAACAACACGCCAAGTGGCAAGTTTAGGAGCATTCCACTTCCCGTTCCCGGCGAATAAGAATGTTTGACCATGCTGATCACGAGGTGCGGCAACACCGCGTTGATCGCCATGGCGATGGCAAATCCGGAAAGTGCATGTTGAAAATGGGTATTCTCCGGCAAAATGCTAACGCCGGCAATGGGAATCCAGATGACAACATTGACCAACGAAGTCACGACCCAATATATCTTGGGATTTGGTGCGAACCACAATTTCAAATGAGCACGGCTCCAGCTGACCAAGAACATGGCTTCTTCAAGATTGTGCAGCGTAACGCCAATACCAAACAGGATCGCGGTCAGTCGATATGAAGTGGCATTCATGTGTTAACTGTACCTCTTGTTGACAGCGCGCCGCGACGGTACAGCCCTTCAGCGGCGGGAAGCGATCCAGAAACCAGAAGAAATTAGCTTGCGCTCTCAGCCATTGTCGGGATAAAACATCCAATGTTCTGGACTGAGTTTCCGTTGGCCGGTTTTCAGGCGATAACCATTGGCCGGTTTTGAGTGATCGCTGAGGAGACCACTTCGCGGGGGCTGGCCCACCCTTTCTCCGATAAGTTTACACATGGTTGCCCCACCCTTCGCGGTTTTCGAAGGGTGGGAAGGTTTACTGGTCACAGCGCACTCTCGTTTGTGGTTCTACCATCCAAACGTGCCCACGGGTCTGAAGCGATATTACGGCGAAGGGTATCTGCACTTCATCACCTTTAGCTGCCACCAGCGACGGGCGCGGCTTGGAAGCCCGGCGCGCCGCAGTCTCTTCCTGAAGACCCTGGAAGAAGTGCGCCGCAGCTACCGCCTGGTGGTGGTTGGGTATGTCGTCATGCCGGAGCATGTGCACCTGCTGATCGGGGAACCGGAGCGGGGAAATCCGTCGGTGATGATGCAAGTGTTGAAGCAGCGCTTCGTACGCCGCCTGCTGCGCAGCCACCGGCGCCGCGGTCATCCCACGCAAGGGCACTTGTGGGGACCGGGACTGCAGGCCGGCGAAGTGTGGCAGCGCCGCTTCTATGATTTCGTGGTGTGGGGCAAACGGAAGCGAATCGAGAAGCTACGCTACATGCACCGCAATCCGGTGAAGCGCGGCCTGGTACTGGAACCCGAGCAGTGGGCGTGGAGTAGTTTTCGGCACTACCAAACAGGTGAAGCCGGGCCGGTGCTGGTCAATGAGCAGAGGCCGGCGGAGTGGAAGCTGCGCGGCCGGGCAGCGGCATTGGCAAAATCTGGCAGCGTGCCGGAGTAAGCGGCGCCCACCCTTCGAAAACCGCGAAGGGTGGGGCAACCAAGTGTAAACTCGCAGCGGGAAAGGGTGGGCCAGCCCGCCCGACCGTGGATGGTTGGGGAAAACCCCACATCTCGAAAAGCGCGAGATGTGGGGCACCCCGGCTTGGATCGATCCTAAGCCGAGAGAAAAAACGCCGACATAAATGCCGGCGCCACACAACGGGGTGCCTATCCCTGGTTCTAGGTGGTGCGGGCTTTCTCTTTTGCCTGGGTTGATAGGGCGGCTGCTGCGGCGCGATCCACTAACCACAGCAAGGTTCCATCCACGGGTTGTATCTTCCGCGACGGCAGATCCGAAGCGTTGTTCTCCAGGACTTCATGCAGGGGGCCGGCTTTGTCGGGGCCGCTGGCCATGAACATGATAAAAGCGGCGTGATTGATGACAGGGAAAGTCATCGTAATCCGGTCGGTCTTGAACTTCTCCACCCAGTTGGAAACTACCAGCCGGTCCTTCTCCTGGAGGGCGGGAGAGCCGGGGAACAGGGACGCGGTGTGTCCGTCGGGGCCCATGCCGAGGAAGACCAGGTCAAAGCGGGGAAACTCTTCCGGCTTGAGGCGGAAAAAAGTGATCAAGGTTTGCTCGTAAGCTTTGGCGGCGACAGCTGCGTCCTTCTCTTCGGCGCGGACGCGAAACACGTTCTCGGGACGCAGCGGGACCTTGGACAGCATGGCTTCGTTGGCCATGCGGTAATTGCTGTCGGGGTGGTCGGGCGGCACGTGGCGCTCGTCGCCGAAGAAGAAGCAGATCTTGTCCCAAGGGATGGAGGGCACAGCGCCACTGGCGAGCAGGGTGAAAAGGCTCTTGGGAGTGGAACCGCCGGAGAGGGCGACGCAAAACCGCCCGCGGGCACGCACCGCGTCGGCAGCCAGGCGGGCGAATTCCGTGGCCGCGGCCTGAAAGAGATCGGCAGGAGCGCTGAGGATGCGAACCTCTGTCTTGGACGGCATGACGGCCTCACTTTCCCGCAGCTACTCTGGTCGCGGCGCAGCGGGCAGCTCCCAGCAGAGCCGCCTTGTCATTGGTAATCACTCGCACCGGGATGGACTCGAGGAGGGCCTGCATACGGCCCTTCCCAACGAAAGCCTGCATGAACAAAGGTCCGGCCAGCTTGGCCAGCATCTTGGGAGCGATGCCGCCTCCCAGGTAAACCCCGCCAATGGACATCAGCTTCAAGGCCAGGTTGCCAGCCTCAGCGCCGTAGATGGAGACAAACAGATCGACCGCCTGTTCACACAACGGGCACTTGCCGCCGACCGCGGCTTTTGAAATCGCAGCGCCGGGATCGGATTTTGCCATCTCTTCGGTCAGCCACGCAGGCTCCTGTCCGCGGCCGGTGTCACGCAGGAAGTGATAGACGTTGACCAGGCCGGGACCGGAGACGATGCGCTCATAGCTGACGTGTCCGAAGCGGCTCTCGAGATAACGGAACAGGTCCATCTCCAGTTCGTTGCGGGGGGCGAAGTCACCGTGGCCGCCTTCGGAGGCGAAGATGTGATGCTGCTTGCCGTCCCAGTACATGCCGGCTTCGCCCAAGCCCGTGCCGGCGGCAATCACAGCTTGATTGCCGGCGGGGTTGCCTTCGACTTTGTTCAAAGCTACGACATCGCCGGGAGCCAAGGCGGGGATACCCCAGGCATTGGCTTCGAGATCATTGATGAGCACCGCTTCTCTTAACTTGAGTTCGTCGGCCAGGCGTTTGGACTCCACGATCCAGGGGAGGTTGGAGGCGGTCACGCGGCCATTGCGGACCGGGCCGGCGATGCCGAAACAGGCGGCTTCCGGCTGCAGGTTGTTGTTGGCGGCGACAAACTTGGCCACGATCTCGTCCAAGCCGGCATGTTGGCGGCTGGGAAAGACGGTGACTGTGATCAACTGCAGCCGTCCGCCCGAAACATCAAAGAACGCGAGCCTGGTATTGGTGCCTCCGATGTCGCCGGCAAGGATCATTTTTCGAAGTTCCTCCAATGGCGGCCGTCGCGGGCGAGCATATCATCTGCTTCCCTGGGACCCCACGTTCCGGCAGCGTAGTTCGGGAAATTACGGGGTGGCAGAGCCTTCCAGACATCCAGCACCGGACTCACGACGCTCCAGCCGGCCTCGACCATGTCGGCGCGCTGAAACAGAGTGGCGTCGCCGATCATGCAATCGTGCAGCAGGCGTTCGTAGCCAGTGCTGGGCAGCTTTCCGAAGTAGTCGGCGTATTCAAAATTCATATTGACGCCACCCAGATGCATGACGGGTCCGGGAACCTTGGCGGCGAAATGCAGGGAAATGCCTTCCTCGGGCTGGATGTGCAACACGAGTTGGTTGGGCGTTAGGTCGCCGACCTGGGTGCCGCGGAAGAGAACGAAGGGAGCGCGGCGGAACTGAATCACGATGTGCGTGTTGCGGACGGGCATGCTTTTTCCGGTGCGGAGGTAGAAGGGGACATCGGCCCAGCGCCAGTTGTCGATCTGCAACTTCATGGCGACGTAGGTCTCGGTGCGGGAATCCGGGGGGACGTCCTGCTCGGCGCGGTAGGCGGGCACGCGATGGCCGTCGACCACGCCCTCGCCGTATTGTCCGCGCACGGTGCGGCTGAGCACATCTTCAGAGCTGAGGGGCTGGATGGCGTGCAGGATTTTGGCCTGCTCATCGCGAACGGCATCGGCCTGGAAGGAGATGGGCGGCTCCATAGCGGTCAGGCTGATGAGTTGCATGATGTGGTTGGGCACCATGTCGCGCAGGGCGCCGGAACGGTCGTAGTAGCCGCCGCGCTTCTCGACGCCCACGGTTTCGGCGACGGAGATTTGTATGTTGTCAATGTAGCGGCGGTTCCAGATGGGTTCGAAGATGCCGTTGGCGAAGCGAAAGGCCAAAATGTTCTGGACGGTTTCCTTGCCCAGGTAGTGGTCGATGCGGTAGATCTGCTGTTCGCGGGCGACACGCAAGAGTTGCTGGTTGAGCGCCCTGGCGGACTCCAGGTCGCGGCCGAAGGGCTTCTCGATGATGACGCGGCGCCACTGTTCCTTGTTTTCTTCCATCAGTCCGGCCGCTGCTAGTTGCTCCACAATCGAACCGAAGAAATCCGGAGCGGTGGCGAGGTAGTAGAAATAATTGCCGTGGGTGCAGTGGTCGTTGTCCACCTGCTGCAGGAGAGCTTTCAGCTGGGAGTAGACCTGCGGGTCGCCGAAATCGCCGGTGAGGTAATGGGTGTGGCGGACAAACCAGTCCGACAGGCTGGGGTCCACATCACCGGTGGCGAACTCTTTCATGTCTTGAGCCACCTTCTGGCGGAATTCGTCGGTGGACATGGGGTTGCGGGCCAGTCCGACGACGGCGAACTCGCGGGAGAGCAGATTCTGGCGGGCCAAGTTATAGAGCGCGGGAAAGAGCTTGCGCCGCGTCAAGTCGCCCGCGGCCCCGAAGATCACCATCACGCAGGGATCGCCGGGGCGGCCGATGAGCGGTTCTTGCGCGACCGGCATCACCTCTGTTTG
>JAIQET010000013.1 GCA_020073645.1 Terriglobia bacterium | reverse complement strand
AGAAGGCCCGGCGGGTGATTTTCTTTGCCCGATATGAAGCCTCTGAGTATGGGTCGCCTTTCATTGAGACCGAACATCTTCTCCTCGGCCTGGTGCGCGAAGAGAAGCGGTTCGGGACGCTGTTCAAGGCAGGCTATCCGGACGCCATACGGAAGCAGATTGATGAGCGAACCGCGAGGCGAGGGAAAATCTCAACTACTGTGGACCTCCCTCTTAGCAACGAGTCCAAACGAGTTCTCAGTTACGCCGCAGAGGAAGCGGACCGACTCGGCCATCGTCACATCGGAACCGAGCATCTGTTGCTCGGCCTGCTTCGTGAAGAGAATTGCTTTGCTGCAGAAATCCTGCGTCAGCATGGCCTTGAACTGGACCAGCTAAGACAACGACTGGGAGAACCGGTTGCGGTGCAGCCCGCCCCGCGCCGCCGACCGCTGCGGAACACTGTGCAGATTCATGGCTCCGCGTGGGATGCCGATTGGGTCCGGGAGGCGGTGGCGAGATGCCGGGAGTACTCCTGGCACTGGCAAAAGCAGGCCTGGAGCCCGAAGGACGTGGTGATTCATACGGAGGACAACCGTATCTCCTTCGAGCTGAAACTGGCTGAGGATGCAGCCAACTTTCAGCTGGTCAAGAATGGATGGAAAAGGGACCACTGTGTCGTCTGCCGGTGGGAACTCACTGAATCCAACGACTCCGACCACTCTACCGGCTACACCAACGGCCGCGATTGGGTATGCGTGGAATGCTATGAAAAGTTCGTGTCGCACCCGGATTTTTTCTCATCCCCCTATTCCGATATCACATAGCGGGTCGCTATTCCCCAAAATTCATCTTGCCCTTACCGCCTATCAATGTTATCTCTCTGAATCCTTTTCATTAGCATTCGCAAAGGCCTGACTCCGGGATACACGATTGCCAGAATCCGACGCATCCGCCGGCCAGCCCACCCCTATCACCCTCCTCTCCCCCGGCGTCTCCATCGCCGAAGCCGAAGATCCCAACCGCCCCAAACGGGTGATGGGCTTCCGCGACCTCGTCCTCTTCTACGTCGTCACCGGCATCAGCCTGCGCTGGATCGCCACCGCGGCTGCCGCCGGGCCCAGCTCCATCGTGATCTGGATCGGTGCCTGGCTGATGTTCTACACGCCACTTGCGCTGTCAGTGATCGAACTATCCTCACGCTATCCCCACGAGGGTGGCATCTACGTTTGGACGAAGCGCGCCTTCGGCGACTTTTCCGGCTTCATGTCCGCCTGGACTTACTGGACCTGCAACCTGCCCTACTTTCCCGCCGTGCTCTATTTCGCCGCCAGCAACGCGCTTTACATCCGGCAGGGTGCCTGGGGGCATCTCTCCAACAACACCAGCTTCTACATCGTGTTCTCGCTGCTGGCGCTCACGGTGGCGACGCTGCTGAACATCTTCGGCCTCGACGTCGGCACCTGGCTGCACAACCTGGGCGCGGTCGCCATGTGGATCCCGGTCGGCATCATCATCGCGATGGGAGCGGTTGCCTGGCATCGCTATGGAGCGGCCACATCGTTCACCATCCACTCCATGACGCCCAGCTTCCATCTCAACGACATCATTTTCTGGTCGGTGCTGACCTATGCCTTTGCCGGCTGTGAGACCGCGTCGCTCATGGGAGGAGAAATCAAGAATGCGCGTCGCGCCATTCCCTGGGCGCTGTTTATTGGCGGAGTGACCGTGACGCTTTGTTACATGGTAGGGACTGTCAGCGTACTGCTGGCGTTGCCAGCCTCAGAGGTCGGCAACTTGCAGGGACTGATGCAGGCGATCTCCAGCACCGCGCACCGCGTGGGTTTCGAGGGCGTGATTCCCTTTGCCGCGTTCCTGATTGCTTTGAGCAATATCGGCGCGGCCGGCGCATACCTGGCCGCAGTGGCAAGGCTGCCTTTTGTCGCAGGCATCGACCGCTTTCTCCCGCCTGCGTTCGGCGCGCTGCATCCCCGCTGGAAAACTCCCTGGGTCGGACTGCTCACGCAGTTCGTCTTCGGGGTGGTATTTATCTTTCTCGGGCAGGCCGGCACCAGCATCAAGGGCGCCTACGATGTGCTGGTCAGCATGGGGGTGATCACCTACTTCATTCCGTACCTGTATCTGTTCGCCGCCATGTTCAAGCTGCAAGAAGAGCCAGCAGGGCCGGAGGTCATCCGCGTCCCCGGGGGAAAGCCGGTGGCCCAGCTGGTAGCGATCGTCGGCCTGTTCACGACGACGGTGACCATTGGCATCGCCCTGCTGCCTCCGCCAGACGAGCCCAACAAACCGCTGGCCGTGCTGAAGATCGTCGGATTATCGGGATTGCTGGTCTTGATCGGAGTGTGGATCTACTGGGCGGGAAGGAAGAGAGCTGCACGCAGTAGCGCCGGCGTCCCGCCGGCCACCTGAAAACTGGAGGCAGGCATACTTAGCGTTCACCCCAGAGAAGGACTTGAAGAACTTACATTTTCCTGTGTGCCTCTGTGTCTCTGTGGTGAGAATTCACTCAAACCGGCACGGCCGTCTTTCGATCGGGACTGAAGAACGGCAGCTTCACGATCCTCGCCGTTACGCGCTGCCGCACCGCCTCGATGGTGATTTCCATTTGCAACTTGGTTCCGACCTGCGAATGCGCGGTGTCCACGCTGGCCAGCGCAATCAACTTCTTCAATAGCGGAGAAAAAGCGGTCGTTGTGGCCTTGCCCACCTGCTTCTCCCCCGCATACACCGGCACCGCCACCCGCGAAGCCTGGCTGGGTGCGGCCGGAGTCAACCCAAACCTTTCGTGCAGTTCCTCGACTTCCACCCAATCCACCTCAAGGCCCACCAGTTGCCGTGCCACGCCGTTCTTGCTGTCCCGCACCAGCGCGGCTTTTCCGACGAAGTTTTCTTTCTCCAGGTGCACCATGCGGCCAAATCCCAGCTCGTAGGGAGAATACTTCTGGGACGGAATCAGCGCCTTCTTGCTGCTGATGTAGTCGACCTCGATCAGCAGCAATCCGGCCTCCACCCGTGCCACGTCCAGCGCCAGCATTCCCGCTGCATGAAGGTCGAACTGCCGCCCGGTTACCGCGAGCGCGTCCCACACCCTCACCGCATCATTCCACGGAACCCAAATCTCGTACCCCAGGTCACCCGTATATCCTGTGCGCGAAATGTCCACCGGCACACCCGCGATCTTGCCGCGCGTTACCCGGAAATATTTCAGGTTGGCAATGTCGGCCTCCGCCACCGCCTTCAGCAACTTGGCCGAGGTCGGCCCCTGCAAGGCCAGCGCTGCCACCTTCTCCGAAATATCTTCGATCTGCACATCCATGTTCAGGCCGTTCTGGCGGAACCAGCGCAGGCTGGGATCGGCCGCCGTCCAGCGGTACTTGTTCTCTTCCAGCCGGGTGATCGTCCCGTCGTCGATGACTTTTCCCTGCTCGTCGCACCAGCAGCAATAAATCACCTGCCCCACTTTAACCTTGTTGATGTCGCGGGTGATCACACGGTTCACCAGCTTGGTCGCGTCTTTTCCGGTGACCAGGTATTTGTAGAGCGGGGTGATGTCAATCAGCGCGCAGGCGTTGCGGATGGCGTTGTATTCGTGCTCGTGATGCACTTCGTACACGCTGACCGTGTAGTAGCCAGACCACTCGCGATAACTCAGGCTGTGGCAAAGTGCAAACGTTCGTTCATGAAACGCGGTTCCGACGGGCAAGGGATTCTCCTCGGGCTGCAGTGATTGCTACGTCGGCAGAGACGCAGCAAGCTGCGTCTCTACGGACTTTCAATCTTTCTGTAGAGACGCTGCTTGCAGCGTCTCTTTTCTGCCGAAGCCGGATTATATGCAGCTACTCATGCGCGGAGCAACTCACCCGACTCTCGGGAAGCATTGTTTTCGAGACCACCTTCCGTGCTACTGCCCGTCAAAGAAGCAGCTTTGTGCAGACAAACTCCCAAACTCTCGGATAGAATGGCGGTCGAATTCTTTCCATGCGCGGCGTTCTCATCGACTGGAGCGTTCTCCCGAGTGGCCTCTGAGCCACCACAGTGCTATCGTACGTCTGCACTTTCTGGACACTGACAGGCGGTCTTCCCAGTCAACCTGTTCCGCAAGCTAGGAGCTAGAAGCGAATGGCTGGTTCCAAGTACGACGTTATCGTGATCGGCGGGGGCCACAACGGCCTGATCAATGCCGCCTACCTGGCCCGCGCCGGCAAGAAAGTCCTGGTGCTCGAACGGCGTCACGTGCTCGGCGGAGCGGCCGTCACGGAAGAAGTCTTCCCTGGGTTCAAGTTCTCCGTCTGCTCCTACGTAGTCTCGCTCCTGCGCCCGGAGATCATCCGCGACCTCGACCTTCCCCGCCATGGGCTGGAGATTCTGCCGCTCGACGGCACCTTCACGCCCATGCCCAGCGGTGACTACCTGTGGCGCGTAAACGATCACGGCAAGACGCGCCGCGAGATCGCCCGCCATTCCCGGCTCGATGCCGAAGCCTACGAGGAGTTCGGCAAGTCCATGCAGGCGATGTGCCGCTTCGTGAAGCCCATCCTCAGCATGGTGCCACCTGATCCTGCCACCCTGAACCCGCGGGAACTGATGAAGCTGCTGTTCATCGGCAAACGTTTTCAAGGCATGTCGAGCGAGGACAAGTACAACCAAGTGCAGTTGATGACCATGAGCGCAGTCGATTTCCTCGACCAGTGGTTTGAGACCGACGTGCTCAAGGCCACCATGTCGGCCTCGGGGATTATCGGCACGTTCCTGGGCGTGCGCTCGCCGGGCACAGCGTATGTTCTCCTGCACCATTACATGGGAGAGATTGACGGCGCCTTCCGCTCCTGGGGATTCGCCCGCGGCGGCACCGGGGCCATCTCCAATTCCATTGCAGACGCCGCCCGCGAAGCCGGCGCCGAGATCCGCACTGAAGCTCCTATCGCGAAGATCATCGTCAAGAACAACCGCGCCAAAGGTGTGGCGCTCGAAAACGGCGATGAGATCTATGCCAATATCGTCTCTTCCAGCGTCGATCCCCGGCTCACCTTCATTCGCTTCATGGAGGACGGCAATCTCCCCCAGAGTTTCCTGGACGAAGTCCGCCGCTACAAGTTCCGCGGTTCCTCCGGCAAGGTGAACCTGGCGCTCGACGCCCTGCCCGATTTCAAGTGCATGCCCGGCCCCGGCGCTCACCTGCGCGGCGCCATTTCCATTTCCCCCAGCGTCGAATACATGGAGCGCGCTTACGACGACGCCAAGTACGGCAACTTCTCGCGCCGCCCCTACATTGACATGGTGATTCCCACGCTGACCGATCCTTCGGTCGCGCCTCCGGGGAAACATATCCTCTCCTGCTTCGTGCAGTACGCGCCCTACAAGCTGCGTCCCGGCCTCAACTGGGACGATCAGAAGGAAGCCTTCGGCAACAACGTGATCAACACCATCGCCGAGCACGCGCCCAACATCAAGAACATCATCCTGCACAAGCAGGTGCTCACGCCGCTCGACCTGGAGCGCGACTTCGGCTTGAGCGAAGGCAACATCTTCCAGGGTGAACTTTCACTGGAGCAGCTTTTCTTTTTGCGCCCCGTACCGGGCTGGGCGCAATACCGTACGCCCATCAAGAACCTTTACATGTGCGGTTCTGCCACCCACCCAGGCGGCGGCATCATGGGCGCCAATGGACGTCTGGCGGCACTCGAAATCCTCAAAGACTACAAGGGAGCCGCGTAGCTTATGGCCGACCGGCGCGATGTCGTGATCATTGGTGGCGGCCACAACGGGCTGGTTACCGCTTTCTACCTGGCCAAAGCCGGATTCAAGCCGCTGGTACTGGAACGCCGCGCCCAGCCCGGCGGCGCCGCCATCACCGAAGAGTTTCACCCCGGCTTCCGCTGCTCCATCCTCGCCCATGTCGCCGGACCGATTCGTCCCGACATCGTGCGCGACATGCAACTCGAGAAGCACGGGCTCAAGCTGATCACACCGGAGATCGGAGTCGTTTCCCTTTCTCCTACCGGCCGCGCGCTGATCCTCTACAACGACGCCAGAAAATCCGCGCAGGAAATCGGCAAGTTCTCGCAGAAGGACGCCGCCAGGTATCCCGAATTTCAGCAATCGCTCGGCAAGATGGGCCGCGTGATCGGGGAAGCGCTTACCCTTGTCCCCCCAAATATCGATAACCCCAGCAAAGGCGACCTCTGGGGCATGCTCCAGACCGGGCGCGCCATTCGCAAGCTGGGCAAGAAAGATATGTACCGCCTGCTGCGCTGGGGCCCCATGGCGGTTGCCGATCTGGTCGCGGAATTCTTCGAGACTGAACTGCTGCGCGCCACCATCGCCGCGCGCGGTATTTTCGGCACGTTCTTCGGACCGTGGTCCGCCGGCAGCAGCCTGGTTCTTCTCATCCGCGCTGCCGGCGACGAGCATCCTGCGGGCTCAGCCTTCTTCGCTGCCGGCGGAATCGGCTCGGTGACGCAAGCCATGGCCGCCGCCGCCAAGCAGGCCGGTGCCGAAATCCGCTCCAGCGCCGAAGTGATTGAAGTCCGTGTGAAGGACGGCGCCGCCACCAGTGTCGTGCTCTCCACCGGCGAAGAAATCAGCGCCAAGGCCATCATCTCCAACGCCGATCCCAAGCGCACCCTGCTCAAGCTGGTCGATCCCATCCACCTCACGCCTGATTTCGTCATGAAGCTCCAGCATTACCGCACGCCGGGCACGGTGGCCAAGGTCAACCTGGCGCTTTCCGGTCTGCCCCGGTTCACTGCGCTGAACGGAAGCACCGACGCGCTGAGCGGCCGCATTCACATCGGCCCAGAGATTGACTACCTCGAGCGCGCCTTCGACGAATCCAAGTATGGCAACTTTTCGCGCCAGCCGTATCTGGACATCGCCATCCCCTCGTTGACCGATCCCTCGCTGGCGCCTCCGGGCAAGCACGTCATGTCCATTTACGTGCAGTACGCGCCCTTCAAGCTGAAGAACAGTGATTGGGAGAGCCAGCGCGTGGCGTTAGGCGACACCGTAGTCAAGACCATCGCGCAGTACGCGCCCAACCTGCCCGAACTGATCCTGACCCACCAGATCATCACTCCACAGGATCTGGAAGACACCTATGGGCTCACTGGAGGCCATATCTTCCACGGTGAACTCGCCCTCGACCAGTTCTTCACCATGCGTCCGCTGCTCGACTGGGCACGCTACCGCACCCCGATTCGAAATTTGTACCTGTGCGGCTCGGGCACGCATCCCGGCGCTGGCTTAACCGGAGGCTCCGGCGCCAATGCCGCCCGCGAAATACTGAAAGATCTGAAGAAGTAGCGCCGGCGTCCCGCCGGCCACGATCAACTCCGAGGCGCAGGGCCCCGATTCCTCGTTAGCCGATCACTTTAGTAACCACAGTAGCGAACACGCCTGAGCGCCAGCCGTGTTAGTTTTACTGGATTACCGCTCTTACCTCCTATATCCAGGCTTCCGGAGGGAGGGGTCTGCAGGAGTCAGCGTGGCGGAAGATCCGAAGTGGGACCTGGCCATCCTTGCCACGGTACAGGGCTTCAGTGAGAAGCTCCTGCAGGACTACGTCCAGGGAGAACTCCCGGTTCCGCAGGGGCTGGAAGCGATTTCACTGCAGCAGAGTGACGGCGACGCGTATGACACTCTGGCCAGAATGCGGCGCTGGCTGCGGTTGCTCGACATGGCCACGACGCCTGCCATGATGCGGCGTGGGCTAACCTCCGATACCGATCCCGAAATTGCCGAGTCCTTGCTGCGCTATCTGGTTCGCAAGAAGGACCTCAGCGACGCCAATCGCGATAAAACCGATTTGGTAGCGACCTTTCTCTACCGCCATCCCCGAGTACCCGGGCAGTGGGAGCGCCGTGGCTACGGGCTCGACGGTTCCATACCACTTCCCCCTTTTGAGATCGCGCTGCTTGAGATCCTGGCCGACAGCGACGCGCCCGCGCTTACCGAAGAGGACGTCCAACTGCTCCACCGCTTTGATTCGTTGCGTGAAGAGGCGCAGAGCTTCCAGGATCTCAACGCCCTGCTCGACTCCGGCATCATTCCGCGGGTACGCGAACTGAAGCGGTCTCTGGATGAGTCGTTTTATCACCCCGGAGTTCTGGCCACGGTCGCGCCCTACAATGCCGCATTCGGCAGGAAGTTCGACACGCTGTTCCACGCGGCCACCGCCGAAATCAGAAGCTTTGCGCAAGAGTTGCAGGAGCAGGGTGGGAGCATTCTGGGCACGGTGGATGGTGTAGATGTCACCGTGGAACACGTGGCCGCCATGGAAGACGCTGAACTATTGAAGATTGACTACAGCACAGCTCTAGAGAAATTTCGCCGTGTTTCCCAGCTCAAACGAACCCTGGAGCGTCAGCCGCCCATGGGTCGCGCGCTGCGTCCGATGGCGATGACCGCAGCTGCGGCGGCAAGCGGCAGAGTGGCTGCCAGCGCACCCGCTACGGCCCGGCCTCCGGTGTTTGACCTCCAGGCCATGCGGGCCGCGGTTACCCCGCAGGAGACCAGGGTCGAAGAGACCAAGCTTCGCAAGGTCGAGGAATCCATTCGCGTCTTCGTGCGCGTGGCCGATCCCAAGTTCCGCCAGGTCGTGCCCATGCGCTTTTTCAATCTGACCTTGACTCCTGCGGAGGCCAGCGCCTACTGCGCCGACTACCTGGAGGAGAACAGTCTGCGCGCCGACGTGGCTCGTCTGCTGCTGCGCCTGGTGGCGCTGGTGGCGCGCATCACCACGGAACTGGAGGAACTCAAGCGCGACGAGAACCTCATTTCTCTCTGCAAGCTCCACGCGAACTCGCTGCTCGTCCTTCTCCAGATCACCGCCACTCAGTCGGAAAATGCGCAACGGCTGGTTGCCCTGGCAAACGAGCAAGGCTGTTCCGAGCAAGCCGAAGCCATCAAGACCTCTCTGGAAAAACTGCGGGATCGATCAGATTTAGTGGAGCGCATGCTGGCGCGCGACTGGGCGTCCCACTCCTAGGAGACTGCGGAAAAACGAAAACCAGACACCGGTGGGATGCGCTCATCGGCAGGGCTGAATTGCTCCGCAACTCAAAAGCGGCTTTTCCCGCAGCCTGCTAGAAAAAAATGCCGGGCTTTTCGCCCGGCCGGGACGGGTCGGAGACCCGTCCCCACACAATCTGTCCCCACACCATCCATGCCAATTATGTGATGTCGAACTGCTCCTGGTGCAGGGCCGGATCGCTCTTCACGATCACCGTGCGCTTGGTCAGTTCTTCCATCTCGGTCAGCGCGCGGCCGTTGTTGCCCTTCAGCGTCTTGGCCACTTCGGGATTCACCCGCAACATGACGTCGGCATGTTCCAGGTGCTTGGCGATCTTGCGCATCTCCAGGTAAATCTCGTTGCACACCGTGTTGACTGACTTCACGAATCCCGTGGACTGGCAGTACGGACAAGGGGATCCAATCGTGCGCTCGAGCGACTGCTTCACCCGTTTACGGGTGATCGCCACCAGCCCGAAGTCGTTAAACTGCAGGGTCTTTGAGGGCGCACGGTCGCTGCGCAGGGCTTCTTCCAGCGCCTGCATCACTTTCTGCCGGTTGCGACGCTCGTCCATGTCGATGAAGTCGATGATGATGATGCCGCCCAGGTCGCGCAGCCGAATCTGCCGCACGATCTCTTTGATGGCATCCACGTTGGTCTTGACGATCGTGTCTTCCAGCCGCGCCGTCTTGCCCACGTACTTGCCGGTGTTCACGTCAATCGCAACCAGCGCCTCGGTCTGGTTGATCACGATGTAGCCACCGCTCTTCAGCCAGACTTTCGACTTGAGCGCCTTGTCAATTTCCTCCTTCAATCCGAACTGCTCGAAGAGCGGAGTCTCTTTGGTGTAGAGCTTCACTCTCCGCACCAGCGCAGGCTGGAAGCGGTTGGCAAAGCGCAGGATGCGCTCGTACTCCTGTTCGGTGTCCACCCAGATGGCGGAGAAGTCGGAGGTGACCTGATCGCGAAGCACGCGCTCGACCACGTTCAGGTCGTGATAGATCAGCGCCGGGGCCTTGCCGCTCTCCGCGCGGTTCTTGATTTCGATCCACAGACCCTTCAGGAAGCGGATGTCGGCGCGCAACTCTTCTTCGTTGGCGCCCTGGGCCGCAGTTCGCACGATGAAGCCGCCGTGCCCGTTTTCGCGCTCACTCTGGATGATGCGCTTCAGCCGCTGGCGTTCCTCTTCCGACGCGATCTTGCGCGACACGCCGGTGTGGTTCACGGTTGGCATGTACACCAGGAAGCGGCCGGGCAGCGCGATGTGGCTGGTGATGCGCGCGCCCTTTTTGCCAATCGGCTCCTTGGCGATCTGCACCAGGATTTCCTGGCCTTCCTTCAGCAAGTCGGTGATCTGTGGAATCTGCTGCGGTTCCCGGCGACGCGGGAAACGACGTCCTCCGCCGCGCCGGCCGCGGCCGCGGCGATCGAACGCCGGACGCGCCGCGCGTTGGGTGTAAGCCGCCGTGCCCGCGGGAGCGCGGACTTCCGCGCGGGCATCTACCGTCCCGTCGCCCCGAGCTTCGGCATCGAGAATGGCTTCAGCCTCGGCCTGGGCCTCCTCGAGTTCGGCTTCCTCTTCCTCCTCGGCGGCAGCTTCTTCAGCCGCTTCGTCGACCACTTCTTCGGTCTCGGTGGCTTCCGCGGAAAGCGCATCTGCGCTGGCCGCCTGCGCTTCGCCGACCGGTTCTCCCGAGGCGGCGATTTCCTGGCCGCCATGTTCCCGGTAATCCTCTGCGGCGCGGGTTTCTTCTTCGAGCTCTTCGAAGGCAGAGTCTTCCTCGATATCTTCTACGTAATGGGCGAGATCGGCTTCCTCGTCATCAATCTCTTCTTCCTCAAGCGTGCCCGCAGAAGAAGCGGTCGGGGCCTGGTCTGAATGCTCGGGTTCAGAAGCTAGCTTGTCATCTGCCTCGATGTCCTCTTCTTCGGCTACCTCCCCGCCAAAAACTGCCGCTACGTTCATCTGGTGCAACCGCTTCTGCTCCCGGTCCCACGCCTCTTCCGCAGTCTCGCTGTGCGCTTCGGCACGCTGCTCTTCACGGCGCTCTTCCGGCTCTTGACTTCCCGGAGCGGCAGAGGCGAAGAGAGGCTCGTCCTCGGGAAAAGTCTGGGCGACTGGGCCAGGCACGTCCTGGCGGTCGTTTGACGGGCTGGACGGTTCCTGGTGGCGCTCGTCTGAAACGGCCGGCGCCTGCGCCAGGCGCTGGTACTTGGAAATCGACTCTCCCGGCAAAAGAATGGGCTGGTACCCGGGCGGCGGACCATAGTCGCTGCGTTCCGTGCGCTCGGAACGTTCGCTGCGCGGCGCCTCACGCGGCGCTTCCGCAGATGGCCGGGCAAACTTCGATTCCGGAAAACGTTCCCCCCGGCGCCCGCGGCGACGACGGCGGCCGCGCCAGCCTCCGCGATTGTCTCTCTGATCCCCATCGTTCGACGCCTCGCGGCTCTCCGGGTTCGGCGGAGCCGACTGTGCGGGTTGTTCGGTCGCAGCTTCGGCTTCCTCGGGGAAGTCCGGGCCCTCGATCACAAACGACTGCCCCTCGGCCCGGGGTTGTGCCTGGGGTGGCGCCTGGCGTCTCGGTTCTGGGGCAGCAGGGCGATTGGTGGGCACTTCTTCGACTTCGTCCCCTTCTTCTACTTCCATGAAGTCGGAAACGTACAGGAACGCATCGCGCTCCAAGCCGATGTCAACGAAGGCGGACTGCATCCCGGGAAGCACCCGGGTGACCCGTCCCTTGTAGATGGATCCTGCCAGGGTGTACTCGTTCTCACGTTCCAGGTAAATTTCGGCTAACTGATCGTCTTCCACTAGCCCCACTCTGGTTTCGTGCGGGGTAGAAGACACAAATAATTCTCTTGTCATGCGGACTCCGGTTTCTGCGCCGTCAAGCGGTCACAGGTTTCACCGGTCCAGAGGCAGGCAAAAACAGGGAGGATGGAGCGTCGCGATGGCCGTTCCGAACAAGGGACGACCCGGGCCTCGGAGTTCCCTCCGGAGCCGAACCCGTTGCACAAGCTTGGGAATCTTTTGCACTTATCGCATTGGCGCTACCCAGGTTTGTGACCGTCTCTCTCCATAGGGAGGGGGCCGTTACCCGCCTGGTCGCGTCTGGCTTCAATCCTGCCCGGCCTCCAACT
Source organism: Terriglobia bacterium (assembly GCA_020073645.1). Lineage (GTDB taxonomy): Bacteria > Acidobacteriota > Terriglobia > Terriglobales > Acidobacteriaceae > JAIQET01. The sequence continues at coordinate 57,991 of JAIQET010000013.1, read as the reverse complement.
GCATTCCGGCCGGTGAGTGCCCTCTTTACGCGAGGGCGATCGTAATCTTGATCTCGTTTTCTGCCGCATCTGGCAAGCGCGGCGACTCTCCTTGCCTTCTTCCTCCTGCTTCAGTTCACGAAGCGACGCATTCGAACATTCATCACAATACCCAGCGCCAAAAACATGAACAGGACGGAAGACCCGCCATAACTCATTAAAGGCAAAGGAATTCCGGTAACCGGCATAAAGCCGACCACCATGCCGACGTTGACCAGGACGTGGAAGCTAAGCACAGCCACCACCCCCATTACCACGAACGTGCCAGCGCGGTCGGGCGCCGTTTGCGCGTTCTGGGTCAAACGCATCAGCACTATGAAGTATAACAGCATCACCCCCAATGCACCTACAAATCCGTGTTCCTCCGCGAACGCCGCAAAAATAAAGTCGGTCTGGGGCACCGGCAGGAAGGCCAAGTGGGTCTGCGACCCGGCACTGCTACCCCAAAGTCCCCCCGAACCCACCGCAATCAGCGATTGAATCACCTGGTACCCGGTATGCTGAGGGTCAGCCTCGGGCTCCAGGAAGGCGGTCAGGCGATCGCGCTGGTAAGGCTTGAGTACGTGCCAGGCCAGCGGCATCATCAATCCAGCGAGCAGGACCACGACCAGGGCCTGCTTCGCCCGTAGCCCACCCAGGAACAAACCCATGACCGCAATCGGAATGTAGGTGAGCGCAGTCCCAAGGTCGGGTTGGGCCAGGACCATCAGCATGGGGACGCCGACAATGGCTCCCGCTTTGACGAAGTCTCCCCAGGAAAGTTCCTTCTGGTGCAGGTCGGCGAAGTACTTGGCGACTGCCAGGATCAGGATCAGCTTCACCCACTCCGAGGGCTGAAAGTGCTGACCTCCGGGCATCTTGATCCAGCGGCGCGCACCCAGATACTTTTGCCCGAAAATCATCACCGACATCAGGGAAGCGATCGCCACGATGTAAAACCAGTGCACCCGGTCGAGCAGCACCTGGTAGTTGACTAGGCTCATCAGAAACATGCCGGCCAAGCCGCCCGCGATCCAGTAGAGTTGCTTGATGTGCGCGCCCGCGAACTTGGTGTGCGCCGTTGCGCTGCGGATTTCCACCACACCCACAGCGCAAATGAGCAGCACAAACACCAGCAGCAGCCAGTCAAAGTCACGGAATGAAACGTATCTAGACATCAGTCGTCGGTCGTCGGTCGTCGGTCGTTAGCTTTCCTCGTTCGTTCAACAATCTGTCGCCTTCCGCGAAGTGAAGGATGGCTTCGCTCGGTACGCGGTGACAGCTATTAATTCACTCCCGGCGCAGCTGTCGCCAGCGGCAAGCGCTTCTTGGAAACGTTTATTAGGAAGTGTCCGCCGCGCACCGTTTCGTGGCCATCGTCTTCGTCGGAAACATTCCACACCGCGCCCACGTCCACTTTGCCGTCGCTGCGGGCGACCTTGGTCGGTTGCCGGCGCTCTTTGTCCACGTATGCCTTGATCACCTGCGCAGTCGCGCGCGCCGCCAGGTATCCGTGCTCGCCTTCTTCGAGCAGGGTGCACACGACGATCTCCGGGTTGCGTCGGGGCTCCACTCCCACAAACCAGCCGTTGTCCTTGAACTTCGATTTCCCGTTCGCCAGCCGGGCCTTGGCCACATTGCTGATGGTCTGCGCGCTGCCGGTCTTGCCAGCAAAATCGATGCCTTGCAGGTGCGCGCTGGGAGCGGTTCCCCCGGGGTTCACCACCGCAGCCATGGCATCGGTGATCAATTCCCAGTTGCTGGGATCGAGCCCGATGTTCACTTCGCCCAACCCGTCCGAGACGGGCCGAATGTTGGCGGGCAATAGATCGGGGAACGCGACATGCGGACGGCGCAACACGCCCCCGCTGGCAATCCCGCCGATGGCGCGCGCCAACTGAATGGGTGTGGTGGCGACCGCGCCCTGTCCGATGCCGACCGAAATGGTTTCTCCCGCGTACCACTTCTGCTTGAAGTTACGGATTTTCCATTCCTCCGAAGGCATCACTCCAGTGACCTCCTGCGGCAGATCGATCCCCGTCCTCTGCCCCAGTCCCAACATGATCGCGTACTTGGCGATGCGATCGATGCCCAGCTTTTCCGCGAGGGTGTAAAAGAATACGTCGCACGACTGGTAAATCGCCTTGCGGATATCCACCAGGCCGTGGACGCGATGCTCCGCTGTTACCCAACACTTGAAATAACGTCCGTAAAACACCGCGCCCCCATTGCAGGTCACGTGCATGGTCTGCGCGATGCCTTCCTGCAGGCCTGCGGTGGCCATGATGATCTTGAACACCGAGCCCGGCGCCAGCTGTGCCTGAATGGCCTTGTTCAGCAATGGATGGTTCTCGTCGTTGACCAGCTTGGTCCATTCTTCACGCGAGATGCGCACCGCGAAATCGTTGGGATCGAAGGCCGGGCGGCTCACCATGGCCAGGATTTCGCCCGTCCGCGGGTCCATCGCGACAATCGCTCCGTTCTTCCCTTCCAACGCCTGCTCGGCGGCGATTTGCAGATCGATGTCTACCGTGAGCTTGAGTTGCCGGCCGGGTTCCGCGGGGGTTTCATCCAACCGTCCGACTTCTTTGCCGTGGCTGTTCACCACCGCGCGCCGGAATCCGTTCTTGCCCATCAGGATCTGGTTGTACTCCTGTTCCACTCCCGACTGCCCCACCACATCTCCCGGGTTGTACAGCTCCCACCGCGGCGAGTTGAGCATTTCCTCGCTGACCTCGCCCACGTAGCCAACCAGGTGGGCCATAAATCCGTTGCGCGGATACAGGCGGCGGTGCGCCATGATGGTGTCCAACTCCGGCAACTCGTTGCGGTGGGCTTCGATAAACGCCAGTTCATCCGGCGTGATGTCGTCTTTGAGATAGATCGGCTGGTATTGCGGCATGGAGGCGAACTTCCGGATGCGTTCCCGCACCTCTTTCGCATCCAGGTGCAGGCCTTGTGCAATGAGATCGGCATCGCCCGCGAGATCACGCGAGGAGTCGCGCAACAGCAGCGCCGTGAACGAGGGATAGTTGTCGACGATGGTGCGGCCTTCGCGATCAAGAATCTTGCCGCGCGGCGCCAGGATGGGCACGTTGCGAATGCGGTTCTTTTCCGCCAGCGTGGCGTACATGTCGCTCTGCGCCACCTGCAGCCGCCACAGTCCGTAAGCCAGAATGAGGAAGATGCCCAGGACGATGTACTGCACCGCGGTCAGGCGGATGGGCGATACTTTTTCGTCACGGCCAAACATTAGACGTCGGACCTCAGGCCCCGGGCGTCAGCCCTTGGCGATACATTGCAGCGGTGGATTCCCACGGCCAGGCAGTCCTTTCGGGAAGTTAACTGTATTGTAACCCTTCGAGTTGGTGAGGGGGATTGTGTCTTCAGTGACGGAAGGGCATAGACGCCGGGAGACGCCGACCAGAAGATCCCATTGGCGGGTGCCACCGGTTGCCTCCCAGCGCCCTTGCCACAGTCCGCGATTCATCCTGGGCCAGGCTTCTCCCGGGCCGGCCAGGGCACCCGGCATCCCCTCCCCTCCAGTGTGACCGAACGATGACTCCTGTAATTCTGCTTGGGTTACCTTCGCTTGCGAAAAAGCGGGCCACATCACAGAGTCTCTCGATCGGCTTTCGGATAATCAGGGAGTCCCACATCGCTTTTCTTCGAGCCACTAACGGTGTCCATGAAGCAGAGTCGGAAAGAGCCGCGAACCCAAGCCGATCTTGCCGTGCGCGTCTGGGGCATCGATGCCCAAGGCGCACTCTTTGTGCAAGACGCTGTCGCTCGCAACATCAGCGTCAGTGGAGCACTGCTATGCGGGATTGAGCAGCATCTGAGAACCGGTGATCTGATCGGCGTCGCTTACGGCGACCGCAAAGCCCGCTTTCGCGTGGTGTGGCTGCGCGATTCGGGCACTGATCGCAAGATCCAGGTCGCCGTGCACAAGCTCAAGAACGAGGAGTGCCCCTGGAAGGAGTGCTTGGGGCGAGAGATAGCAGCTGTAAGCGCGAACCCGGCTCCAGGACTAGATAGTCCTCGCGGGCCCTGCCACCTGAGGCTTGACGCCTGAGACCTGCCTTCACGTCCGCTGCTTGAACCGGTCCAGCAGGGCAAACAAGGCCACCGCCAACAGGGCATTCGCCAGGGCAGACCCCAACTCGTGCAGCCAGCTCCACTGCAGCGTTAACCCCACCAGCCCGCGGGCCACCAGGAAATACACAATTTCGTGAACGATATAAAAAAACAGCGTCACCAGGAAGCGGGAGCCAGCGTTCTCCACGTCCAGCTTTACGCCCAGTGAGGATGCGCCGTACCCCACCACGGTCTTGGCGATGCCGTAGACGCCGATCGGCTGGTGGGTGAGCGAGTCCTGAAGCAGGCCGATGGCGGCCCCGGTCAGCAGTCCCGTCACCTGGCTGCGCCGGGCCACGGCGAAGAAAATCACTACCAGCAGCGGCAAGTCGAAGATGGAGAAGAAGGCCAGCTTCAACGGCACGAAGGCCTGCAAAAAGACCGCGATCAGGGGAATGAGGATCGCCGCCGGAATACTGAACCGGTAGACCTCCACCTGCTCCTGCGATGTGTAAGTGATGGGCACGCTAGTGAGGCTTGTCCTCCGGTGGGGCTGGCTCGGACTGCGGCTCTGCGGGTTGCGGCTTGGGTTTGGGAAGCGTGGGCTCCGCCTTATTCCCCGCGGCCTTCATCTGGTCTGACACCTTCACCGGTGGAGGCGCAGGCTTCTGCTCTGTGGCTGGCTTGATGGCCGCACCGTTTTCCGGTTTCAGAGTTGTACCGTTGGCTGGCTTGGTCGTCACCGGGGCGGCGTTTGCGGGTCTGGCGGCGACAGTTGCATCATTCGCCTTGGGCTTGGCAGTGGGACCGCCGGCTGGGCTCTGAGTCGCACCTGCCATACTGGGTTTCGGGTTCGTAGTTCCTGCGGTTCCCGGCTTGGCGGTTTTGGGCGGGGGCTGCACGATCGTCGCTGCTCCCGCCGTCGCACCAGGTTTGCTAGCGTCCGTCGCCGGCTTCTCCGGCACTGAGGGCAAGCGCTGCGCCAGAATGTCCGCCGCGCGCATCGGCCCCGCCTCATTCACGGCAGGTTCTTTCTCCTCCACGCTGGTCACGACCAGCACTTCCTCGAGCTTGCTCAGATTCGCAGCCGGTTTGACCCGGATGTTAAGAAAGAAATCCGATCCCGGAGAGACCTTGCTCACCGTGCCCACCGGCAAGCCTTTGGGAAAAATGCGGTCGCCGCCGCTGGTCAGCACCGCTTCTCCAGGCTGCACGGCTTCGTCGGACATCACCTTCTCGAGCACCACCTCGCCGGCGGGTGTACCCCGCAGCACTCCCTGCAGGCGCGACTTTTCCAGAATCGCTCCCACTCCGCTGGTCTGGTCATCGATCAGCAGTACCTGCGCAGTATTGCTGTTGTACACGCGCAGCACTTTGCCCACCACTCCGTCAGAGGTGATCACCGCCATGTCAGCCTTGATCCCGTCGCCAGCACCCTTATCGATGTAGATGGAGCGCGACTGCTCGCTGCCGCTGGAACCAATCACCTGCGCGGCCACCGTCTTCGAGATGAACTGTTCCCTGAAGGCCAGCAACGCCTGCAACCGGTGCGCCTGCTCGGCATCCTCGCTCAAGCGCACCTGCTCGATACGGAGACGTTGGATCTCCGCCTTCAAATCGCGATTTTCCTGCCGTACTCCCCGCAGGTAGAAGTAGTTGTGCCACAGACTGGCCGTGCCGTGCTGACACCAGACGATGACCTTTTCGAAGGGAGTGACTGCATTGACCGCCCAGATGCGGATCAGGCGGGTGGGCTCATTCTCCGTACTGCGCTTGACCTGCACCGCCAACCCCAGCACCTGCGCAAACAAGACCGCCACCAGGATGGTGACGTTGCGGTAGCGGGTGATGAGGTTTTCCATGACACCAAAACCGTCGTTAGTCGTTAGTCGTTGGTCGTTAGTCGCTAGCCAACGCCGACTTCAGTTCGCGGACGCTAGTTTGCGGTTTACCACTCAGTGGCGCCACAGTTTGGAGCGGTCTTGGCCAACGACTGGCGACCGACGACCAGCGACTGCTTTTCTACTCGATCGAAATCTTTCGCAGCAGCTTGAAGTCGCTGAGCATCTTGCCCGTGCCCAGCACTACGCTGCACAGCGGGTCATCAGCGATCGAAACCGGCAACCCGGTTTCTTCCCGGATGCGCTTGTCCAAATTCTTCAGCAGCGCGCCGCCCCCGGTGAGCACGATGCCGCGGTCACTGATGTCGGCCGAAAGCTCCGGCGGCGTCCGCTCCAGTGCTACCCGAATGGCGTTCATAATCGTCGAAACACATTCACTCAGTGACTCGCGAACTTCGCTGTCGTCCACCGTGATGGTCTTGGGCACGCCCTCGATCAGGTTGCGGCCTTTGATCTCCATGGTCAGCGGCTTGTCCAGCGGATAAGCGCTGCCGATCTCAATCTTGATCTGTTCCGCGGTGCGCTCGCCGATCAGCAGATTATATTTCCGCTTCAGGTAATTCATGATGGCTTCGTCCATCTGGTTGCCGGCCATGCGCACGGAACGCGAATAAACGATGCCACTCAGCGAGATCACCGCGATGTCAGTCGTTCCGCCGCCGATGTCCACCACCATGTTGCCGCTGGGTTCGGTGATGGGCAGGCCCGCGCCGATCGCCGCCACCATGGCCTGTTCCACCAGGTGCACTTCGCTCGCTTTGGCGCGATACGCCGAGTCCATGACGGCGCGCTTCTCCACCTGGGTGATCTCGGAAGGCACGCCAATCACGATGCGCGGATGCACCAGCATTTTGCGGTTGTGCGCCTTCTGGATGAAGTAGTTCAACATTTTCTCGGTGACTTTGAAGTCGGCGATGACGCCATCCTTCATGGGCTTGATCGCCACGATGTTGCCCGGCGTGCGGCCCAGCATCTCCTTGGCTTCCTTGCCCACCGCTTCCACTTCATTGGTGTTCTTGTTCAGGGCCACGATGGAAGGTTCATTGACCACGATCCCCTTGCCGCGCGCGTACACCAGCGTGTTGGCGGTGCCCAGGTCAATGGCCAGGTCGCTGGAGAAAAGGCTGAACAGCGACCGCAGGTTGTGCCAGCGCGTACCGCTGGAGTGAAAGCCGTTGGATGACATAACCCTAATTCTCTCTCTGGTCTCTCGGGCCGCGATTCCGGAACGCGCCCCGCTCTTTCCTTCGTGTGACAGCGAAATCTGTCTTTATTCTATGAGATAATCCCGGTCCCTACTTTAAACGAAAGTTCCTGCCCCTCAGTAGTCTACAGCCGGGATCGTCTTCTTACTGCATCACCACTTTCTTCTGCAGCGTGTTCACCCCACCTTTAGCGTTTTGCGCCGTGATGGTAATCACGCTTTCCCCGGGTGGCAAGGGCGGCATGAAGTAATGAAACTTGCCATCCGTCCCGATCACCGGCACTTCCCGGCCGTTGACCATCACCCGGGCCCCCACCTCGGTTTTCCCGGTCAGCTCCAGCACATGCCCGTGCTGGATAAAGGGATCCAGCTCCAGGTTGATGGCCTCCGTGTTGGTCTCCTTCGGAATCAGGGTAAACCGGTTCTTTTCGCTTTCCACCGACTCCTTGCCCTGGGCATCGTAGGACTGCACCAGCCAGTAATACGCCCCTTCCGGCAGCCCGGAGACCTCGACGTCCGCCGTGTTTACCTTGCGGTCCACGATGGTCGAGGAGAAGTACGGATTGCGCGAAATTCTCAGACGGTATCCTACGGCATTGGGCATCTTGGTCCAGGAGAATTCGATCGCCTTGGCGTCGTCGGAGGTGAAAATCGGCATCATGTTGGCCGGGGAAATCGGCGTCGGGGGGCCAATCTCCTTCAACTTGTCCATCTTGGGCGCTTCCGTCGCAAAACTCACTTTCTCCCAGTTCGACAGGTTGACCACTTCGCCGTTGCGGGTGACTTCGCCCGTGCCTTTTTTCAACAGAATCTCGTGCTGGTCTGCCTTGGGATCGTTGTGCACCATGGCCGCGCTCTCCGGCGCCAGGGAGGCCGTAGCCCCCGCCACGATGACCTGCGATTTGGAACCCTGTACGTAGGTTGCAGTCGTCAGGTCCACCGTACCGGTGCTCACCGCCACCGCCACGGTGGTCTGCTGCTGCTCGTTGGCCGAGTTTTCTTCGATTACGATCAGGGAGTCCTGCTTTACCGTGTAGTTGGTGCCGTCGTTGAAGACGATCTTGGCCATGCCCTCCGAGCCGGTCTGCACCACGTCGCCTTTTTCCAGCGGCACGTTGTAATCGGCTGTCACCCAGCTGTTGCCGTTCGCCTTCTTCACCCGCACGGTGCCGTCCAGCGCGGTGATGTGGGCCTGCTGGGAATTCATCGGTCCGGCCTTAGCCGGACTCCCCGCCGCCCCCGCAACCGCTTCCAGGACGTGGCTGGCGAGGCTGCCGGCCGCCTTCATCCCATTCTCGGTGAACTGCGGAAATGCAAAATGCAGGCCGATGAAGAACACCAGCAGTATGGCCAAAATCGTCAATGCCACACTGCGGTAGGTAACAGTTTTCCACGCAATGTGGATTTCCGTCCTGCGCTTCGAGGACACCAAGGCCAATGCGAACCCGCCAAACTTAGAGAATATGGGGTAATTTCAACCCTATCACAAGCTTAACCGGGCGGACACAGGTAATCAACTTGGGTCACAAAGGGGGCCCATTACGGAAGTAATTGGGTCGCGGAAGGACTAGCCTCCCAGGGCACATGGACGCCGCCCGGGAATGCGGCTGCGGGCGCTGCCGTGGCGTGATTCCGGTGGCCCTGGCGGTGGAGAAGGTCTCACTGAGCCGTGAGGCTGTCCCCGGTCTTGTGCTCGCGAATCTGGAAGGCGAGGAACTCGTGGATGGCGATCCGCGCGTCCGCATCGCCGCTGGAAATGACCACCCGGCCCCCGTTTTCCGTCTCCTCAAACTGATACCGGATCTGGTCTCTCCTGGCTTTCATCAGCGGCACGCCGGGCGGCGTCTGGTCGTGCACCACCATGGGAATATCAAAGTCGCCCTCAGCGAAGGCTTTGGCGATGTGCGCCAGGTGCATCCTGACCTGGTCCCGGCTTTCCGTGTCCTTGGCGTCATTGGCCTCGACGCTGATCACACCGCCGTCCGGCCTCAGCAGGAAATGGTGCGTGGTCTTCGCCTGGTCAAAACCCATTCCCTTGTCCGCCCGGTCCTTCGTGCTCATCATGGGGCACTGCTGGTGCGCAGCTTGGCTCTGGGCCTGATGATGACCATCTGCTTCCTGTGCGCTCGCCAGCGCGACCCATACCAGCGCCGCGAGAATCACAGACCAGCGTAGCTTGCGATTCGTGTTCATGGTCTTACTCCTTGTGGAAAGACTTCCCTGCAAGAGATGAGTAAAGATGTGCGCGCAAGTTGGGGCTAGGTGGTGCATGTGGAGCAGCCGCCAGGGCTTCTAACAGTCCGGCGCGCTTGCTGGCCGGCGTCTTCTTGAGCGCTGCATCCCATTGCTTGAGCACCTTGCGCAGTTCATCGCGCAGCTCCACGAGTTCGTGGATGTGCCGCTCAAGGTTCTTTACCTTCGCTCCTGCCAGGTCGCGCACCTGCAGGCACGGTGCGCCGCCGCCATCACGCAGAGCCAGCACTTCCGCAAGTTCGTCGATGGTAAAGCCGATGGAAAGTGCTGCCCGAATCAGGCGCACCCGCTCCACCACTTCCGGCGGATAAGAACGATAGCCGCTCGCAGAACGCGGCGGACGCGCAAACAGCCCTTTGCGCTCATAGAGTCGCAGCGTGTCAGGACTGACCCCGACGAGCCTGGCGAGATCTCCGGAACGAAACGATGACTTGGTCCCCACGGCCACGGCTTCAGTGTAGACCCCGGAACTTGCTCCAGAGTCAAGCGATTTCTTACCTTGGATGCGCTGTAAGCCCCCGGCTTGCGGCCGGCTTGGCACGGCCCGTGACGCTGATCACAATGCAATAGCGACCGCATCACAGACAAAACAGAGCTCCACCCTTAATCTGACGTGTTTCCAAAGCGGCGCCCTGGGAGGGTGCTACGGACCTTGGGTGAACCGGGTCCGCTCAGACCCGGTACCACCACACGGCCATCACGAGTTCACTCTCCGCCCGAGCCCCAGGGCGCCGCTTATTCCCCGGGATCGAACCCACGATCAATAAGCAGCAGAGCTGCTGACGCCAAGGAAACGGCTGCAGTTGCTTCGCAGCAAACCGGCCCCATCGTGAACTGTTTTTCTGCCACGGAGGCGTGCCATGCGATTCATAGGTCAGCCGAGCGCCGCTGGCGTCTGGCGAGTGACTCTGGCCCTTGTCTCTTCAGGAATCCTGCTGGTGAGCACGTTTGCACAAGACACGCCACCTACAGGGCGTGATGCCTCACATCCATCTGACCTCAGCGCCATTCAACATTTTGTGCTGATTGTCAAAGAGAACCGCAGTTTCGATACTTATTTCGGAACCTTTCCCGGAGCCGAAGGCGCCACCAGCGGCACTATTTCCACCGGGCAGGTGATTCCCCTCAGTCATGGTCCCGACGCAATGCCCCGCAGTACCGGATACCAGTGGCTGGATGGCTTTATCGCCATTGACCACGGCAGGATGGACCGCTTTGACCAGACCAAGGATGCCAATATCAATAACGACTATCTGTCTTATTCTCAGCTCACTCAAGCTGACATTCCCAACTATTGGGCATACGCCAGCCATTTCGCGCTCGCCGATCACATGTTCGTGTCGTTGCATGGTCCCAGCTTCCCCAATCACCTCTATGCTATCGCTGCCCAGTCGGGAGGTGCGGTCGGAAACTTTATTAACGGTGACAAGTGGGGCTGCGATGCGTCGGCGACCGCCACGGTTGAAGTCATTGACAACCAGGGCAATGTCACCAACCAATATCCCTGTTTCGAATTCCCGATTCTCGGCGATTCCCTGGACAATGTCGGCATCAATTGGACCTACTACTCCCTGCCTGGCAGCAACTGGAACGCTTTGGATGCGATTGCTCACATCCGCAACACATCTTTGTGGACACAGCGGGTCGTCGACCAATCCCAGTTCGTCAGCGATGCGCAAGCCGGCGAGTTGCCGGCAGTGAGCTGGCTGGTTCCACCCTCCTTGTACAGCGAACACCCTCCCAACAGTTCCTGCCAGGGTGAGAATTGGACGGTAAAGCAGATCAATGCCGTGATGCAGGGACCGGACTGGGCCACCACAGCCATATTTGTGGTATGGGACGATTGGGGTGGGTTCTACGATCACGTCCCACCGCCGCCGGACCTGGACCAGTTAGGTTTTGGCCCGCGGGTACCCATGCTGATCATTTCTCCTTTCACCAAAGCCGGGTACATCTCCCGCGCTCCGTATGAATTTTCTTCGTTCCTGAAGATCGTCGAAAACCGCTTTGGCCTGTCCTCCTTGACAAATCGAGACGCGGCGGCAAACGACATGCTGGACACCTTTGATTTCAACCAAACGCCCCTGCCTCCGCTGGTTCTATCAGCACGCACTTGTTCCCCGGCGTCCAACACCGTCTTGGCGTTTCCTCCGCAGACCGTGGGCACCATCAGTCCCGCGAAGACTGTCTACTTGCAGAATTTTTCAGAAACCTCTTCCATGACCGTCTCCAGCATTGTTCTGAAAGGTGGGGATTTCTCCCAGACCAACAGCTGCCCTAGCAACCTGAAAGCCAAAAAAAGCTGCACCGTCACCATTACCTTCAGTCCGGCCACAACCGGAGTGCGAACCGGGACGCTCACGATCACGGATAGCGACGTCACCAGTCCCCAGGTCGTCAATCTCACAGGTACAGGGACGAGTGTGACCTTATCGCCCACCCTTCTGAACTTTGGCACTCGCACCCTGGGCGGACCTGCCAAGGTGCTGACGGCGACTCTCAAGAATCAAGGCAGCAATGGCCTGACGATTTCCGGCATGGTCGCCAGCGGGGATTACACCCAGACCAATACCTGCGGAGGTAGCTTGCCGGCAGGGGGAAGTTGCGTGATCAGCGCCACCTTCAACCCAAAGGCCACCGGGACTCGCTACGGCAGCGTCACCATCACCGACAGCGACGGGGCCAGCCCGCACGTCCTGAACCTCACCGGAGTAGGAACTGGCATTACGCTGTCCGCATCCAAACTCACATTTGCCAGCCAGGCAGTGGGGACTACCAGCACTCCGCAGACCTTGAACCTGACCAACAAAGGCAGCGAACCCTTAACGATTTCCGGCATTTCGATTCTGGGCAGCATCAACCAGCCGGCGTACGACTATGTCCAGATCAATACCTGCGGCACGACCGTCAACCCGGGAGTCACCTGCCATTTCAGCATTTCGTTTTCGCCCACGGGAACGGGCTCGAAACCTGGATCAATTCTTGTTTTTGATTCCGAGGAGGGCACCAGCCCGCAGTCGGTGAGCCTGGCGGGCACCGGGATTGCCAACTCCGTTCCCCTCATCAATCAGCCCCTGGTACCCGCGTGCATAGCGCCGGGCGGAGCGACCTTTACGCTGACCGTAAATGGAACGGGCTTTCTCTCTTCTGCCGTTGTCCAGTGGAACGGCAACTCGCTGGCGACAACGTTTTTCACCAGCAAGAAGCTGCAGGCTACGGTTCCCGCGGCCAACATAGTCAGCCCAGGAACAGCGGCGGTCACGGTGGTGAACCCCAGCCCGGGCGGTGGCACCTCGAATCTCGCTTATCTCGCAATCATGAATCGCATTACATCGGTGTCGTTTACCGGCCCGCAACTGGCGACTGGGTCGCACCCTTCTGCCGTCGCCATGGGTGACTTCAACGCCGATCGCCGGCTCGACCTCGCTATCACCAACCAAAACGACGACACTGTCGCCATCCTCTCCGGCAAGGGAGATGGTACGTTCACCTACGCTCCAACGCCGAGCACGGGCCGAGGGCCGAGTGCGGTCGTAGCGGGTGATTTCAACTCCGATGGCAAGCCCGACTTGGCTGTCGCCAACAGCGTGGACAACACGATCTCCATTTTGCTGGGCAACGGCGACGGCACCTTTGCCGCCACTGCTGACTCTCCCCCGACCGGCACCGCTCCGCTCGCCATCGCGGCCGCCGATTTCAATAAAGATGGCCGGCTTGATCTGGCCGTAGTCAACAACCTCGAAAACACCGTCTCTGTCCTCTTGGGCAAAGGCGATGGAACCTTCCACACCATCTCAAGTCCGGTCGTGGGCAATGGGCCAATGTCTGTGGCCGTCGGAGACTTCAATGGAGATGGCAATGCCGACTTGGCGATCGCCAATCGCACCGACAACACTGTTTCCGTGCTTCTCGGCAAAGGCGATGGCACCTTCACCCCAGGGGTGATAGTGGGCACGGGGCTTGCGCCCGTCATGCTGGTTGTGAGCGATCTGAATGCCGACAGCAAGCTTGATCTGGTCAGCGCCAACCAAGCCGACAACAGCGTCTCCGTCTTGCTGGGGAATGGTGACGGGACGTTTCAGAGCCACGCCGACTACGGGGTTGGCTCCAGCCCAAGTTCGTTGAGTGCCACCGATTTCAATGGCGACGGTATTATGGACTTGGTCGTCGCGAATGCGGGCTCCAACACCGTTTCCCTGCTGCTCGGCAGCGGGAGCGCCCGTTTCCAATTGCACCTCGATTTCGCCACCGGACTTGCCCCGGGCGCCTTGGTCATTGGTGACTTCGATGGCGACGGCAAACCCGACTTGGCAGTGCTCAACACAGCTTCGAATACTGTTTCAATTTTGAAGCAAGGTCCGTAAAGGTCAGGCAGGACCCGTGGTCGGCGTTTCCCATCTCCGCCTGGGGAAGTCCGCGCCTAGGCCCCTGCATCCGCGGAGCCACAATTGCGTGTGATCCCTCTCGCTTGCCCGGCCTCTGCCCGGCCTGTAGCATAGATAGTTTGCAGCATCTCTTAGGAGGCCTTATGGCTACTGATACCCTTACCGGCCCGACCATCCTGGGCACTGCTACCCGCACCCGGGTTTTCAAGAACTTCATCGACGGCGAGTGGGTCGAGTCCTCAACCGGAGAAACCTTCGAAGACCGCAACCCCGCCGACACCCGAGACGTGGTCGGCATCTTCCAGAAGTCCGGCAAGCCGGACGTCGACGCCGCCATTGATGCCGCCAATCGCGCCTTCGCCAAGTGGCGCCTGGTGCCCGCTCCCCGCCGCGCCGAAATCGTCTATCGCGCTGCCGAAATGCTGATGGAGCGCAAGGAAGAGTACTCCCGCGACATGACCCGCGAGATGGGCAAGATCATCAAGGAAACTCGCGGCGACGTGCAGGAAGCCATCGACACCGCCTACTACATGGCCGGGGAAGGTCGCCGCATGTTCGGCCCCACCACGCCGTCAGAGCTGCCCAACAAGTTTGCCATGGCTGTCCGGCAGCCTCTGGGCGTCTGCGCCATGATTACGCCGTGGAATTTCCCCATGGCAATTCCCTCCTGGAAGCTGCTGCCCGCCATCGTCTGCGGCAACACCTGCGTGATCAAGCCGGCGCAGGACACTCCGCTTTCGACGTTCAACTTGGTTCGCACTCTCAGTGACGCCGGCGTGCCCAAGGGCGTGATCAACATTGTCTCGGGCTTCGGCTCGCGCATCGGTGCTCCGCTGATGGAGCATCCCGAAGTGCGCGCCATCTCTCTCACCGGCTCCACCGATGTGGGCCGGATTGTAGGCACCACCGCCGCCAAGAGCTTCAAGCATTGCTCGCTCGAACTCGGCGGCAAGAACCCCATGATCGTGCTCGACGACGCCAACCTCGACCTCGCCATCGACGGCGGCTTGTGGGGCGGCTTCGGCACGACCGGACAGCGTTGCACCGCCACCAGCCGCATCATCGTGCAAAAAGGCATCTACAGTGAGTTCGTGGAGCGTTACGTGGAGCGCGCCAAGGCGCTCAAGGTCGGCAACGGCCTAGATGAGACTGTGGAGATGGGTCCGGCAATCAACGAAGCCCAGCTCAAGACCGATCTCAGCTACGTGGAAATCGGCCAATCCGAGGGCGCCAAGATGAAGTGCGGCGGCCATCGCCTCGACAAGGGCGATCACCAGTACGGCTGGTTCATGGAGCCGACCGTATTCATCGACGTCGATCCCAAGATGCGCATCGCCCAGGAAGAAATCTTCGGGCCGGTGGTCTCCATCATTCCGTGCGACAACCTGGAGAATGCCATCGAGATTGCCAACAACATCGAGTACGGCTTGTCATCCGCGCTCTATACGAAAGACGTGAACAAGGCGTTCACCGCCATGCGCGACCTGCATGCTGGAATTACCTACATCAACGCCCCAACGATCGGCGCGGAAGTGCACCTGCCTTTCGGCGGAGTGAAGGCCACAGGCAACGGTCACCGCGAGGGCGGCCTGGGCGCCATCGATTTCTATACTGAGTGGAAGTCGATCTATGTGGACTACTCGGACAAGCTGCAGAAGGCGCAGATTGACAGGGTGGATTAGGCTCGCCCGCTATGCTCGCGAGCGATGAAAAATTTTCGAACCGCAAAGGACGCAACGAAAGGCCGCTAAGAACGCAAAGGAAGCAAATGGGTTTCTTCGCGACCTTTGCGGCCGTTCTTTGCGAGCTTTGCGGTTAGCCTTGCGTTTGAGGCGTTGAAACCGCAGGGCCGGAGTTCAGCATGCCCCTAGCCCAAACCCGTGAAATCGCCGCTGCCGCCCGTCTGGAAAACGTTCGTTACGCCATTCGTGATCTGGCTTGTGTAGCCGATGAAGTGAGCCTGCAAGGCCATAGGATCTTGCCGCTCAATATTGGTGATCCCAACGTCTTTGACTTTGTGACGCCCGCCCACTTGATTGAAGCGGTGTACAAGGCAATGAAGGACGGCAAGAACGGCTATGCTCCGTCGGCCGGCATCAAGGAAGCGCTGGACGCCATTCGTGGCGAGGCGGTGCGCAAGGGTATCACCAACATTCGGGACGTATTCGTCACCTCGGGCGTCAGCGAGAGTGTGGACATTTGCCTCACCGCGCTGCTGAACCCCGGAGAGGACATCCTTACTCCCTGCCCCGACTATCCGTTGTATTCCGCCGTTCTGGCCAAGCTCGACATCGGACTCAACACTTACTACCTGAACGAAGAAGACGGCTGGCAGCCTGACCTTGACGATCTCAAGCGCAAGATCACCCCGCGCACCCGCGGGATCGTGCTCATCAATCCGAATAATCCGACCGGCTCGGTCTGCTCGCGCAGGATGCTGGAAGACATCGCTGAACTGGCTCGCCAACACAACCTGGTGATCTTCGCCGATGAAATCTACGACAAGCTGATCCTGGACGACGACCAGCACATCTCCCTCGCGGCCGTCGCTCCAGACGTTCCGATCGTGACTTTTGGAGGTTTGTCAAAGAATTATCTCGCTCCCGGCTGGCGCATCGGCTGGGGCGTCGTTAGCGGAGACGCCGCCATGGTCAAGCCTTACGTCGAAGGCATCGGCAAGCTGCTGCGCGCGCGCCTGTGCGCCAATCATCCCGAGCAGTACGCCATCAAACCCGCGCTGGAAGGGCCGCAGGACCACCTGATCGAAGTCCGTAAGAAGCTGCGCGCGCGGCGCGACCTCACGGTGAACTGGTGCAACTCAACCCCGCGCGTGAGTTGCGTATCCCCGCGCGGCGCGTTCTACGCCTACCCACGGCTGGACATCCCCGAAGGCGATGATGCCTTCGTGAAAGAGCTGCTGCTCCAAAAGCATGTGCTGGTCGTGCACGGCTCCGGCTTCGGACAGAAACCCGGAACGAAGCACTTCCGCATTGTCTTTTTGCCCGACGAAAAGACGCTCGCCAGCGCCTACGCTGCCATCGGCGACTTCATGAGAGAACGCTACCGCTAGATTTTGCCTCAGGCCGGAAGGGTGCTTGGGTCCAGCAGATGGAGCGCCGGAAACAGCTCCCGATAGAATCCGCGGTCACGCGTGAGCAAGCGTGTCGCCTGTGCTTGAGCATGGGCCCCTACCAGAAAGTCGGTGAGAATGCGGTTTCGCTTCCCGCCTTGCCGGCGATAGCTCCGCCATGCCCGCCCCGCCAGAAAACTGGCTTCACGACTCAAACCCTCAACCCGAATACCGGTTTCGTCGAGGAAAGCATCGCATTCTTCCCGGGTTGAAAAATGAACGGTGAGCTCCGCATAAACCAGATCGCAGGCCACGAGCGCACCTGCGGCCCAGGCATTTTCCAGAGCCCGATGCGAGCGCGCAAAGAAATCCTCGTTAGGCACGAGAATGTCGAGCAGAACATTGGTGTCCACGGCGGTGATCATCGGCCGCGCACGTCATCCATGAATTTGTCCACCGAGGAATAGCCCAAGTCTTCAAAACTGCGCCGGCACTGTCCCTTCCATTTCCTGAGATCCAGCGGCTTGGGCTTTTTCTGCAGGACGATAGCGTTGCGAACCACACGAAATTCCACTTCGGTCTCCGGACCCAGGCCAAAGCGTTCGCGCAGCGGCTTGGGAATCGTGACCTGCCCTCGTTCGCCGATTTTCATATTTTTCAGTATGATTCATATTTCATATTCATGCAAGTACAATAATCCATCGTTCCTCTAATAGGATTCCCGGCAACACCGCGCGGGGTCTCGTCAATCGCTGTTCTGTGCGACCTCCGCGGATTTTCTCAGCGGCCTCTGCGGTCCAAGATTTTTTTTCCTTTTCTTTCCCCGAGAATCTGCTTAAATCGCTCTAACCACCGTGATCGACATCCACTGCCACATCCTCCCCGAGGTGGACGACGGGCCCAAGTCCTGGGACGTATCGCAGCAGATGTGCCGCATGGCGGTCGCCGACGGAATCGAGCACATTGTCGCCACTCCTCACGCCAACGAGCGTTACGGCTACGACCGCGAGTATCTGGTTGGAGCTCTGGAGCACTTGCGCCAACTGGTAGGAGGCGTTCCGCGGTTGAGCCTGGGCTGCGATTTCCACTTCTCCTACGACAACCTGCAGGATGTCCTCTCGCGCCCGGAGCGCTACACCATTGAGGGCAGCCGGTATTTGCTGGTGGAGCTGAGCAACTACGGCATCCCGGTGCAGATCAACGAGTGTTTCACCAAGCTGGGCGATATTGGCATCACCCCGGTGATTACCCATCCCGAGCGCAATCCTATTCTCCAACAGGGCCCCCAACGGGTGTTGCAGTGGGTGGAGCAGGGTTGCGTGGTGCAGGTCACAGCGTCGACGCTCACCGGGTCATGGGGCGAACGGGCGTGGCGGACTGCCAAGTGGTTGCTCGAGCGCGATGCCGTACACGTGCTGGCCAGCGACGCCCATGACGTTCAGCACCGCAAGCCGTTGTTGTCCGCGGCGCGCGCTGCGGCCGAAGAATTCTGCAGCCAGGAAGTCGCACGCGCTCTGGTCGACGATAACCCTCGCGCCATCGTCAGTGGCCAGTCCCTGCCCTATTTTCCCGATCCCGTGATGAAGAACTCGGGCTCCAGGCTATAGGCTTTGGACTATGGGTGTGTAATTCATATAGTGAACGAGCTCTAGCCCAGAGCCTAGCGCCTAACGTCCAGAGCCTATTTCTGTGGTGGGCTGCTGCTAGCGGCGTCCTTGGTGGGACCCGGAGTGGGTACGGTGGTCATGGCGCTCTCCGGGTTCAGCAAGTGCTCGTGGTCAGGGCCGAGACCGAGTTTGATCAGCGCCCGCGAGTCCGGAACCGTCTTGCTTTGCCAGCCATTGTCGGCCTGGTAGCGCTCCATGGCGTTCTGCGAGGCGTCGTCCCAGACCCCGGAAGCTTTGCCGTCCAGGTAATGTTCGCGGATCAGGGCTTCCTGGATCTCCCGGGCGCGCTGCCCGTCAATCTTCTGCTGGCCGCGCTTGCGCCAACCGGCTGTCTTCTTCGAGCGCTTTCCTTTTTGTGAACTTGTATGCTTCGGGGTCTTCGCCCCCTTGGCGCTGCCTGAGGAATGGGTGGCGGCCTTGGTCGCGCCGGAGGCGGCTTTACTCGTAGATTTCTTGGTGGTCGCCCGAGCCTGGGTCAGCGCCCCCGCCAGGAGCAGGGCGCACCCCACAGCAACGAGTTTTTCCGGCCAGTCTCCACGCAAACCCAAATTGCACCTCAAGCAATGAGAAGTCCCCCAGGCTGGCTTTCGGGGAAATCCTCTCCCGGCAAGTGGGAGGGACAATGTACCACAAACCACCCACTGAACCGGCGCTGCAGAAATGATCCCCCATTCGGGGCCGCAGTGCCAGTCCCAGTGGTGTCAACCCTAAGGTTACGGAAGTGTACCTGCCAGGAACACTGTCCCGTCCTGGCGCCCGGCGCCTCGCTGGCGCACGAGGAATACCACGTCCTGCCCGCTCTTCAAGGTGGAGGCGACGCGGTTGAAGTCGTCCTCGCTGTTCACCGGCTGTTTGTTGATCTCCAGGATCACATCGCCGCGCTGCAAGCTTACGTCGTCGGCGAACGAGCCCGGCTTCACGTCCTGCACGATCACACCCTTCACCGGCACGTCCAGCCGGTCCGCCATGTCCTGGGTAAGGGAGCGCACATTGAGTCCCAGTTTGCTCTCCTTGGGCTGGGCTTCGTCGTTGCCTTCCTCCTCCTGGCCCAGGCGGGCGGCAAACAGCTTGGCGCGGTCCGCCACCGTAACCGCGCTCTCCTGCTTCTTGCCGTTGCGAACAAAGCCCAGATTAACTTTGCTGCCCGGCCGGCGGCTGGCGATGTCCGCTACCAGTTCGTCACCGTTCTTCACCGGCTTGCCGTCCACCGAGATAATCGTGTCGCCCACCTTGAGGCCGGCTTGGTCGGCGGGGCTGCCCGCCACCACGTTGGAAATGGTCACGCCCTGGTTCACGCCGTAGACCCGCGCGATGGCGGGATTTTCCTGGGCATTGAACTCAATGCCGATCGAGCCGCGCGCTACCCGGTGGTCGGGACCGATGAGCTGGTTGTAAACCTGCGCCACCGTATTGGAGGGCATTGCAAATCCCACCCCTGCATAGGCGTTGGTATCGGTCAGGATCGCGGTATTAATGCCGATCACTTCCCCTAGCATGTTCACCAGCGGCCCACCCGAGTTCCCCGGGTTAATGGCCGCATCGGTCTGGATGAAGGACTGGAATTGCCGGTTGGGCACGATGTTGCGACCCTTGGCCGAAACGATGCCCGCCGTAACTGTCTCCCGCAAACTGAAGGGGCTGCCAATCGCCAGCACCCAATCGCCCACCTGCATGCTGTCGGAATTGCCCAGCTTGGCCGCGGGCAAGGGATGATCGACATCGATCTTGACCACCGCCAGATCGGTTTCCTGGTCGCTGCCAATCACCCTGGCGTCGTGCTGTACGCCGGGTGGATCGTCCTGCAACTGCACCCGCACCCGGTCGGCTTTCTCCACCACGTGCCGGTTCGTGACGATGTAGCCCTTGGGATCCACAATGACTCCGGAGCCAAGGGAGCGCTCGCGGATGGTGCCGCCACCCGGCCCCTGGCCGCCCTGGCCGCCGAAGAAACGGTCAAAGAAGTCATCAAAGGGATTGTCGTCATCCGGTCCGCCGGAAGATCCGCCACGGCGCCGGTGCGGGTTCTTAATGGTCGACTCGGTGTTGATGTTGACCACGCTGGGTTCCAACTGCTTGGAGATTTGGGAAAACTGGTTGGACAGTTGCTGTGGCGACGGTACGGTCAGCGGCGTCGCGTCCGAGGCGCTTTTCTTATCCTGGCCCTTCACTCCGGCCGAGATCACAGTCCCAATCAAGATACCGACGGCCAATGTGGCCAGGATAGTCAGGGTGTACGCCATTCGGTTGGCCCTCAGGCGCACCCAAAAGGCGCTTGCGCGCGGATCCATAGATAACCTTCCTTCAGCAATATCAGAACAGTAGGATTATACCTTTCGCTAATTGCAGGTACCAACCTGCCGCCCGGCGGGTCGACACTCTCCCTCCTGTTAGACGCAGAACATCAGAAAAGTGTTGTTGGGCTCAAGCCTCCTCAGCTTTGATGCTGAACTCAGCCCCCTGCACCTCTGCGGTGGGCACGCCCGCATGATCCGGGCAAACTGCCATGGATTCAGTACTTCCCTTCTCTTCCGAGATCAGAACTCCCGCCAGGATGCAGAGCGCACCCACCCCAGCCCGCCCGCCCAGCCTTTCCCCCAGGAACAGGAACGAGGTGACCCAGGCGAACACCGGCTCCAGCGAAAAGATCAGCGCTGCGTGAGTGGGTGGCGTGAACTGCTGCGCCCAGGCCTGCACCGAAAATGCCAGTGCCAGGCTGAAGAAGCCGGTAATGGCGATCCCCCAGACCACCCGCGGCGACCACATCACCTGCACCTTTTCCGCAACCGGCACGGTCAGGATCATCAGGGTCGCCGTCACCGCCACCTGGATCACGGTGATCTGCTGCCAGCGGTGTTCCTTAGTCACGTGCCCGATGAAGATGATGTGAAACGCGAACACCACCGCCGCGCCCAGCGTGTACAGGTCGCCGCGATTCATGCTCTCCAGGTTCAGGCCCGCGCCGGTCGACGCCGGCACGGTCAGTAGATACAGGCCGATAAACGCCAGGCCGACACCCCCTGCGCTCCAGCGGTTGATACCCCGCTTCCAGAAAAAGGCCAGGAACAACGGCACCAGCACCACCGAAACCCCGGTCAGGAAGGCCGATTTCGAAGGCGTGGTGTACTTTAGCCCAGATGTCTGCAGTTCGTTCCCCACGCACAGGAAGACGCCGACCAGGACTCCTGAACCCACCGCACCCGCCGTGATCCGCGG
Organism: Terriglobia bacterium; assembly: GCA_020073645.1. Lineage (GTDB taxonomy): Bacteria > Acidobacteriota > Terriglobia > Terriglobales > Acidobacteriaceae > JAIQET01. Next base: position 36,203 of record JAIQET010000013.1, on the reverse strand, counting down.
CAGTTCGCGATGAAACACTGCGGCCAGCACCAACGCTGCCAAGCTCATGCGCACCGCATTGAAGAACAGCGGCGACACATCCACCAGCGCATTCTTGATGACGACAAAGGTCGCGCCCCAGACCAGCGTCATTAGCACCAGCAGGACGTGCGCTTTGAGCGACCGGGACACCCGACTAGGGTAGCAAACCTCCCCGGCCCAGGACTCCGGCTTCGCCGCATGAACCCACTCAAAATCTGTCATCCTGAGCGCAGCAACGCCCATTCGCTTGCGAATGGGCGTTGCGGAGTCGAAGGATCCCTACTCCTCTGCGTTGAGCTTTCCTACTTCGCCTCGTACACCGTCTTGCCGCCCACCACTGTGCGCAGCACCTTGGTCTCGAGCACTCTTGCCGGCGGAACCGCGGTAACGTCGCGATCCAGCACGATGAAGTCCGCCAGCATCCCCGGCGCCAGCGTCCCTTTTTCCTTCTCGGCGAACTCGGCGAAGGCCGATCCCGTGGTATAGGCGGCGATGGCCTGCTCCATGGTCACCTTCTGCTCGGGAAAATATTCTTTCTTGCCGTCTTCGCTCCTGCGGGTGACGGCAGCATATAACCCGCGGAACGGCGACAGTTGGTCGTAGGGATAGTCGCTGCCAAACGCCAGCTTCACGCCTCTTTTCTGGAATTCCGCCCATGCGTAGGAATTCGCGGCGCGATTGGGACCCAATCGGTCCAACGCCCAGTTCATGTCGCTCAGCACATGCCCGGGTTGCATCGAAGCTACGACTTTGAGCTCCTTGAATTTCGCAATCTGCGCGGGAGTAGTTACCTGCGCGTGTTCAATGCGCAGGCGATAGTCATCGCCGCCATTCGCCGCCTTCACTTTCTTCTCGCCCGCCTCTTTTTCCGCAGCCGCAAACGTGTCCAGCGCCATCTGCACACCCTTGTCTCCGATGGCGTGGAACCCCAGCTGGAACCCAGCTTCGGCACGCTCCATGACCATCTCGATCAGCTTCGCTTGGTCATAGCGCGGCAGCCCCGAGTTCTTGGGATCGTCCGCGTAAGGCTCAAGCAGAGCAGCCGTGCGGGAACCCAGCGAGCCATCCATGAAAGCCTTCAGCATGCCGGTATGCAGCATGTTGTCGGACTGCGGATGGGCCGCACGGTGCGCTTGCAAGGTGTCCAGCGGAGCATTGAAGGGCAGCCATTCGCTGACCCGTGCGGTGAGTTTGCCATCGCGCTCGATCTCTTCCAGGATCTGAAAGTCTTCCCACGATGCGGGAGCTTCGGCATCGGAGTTGTCCTGTACCGAGGTAATGCCCGACTGCGCTAGCTCCTGCAGCGACGCCTCGATCGCCTGCCGCCGCTTGTCATGCGTGGGCAGCGGGATGACCGCAAACACGGCGTCGCGTGCGGTTTCCCGCAGAATCCCGTTGGGCTCCCCGGTAGAGTCCCGATCAATGTGGCCGCCGGCCGGGTCTTTGCTGGCGATGGTGATGTTGGCCAGTTGCAGTGCCCGGGTATTGGCCACGGCGATGTGCCCGTCCACGCGCTGCACAAAGACCGGATGATCGGTCGTGACCTCGTCAATATCCCACCGCGTGGGCAGTTCCTTCACTGGCCATCGAGTCTGGTCCCAACCCCCGCCCACGATCCACTCGCCCGGCGCCGTCGTTTCCACGCGTGCCCGGATGCGCTCGCGAAACTCGCTCAGCGATTTCACCCCGGTCAGGTCCACCGTCAGCCGCTCGAAACCGGCCTCTGCCAGGTGCAGATGAGAGTCGTTGAAGCCCGGCATGACGAAGTGTCCGCCCAGATCAATGACTTGGGTCCCGGGCCCTTTCAGCTTGAGAATGTCCGCGTCCTCGCCCACGGCCACAATCCGCTCGCCGCTGACCGCCATCGCCTGGGCGCGCTTGATTTCGTGGAATGACGACGTTACCGCCACTCCGGTGTAGATATTGCCGTGGAGAAGAATGAGGTCGGGTTTCGGCTGGGTAGGCTGATTCTGCGCTTGCATGATGGAAATCGTGAACACCGCAAACAGGAGGGCCCTCAAGTTCATCCGCCTACTCCCGCAAGAGCGAGCAGGGCCAGCAGGATACGCTTCAGTCCCAACTCGCGCCCACTGCAGTCGAACCACTCTTGCAGGGTATGCGCTCCCCCGCCGATGCCTCCGCCGCCGATGGCAATGGCTTCGCGGCCCAGCGACAATGGGATGTTGGCGTCGGTGGAGGCGCGCTGAATTTGGGCCGAGTTCCCCAACTGCGCGTCCACCGCGCGAATCACCTGCAGGATATGGGCGTCCGAACCCAGTTCTCCTGCCGGGCGATTACCGATCACCACGATTTCAGTACTGAGCCCAAAGGGCCGCCGCTGCGAGGTGGCCCGCGCTTCCGCGACCAGCGTTTCCTCTTCGACTGCGCGGTCGAGCGCCAGGCGCAGCGCGCTCTCCAACCGTTCCATCTCCGCCATCGAGGTAGAGCGAATATCCACCCGCATGCTGGCCGACTCCGGGATGGAGTTCACCGAAGTCCCGCCCCGGATGACGCCGATGTTGAAGGTCGTCTTGGGCGACGGGGGCACCGGCGTCTGCGAGAACGTGTGGATGGCACGGGCCAGCACCAGAATTGGATTGGGGGCGCCGAAGTCGCTCCAGGAGTGTCCTCCGGGGCCGCGCACGATCACTTCGAAGCGGCGGCTGCCCAGGGCCTCCGCCACAATCGTGTCCGACCCCGCTCCGTCCAGCACCAGGCTGTAAAGGATGGAATCTCTCCAGCGCGGGGTGGAAAAAATGTGGCGCATACCGCGCAGGTCGCCCTCGCCTTCCTCGCCTACATTTCCGATAAACACGAATGGCAAGGCATGACGAACCCGCACGGCTTGCAGCAGGGCCGCAATCGCCAGCATGGCCGTCACTCCCGCCCCGTTGTCGGAGACGCCCGGCCCGTACAGGCGTCCGCTTTGCTGCCGAATGTTCAGCGGCGTGCCTGCGGGGAAAACCGTGTCGATGTGGGCGCTGAGCGCGACGTAACTTTTTCCGTAGCCGGGATGAATGCCGAACACATTGCCCACATCGTCGCTGTGCACGTTGTCCAGCCCCAACTCGTGGAATTTTTCCGCCAGCCATGCCCCGCGCGCTGCCTCCCCAAAAGGGGGCGCCGCGACGCGCGCCAGCTCCAGTTGCCAGTGGGCGAATTGCGCTTCCTGGGCGCGCAGCCAGGCAAACGCCGAACGGACCTCCGCCAGCACCGCTAGGCGCGCAACCTCCTGCTGCACGTTGGGAAAACCTTCCGACACTTCGGCGCGGGGAGTGAGGGCCATCGAAGTTAATTCGTCATATTACAACGCAACCGGGAACTTGGGATTGGCTTTAGCGACGACCGTGGATTACGCCCGGACGGTAACGATTACCCCGAGGTCCGTTGGCTGGATTCGCTCTAGAGACGCAGCTTGCTGCGTCTCAGCGCCCATCAGTCAGACGCGGCCCCCGCCGTCTGCACGCACTCCAAAATCTCGGCGTGGCTCAAGGTATGGTTCGACGCCTTGGCGCGCTTGTAGATGCGCTCCACAATATCGTCGGCCACGGGCAGGCCGTGGCGCTCCAGCCAGAACAGCACGTTCGACTTGCCGCTCATGGGGCCGATATCAATCACCTGCTCCAGACCGAACACGTGCGAAGGCACACCGGAATAGACCGTGTTCGCCAGTTCGATGTCGTTCTTCTTGTACGCCTTGATCACCGCCGCCGCATGCACTCCGGTCGCGGTGCGGAAAGCGTCCTCGCCCACCACCGGGTAGTTCGCTGGAATCGGAACGCCCGTGGCCCGCGACACCGCCTGACAATAGTCTTTCAGCTTGGTCAGGTCCTGCTCGCCCCACGGGGGAATGCCCATCAGCTTCAGGTTGACCAGCATCTGGTCCATCTGGGTGTTGCCCACGCGCTCTCCGAGGCCCAGCGCGCAGGCATGCACGCATTCGGCTCCCGCCACCAATGCCGCCATCGAGTTGGCAATGGCCAGGCCACGATCGCAATGACCATGCCAGTCCACCCGGATTTTCTCCCCCGAAGGCTTCACCACTTCATCCACGATGAACCGCACCAGGGCGAACGTGCCCATCGGCGTCGCGTGTCCCGCGGTGTCGCAGACCACAATCGCACGGGCGCCGCAATTGATGGCCGCGGAGTAGAGCCGCTTCACCATCTCCGGATCGCAGCGCGTGGTGTCTTCGGTCACGTACATGACCTCGAGCCCCAGGGACACCGCGTATTTCACCGCGCTCTCGGTGGTCTGCAAAAGGAAGTCGTCGGTCCAGCCTTCGGTATAGCGGCGGATGGGACTCGACCCAAGAAACGTAGCGGCCTCAATGTTGAGTCCCGTGCGCTGCACGATCTCGGCAACCGGCCGAATATCGTTCTGGTGCGTGCGGGCCGCGCAATTGGCGCGGATTTTCATCTTGTGCTGCACGATCTCGCGCGCCAGCGCTTCCGTGTGCTCCACCGCCCGCGGACCCGCGCCCGGCAAACCCAGGTCGAGCGAGTTGATCCCCAGCGCCTCCATCAAGTGCAGGATGTGGATCTTTTCTTCGATCGAGGGATCACGCACCGAAGGCGACTGCAGCCCGTCGCGCAAGGTCTCGTCGTTGAGCAGAACATGCCCCGACGGCCGCAGCGACGCGGGATGAATCTGGTTCCAGTCGTAGATGAGCTCAGAAACTTTCACGATGAATGCATATGTGGGGACGGGCGACCTCGCCCGTCCGGGCCGAGCCCCGCTCGGCAGGTTTTGATGATGTCGGGTAAGCGCCCCACGCGCCGCCCTTCCCCAAGGACCAAAGCCTCGCTCTCGCTGCTACTTCTCCTTCGTCGGAACCGTCAATCCGAACACCGAGGTTCGTCCCTTCCCCGCCACATTGATGCCACGCACATCCTCCGGGTTGGGCAAATACAGGGTCTTGCAGAACTCGCAGCGATAAACCTCGGCGTTCGGCCCCCAGGCCTTCTCCACGTCGCCGCACGCCTGCTCCACGGCGTCACTCATGTAGTACCAGCGCTTCAGATGCCCGCCGCAAAACTTGCCCTTGTCGTCCTTCTCGTTGCAGGAGCGCTGTCCCAGCTTCTTGATCTTCACTTTGTGATGGGGAAGCTGGGGAGGAGTTTGCGTGGAGGTTGCGGTTTCGGTCGTGGCCAATGCGGTGATCCTCGTCGCTGCGGCTCGCAAGCCGCCAGATTCGGCTCAGAACCGTTCATTTTACTCGAAGTAATCGGGAAACCTGAATCGCGAGGCGAGAGCCTTGCTTCCCGAGATCAGAATTCGCGTTTTGGCGCGGCCTGATCCGGCCCCACGCGGCCCGCGGTAATATCTGCGACGAAGTAATTCTCTCCTCGCACCGGTGCCCCCGCCATGCGCCGCAGGACGGCGATCTGCCCTACATGCGTCAAGGCATCCGCCACCGGCCCCTGAAACAGTTTCTCGACCGGAGCGTGCAGCGGTTGGTTGGACGCGAGGTATTCATCGAAGGCCCGGAGCGTGCCAAAGAACCGCTCCACTTCCTGCTTCCACGGCAGCGGCTTGGAGTCCTGCCATTTCCTTTGCCCGTTGGCCATCGACAGGCCCCAGTCCATCAGGTCTCCAATGTGCGCCAGGATTTGCCCCGGCGTCCTCACGCCTTCGGCCGCACCAAAATCGCCGAATGACTCTGGCGCATTGCGCACCGCCTTGCCTCCCCGGTAAGCCAGTGTGGCCAGGGTGTGACGCAGCATTTCGCGGCTGGGATCGTTGCTCACACGTCTCTCCTTATCGTAGCGCCGGCGTCCCGCCGGCCACCCCACTGCTTGCGTAGCGTTCTCGCCGTTACACCTTAGAGCTCGCGACCATCTGGCGGGCCCTACACTCTCCCCTTCCGCACATACACTCCCGCGGACCGCATGGCGCCGCGCACCCGCCGTCCCAGGCCCCGCCCAAACTGCAGATCCAGGAACCCTTCCATCTGCCGCACAAACGCTGCGCCGTACCCGTACCACCAGATTTTCTTGATGCCCGGCAAGCGGTCCGAACCCACGTACTTGATCCGCACCATCTCTTCCAGCCCAAAGCGACCGTGGGTCCGCCCGATGCCGCTGGCTTTCACGCCTCCGTGCGGCGCCTCACTGATGCCGAAACAGGACACGGTATCGTTCACCATCACCGTGCCCGCGTGGATGCGCGCGGCCAGCGCTTCGCCGCGGGTGCGGTCCCGCGTCCATACGCTGGCAGCCAGACCATACTCAGAATCGTTGGCCAGCCAGACAGCTTCGTCATCCTTGTCAAACGCCATCACCGGAAGCACCGGCCCGAACGTCTCCTCCCGCATGATGCGCATTTCGTGAGTGACGTCGGCCAACACCGTCGGCGCATAGAAGTTAGACGCACCTCGGCCCACTCGGGCACCACCAACCAGCAGCCGCGCCCCGCGTGCCATTGCATCTTCCATTTGTGCTTCCACATTGCGCACCTGGCGCTCGTGGATCATCGGCCCGACATCGGTCTCGGCATCCATCCCATCGCCCACCCGCAGTTGCTTGGCTTTGCTCACACAAGCTTCGAGGAACGGTTCGTACAGGCTGCGGTGCACGTAACAGCGCTCGACCGACAGACAAGCCTGCCCCGCGTTCACGAACGCACCCCAGACCGCTCCGCTGGAGGCCACTTCGACATCGGCATCGTCGAGCACCAGCATGGGATCTTTTCCACCGAGTTCGAGCACCACGGGAAGCAGCCGCACCGCAGCCGCCTGCGCAATGCGCTTGCCCGTAGGCACGCTCCCGGTAAAGATCAGTTTGTCGATCTCGGAATGGATCAGCGCCGCGCCGGTTGCACCATCGCCCACCACCACCTGGAAAACATCCCTGGGCACACCCGCTGCGTACAGCAGTGACGCCAGTTCCAGCGCCATCAGCGAGGTCAGTTCGGACGGCTTCACCACCACCGTGTTTCCGGCGACCAGCGCAGCCAGACTTTCGGTGGCAGGAATCGAAAAGGGATAATTCCACGGCGAGATAATCCCAACCACTCCGTACGGTTCGCGCACAATGCGGCCTGCCTTGGATTTCATCGCCAAGTTGCCGTGCGGCACTACCTCTTCTCGCAGCAAACCATAGGCGTTTTTCGCCAGGAAACCGGCGGCATCCAAGACCACCAGCACTTCGGTTAGCAGCGCCTCGACGTAGGGCTTCCCGGCCTCTTGTGTGATCAGGCGCGCGATCTCGGATTTCTTTTCGTGCAGGCAGTGCTGAAACTTGCGCAGGATGGCGACCCGCTTGGGAATGCCGATCTCATACCACTTCAACTGCGCCGCGCGGGCCCGGGCAACGGCTGCCTGAACCTCTGAATCGCTGGCGCATTCGAGTTCGCGCAAAACCGCTCCGGTCGCTGGGTTAACGGAAACCACCTTGCGAACCGCGATCTGGATGTCCGTAGCCATACCTGTTCAGAGTTTACTTGGGCTGGGGCGCCCGCGCCACACGAGCAACTAATACTCCACGCCCACCAGATAAAGTCCACTCGCTGGCGCAGTGGCCCCCGCCGCCGAGCGGTTGCGTGCTTCCAAAATCCGCTCGATATCCGAGGCCTTCAACGTCCCCTTCCCCACCAGCACGAATGTGCCCACCAGGTTGCGCACCATGTGGTGCAGAAATCCGCTCCCGCGCACGGAGTACACCAGTTCGTCTCCATCCCGCTGCCAGCTCGAACGAAAAATGTGCCGCACGTTCGTGACTTCCCCCTCATCCCGCCCGCGTTCCGGATCGAGCGCAGCAAACGAAGTGAAATCATGTTCCCCCACTACCAAACCGGCCGCCGCCCGCATCGCATCCTCGTCCAGCGGGTACGGGTAGTGCCACACGTAGCGCGCCAGAAAGGGCGGGCAAATAGTCCCGCGATACATGCGATAGCGATAGGTTTTCGCCCGCGCCGACTTTCGGGCATGAAAATCCGCCGCAGCCTCGCCAACCTCGAGCACCCGAATCGCAGCCGGTAAAATGTCATTCAGGGCCTTGACCAAGTTCTCCGTCGGGATGGGCGATTCGGTGCTGAAGGTGGCCACCTGGGCGAGGGCGTGCACCCCGGCATCGGTGCGTCCCGAGCCTTGCGGCAATACCTTTTCTCCCGTCACCCGTCCAATAGCTGAGGCCAGTGTGCCTTGGATAGTGGCAGCGTCCGGCTGCACCTGCCAGCCGGAAAACTCCGAGCCGTCATAGGCCAAGACCAGTTTGAGATTTCGCATGCCGATTCCTTCGGTTCCTCGACCCGCAGCCGCTCATCTAATGTCTTTGCAATCTTTACAAACTTTTACGCGCTGGTCTCGCTTTCCGTCGCGGAAAGCAAGCGCCATGTCAGCTATACTATTTGACTTCCCGTATTGCGCAGGTCGGATGAGCAGTGGTTCCGCTGCGCACGCGCCAGAAAAGTGAAACCTGCTGGGGGCCGCGTGCGTACCACTGTGGTGACCCAGGAGCTTTCGCAGGCTTTTTGACAGAGAACAGCCCTTATCCATGGAGATGAGCGAATGCATGTGCCTCGTTTGAATTCCTCTGCCCGTTGTGTGGCCGCAGTTATGCTGGCGGGCGTGCTGTGTATTAGCGGTTGGGCACAAACTTCCGCGCAACCGCCTCAGAACCCAGCGCCGCAGACCCAGAAGCTGCAGACGCCCTACCCGTTCAGCGACTACTCCAAGCCGCAGGGATATTTTCCCAACCCAGTCGGTCCCTACTCCCCGCGTACGGTTTCGCCTCCGAACCTGGCGAATACCCCGCGCATTGACCAGCTAATGCGCGATGGCAAATTGTACCTGTCGCTCGACGACACCATTGCCTTGGCTTTGGAGAATAACCTCGACATCGCGATCGCACGCTATAACCTGCCCATCGCCGACACCGACATCATGCTGTCCAATGCCGGCCAGTCAATCCGCGGCGTCAACACCGGCGTGGTGCAAGGGACGCCCGGCGGCGGCGTAGGCGGCATCGGTGGGACCTCCACCACCGGTTCCCAGGGCGGCGGGGCTGGCGGCACCACTGCGGGCGCTGGCGGTGCCGGTACCGGCAGTTCGGGTCTGGTGACTTCCACCGTGGGTGCGGGATCATCCATCCCCTCGTTCGATCCCATCATTACCGGAACCTTGCAGTTCGACCGCAACAATGTTCTGAGTGCGAGTGCATTCGTTGCGAACGCAAATCAGAACACTACCACCGCAAATTTTGCTTACAACCAGGGCTTCCACTGGGGCATGAATATGTCAGTGGGTTTCAACAACACCCGTGCCACAACCAACTCTCCATTCTCCACCGCCAGCCCGGACCTCACCTCCAGTTTCCGCTTCACCCTGAGCCAGCCTCTGCTGCAGGGGCTGGGGTTTGCCTCCAACACCCGTTTCATCCGCATCGCCAAGAACAACCGCGAGATTTCCGACGTGGCCTTCCGCCTGCAGGTCATCACCAGCGTGAACCAGATCGAGAACATCTACTGGGACCTGGTGAGCGCCTACGAGAACGTAAGAGTACAGCAGGACTCGCTCGCACTGGCCCAGAAGACGCTCGAGGACAACAAGAAGCAGGTGCAGATCGGCACCCTGGCGCCTATCGAGGTGGTACGCGCTCAGAGCGTCGTCGCCACCAATCAGCAGTCCCTGATCGTGGCTCAAACCAATCTTCAGTTGCAGCAGTTACTCATCAAGAACGCGCTAAGCCGCACTCTCGTCGACCCGGCGCTGGCCGAAGCGGAAGTGATCCCCACTTCGACGATGGCCATTCCGGCCAATGAACCCGTGGTGCCGATTCAAGACCTGATCAACGACGCACTCAACCATCGCGCGGAGCTGGCGGAATCGCGGATTGACCTTACTAACCGCGACCTCACCAAAAAGACTGCCACGAATGCCCTTCTGCCCAGCCTGAGCCTGTTTGCTTACTACGGTGGCTCCGGATTGGGCGGCGCCCAGAATCCGGCCTCCATTTGCGGCAATCCGGGGTCGAATATGAACTTCTGCCAAACGAAGGCAACATTTGCGACGAACGGCTACGGCGATACCCTGAGCCAGCTCGTGGACGGGACCGCCCCTGACAAAGGCGTCGGCGTGCAGTTGAACATTCCCATTCGCAACCGCGCTGCGCAAGCCACCCAGGTGCGCGCCGAACTGGAATACCGCCAAGCCCAGATGCGCTTGCAGCAGCTCGAAAACCAGGTGCGCATAGAGGTCCGCAATGCCCAATTCTCGGTGCAGCAGAACCGGGCCAACGTGGAAGCCGGCGAGGCTGCGGTCGAGTTGGCCAAGCAATCGCTGGATGCCGAACAGAAGAAGTACGCTCTAGGCGCGTCCACTACCACCCTGGTGCTGCAAACACAGCGCGACCTGACGCAGGCGCAGTCGAACTTGGTGGCTGCCAAGGCGGCCTACGAGAAATCGCGGGTGGAACTGGACCGCTCTACCGGTCTGACCCTCACCCAAAACGGCATCCTTCTGAACGATGCCGTCAGCGGTCAAGTGACGCAAATGCCCAAAGTCCCCTACGCTGCCCCGCGCCAGGAGACGCAGCCCCAGACCAATCCGCCGCAGCCACCGCAGGCGGACCAACCGCAGACGAACTAACCTAGTTGACATACAATTTGGCCCTGTTGCCTTTCCCGTGCAGCAGGGCTTGTTGTTTTTGAACCTGCTCGCGAACGAACGGAATCGAACATTTAGGCTTCAGCTGGCGAGTTCAGCAGATTGCTGACCACCGACTACTGACGACTACCTAGGAGCACCAGTGAAAATTGCCCAAGACGTTACCGAGCTTATCGGCCGCACCCCTCTGGTTTACCTGAACAGAGTCGCCGCCGGATGCCCTGCCAAGGTCGCCGCCAAGCTGGAGAGTTTCAACCCCTGCAACAGCGTGAAAGACCGCATTGGCGTCAGCATGATTGTCGAAGCCGAGCGCGCAGGCAAGATTCATCCCGGCAAAACCGTGCTCATCGAGCCCACCAGCGGCAACACTGGCATCGGCCTAGCTTTCACAGCTGCTGTCAAAGGCTACCGTCTTATTCTCACCATGCCCGACACCATGAGCATGGAGCGCCGCGTGCTGCTGATGGCCCTGGGCGCAGAGATCGTGCTCACGCCCGGTCCCAAGGGTATGAAGGGCGCCATTGCCAAAGCCGAAGAGTTGGTGGCCGCCACACCCGGCGCCTACATGCCACAGCAGTTTGCCAATCCCGCCAATCCCAAGATCCACCGCGAAACCACCGGCCCGGAAATCTGGGACGACACCGACGGCAAAGTCGACATTTTCGTCTCTGGCGTAGGAACCGGAGGCACGTTGACCGGAGTCACCGAATACATCCGCCCGAAGAAGCCGAGCTTCAAGGTGATCGCCGTCGAACCCAGCGATAGCCCCGTGCTTTCAGGCGGCCAGCCTAGCCCGCACAAAATTCAAGGCATCGGCGCTGGCTTCGTGCCGGAAATTCTGCGCACAGATTTCATTGACGAAGTTATTACCGTCAACACCGACGACTCGGTGAACATGGCCCGCCGCCTGGGCCGCGAAGAAGGTCTGCTGGTAGGAATCTCCTGCGGGGCCGCCGCCCACGCTGCCATCGAAGTGGCGAAGCGTCCCCAAAACGCCGGCAAGCTCATTGTCGTCGTGCTGCCCGACTTCGGAGAGCGCTACCTGAGCACTATACTGTTCGAGGGACTGCGCAACCAAGCCCAGCAGATGGCCACGGCCGCCGTGCCGGTATGATTCGCTTCTTCAAATCAGTCCGCGAGGACATCGCAGCAGTCTTCGAGCGCGATCCCGCCGCCCGTTCCTACCTGGAAGTCTTGCTCTGTTACCCAGGATTGCACGCGCTCTGGTTCCACCGAGTGAATCACTGGCTATGGCGCCACGGCATGCGCTTCCCGGCAAGATTTTTCTCGCAATGGGCGCGCTTGTTTACCGGCATCGAGATCCATCCCGGCGCCCAGATCGGCCACCGCCTGTTCATCGATCACGGCATGGGTGTGGTGATAGGCGAGACCAGCATCGTCGGCGACGACGTCACCATCTTTCAGGGTGTGACCCTCGGCGGCACCGGCAAAGAGCACGGCAAGCGCCACCCGACCATCGGCAACAACGTGAGCATCGGCTCCGGCGCCAAGCTGCTGGGCAACATCACCATCGGCGAAAACTCTCGCGTGGGCGCAGGTTCGGTCGTGCTGCGCTCGGTGCCGGACAACTCCACCATCGTCGGTGTCCCCGGCCATATCGTCTTACGCCACGGCAAACGCGTAGTCATCACCGATCCCAAGGACATCAGCGACCCACTCTCCGACGTCTTCATAAGACTCGCCGCCGAAGTCCACGAACTCCGCGAGAAGCTGCAGGAACACACGCAAGCAGTCCTAGCCCCCGAACCCGACCTGGACATCGACAAAGATTGGGACTCCGTCTCCGACGGCGCCGGAATATAAAGCCGTAGCGCCGGCGTCCCGCCGGCCACCGGGCTGGTGTGGAGGACGGGCGCCCTCGCCCGTCCCGCCGAGCGAAGCTCGGCAGTGCATTCCCACGCGGCGCGGAAACCGCTATCCTCTTCCCGTGACCCTCTCGGTCGTCATCATCACCTACAACGAAGAAACCAACCTCGCGCGCACGCTCGAAAGCGTGGTACCGCTCGTGCGTGACGGCAGGGGCGAAATCATCGTCGTGGATTCCGGCTCCACCGACCGTACGGTCGAGATCGCGAAATCCTTCGGCGCGAAAGTGTTCGTCGAGGAATGGAAAGGCTACGCTGCGCAGAAGAACTCGGCGATTGAGAAGGCAGCGGGGGATTGGATTCTGAGTCTGGACGCGGATGAGGAGGTGGAACCGGAACTCGCGCGGATGATTCATCTTGTCCTGACGTGGCGTGCTGGGAACGACCTTCCACGTGAAGAGGCGAACTGGGTCCATGATCGGGTCTCGTTCAATGCCAATACCTGCGATGGATTTGCCGTGTTCCGCAAGAATTTCTTCCTCGGCCGGTGGATCAAGCACGGCGGCTTCTGGCCCGACCCTAAGCTCCGCATTTTCCGCCGCGGTGTTGCTGTGTTCGAAGATCGCCTTGTCCATGAAGACATCAAACTGCAAGGCCAAACGGGTCGTCTGAGCGGTACCCTTCTCCACCACTCCTATCCCACCCTCTCCGACTACCTCGACCACATGAACCGCTACTCCTCGCTCGGCGCCGAGATGGTGGTGGCCAAGGGTCCCGTGCGCTTCAGCGTGATCAACATCGCTGTCCGGCCTCTGCTTACGTTCATCTACAACTATTTCTTTCGCCTCGGCTTCCTCGACGGCCGCGAAGGTCTGCTGCTGCACCTCTACCACGCTGTCTACGTTTCGTGGAAATACGCCAAAGCCTGGGAACTGTCGCGCAGCCCAGAAAGGAAGAAGCCGTAGCGCCGGCGTCTCGCCGGCCCCCTGAGGGCATGAACCCGTGGTGGCCGCCGAGACGGCGGCGCTACGGCTACCCTGCCCGCGTCCCATCCGGGGCCGGCCCCTCGGGCACCGCCAGCACCGGCCGCACTCCGTCGGCGTAACCAATGTCGAACAACATCCCCTCCGACACCACGCCGCGCATTTCCGCGGCTCTAGGTTCACTACGAACAGGGCCTGCCGCCCCTCGATATCGCGGGGATCGGCGCGCTCCTGCTTCATCCCCGCAACAATTGTCCGCTCATGGTCGCCAAAGGTCACGCGCATCTGGACGAGTTTGTCGGAACCGGGCACATCCGCCACGGAGCGAATCGTGCCCACGCGAATATCAACCTGGTTGAGGACATCGAGCGATACAGCCGGCTTGATGGCAGCAGGAGTCATGCAGGCATTCTAGAACCAGCCGGGCAACAGAGCCTTTCGCCCTCATACGACGGGTCCCTGCCCAGGCGGTCTGGCCGTTGATGCCCGAAATCGCTCCCGTGAATGAACCATTTTTCATCTCTGCGTCTCTGTGACTCTGTGGTGAATATGCCTTATCATGGCAGGTTAGATCGACGGGGTGACCATGCCGGAAAACAAGCCGAAGCCTACTGTCGCCGAAAGCCCGATCTCCGATGTCTTTGAGGGCCGCCATCCCTCGCCCAGCGAAAAAGAGTGGGCGGAGAAGACGCTCGCACCCACGCTGGAGAAGGCACCTGAAAAGCCCATTGGCGCGGCGAGTGGCGTCAACCTCGACGAGCAAGGCCACGCCCGCTTCACCACGATCTCTGGCGTCCCCGTGCGCCGCCTCTACACCCAGGCCGACCTTCCCGAAGATTGGAATTACGACCAGTACCTGGGTTATCCCGGGCAGCCGCCCTTTACTCGCGGCATCCACGCCTCGGGATACCGCGGCAAGCTCTTCACCATGCGCCAGTTTTCCGGCTTTGCTTCGCCCGAGGAGACCAACCAGCGCTACAAATATCTCCTTGAGCACGGAGGCGGAGGCCTCTCCGTAGCCTTCGACCTGCCCACGCTGATGGGCTACGACTCCGACCATCCCGCCAGCGAGGGCGAGGTTGGCAAATGCGGCGTCGCCATCGACTCGCTCGAGGACATGGAAATCCTCTTCAACGGAATCGACCTGGAAAAGACCACGACTTCGATGACCATCAACTCTCCCGCCTCAGTGCTGTGGGCCATGTACCTGGTGGTCGCCGAGAAGCAGGGCGCCGACTGGAAAAAAATTTCCGGCACGATTCAGAACGACATTCTCAAGGAATACATCGCCCAGAAGGAATACATCTATCCTCCGGCGCCGAGCATGCGGCTGGTGATCGACACCTTCGAGTTCGGGTCGAAGTTCACGCCGCGATTCAACACCATTTCCATCAGCGGATACCATATTCGCGAAGCCGGCTCGACTGCGCTCCAGGAGCTGGCGTTCACCGTTTACGACGGAGTCGAGTACGTCGAATGGGCCCGCCGCCGCGGCCTCGACGTGGACGAGTTCGGCCCGCGCCTGAGTTTCTTCTTCAACGCCCACAACGATTTCTTCGAGGAGATTGCCAAGTACCGCGCCGCCCGCAAAATCTGGTATCGCCTGATGAAGGACCGCTTCCACGCGAAAAAAGAGCGCACCTGGCTGCTGCGCTTCCACTCCCAGACCGCCGGAGTCTCGCTCCCCGCCCAGCAGCCCATGAACAACATCGCCCGGGTGGCCATCCAGGCGCTGGCCGCGGTGCTGGGAGGAACCCAGTCGCTGCACTGCGATGGCTACGACGAGGCCCTGGCCCTGCCCACCGAAGCCGCCGCCCGCATCGCCCTGCGCACTCAGCAGATCATCGGATACGAGAGCGGCGTAGCCCAAACCGTCGATCCGCTGGGAGGCTCGTACTTCCTGGAGCGCCTGACCCTCGACATGGAAAAAGGCGCCTTCGACTACTTCGGCAAGCTCGACGCTATGGGAGGCATGGTCAAAGCCATCGAGCACGGCTACCCGCAGAAAGAAATCGCTGAAGCCTCCTACCAATTCCAGCGCGCCGCCGAAGCGAATGAAAAGATCATTGTCGGCGTCAACGAGTTCCAAATCGAAGAAGAGCCGCCCAACACCCTCTACATCGATGAGACGGTTGCAAAGCACCAGTCCGCCAAACTGAAAGCCCTGCGAGCCCGCCGCTCCAACGAAGAAGTGAAGCGCCGTCTGGACGCGCTGAAGAAAGCCGCAGCCGGAACACCCCAAGCCGGGAGCAACGGCAACATCTCCCAGGCCAACACCATGCCGTACATCATCGACGCGGTGCGCGCCTACGCCACAGTTGGCGAGATCTGCGAGGCGCTGCGGGAAGTGTATGGGACGTATACGGAAGTGAGCATCACGTAAATTGCGTAGGGGCAGGTGTCCTCAGCTGCCCGGCCGAGCTTCAGGCACATAATGTGGTGTCTATTCCTGTATGCGACGCTTTTATGCCATTCTCGTGGGCGTAAGCCTGCTTTGTGCAGTTGCCACGTCTGTCATTTGGTGGAATTACGCAACCCTGCAATGGGCCTATCCGCGTTACAGAGTAGAAACGCGCAAATGGTGGTGGCACCACTTCGGCGACCCCTTCGACACACAAAGACGCCATATTGCCGGATACAATCCCATTGACTGCTCGGCCCAGGTACGAGGCGATACGACAATCCCGGCTTGCATAGCAAACGCCTCGCGCCAACACCGTGGCTTTCAGCTCCGCGCCGATTTTTGCGGAATTGATTCTTGCGGTGTCACCGGGGTTATTGGCAGCCCTGACGGTACTGCGTACGAAGTTTCTTTTGACGTCTGGAACCACTACGTTTCCGTCTGGCGACGACGCTGCCCCTCTCCTCTTCAGGTTGCGACAAGCGACGCATGGTCGGGGTACACAATCGCGTGTTTGCCGCGAGCCACTTCCGAAACGCAATTGGAGATCATCCGAGACGATTGGGGAGAGCAGCGGAAAGGGCAATCGAGATGACGAGCCCCGTACGGACGGCACTTTACGCTGTGCCGAGCACTGCGCATCATGCCTGCAACGGCCCTGAGCCCGCGCCGAGTGGAACACAAGGTCCCTCGACTCGCCCTCCTCGCGCGAGCGCGCGACTCGGGCTTCGCTCGGGATGACAATTTCGCGAGCGTTATACCTACCCCTCCTGCTTCTGCCGCTGCCGGTAAAGCGCCTGGTCTACTTGCCGCGTCATGGCCTCGACATCCAACTTAACCCCCAAGAACTTGGCGACGCTCTCCGCCGTCTCCCGGGGCTCGCGCAGTATCTGGTGGTAGTTCACGCGGAGCACCGCCAGGTTCGGTTTGCCGTTGAGCCAGGTGTGGACGTCGTACAGATGGTCACGGAAGGCACGGGTTACCGCAGACGTATCTACCGCCGCATCGTAGGTGCCGCGCCGCAGCAGCATTTCGTCCTGCGACGCCATCACCTCGGGCAGGGGGCGCTGCATGAAGATGACACGATACTCGTAGGAGGGAGGAAGTGAAAGCAGAAGCTGCGAGATCACTTTCACCGCCTTGCCTTCGGCTTCGGCAATCAGAGCTGGTTCTTTGGGAAGCTGCTTGATGCGCTCCCACTCCAAGTAGCCTTTTGGGTTATCGGTGTCGGCCTTGCGTTCGCCGTCGGAGAGAATGGGCATGCCGCCAGCCGCGAGCATTTGCATCATCAGAGAAGTACCCGAGCGGGGCAAGCCGGAAACGATGGTGATCATGAGTGCTTTGGGAATGAATGTTGCAGTATAAACACTCCGCGCGCGTTTCGCGAAGCGGGAGCTTGGCGGAGTGGGAGGCGACAACGCTATTCCATAACAACCCGGTGGCCCGGGGCCTCGCTTCGCTCGGTGGACGGCCGAGGCGGCCGTCGCCACGTGGTTCTTGCTGTCCCCACGTGAGCAAAACTTCTCTGTGTCTCTGTGCCTCTGTGGTGAATCCAATATCGCCATGCGCAAAGCCATCTACCATCTGAAACAGGCGGACCCTGTCCTGTCTGCCATCATCGAGCACGTGGGGCCGTACAAAATTAACTATGACGAGCCCGCCTTCGCCAGCCTGGCCGAGGCCATCGTTTACCAGCAGCTTCATGGCAAGGCGGCGGCGACCATCTTCAAGCGCCTGACCGACCTCACCGGCCTGCCGCTCAAGCCGCAGGGGATTCTCAAGCTCTCCGAGGCGCAGATGCGCGGCGTTGGCCTCTCCAAGCAGAAGCTGAGCTACCTGCGCGACCTGGCGGCCAAAACTCACGGCGGAGAAGTCGACTTTGCGCGGCTTCCCGACCTCTCCGACGACGAAGTCATCAAGCACCTCACGCAAATCAAGGGCATCGGCGTGTGGACCGCCCACATGTTTCTCATGTTCTCGCTACGGCGCCCTAATGTGCTGCCGGTAGGCGATCTGGGAATCCAGATGGCCATCCGCAAACATTACCGTAAGCGCAAGCTCCCCAAGCCCGCGCAAATGGAGAAGATCGCCCGGCCCTGGGAGCCTTATCGCACGGTGGCCTGCTGGTATTTGTGGCGGAGCATGGACATCAAAACAATTGAGTGATCGGGAGATCGGGTCATCAGGTCATTGAAAACCCAACAATGGCCCGATCATCCGATCTTCGTGACCCTCCCCGCCCTTTGTGGTTAAATTAGGTAGATGGTGAATGAAGGCAAGATCCGCGTACTGGTCGCTAAGCCCGGCCTTGATGGCCACGACCGCGGCGCCAAGGTCATCGCGCGCGCCCTGCGCGATGCCGGCATGGAGGTCATCTACACTGGCCTGCGCCAGACTCCGGAGATGATCGTCAACGCCGCTCTGCAGGAAGATGTCAACGTCATCGGGCTCTCGATCCTCTCCGGCGCGCACAACGCCATCGTGCCCCGCGTCATGGACCTGCTCAAGCAGCACCATGTCGACGACATCCTGGTGCTGGTGGGTGGCATCATTCCCGACCAGGACGTGGATGCCCTCAAGAAAGCCGGCGTGGCCGCCATTTTCCAACCGGGCACGGCCATGGATGATATCGTGCAATTCATTCGCGCCAACGTGAAGCCGCGCGGCGTCCCGGCAGCCGGTTGATGCCCTCCGACAAGCGCCTGGCCCTTCTCGAAAAAACCGCTGGGCCGTCTCCCTGGTATTGGAAAACCTTTCCCCCGGTACGCGGGGCGTCTGGCCAAGATTTCGTCTGGACCTATCACGGCAACGAGGGCGAACTCGCCTATCTTGCAACCCTCGGCCTGAGGCAGGAACCCTCGAAGCCGCGGCTCGCGCTGAACACCCACTGCGTGCCGTTTCAGATCCCACCAAACCGCTTGGGAGTCTGGTGTCCCGAGCCCGGAGCCCTGCGGGTCATGTGCTTTGATCCCGACCAACTCGCGAGCTTCTCATTCGCCGAGATCGTAGGCTGGTTCAAGAACTCCAGCGACAAAGTTTATGCCGCCACCGCGCCGCTGGCCGAATTTGAGGTCAGCACCCGGCTTGCCGGCGGAACCCACAAGATCGAAGTGCCCGAAGAGTTCCGCTC
Source organism: Terriglobia bacterium (assembly GCA_020073645.1). Classification (GTDB taxonomy): domain Bacteria; phylum Acidobacteriota; class Terriglobia; order Terriglobales; family Acidobacteriaceae; genus JAIQET01. Next base: position 17,236 of record JAIQET010000013.1, on the reverse strand, counting down.
GCTCGACGAACTGCTGCTGGTAAGTTCGCGCTCGGCCAAGAACCGCGATGGCGCGGCCTGCAACCTCCACGTGCTCTATCCGCAAGCCGGCTTGGTCCAGGTCCTGCCGCAACGCTGGTTCACTGCTAACCAATATGACGTCGGACGCCAATGGATTTCCCGAGTCGCGCGAGACCCAGCCTCCCACCGGCTGATTGGCGATGGCGTCCGCATGGGCGCCTTTGAGCTCAGCGAAGACGGATGCGACCTGGCGGAGTGGATTGAGAGGGCGTGAGCGCAGACTTTCCCGATGGCAGAGTCGCACGAAAATCATCCCGACTTCACCCTTGGACATGATGGTGGAATTTTCTTCCTCACCCTCGTCTCGCCCGACGGAACCAACCGGTTGACTCGCAAGAAAATCAACGCCCTAACCGAAGAAATCCGAAACCTGGCGTCCGGAAACGACCTTGTTCTGCCACTGGTGATCTCGGGAGACCCAGCTTTTTCGGCGGGCGCGGACTTGAACGAGATATCTCAACTGGGCGGTCCGGAAGCCCCGGCCTTTGCAAGCATGGGGCAGGAGTTTATGAATGTCGTAGAACGATATCCTGCGCCCGTCTACGCGGCGATTCACGGCTATTGCATGGGGGGAGGACTGGACCTGGCCCTGGCGTGCCATCGGCGGATTGCCTCGCCACATGCCATCTTTGGACATCGCGGCGCCGCCTTGGGCCTGATCACGGGCTGGGGCGGAACCCAGCGTCTGCCCCGACTGGTGGGGAAAGCGAAGGCGCTGGAGATGTTGGTGGCCGCGGAGAAGCTCCACGCTGCTGAGGCGCTTCGGATCGGGCTGGTGGACGCAGTGGTGGAAGATCCGGTAGCCGAGGCGGTGCGTCGCCTCCTGAATCGGGCATCCGGAAGTGACTTGGTTCTGCCTTCAGATTTGTGACTTTCTCCGCGCCTCTGTGTCCCTGTGGCGAAACATCCCGGTTTGCCCTCTCCCGCTCCGCTGATATACCGTAAATAGTTTCGGGCCCACCGCCTATGGCCGACCGTACCGAATCCAGCACGCTTCCAGCGTCGAACGTTCTCACCTCGCGTGTAGACGCAACTTCCGCCCGCTTTGAAGCCAACATGCGCTTCATGGCTGACCTGGTGTCGCAAATCCATAACGAAGAAGAAAAAATCCGCGAGGGTGGCGGGCCCAAGGCCATCGAGAGGCAGCACGCGCAGGGGCGGCTGACGGCACGCGAGCGCATCAACCTGCTGGCCGATCCCGGAAGCTTCTTCGAACTGGGGAGCTACGCTGCCTACGGCATGTACGAGGAATGGGGCGGTGCGCCCGCGGCCGGTGTCATTACCGGGCTGGCACGCATTCACACCCGGCTGGTGATGATCATCGCCAACGACGCCACGGTGAAGGCGGGCGCGTTTTTCCCCATGACCTCGAAGAAGGTCATCCGCGCCCAGAACATCGCCATCGAGAACCGCATCCCCACCATTTACCTGGTGGACTCGGCGGGCGTGTTCCTGCCACTGCAGGAAGATGTCTTCCCCGACACCGACGATTTCGGGCGCGTCTTCCGCAACAACGCTGTGATGTCGGCCATGGGCATTTCCCAGATCGCCGCCATCATGGGCATGTGCGTGGCTGGCGGCGGCTACCTGCCAGTCATGTGCGACAACGTGCTCATGACCGACGGCAGCGGCCTGTTTCTCGCCGGACCAGCGCTGGTACAGGCAGCGATTGGGCAGAAGGTTTCTGCCGAGGAACTGGGCGGCGCAACCATGCATTCCGCCATCAGCGGCACCATCGACTTCCACGAACCCAACGACGAAGCCTGCATCGCGCGCATTCGCTCCATGGTCGAGAAATGGGGCTACCGCCGGCAGTCTCCATGGGACCGCAAGAAACCGGAAAATCCCACGCTGGCAGCCGAAGAGATCTACGGCATCTACGATTCATCGCCCGGCCGTCCATACGACATGAAAGAAATTCTGGCGCGCATTGTGGATGGCAGCCGCTTCGACGAGTACAAGGCCGAATACGGCAAGACCGTGCTCTGCGGCTACGCCCGGATCGGTGGCTTCGCCGTGGGCATCGTTGCCAACCAGAAACTGCACGCCCATCAAACCGACCACGAAGGCCACAAGCGCATCGAGTTCGGCGGTGTGATCTATACCGAGTCCGCCGAAAAAGCCGCCCGCTTCATCATGGACTGCAACCAGAACCTGATCCCGCTGATCTTTTTCCACGATGTGAACGGATTCATGGTGGGACGCGACGCCGAATGGAGCGGCATCATCAAGGCGGGAGCCAAGATGGTGAATGCGGTGTCGAACTCGGTTGTGCCCAAGATTACGGTGATCGTGGGTGGCTCGTTCGGCGCCGGACACTACGCCATGTGCGGCAAGGCCTACGATCCGCGCTTCATGTTCGCCTGGCCCACCGCCCGCTATGCCGTAATGAGTGGAGACTCGGCGGCGGGAACGCTGGTCGAAATCAAGATCAAGCAACTGGAACGCAGCGGCAAGAAACTGAGCGACGAAGAAAAGAAAGAACTCTACGAGTCGGTGAAGCGCACCTACGACGAGCAGACTGACCCGCGATATGGAGCGGCGCGACTGTGGATTGACAAGATCATTGATCCCATCGAGACCCGCGAGGCCATCACGCAGGCGCTCGAAGCGGCAGCGCTGAACCCGGATGTGGCGGAGTTTAAGGTAGGAGTGCTGCAAACCTAGGAATGGATTTCAGATTGAAGATTTCAGATTGCAGAATTGGGCTCGTCAGAAAATCTGAGATCTGAAATCTGCAATCTAAAATTGCACGTCGATATGCCTGATTCCGTCAAACTGATCGAGTGTCCCCGCGATGCCTGGCAAGGCCTCAAGGGGCAGGTCCCTACCTACATCAAGGCGGACTACCTGAAAGCCTTGATCAGCGCGGGATTCAAGAACATCGACGCGGTGTCGTTTGTCTCGCCCAAAGCCGTGCCGCAGATGGCGGACTCGGAAGACGTGCTGAAGGAACTCGATCCGCCTGATGACGTAGAGGTCATCGGCATCGTGGTCAACGAAAAAGGCGCGCAACGAGCTATCAACACCAGCGCCGTGCGCACCCTGGGCTTCCCCTACTCGGTTTCGCCGACCTTCCTGCGTAACAACCAGCATCAGACGCTGGAAGAAGCCATCGAGGAGCTGGAGAAGATCGAGAAGAAAGCCGACGAGGCGGGATTGAATGTAGTGGTCTACATTTCCATGGCCTTCGGCAACCCCTACGGCGATCCTTGGAACGTCGGCGAGGTGGTGGACGCCGTCGATCTGCTGGAGTCGTCCGGCATCAAGATGATTTCGCTGGCCGACACCGTTGGGCTGGCCGGGCCCAGTCAGATCGGTGATCTGGTTTCCGGGGTGCTGGGCAAGTACGACTACATCGACATCGGAGTCCACCTGCACAGCCGTCCCGATCAGGCAGTTGATAAGATTCTGGCGGCCTACGACGCCGGCTGCCGCCGCTTTGATTCCGCGCTGGGTGGATTGGGCGGGTGCCCATTCGCGCAGGACGCGCTGGTGGGAAACATCCCGACGGAGAAAGTGATTGAAGCCTTGCAGCAGCGGGGCGCAGCATTGCCGCCGCTGAAGCCGCTGGATACACTGCTGCGAGTGACGACGGAGCTTGGACTACGGTATACGAATTCGTCGGCCGCCGATTAGTGTCCTCTGCCGCTGAATTGTCATCCTGAGCGAAGCGAAGGACCTGCTTTCCATTGAACCGGCTAACCGCTGGGGGAACACCACAATCCACAAGCCCTTGTTGTGACGACTGGCACAGACATTCTCATGAATCTCGGCTCTCCTATAGGAGTTTTCGTCCTGACCCTGAACGAAGTGAAGGGGAAGGGTCTGCTTCGGCATGCGCCACTTCTACGTTTACATCATGGCGAGCAAGTCGCGGGTGTTGTACACCGGAGTCACCAACAACATTCATCGTCGGGTGTGGGAGCACAAGCACGACAAACTCCCCGGCTTCACAAGCGACTATCGAGTGCACCGCCTTGTATACTTTGAGACCTTCCAGTATGTGGGCAATGCCATTGCCCGGGAGAAGACCATCAAGGGATGGCTGCGAGGGAAAAAAGTTGCTTTAATCGAGTCGCTGAACTCCACCTGGGAGGATTTGAGTGAAGACTGGTATGGCGAGATCAAGCCACTCACGCCCCTCATCCCGGCAAGCACCGAAGGAAAGCCGATCCTTCGCTGCGCTCAGGATGACAAGCATGTTAATAGGGTCAAGATGACCTACCAAACTCTCCAACTCGCCTTTGACGCCGGCATCGCCACCATCACTCTCAATCGCCCCGACAAGCGCAACGCCATCAGCTTTCAGTTGCTGGAGGAACTTCTGGCTGCTCTGGACGAGATCGAGCGCTCTCCCGCGCAGGTTGTCATCCTCACCGGGGCCGGCAAGGCCTTTTGCGCCGGTCTGGATTTGGACGAATTGAAGTCGCTGTTGGGCAAGACCCACGATGAGAATGTGAAAGATTCCGCTCGCGTGGCGCGCATCTTCCGCCGGCTTTATGAATTTCCCCGGGCCACCATTGCCGCAGTGAACGGCGCTGCTATCGCCGGCGGCACCGGCCTGGCGACGATGTGCGACTTCACCCTCGCCGTGCCCGAAGCCAAGTTCGGCTACACCGAGGTTCGCATCGGATTCGTTCCGGCAATCGTCTCTTCCATCCTGGTCTGGCAGGTGGGCCACAAGATTGCCCGCGACCTGCTCCTCACCGGACGCCTGTTCGATGCCACCGAGGCCCATCGCTACGGCCTAGTCAACGAGGTCGTCGCACCGGAGCGCCTGCTGCCACGCGCGCGCGATTTGGCTGCTCAGATCCTGGAGAACAGCCCGTCCTCGGTACGCGCCACCAAGAAGCTGATCAACAGCTTCATCGCCGGCCAGCTCGACCAGCAGATCGCCACGGCAATCGAAGACAACGCCCACATCCGCACCACGGCCGATTTCCGGGAGGGCATCTCGTCATTCCTCGAAAAACGCAAGCCGCAATGGAGCGGAAAGTGACCGGCAACGGACATCCCGTGGTCTGCGAAACCCGCCTGCGCGTGCGCTACGCCGAGACCGATCAGATGGGCATCGTCTATCATTCCAATCATTTCATCTGGTTTGAAGTCGGGCGCGTAGAATTGCTGCGCCAGCTGGGGTTCACGTACAAAGAGATGGAACGCGCGGACGGCTGCCACATAGCGGTGGTGGACGCGCGCTGCCGGTACAAGGCGCCGGCGCGTTACGACGAAGAGATCATCGTGCGCACGCACCTGAAGAATATTCGCGAGTCCCTGATTCATTTCGGTTACGAACTGTTGCGGGCCGCAGACGGCACGCTGCTGGCCGAGGGCGAGACCACGCACATCGTGATCGATCGGGAAATGAAGATCACCCCGATGCCGCAGAAGTACCTGACGGCGTTCCGGGCAGCGGCAGGAAAATAAGGTCTCGGGTCTCAGGTGTGAGGTTCCAGGTGTCAGTGAACCTCGACCTACAACCTGGGACCTATCACCTGAGACCTGAGACCTAACTCATGAAAGCTCTCCACATCAACGGCAACGATCTGACGCTCGAAGCGGTGCGCGAAGTAGCCGTCGAACGCCGTCCGGTGCTGCTCGATCCCGACGCTCGTGCGGCCGTGGACCGGGCTCGCGCGGTGGTGAACGCCCTGGTCGCCAACAACAAGGTTTCCTACGCCATCACCACCGGCGTTGGCAAGCTGAGCGATGTCCGCATCGGCGGCGAGCAGATCCGCGAAATGCAGATCAACCTGGTGCGCTCGCACGCCGTGGGTGTGGGCGAGCCGCTTTCCATCGCCGAAACCCGCGCCATGATGCTGCTGCGCGCTAACTCCCTTTCCAAGGGCTACTCCGGCGTCCGGGCCGCGATCATCGACACCTTGTGCGAGATGCTCAATCGCGGGGTCACACCCATGGTGCCGTCGCAGGGCAGCGTAGGGGCCAGCGGCGATCTGGCTCCGCTGGCACATCTGGCGCTGGCGCTGATCGGCGAAGGCGAGTGCCTGGACGACCAGGGCGCGCGCATCTCCAGCGGCGAAGCGCTGAAGCGGGCGCAAGTCAAACCGCTGGTGCTCGAGGCCAAAGAAGCCGTCTCGCTGATCAACGGCACGCAAGGCATGCTGGGCGTCGGAATCCTGGCACTGCTCGCCGCGGAGACGCTGGTGGATTCCGCGGACGTGATCGGCGCCATGACCCTTGATGCTCTGAAGGGCACCGACGTCGCCTTCGACGCTCGTATTCACCGGGCACGTCCACACGCGGGTCAATTGAAGACCGCCGAGAACCTGCGCAAACTGCTCGAAGGCAGCCAGATTCGCGAGTCGCATCGCAATTGTGACCGCGTGCAGGACGCATATTCCCTGCGCTGCATGCCGCAAGTCCACGGTGCGGTGCGCGACACCCTGACCCATTGCCGCGAGGTGATGGAAACCGAGACCAACTCCGCGGTGGATAACCCGCTGGTGTTCCCTGCCAGCGGCAAGGCCCGTGTGGGGACGGGCGCCCCCGCCCGTCCCGAGGAGCGAAGCTCCGTTGAAAGCGACGGGGACATCCTTTCCGGAGGGAATTTCCACGGCGAGCCGGTGGCTTTCGTTCTGGACTTTCTTGCCATCGCCCTCAGCGCCCTGGCCGGAATCTCGGAGCGCCGCCTGGAGCGACTCGTGAACCCCACCTTGAGCGAAGGCCTGCCGCCGTTTCTCGCTCCCGGCGCCGGTCTCAATTCCGGCTTCATGATGCCGCAGGTCACGGCCGCTGCGCTGGTCAGCGAGAACAAGGTGCTAGCGCATCCCGCGTCGGTGGATTCGATCACCACCTCCGGCAACAAGGAAGATTTTGTCTCCATGGGAATGGGGGCATCGCTGAAGCTGAAGCGGATCGTCGAAAACACCCGCAATGCGATGGCGATTGAAGCCATGGCCGCCGCCCAAGCCCTGGATTTCCTCGCCCCGCTCAAGACCTCCAAGCACTTGCAACAGGCCCACGCCGCGATCCGCGCGGTGTGTCCGACCATGGACAAGGATCGCGTGATGTACCAGGACTTCGCGCGCATCGCGGAGGTAATCGCGAGCGGCAAGCTGGCAGACGCGCTTCGCTAGTCCCACCTTCCCCCTTCTGACGTAGACTAATAGTGCTCAGGCTAGCTGCGGGATTTCGAGTTAGGGTCTAGGCGGATGATAAGCGAAGTGAGAGAAGTAGTGTCCCATGATCCCTCCCGTGAGGTGTGGAAGTATCTTCGTTTGTTCTTGAGCGTCGAGCGCACGATTGAGCGACTAAGATCAATTCACAATGTCCCGAAGGGCAAGCACGAGGCAAATCTAAAGAAGCAAGCTCGCCAGATTGGCTACTGTGTCCGACAAGCTGAGCAGTATTTCCTGGCATCAGAGCAGGTCGACCTTGCGACGCGGCCTCTGCTGCTCTACTACGGGAGTGTTGCCCTTTCCGCAGCACTAGTGCTCATGAAGCGGGATGGAACATTCTCTCTAGACGCCGCCCGTAGGTCCGGCAAACACAATCACCACGGCTTGGACCTAGACAAGGGCTTGGCTGAGACCGCGGTCAGGGCCAAGACAGTGCAAGATTTTTTCTCCGCTATTCAATGCCGATGCTACAAAAGTTCTGGTGGCACTCCGGCTGGGCATTTTCCCTTGGTCTATGAATGCCTTCAGCCGTCTGCGTGCATTGTTCATGCCGAAATCCACGACCACGGGAGGCCCACATACGTAGAACGTGATTTTCCCTTTCCTTGTGCCGACCTGCAACCCCTTCAGAAGATCGCCGATCAGCCGTTTAGTTGTTGGGAGTTGCTTAGATCTCTGCCGGACCTTTACGGCAGCTTGACTGAGCTAGGCTTCCGACCCACCGTCCACCCCGGCGAGGCAAGCCGTCACATTGTGAACCACTATGCCTCTGTACCAATCAGCGCAACGAATGATAGCGCTCCTACTGCCAACCGACCACTGGAGAAGGTCGTCGAGATCCACAGCTTCCGCATCAACCGTTTGTTGGATTCGGAGAAGAAAAACCTCTTATCTCTCTGTGACAAGAACCCAGGAATACGACTGGTCGATCAATTTCCGAGTAACCTCTACCTTGAGCTCAGGGTGGAAGCGAAAGCGGGCGAGCAGCAGACCCTAGGCTACTACCCGGATATTGTGGAGGATCTCTATGGACGAAAGTATTTTATCGCGCAGCCAGAAACCTATCTGGCAGAACCCGCATCGATGCTGGTTATTGCCTACTGCTTGGGTATGTTGTCCCGGTATTTCCCGGACGTATGGATGGCCACCATCGACTCGCGAGTCGAAGTCGTTGAATTGACCAACGCAGTCATGAACATCCTGCAACGAAAATTTCCGAACTTGATTCTCGACCAAATGACCGCAGTTAAGCATTACATCCACACGTAGGTCCCGGAGACCGCCTTCTCTACGAAGTCTTCGCCCCACTCCCATCCAACCCCAACTCCCTCGCCACTCCCTTCATCGCCTCAATGCAGAACGCGATGTGCTCCTCCAACTCCACCCCCAGCTCCGCCGCTCCGTTCACAATATCTTCCCGATTCACGCTCCGCGCAAACGCTTTGTCTTTCATCTTTCTTCGCACCGACTTGGCCTCGACTTCGGCTAGCGACTTCCCTGGCTTCACCAGCGCGCAGGCCGTGATGAATCCCGCCAGCTCGTCGCAGGCGAACAGGGCCTTTTCCATGGGAGTCTCCCGCGGTACGCCGGAGTACTCGGCATGCGACATGATGGCGCGGCGGATTTCGTCCGAGTACCCGCGCTCCTTCAGGATTTCGTTTCCCTTGTACGGGTGCTCCTCCGGGCTGGGCCACTTCTCGTAGTCGAAGTCGTGGATCAATCCCACCACGCCCCACAGGTTCTCGTCTCCGCCCAGTTTGCGGGCGTAGGCGCGCATGCATGCCTCCACCGCCAGCGCGTGTTTGCGCAAACTTTCCGATTGGGTGAACTCAGTTAGTAAACCCCACGCCGCTTCGCGCTCATTCATGGTTTCTTACCTGTTTTCTCCTGGTTTTCGCCCTTTTGTTTTGGCTTTCCCACAAGATATTTCGCGTTTCACCCCAGATTTTGCTTGACATCCACAGGTGTTGTCGCGCAGATTACCGTGGAGATTGGAACATATCCCCCGGTTCCGGAGTAGCCTCCGCTCTGGCAACTCCCAAACCTAAATGGCCACGACCCTTGCCCCGGTTGATTCCAGGGAAGTCGTTCGTTGCGACCGCTGCCTGCTGGTCCAATTCCGTACCACCAACAACCTTTGCCGCCGCTGCCATGGCTCATTAGACGAGGACGAGCCGGAAATTGTCGCAACTCTGCCACTGCCACCAGTGGCGCCCTCGAACGGCAATGGGCGCGGGCACCTGAACCTGGCTGCATCCATCCGTTCGTTGCGCCTGCGCAACGGGCTTAGCCAGCGGCAACTGGCCGCCCGTATGTCGGTGCCGCGCACCTACGTGTCCAAGATCGAAAACGAGAAGGCCACGCCCACCCTCTCCTCGCTGGAGCGGCTGGCGCGGGCACTGGAGGTGACCGTGCCTGAACTGCTCTCGGGCGGCGAACGCAGCCGCCAGGAGGAAGTCCGCGAACTGCTGCAGGACCCGTTTATCGCCGAGCTGATGCCCTTCCTCTCGCAACTGAACGGCTTGCAGATGTCGAGCATCCTGGCGCAGGTGCGGGACTTGACCGTACGGCCGCGACGCAGCGCGTAAAGTCGCGGAGCGCGCCGCCGATAGGTTCGTTAGAGGCTGCGTGGGCGAGAGCGCCCGCGTGCACACAAGTTTTATCCGGGCAACCAGCCAACTGCAGCCGGGGTCTTCGGATCCCGGCTTTTTCTTGGCCGGAGGCTTCATCACGGAGACTCAGAGGCACGGAGAAACACAACCACCAGACTATGCCGCGAAGTCTTCTTGTGGCCGCTCCGGCACCGGCGGTGGCAGCCGATCCGTGACCTCAGCCAAGATTGCCAGACGCTGTGCCAATTCTGGCTTGAGGGCTCCGGGCTGGAATCGCCAGCGATAATTACCATCCTTCACGCTGGGGACATTCAGGCGGGCTTCGCTGCCCAGCCCCAGCACATCCTGCAATGGAACCACTGACAGGCTGGCCACCGAGCCTTGGGCCAGGCGAATCAAACCCCAGTTGATCCCATCTTCGCAGGCTCCCACATAATTCCGCACGGCACGACGCTCCTCTTCGCTCACGCCCGAGTTCCACCAACCGAGCGTGGTGTCGTTGTCATGGGTGCCGGTGTACACCACCCGGTCGGGTGTAAGCCGATGCGGCAAATAGACGTGTGCGCCCGGATTGCTGAAGCCAAACTGCAGCACCGCCATCCCGGGAATGTGATGGCGCTCCCGCAGGGCGTGCACCTCGGGCGTGATGTAGCCCAGGTCTTCGGCAAAGAACGGCAGCCCGCCCAGGGCGTCGCGAACCTGGTTGAAGAGGTCGTCCTTGGGCCCATCCGCCCAGCGTCCGTTCATTGCCGTAGGCTCGTGGGCAGGAATCTCCCAGAACTGATCGAATCCGCGAAAGTGGTCGAGACGGATGTAGTCGCAGGTTTGCGTGGCCCAGCGCAGGCGCTGGATCCACCACTCGTAGCCGCGGGCGCGCATGGCGTCCCAGTTGTAGAGCGGATTGCCCCAACGCTGGCCGGTGGCGCTGAACGCGTCGGGAGGCACTCCGGAAACCACCTCGGGCTCAAGGTCGTCTCTCAAGCGGTAGAGATCGCGACACCTCCAGACATCGGCGCTGTCGTAGTCCACAAAAATGGCGATGTCGCCGACCACGCGAATAGACTTCTGCGCACAGTAGCGATGCAAGGCCCGCCACTGCTCCCAGAAGGCAAACTGGATCACACGGCGCAGCGCCATTTCCGATGCCAGCTCCCGGCGCACGGCCTCCAGCGCCGTCGCCTCGCGGCGGGCCAGGTCCCGTGGCCAGTGCTTCCAGACTTGGCCGTTGCAGCGCTCGCGCAAGGCATCAAAGAGGACAAAATCCTCCAACCACCAGGCGTTGTCGCTGCAGAAGCGGTCAAAGCGGCCGCGTGCCGCGGCAGGAGCATGCTCCAGGAAATTGCGCGCGGCCTGGGCCAGCAGCGGCAGCTTGTGACGGCTCACCTCGTCGTAGTCGATCATGCCCACGTGCTCCGGCGGACCCGTGAACTGCGCGGGCTCGATCCAGCCACGCTCTGCCAAACGCTCCAGGCTGATGAGCAACGGATTGCCGGCAAATGCCGAGGTCGAGGAGTAGGGAGAATTTCCAGCCGCAGGCGGGCCCAGGGGAAGGACCTGCCACAAACCCTGGCGAGCGCTGGCCAGGAAATCTACGAACTCATAAGCCGCCGGGCCAAAATCCCCGATGCCGCCACGCGACGGCAGTGAGATCGGATGCAGCAAAATTCCTGTCGCGCGGGGAAAAACCATGGTTCTTTCTTATGATGGCTGAGCGTTAATGGGAACTCCTCTCTGACTCTGCCCGTGAGGAACAACACAGAGAAAAACTATGGGCCGGGGACCTGGATGCCTCCCCCGCAATACCCTGGCGTTACTCGCCCTCTTCGCTGCCCTGGCCGCGGGTCAGACCTTTCATCTCTTCCTGGTTGATCTTGATCTTCCCGGCCTTCTGCATCTGGTCCCGCAGGTTGGCCACGAACAGATTGAACAATTCCCCCTGCTTGTTCTGCAGCAGCGAATCGCGAATCTGGTCCTTCTTCGCGGCAAAGTCCTGGTCCGACGGATCCTGCTTCTCCAGGATTTGCAGTACCGCGCCGGTATTGCCATTGTCGATAGGCCCGCTGATCTCGCCCGGTTTCATGGAAAACGCCCCTGACGCGGCGCCCCCCATCGAGCCGATATCGGGCACCTGCCCGTCAGGCAGCACGAAATCGCTGGTCTTCATGGTCGCGCCCAGTTCCTTGGCCGCTTTCTTCAGGTCATGCCCGGCCTTGGCGCGGTCGGAAAGCTCCTGCGTCTTCTGGGTAAGCAGAGCGGTGGTGCGTTCGTTCTTGAACTGCGTCTCCACCTGGCTGCGGATTTCTTCGAACGTAGGCGTGGCCGGAGGCTTGACCGCCAGCACCTGGAACACCGCAAAGCCCTGCGGCAACTGCGCTTCATCCGGCGGCGCCTTCTCTCGCGCATTGAACACTGCATCCATGAAGGCCGGGGAGGGACCAATCCCGGGCAGCGCGTCGCCGCGGCTGATGAAGTCGGTGTTCACGACCGTCATCCCTTTGGCAGCAGCCGCCTTGTCAAGACCGTTGGCACGGGCCTGGCTGAGCAAGCTGCTGGCCGCCGCGTCAGCGGCGCGCGAAGCCTTCTCCCGCTTGATGGCGGGTTCGATCTGGTCCTTGACCTCTTCCAGCGTCTTCATGTGAGCCGGCTGACGGTCATCGATGTGAAGAATGACGAATGCATAGCCCGCGTTGATTACGTCGCTAGTCCCGCCCTTGGGCAAGGAAAACGCAGCCGTGTCCACCTCAGGAACCGGAAAGCCGCCGCGGCGAATCCACCCGATCGAGCCGCCAGTCTTGCCGCTGGGATCTTCGGAGTACTTCTTGGCCAGGTCTTCGAAGCTCGCCCCCGCCTTGAGCTGCTTGAGGGCGTCTTCGGCTTTGCCACGAGCCTCGTCAACACCCTTCTGGTCCACCTTCCCATCGGCACCGGGCAGAGGGGTCTTGATCAGGATCTGCCGCACATTCACCTGCTCGGGTAGACGATACTCGTCACGGTGCTGATCGTAATACGCCTGCAAATCTTCGCGTGTGACCTGGACCTCTGACTGGAGCTTCGCCGTGTCGATCAGGACATACTGGACTTTACGCTTCTCGGGAATGGAGTTGTTGTAGTTGGCCAGGTGGCTGTCGTAGTACGCCTTCAGTTCAGGATCGCTGGGGTGGATTTCCTTGGCAATGTCTTCTTTGCGCAGTACGGCGTAGTCAAACTTGACCTGGGTGTTGCGGCGTACGAATTCCTGGCGGATTTCGGCGTCGGTCACAAAGGCGCTGCCCGCCACCAGGTTGCGCAGCTTGTCGAAAAGGATCTGCTCCTTCACTCCTTGCTCGAATTGCGGCACGGTCATGTCGGCCTGCTGGATCCTGGCCTCGTACGCGTCCTCGCCAATGAAAGTGCCGCCGGGGAAGAAGGCCGCGGCGTAGCGGCCATGTTGCAACTCATCCCGCAGCTCTTCGTCGCTCACATGCAGACCCAGGCGGTCGGCTTCCGCCAGCACCGCCTTCTGGGTGATCAGTTCCTCGGCTGCGCGGCTGGCAAAGAAGGGGAGCAATTGCGCCGCCATGGCACTGCCCCGGGGAAACTGCTGGCGCAGCATCTGCCGGGCCTCCCGCTGCACCTCGACCGTGGTCACTTCCTCACCGGCCACGTTGGCCACCACCCCGCGTCCTGGGGCGCCAAAACCGAAGCTCGAGCCGACCCCGCCGGGCACCAGCGTGATCACCATGGCCGCACAAATAATCAGCAGCAGCCCTCCGAGAATAATCTTCTTCAGGGGCCCAGGGGTTTGCAGAAATCGAATCATCTTCTTGTCACTCCAGGATATACGGCAGAATTGATGATTATAAACCAGGCAGCAGCGCCAGAGCCTGCCCTGAGCGCAGTCGAAGGGTCGCGCTGGCCACCGCAAAGATCGCAATCTGCAAGAGGAGAAGCCGGACCACTGTGAACCGGGAGCTGGTCCCGGCTGCAGCGCGATTTCCCAAGGCCAAGCCCGGTACATTGAAACGTATCATTAAAACGTGTTATTAAGCTTCTTGGTATGCCCTCGAACCCCATCCTCAGCCCCGGTGCGGCATAATGGAGCGCCATTGCATTCTTACTTTTCGCCACAGGGTCTCCTCATGAAATTGCGCAGCGTCCTGTTTCTGTCGCTGGTCTTGTTCTCCTGCCTGGTGATTGCGCAGCACACCCCCGCGCTGACTTTCGGCGGTATAGCGCTCTTCCTGCCGTTGATTCGCGCCGACTTGCAGATGAACTTCGCGCAGGCCGGAATGCTGTCCGCCGCCTCGACGTTGACCTATGCGCTCGGGCAGATTCCGGCGGGTTTCCTCTCGGACCGGTTCGGTCCCAAGCGCCTGTTCTTCATTGGCATCCTGGGTTCAACCCTGCTGTCGCTCAACTTCGGCCTTATCCATACGTTCCAATTCGCGGTAATCAACCAGCTTGTCACAGGAGTGTTCCGGGCGTTGATGTTCGCGCCTGGCCTCGCACTGCTTGCTTCGTGGTTCCCGCCGGAGCGCAGGGCCACGGCCATGGGCCTCTACGTGGTGGGCGGCTTCTCCGGCAACATCTTCCTGTCCCTGGTTGGCCCGCTGCTGGTGAACCAATATGGCTGGCGGTTTACGATTGTGTTCTTTTCGATCGCGGGAATAGGCGCCGCGCTTCTGTATCTGGCGTTTGGCAAAGAAAAACCCCGCGAGGGGTCCCGGCAACGGGTGGGTATGCTCGATGCGTTCCGGTTGTTCAAGTACGAGATCATGTGGGTATGCGGCGCCATCCAATTCATTCGGTTGGGCGTCGTGGTCGGGATCAATTTCTGGTTGCCGTCCCTGCTGGTGGCAGACCGCGGACTCTCAATTCAGGAGGCGGGCTTCGTTGTCGCGATGGGCGCTGCCTTTACGGTACTGTCGAACGTAATGGGCGGCTACGTGTCGGACCGCCTGAGAAATCCGCCGCTGGTGATCGGCGGATCATTGGCCGTTATCGCCTGCACTTCGACACTGCTGGTGCTCGTACATTCGATCCCGCTGCTGCTCGTCGTGATCGCAATTAACTCGATGTTCCTGCAGTTCTATTTTGGCGCTCTGTTCTTTGTGCCCGTCGAGGTGCTCGGCCTGCGTATCGCGGGCATGTCCACCGGGTTCAGCAATCTCTTCGCCAACATCGGCGCCCTGACGTTCGCCTACGCTCTCGGCGTAGTGAAAGACAGGGCGGGAACGTTCACCTGGGGCTTTGTCGGCATCAGCGTCGCATGCGTGGTCGGTATCATGCTGGCATTTGTCCTCGCGCGCATCAGAAACCGAGCGCTGGCGGCGCAGCAACAGCGGATGACGTAGCCGGCTTTTGCTAGAACTATCGAGACCGCTTTGCACGCGAGTGCGACATCAGCCCGCCCGATCCCATCATCAGCGCGTTGATCCAGAATACTGGAGGCAATCCCAACGCCGATCCGACCGCCCCGAATAGCATCGGGCCCACCACGCGCACGAAATTGTTGGCGGTCAGGCGCAGCCCGAGCGTCTGGCCTGAACGTCCCTCCGTCGAATGGCTGAACATCAGAATCACGGTAAGTGGCGTGCCGATACCCATGCCGAGCCCGAAGATGAAAGCGACCGCCCCCAGCATGAGGGCGTTGCGGCAGAACGGCACCAGCAAGAAGCCGATCGCGCCCGCGTAAAACGACCAGGCAAGCAGCTTCTCCGGTGACACGTGCTTGACGAGGCGCGCCAGGAAGAGCCGCACGACGAACGAGGCGCCGGCGAAGGCCGCAAGCGCAGCACCGATGGCCGAGGCCGACAGTCCTTTCGCATACCCGTAAATCGGCAGGTAGAATTGGAACAGATCGGTGCCGAGTTGCACCAGGCCGCTCGTGGCGAGCATGCGCAATACCTCGCGATCCGCCAGCGACTTGAGCGTTCCAGTGCCGCCCACCGCCGCGCGGTTGCCGCCGGGCAGCAGGTGGCCCCAGACCAGCAGCAGTACGATCGCTATCAGCGACAGCGCGGCAAGGTAGAGGCACGCGACGGCGTGTCCTGCGTAGTCGATCGAAAATCCAGCCACCAGCGGCCCGACAAAATTGGTCGTTGCCCCGACCAGGCTGAAGTTGCTGAAGTTCCGCGCGTGTTCATCCGGCCGGCTCAAAATGCCCATGAGGTTTTGCAGCGTGACGTGGAAGAACGCCAGCGCCAGGCCGCTCAGCGCCGCTGCGACATAGAACGCAGGTATTGCATGCACGAAATACGGAAGCAGCAGCGCGGAAGCACCGCAAAGCGCGCCGATCATCAGGAGCCAGCGCGAGCCGTAACGATCGGCCAGCGAGCCGATCGGCAACGAGAGAAGCAGGGGGAACAAATAGAACATGCCCCCAAGCACCCCGACTGTGGAAGGTTGCGCGCCCAGCGTGAGCGCGTAGAGCGTGAGCAACACGCGCGCCGCGCTCGAGCCGACAAAGCTGAAAAAAGTCAAGGCAAGCGTTAGATTGATCGCCACTCGCCTTTACTCCCGGCGCCTGAATACGCTCAGATTGTGACCCCCAGCTCCAGCTGCAGGTCTTTCAGCACTTGCTCCCGACTGCGGGTCTGCCATCGTTTGCGCCGGCCTATGGGATCGTTCATGATCTCAGGAACAACCTTCATCGCGACGAATACCGGGCCGCGCTGGGCCAGTATGCGCTCGATGTCGATTGAAAATCCCTCGAGGTTGTCGTAGGCGAAAACATGTGAATAACCGGCGCCACGCGCGAAGGCATCGTAGGAAATGTTTTTGGCGTTAGGGACCGGCTGGCCTCCGGTAGTCGCGTAGCAACCGTTGTCGAGCAGGAAGTGATAGAAGTTTTTCGGCTGCAGTTCGGCAACGGTCGCCAAAACCCCCAGCCCCATCAGCAAGTCGCCTTCCGAATCGAAAACGACCACCTTCTGGTCCGGCCGCGCCATCGCCAGACCAAAAGCAAAGGACGCGTGACCCCCCATTGCCGGGTCACCCAGAGGGACATCCCGGTTCGGCCGCGTGCTGATCTCAGTCCAGTGACGACCGCCTCGACCCGGAACCACAATGGCGTCGCCGCGATACCGCTGGAAAATCTTGAACATTTCCGCCGTTTCGAACATGACACTTCTCCTCCCGATTAAAACCATGATATGCGCCCCCGACCAGCACAGCTACTCGTCTTCTAGTCGTTCGCGCCTTTTCAAACGCCTTCAGCCGCAATGGCACAAACACCGTATTTCTACCACACTCTTTGATACGGTGCTGCGGGAAAGTCATGATCGCAGCTTCAATGAGACCTCCCCGAAGTGCCGAAGGCGCTCAAGTTCATGGTCGCCGTAGTCGTGTGCAACGCCGCTGGGGACAGCTACTGCGCTTCGCACAATGCCCAGAATGCCGCCATCGATCGTCGCGGTGATCGCGCTGCTGGGCTGGCTCAAC